>NZ_AP017313.1:634389-1268779 GCF_002355435.1 Mucilaginibacter gotjawali
CCGGATTTATCGTTTCGGCCATGGGCGGCAGCCGCGTACAGATAGGTGGACCTACAGGCGCATTCATCGTTGTAGTTTATGGTATTGTAGAGAAATTTGGCGTAAACGGCCTGGTGATCGCCACATTTATCGCGGGTATTTTGCTCATTATAATGGGCCTGGCCAGGTTGGGCAATGTGATCAAATTTATCCCCTACCCTTTAATCGTAGGCTTCACTACGGGCATCGCAGTGATCATCTTCTCCTCGCAGATCAAAGATTTTTTCGGGTTAAAAATGGCAAATGTACCTGCTGATTTCATCAGTAAATGGCTGGCTTACGGGCAGCATTTTAACCTGGTGAATTTTTATTCGCTCGGCATTGGCGCCTTAACCCTGCTTATTATTTTTTATGGCCGCGGGTTACCCATAAGGTGCCGGGCTCATTAATTGCAATAATAGTTACCACCCTGGCTGTTTATTTTTTCCATTTGCACGTCGAGACTATCGGCAGCCGCTTTGGGGCGATATCGTCATCCTTGCCTTCGCCGGTGATCCCAACCGTAAGCTTTGCCACGTTTCAGCAGCTTATCCGGCCGGCATTTACCATCGCCATGCTGGGCAGTATCGAGTCCTTGTTATCGGCGGTAGTTGCTGATGGCATGATCGGCGGTAACCACCGTTCCAATACCGAATTAATTGCCCAGGGCTTCGCCAATATTTGTTCTTCCATCTTCGGCGGCATTCCGGCAACCGGGGCCATTGCGCGTACAGCCACCAATATCAAAAACGGGGGCCGTACACCTGTTGCCGGTATTATCCACGCTGTTACACTGTTGTTAATCCTTTTGTTTATCGGTAAGCTGGCTGCCCTGATTCCTATGGCAACGCTCGCCGGTATCCTGGTGATTGTAGCCTGGAACATGAGCGAAGCCAAAAGCTTTTTATTTGTTTTGAAAGGATCAAAAAGCGATGCGGCGGTTTTACTCACCACCTTTACATTAACTGTTTTTATCGACCTCACCGTGGCTATTGAAATAGGGATGATCCTGGCGGCTTTCCTGTTTATGCGCAAAATGACGAAGGCCAGTTCGGTGGAGCATGCCGGTGTTTCTTCAGAAGATAGCGCCGACGAACTTTCCGTGCCAGACGGGTTGCCTGAAGGCGTTGACGTGTTTGAAATAAACGGCCCTATGTTTTTCGGGGCGGCCTACAAATTTAAGGACACCATGCGGGTAATTGAATATCCCGCGCCGGTGCTCATTATCCGGATGCGCCACGTTCCGGTAATTGATGCGACCGGAATCCGCGTTTTGCGCGAAGTGCACGAAGAAATAAAAAGGCGTGGGAGTAAACTTATTTTATCTGAAGTAACCAGCGAACAGGTGATGACCGAATTGCGAAAGGCACGTCTCGTGTTTCATATTGGCAAAGCGAATGTTACCGATACTTTTGAAAAGGCAATGACCAGGACAAATGAAATTTTGCTGGAGAAAAAACAAGATAAGGCAGGCGGGTAACAGTATGCACCTGCTCTAAAATTTAATGATGGCCTTCAGTTTTCCCCAAAGCTCGTTGTCGAAATCGGACCCGGCTAAATTAACTCCTCCGGCTGTGTTGCCCATGCGGATGATCACCAGCCTTTGCGAAGGCACCACGTAAATTTTCTGGTCATTTTTACCCAATGCCGCAAAAAGGTCAGCAGGTGCGTTCGGGATTATATCATGCGGAAATACCACCTGCGATTGTGGTTCCATACTGCTGGCTTTTCCGTTGAGCCAGGTTAAATAACCATAGCTCAGGTTTAAATTTTGCGATGTATTTACCTGGCTTTTTAAATAATTGGTATCGCTTAATATCACCGTTTGATCCCAGGTACCTTTGTTCAATAGCAACAAGCCAAACCTGGCCATGCTGCGTGCATTGCTGTAGTAAATATTATTTGAATTTGGCGTTTTCACCCAGGTGCCATTCATACCGATCACATTCCTTATTTTTTGCTGAAAATAGGTATTAAAGGAAACTTTTGTCGCATTGGCAATAACGCCATCCAATAGGGTATAGGCCGCATTGTGATAGGCCCAGCGCGTTCCGGCGTCAGCCTTGTAAACCAGGCAGCCCGGTAGCGCGCAATCAGGGTCGGCCACGCCGTCATCCAGGCCGGTAGTCATCGTCAGTTGATTTTTTATGGTGATCAGGTTTTCTTTCGCCAGTGGCTCCGAGGTCCAGCCGGTGCCTAAATATTTGGAACTTGCATCATTGATATCAAGCAATTTTTCCTGTTGCGCTATTCCAACTAAAAAGCCGGTCATTGTTTTGCCTGCCGACGCCCAATACCAAATGCTGTCAGCCGTAAACGTCCCGAAGTATTTTTCCGTTATAATTTTTCCGTCTTTCAAAATGATAAAGGCCTTTGTGCCTTTGCTTTGCAGGTAGGGGTAAAGGTTGTTTAACCCGGTGTCGTCCCAGCCAAGGGATGATGGGGTAGCCGTTTGCCAGTCGGTACCGGTAACCGGCGGAAAATAAAGTTTAATATCCTTTTGAACCGGGGTTGGTGTGCTGTGTTTACTGCAGCTGAAAAATAAGGCTAAAATTAGAAGAATGACGAGGCTAGCGGGTGTTTTTTTCATTACCGACTTAAACGACTTTGATATTAAAAGGTTTAACGAAAGTTTTAGATTTTTTTAGACGAGCTACAATTATCAATGTCCTTATACACCCCTTAAAACGGCATTTAACCACGCTGTTATATCCCGGGTCTAATGCTATATTTGCCTGACCAATCCAGTAAACAATGAAAGCAGTAAATATCACCCTAACTTTTAATAGCCAGGCGGAAGCAGCCTTTAACTTTTACAGGTCGGTTTTTGGCGGGGAATTTATTCATCTGCAGCGCCTGAAGGATATGCCCAGCCCAAATCCGATGTCTGCCGAAGAAGGCGAAAAAATCCTCCATATTGCTTTACCTGTCGGTAGTGCAGTTTTAGCCGGGATGGATATCCCGCAGGGGAGGCCTGAGTCTATCGCCGGAACAAATTTTATGGTGACACTGGATACCAGCAGCGAAGAAGAAACGCAGCAATTATTTGAAGGTCTGTCTGAAGGCGGTTTTGTAATGATGCCGCCGGACCACCAGTTTTGGGGAGCCTATTTCGCCATGTTTACTGATAAATTCGGTATACAATGGATGCTGAGCTATGTAGCGGATAAATAAATCGCCCTTTGTACAAGCAGGCAACCAGATGATTGTCCGCTTGTAGTTTTTATCCATTGATTTAAAACGTTATTTTTAAATCAATACAGCCTGCGTATAATTTTGATGCTGGCAAATATGGAACAGCCGGTAATGATCAGCACTTTATTGGGGTTTATTTTCTGAACGCCGGCCTGACGGTTATCTTCAAAGGTTGCCATGATGAGCGTTTGATCAGTCTCCACCCGCCAGTCTTCCGGAACAATGATGACCGTTTCTCCGAAGGTTTCAGATATATCCAAAACAGCCAGGCCCTGTATATCGGCGTTGGTAAAATCCAGTTCGGTTTTGCCAAAAACGTTATTTATTTTACCCCCTTTAAAGTCTTTGGAGATAATAATTTTTTTAACCTCACCGAATAGCGTATTTGAGTCGATACAATCTGTTGGGTTGGCGAAGAATGCTGCTGTGTTTGTCATGGTCATTAATTTTCATCAATATTATGCGGTATTGGCTGTGGAAAAAAGGCCGGTACTGCCAGGTGTTCAAAATTGTCGGTAAACGGCGGTGTTATATCGGTAAAAGGAGGCGGATGCCTGGATGATTTTACAAAACCGGTATAAATTATTATATAATTCGAAAAAAACTTTTTCCTGACAAAAAAATCTTTAATTTTAAGAACTAACCTGCACCATTCATGCGTCTTAAACTTGTATTGCTAATTCTCGTTTTTTCCGGCTTAAATACACTGGCCCAGGTGCCTGTAATTACTTCCTTCTCGCCAGCTTCGGGGCCGGTGGGTAGTACCGTAACAATTGTTGGCAATAACTTTAACACTACTCCTTCCGCCAACGTTGTATATTTTGGGGCGGCCAAAGCAACGGTTACATCAGCTACAAAAAGCCAGCTTACTGTTACCGTACCCAGTGGCGCGGATTACAGGCCAATTTCTGCTTTAAATACAGCAACGGCGTTAACAGGTTATGCTCAAATTCCATTTGTTACTACGTTTGCAGGAGCCCATAAGATCTCTACTTCTGAATTTGACCCTTACGTGCGCTTTGCATCCGGCATTATACCCACTTCAGCAATTCTTACTGACCTTGACCAGGATGGAAAGCCCGATTTGGTGGTTGGAAATACCAATAGTTCCTCAATTGCTATTTACAGTAATACTTCGGTAAAAGGGACGATCGACAGCAACTCTTTTGCGGGAAAAATCGATATTTCAGTCGGTCAGCTATTCCCGGTGGCTGTTGTGGCCGGAGATCTTGACGGCGATGGTAAACCCGATCTGGTCGTTTCCTACGAGGGGTATAACGGGATGGTTTTCGGCGTATTTCGTAATACTTCAACAACCGGCAACATCTCCTTTGCAGCCGCGGTAAATTACACTTTAACAGGTCAGCCCAGCTCATTAACGATTGCTGACATTGATGGCGATGGCAAGCCCGATCTGGTTGCACTTACCACCAATAGCTCAAAAATAAACACACTAACGGTTTTCAAAAATACGTCAACTCCAGGGGTAATCACCGGTAACTCCTTTGCCAACAGTGTTGATATCATTGCCAATACCTCCGCCACTGCGCTAACCGTCGGCGATATGGATAGTGACGGAAAACCTGACATCATACTGCTAAGTACTTCCGGCAATACCATTTCGCTGCTGCGTAATATTTCTGCCACCGGAACGATCTCGTTTGCAGCCAAAGTTGATTTCGCAACAAGTGTTACGCCCATTGGCATCGCAATCGGCGATTTGGATGGCGATGGTAAGCCCGACCTTGCGGTGAGCAATACCGTAACCGGAACTATATCTGTTTACTTAAATAAATCGCAAAGCGGCAATTTTACAGCATCATCGCTGGCGCCAAAGGTCGATTTCGCTACATCAAATTCGCCAACCCTGTTAAATATTGCAGATATGGACGGGGATGGCAAACCTGATATTTTAGCAGTTAATGGCTCTGAAGGATCAATATCGATGTTTCACAACAGGGCCACTACCGGCGTTATCAATGCAACGTCCTTTGATGTGAAAATTGATATGCCGGCACAGGACGCAAAACAGGTACCGGCATTGCTTGATTCTTTTTGTTTGGGAGATATTGATGGCGACGGCAAACCCGATATGATCGTAGTTACCGATTATGTGGCCGTTTATCATAACAATCCTCAGTTCGTCCCTGTAATTACCGGCATCAGCCCTGCCAGTGCGCAGGTGGGTGCCACAGTAAGCATTGCCGGAAAAAACTTTAATACAACCGCAGCCAGCAATATTGTTTATTTCGGACCGGTAAAGGCTAAAGTAAGCAGCGCTTCGGCAACGCAGCTAAACGTAACTGTCCCGGCAGGTGCGTCATTTGGCCCCATTTCAGTTTTAAATTCCGATTCAAAACTCACCGGTTATTCCGCAACGGCTTTTATTCCAACATTTGCTTCAAAGCATTCCATCAGTTCACTGGATTTTGATCCTAAAGCCGACTTGCCTGTTTCCGGGCAGGTTTCGGGAATAAGTTTTTCCGACGTCGATGGCGACGGCAAGCCTGATATGGTGGTCGCAAATCTTAACAAGGGCTATTTTTATGCATCCGTGTACAGAAATATTTCGACGTCCGGGAGTATCGGCACATCTTCATTTGCACCAAATGCCGATTTTATAACGAAAGGAGCGCCTGGCCCAATTATTTTAGAGGATATAAATGGCGACGGCAAGCCGGATATGATGGTGCTGAATAAAAACAATGGCACCGTGTCCTATCTGCAAAATCAGTGCGTTCCGGGCACAATTGCTTTCGGGCCGCTGGTTGATGTGGGAGGCGCAAGCTATCCGGTTGATTTGAACACTACTGATTTAGACGGCGATGGCAGGCCTGACCTTTTGGTGATATCCCCTGAAACTTATAGTACCACCGCGCTGCAAATAACACATAATATTTCATCCGGAGGAAAAATCGCCTTCGACCGGTCAATTATTTATGATACCGGCAAACAACACCAGGCCATTTGCGTGGGTGATATTGACGGGGACGGCAGGCCCGACGTTATATTGGGCAATACCGATAACACGCTTTCCATACTTCAAAACAACTCCGTTAACGGGAATATCATCTTAGCCGCTGCCATTGATATACCAGCGGCAAGCGGTTCGGTTGCATTTATAAAATTAACAGATATTAATGGCGACGGTAAACCCGATCTGGTCGTGGGGTATCATGAAGCCAACAATACCCAAAGCAATGTTATATCCGTTTTTCGTAACATTTCAACTACCGGCACCATCAGCGCGTCATCGTTTGCCGCTAAAGTGGATATTGCCACGGGAACCTCATCAGGAGAGGCAATCATCGCTGATATGGATGGCGACGGCAAGCCGGATATAGTAGTTACTGATGCGGTAATTTCGGTATTGCTGAATAACTCAACCGGAAGCAATATTACATTTAGTTCAAAAACAGATCTTTTGTCAGGGATAACGACCACTTTAAATCTCTATTCGCCTGAATACATAAATGTTTGCGACGTTGACGGCGACGGGAAGCCGGATATTGTATACCATGATCTTTCTACAAGTACGGTTGGTGCGCTGCATTATAACCCTCAACCTGCTGTTATGGCCGTAGCCCCGCCGGCTATTACCTCTTTTAGCCCTGATACGGCCAAAAATGGCTCAAACATTACCATCAGCGGTTCAAATTTTAATGGCAGCGCAACTGCAAACACTGTGTACTTAGGCACTGCTAAAGCAAAGGTGATATCGGCAACAGCCTCCCAGCTTACTGTCCAGGTTCCAACGGGATCCACCTATTTCCCTGTATCTGTAATCAACACATCCAATGGGCTTTCGGCAGCATCTGCTGTACCGTTCATCAATACATTTCAAAGTAACGGGATCATTGATACCTCGGTGTTTAAACCAAACACGTCCCCTTCAACCGGGTGGACCCCTGCGGCACCTGCAATAGGCGACCTGGATGGCGATGGAAAACCAGATTTAGTATACGCGCAAAGCCCCGGTAATAACCCCACGATCTCCATTTTGCCCAATATTTCCACCGATACCGGTAAAACGTTCGTCTTTAAACCCGAAATTGATTACCTGCTTTTAAGCTACGCAAATGACTTAAAATTACTTGATTTTGACGGGGACGGGAAGCTGGATATCCTGGTAACCTATTACGGGCAACAAAATTACAGTTTCTCTGTATTCAGAAACACTTCCTCTCCCGGAAATATTTCCTTTGCGCCCCAGCTGGAAATTCCGTTTTCGGCCATGTACCTTGCTGCCGGCGATTTGAACGGAGATGGGAAGCCTGACATTGTGGCGATGAACAGCCAGTTTAACCAGGCCAGCCTGGATTACAGGGCCTTTGTTTATAAAAACACTTCGGTACCCGGAAAGATTTCGTTCGGTGACCCGGTTATTTTTGGCACAAACGGCGCCGGGCCATTAAGTATTACCGATATTGACGGGGATGCCAAACCTGACCTTGTGGTGTCAAATACGAGCCTTAATACGGTTACGGTTTTGCGAAACATATCAGCCAATGGCGGTTTTGAATTTGCTGGCGCCGTTGATTTTACTACGGCTGCAGGTTCATCCATATTAAAAACCGGCGACCTGGACGGGGATGGAAAACCGGACATTGTTACAAGTGATAATTTTAAAACGGCAAACATTTCTGTATTGCGTAATACTTCATCGCCAGGGAAAATTTCATTCCAAAATCATACTGAGTTTATTGCAGGCGACGATATCAGGAACATAACTATTGGAGATGTAAATGGCGATGGAAAACCTGAACTTTTAACGGCCAACCTGGCCAGCGGCAATATTTCCATATTGCAGAATAAATCCACGACCGGCAAAATTGCTTTTGCTGCAAAGACAGATTTCACACCGGTATTGGGTCCGGCGTATTTAAGTTTAGGAGATTTAAACGGCGATGGAAAACCTGACCTGGCCGTTGCCTATGATTATTCAACTACTTCAGCTAACTCGTACGGGCTAACCATATTAAAAAATAAAATAAAAACGGTGCCTGTACCCACCATAACAGCCAATGGCCCGCTTGCATTTTTACAGGGAGGGTCGGTGTTGCTTAGCGCCAATCCTTCAACCGGCTACACCTATCAATGGGCAAAAGGAGGCGTCAGTATTCCGTCAGCCACCAAGCCAACGTTTACGGCTACAGCCACCGGCGCTTATACGGTGAGCATTTCCTTAAATGGTGAAACGGAAACGTCTGACAGTGTTAAGGTAGACGCGGCATTTAAACTACCTGCAGATAACTTTAAGCTGAGCGTAACAAGCGCCACCTGCAAAGGAAGCAATAACGGCATGGTGAATATAAACGCGGTACAGCTGCTGAATTATACGGCAACGATTACCGGAAACGGCATCAACGCGGCTAAGGCATTTACGGATACGCTTACGTTTAATAATTTGCCTGCCGGTAGTTATTCTGTTTGTATAACTGTTGCCGGGCACAGCGATTACCAGCAGTGTTTTGATGCTGTGGTATCAGAACCTAAGGACTTGTCGCTATATTCAACCGTTAATGAAGCGGCTAACAACGTAAACCTGGTGTTAGATGGCGGCGAAAGGTATAATATAAATTTGAATGGGGTAGTATACACTACCACCAACAGTGCCATCACGCTACCGCTTACAGCAGGCAATAATGTGCTGACGGTAACTACCGACAAGCTGTGCCAGGGTACTATCAGTAGAATAATCAGTATTTCGGGCAAGATAAACCCTTACCCGGTGCCTTTCCAAAATGTTTTGAATTTGAACCTGGGCAATGCAAACATTGGCAATGTAACGGTAGAAATTCATAATACAACCGACGGCAAACTGGTTTATTCAAAACAATATAATAATCAATCAGGGGTAATACAGTTGGATGTATCTGCTTTAGGCAATGGCATCTATGCATTGCACCTCTCCATGGACAAATCCGAAAAGATTTTTAAGATAATTAAGAAATGAAAAGGGCACTCGTTATAATTTCAGCGATCTTTATTTTGACAGGGTGCGGGGGCAAAAAAAACAACCCGGCGCCGGCTGCGCCGTCAGCGGCGGTGCTTAGTTTGCCATCGCAAAATGAAGTATGTACAACGGGAACCATCATTTCCGCTACCGCTAGCAGTATTACTTTTACCTGGAACGCGTCAGCTAACACCGATAGTTACGCCCTTACATTAAAAAATCTGCTGACTTTAGCTACTACCACGCAAAATACATCTGCCACTAAGCTAACGCTTACTTTGCTCAGGAACACGCCATATTCGTGGTCGGTTACTTCTCTATCATCAAAAACAAGTACCACGGCGCAAAGTGATGTGTGGAAATTTTATAACGCGGGCCCCGGCGTTGTTACCTATGCGCCGTTCCCGGCAGAAATTGTTTCCCCCACTTTTGGCCAGTTAGTAACAGCAAACGCCGGCACAGTAAACCTGAAATGGACAGGTAGTTCCGTTAATCCGGGAACGATCGTAAATTATGATGTTTATTTCGGAACAACAGCAATGCCACCTGTTTTAAAAAGCGCCGTTACCGGTAGTTTTATAAACAATGTAGCCGTTGTTTCAAAAACAACTTACTATTGGAAAATAATAACACGTGATATCCAGGGCAATACCTCTGATTCGGGCATATTTCAATTTACGGTAAATTAAAAAGCATAGACCTGCAATTATCAATATGAACAGCACGCTGATAAAGGTACTGGCGCGCCTGAGTTTTTTTAATTTTAAACGCAACCTGTTTTTCTATATTCCTTTAAACATATCCCGCAATCTTAAATATTTATATACCTTTAAATTCAAGTTTTTTTAATGAAATCAGTTTGCAGGTTATTCATCTTTTTGACAGGAATATGCACTTTAAGCCGGGCGTATGCTGTCTCTTCTGAAGATAGCCTGTTAAATCGCCTTGATGCGGTGCTTGCTCATAAAGAAGATTTCGTGAATAAAAAACTCAGCAGGATCAATGCGATAAAGCATGAATTAAACGGTGTTGCTGGTGCTGGCGGTAAATACCAGGTTTACCAAAAGCTTTTTGATGAATACAAGGCCTTCAGTTACGATTCGGCATATAGCTATTCGAAAAAGCTGATGGCGATTGCAACGCAATTAAATGACCCATTAAAAATTGCAAAAGCCAAGATGGACCTGGGCTTTACGTTTATTTCTTCGGGAATGTTTAAAGAAACACTGGAAACGCTTAACCAGATCGATGTGTCCCTGTTTCCTGATAGCAGCAAGATCCAGTATTATTTCCTGAAAGCGCGTAGTTATTTTGATCTTTCAGATTTCGACCGGAATAGTGATTATACCTCCATTTACAATCCGAAAGGCATCAGTTGCATAGATAGCGGCCTTAGAATCTGTAAACCGGGTGGATATGAATACCTGGAGCTTGAAGGTTTAAAGGAGCTTCGAACGCAAAAAAACGATGCCGGCCTGGGAACTTATGTATCATTGTTGAAATTACATCATCTAACGCCGCATGATTTTGCGGTTAACGCCTGTTGCCTTAGTTATATTTACGAGATAAAAGGGCAGCACGGTAAGTCGCTGGAATTGTTAATTGAGGCAGCTATTTCTGACATCCAGTCGGCCACCAAAGAGACCGTTGCTATTTATAACCTGGCGGACATACTGTTTAAAAACGGCGATATCGACCATTCCTACGTTTATATCAAGCAGGCGATGGATGATGCCACCTTTTACGGGGCACTGCAGCGGCAGGTAAAGATCAGCAGTATACTGCCCATCATCGAAGCCCAATGGATCAGCCAGATAGAGCATCAAAAAAAGTTGCTTTATACCTACTCTTTTATTATCACGCTGCTGGTAATATTTGTATTGGTATTTGCCTGGATCATTTTTAAACAATTAAAAAAACTGCGGGTAGCGGATGAACTGATCAAAGCCGCCAATATTACGCTGCAGGAAAACAACCGGGCACTGGAGGAACTGAACCGGAATTTGAGCACCGCCAACAAGATCAAAAACGAATATATCGGCTATTACTTCAACATCAACTCCATCTATATTGAAAAGCTGGAAAATTTTCAAAAATCTATCGATAAAAAGCTGAGCAGCAAACGCTACGACGACGCCCTTGCCACGGTTAAAAACCTTAATCTTGAAAATGAGCGGCTACAACTTTTCCATACCTTCGATAAGGTGTTTTTACGCTTATTCCCCGATTTTATCAATAAGTTTAATGCACTGTTCAAAAAGGAAGAGATCATTCCTGTGCCCGAAGGGCAGCTGCTCACCACAGAGCACCGGATCTTCGCGTTGATCAGGATGGGCATTCATGATAACGACCGCATTGCAAAATTGCTGGGGTACTCGGTAAACACAATTTATTCCTATAAAAACCGGATCAAGAACAAATCATTTATTCCGAATGACGAGTTTGAGGACAGGATAATGGAAATTGAGTCGGTTTAACCCTGTTCCTCCAAATCTTAAATCTATATTACCCTTTCTTGTTTGTCTTTGTAAGTTGCTTTTAATCAATTTGTTAAGTTTTTTTCATCCGATTATTTTCTATATTGACTCATTGTGCTATTGCCGTTGATCTCCCGGCTCTCTTTCTTTGATTCGGATTTGGCCAGATAAGCCAGGTTCAATTAAACCAATATTAATCTCAATATTAAATGAAAAAAGTTTACTTATTCAAGTATGGTCTGACCGTACTGTTATTAATTTGTGCATTTTCAGTATTTGCACAAAAAAGTACTTTTACAGGCAAGGTGGTTGATGAAACCGCCCAGCCTCTACCGGGAGCTACGGTTCGTATTAAGGGTACCGACAAATCAACCACGACGGATCTCAACGGAAAGTTTACACTACCGGGCAGCGATCAGTCGGCAATTGTTGTAACGATTACCTATATCGGTTATGACACTATGGAAAAGATCATGACCGCCAATGAGCCGCTTACGATCCAACTGATCCCTAACCAAAAAGCATTATCTGAAGTAGTGGTTGTTGGTTATGGTACGGTTAAAAAAACTGACCTTACCGGCTCTGTTTCAAACCTCGGCAGTAAAGATTTAAACCCCGGAGCTGTCACCAATCCTTTACAGCAACTGCAAGGCAAAGCCGCCGGTGTTAATATTAACCAGGTAGGCAGCGAGCCCGGCGTTGCACCCTCTATCCGGATCAGGGGCTTTACATCACTCCAGGGGGGTAACGACCCGCTTGTTGTGGTTGACGGCATCCAGGGTAATATGGACCTGTTACAACAGGTGCCTCCGGGTGAAATTGCCTCGGTTGATATCTTAAAAGACGCTTCGGCAACAGCAATTTATGGTTCACGCGGTGCGCCGGGTGTTATCATCATCACCACCAAAAAAACCAGCGCCGGAAAAACAAGTGTTGAGTACAATGAAAATACTTCGCTTGACGTAATTTCAAAAAAACTGCAGCTGCTAAATGCCGCATCCTGGACACAGGAAGCTAATGCTTTAGGTGTTGATGCGTCGGCAAATCACGGGTCAAATACCGACTGGTACAATTTGCTAACCCAAAATGGTGTTACTCAAAACCATAGCCTGGCATTTGGCGGAGGCTCCAACGAGTTCAATTATCGTGCTTCGCTAACAGCAATCAACGAAACCGGTTTGGTAATTGGTACAGGGTATAAAAATTATATCGGCAGGGTTACAGCGACCCAGAAAGCATTGGATGATAAGCTAACCCTTACCATGAACATTAACAGCGGTATCAATCAAGCTGCTTATGAACCCAATAGCGTGGGAAATGCGGCCTTTACCTCAAACACCATCAGCCAGGCCTATATTGCACGTCCGACTGACCCGGTATTTGATACTGACGGCAGCTACTACCGCGACCCGAACGTATTTCAATATACCAACCCTTATGCGGTAGCCAAAACGGTAAAAAATGATGTAAATTCCAATGAACTCTTCGGCAGTTTAAGGGCCGACCTGGATATTTATAAAGGCCTGTCGGCCGGTGTATTTGGCAGCTGGAGAAAAGTTGACGGCAATACCGGTTTTTACGAACCTACTTCGTCAACCATCCAATACGCGATAGACAACAAAGGCGTAGGCAATATCAGTAACTGGCACAATGACGAAAAATTAATGGACATTAATTTGAGTTACAAGCACGATTTTGATAAAAAGAATCACTTTGATGCCACATTGGTATATGAATGGCAGGCGCAAACTTATAATGGAAGTTATGCCCAGGGCAGGGGTTTTGTTAACGATATTGCTTCGTACAATGCCCTGCAGTTAGGCGATATTTCAAAAGTATTGCAAGGCGATATTTCCTCCTACAAAAATGACAGGAGACTGGTGTCCTTTTTAGGAAGGGTGAATTATAGTTTTGCCAGCAAATACCTGTTAACAGCAAGCATAAGGCGCGATGGTTCAACCGTTTTCGGGGTGAACAACAAATGGGGAAATTTCCCTTCAGCGGCTTTAGCCTGGCGTATTACGCAGGAGGATTTTATGAAGAGCCAACACCTTTTCAGTAACCTGAAATTACGTGTGGGATATGGTATTACCGGTAACCAGCAGGGAATCGGACCGCAAAACTCCATCGCTTTGGTAGGGCAGGCCGGTACCGTATTTTTTGGCGGACAAACTATCCCCAACTACGCGGCAACACAAAATGCCAACCCTAACCTAAAATGGGAAACCAAAAAACAGGCAAATGCCGGGATAGACTTTACAATGTTTAATGACAGGCTGAATGGTAGTGTAGACGTTTATACTTCAAATACCGATAACCTGTTATTTAATTACACAGTGCCGCTTGAAGGACCGTTTTTAACTACAAATATCCTTGCAAATGTGGGCAGCCTGCAGAACCGTGGCCTGGAAATTACACTGAGTTACAAGGTTATTCAATCAAAAAATACCACTTTAACCCTTGCAGGCAATGCTTCATTTATGTCGAACAAGGTATTGAGCCTCGGCGGCAATATCGAAGGATATAATATCCCGACAAATTATGTTGGATTATCAACCCCTAATTCATACCTGGTAGTTGGCAAGCCAATTGGTACTTTCCTGATCCTGCAACATAGCGGTGTTAATGCACAGGGCGTTGAAACAGTGGTTGGCGAAGATGCCAGTGGCAATGTTGACCAGGCCCCGCAAAGTAAATACCGCGTTGACGAAGGACAAGCGCTCCCGAAATATGAATTTGGATTTACACCTGCTTTTACCTACAAAAACTTTGATATGTCAATGGTTTGGAGCGGCGCCGGTGGCAATAAAATTTATAACGGCATCAGCCAGGACTTTAGCATGCTTGAAAACATAGGCAAGCAAAATTTACTGACCAGTGCTATGGCAACAGGCATCCATTCGTCGCCATTTGGTTCTGACGAGTGGCTGGAAGACGGCTCATATATCAGATTCCAAAACCTAACATTCGGTTATAAAGTTAATTTAACTAATGTAAAGTACATCAGTGCCTTACGTATATCCCTGACCGGCCAAAACCTGGCTACTATTACTAAATATAAAGGGCTGGACCCGGAGTTAAATACAAGCGACCTGGGTGCTGGTTATGACCATGGCGTTTATCCGCGTACCAGGACCTTTTCGGTTGGTTTAAATGTTATTTTAAAATAATCAGATCATGAAAAAAATATTATTAAGTATTCTAATAATTGGCCTCGCTGCACAGAGCTGCACCAAGGTTAATGAAAATGTGTACGACAAGTATGCGGCAGCGCAGTTTTATTCGACGCCCGCGGGCGCGGATGACGCGCTGGCCAATGTGTACGCAAAAATTACCGGGACCTGGGGCAGTAATTACGCCGGACGCGATAACTGCTGGTATGATTTGAACAGCTTTTCAGCCGATGAACAGGTGATCCCTCACCGCAACACCGGCGACTGGCAACTGGATTTTGCTCAACTGTATACACGCACCGAATTACCAAGCCTGGGTATTATTAACAATACCTGGAACTGGGCCTATTCATGCATTTACAGCGCAAATCTGGCCGTTTCAGAATTGACTACCGCCAAAGCCGATCCTTCAAAGATCGCCGAAGCAAAAGTGATGCGCGCCTGGCTATATTACCTCCTGATTGATGATTTTGGAGATGTGCCTTTTTATACCGATAACAATACGGACATTTCAAAAATTCCGCAGGAAAAGAGGGCAACCATTTACAGTTTCATCGTTTCCGAACTTAAAGCAAATGTCGACCTGCTTTCCGAAACAAGAGGCGGTACTTATTACGGCCGGTTTAATAAATGGGCCGGTTATATGGTATTGGCCAAGGTGTATTTAAATGCACAGGTTTATACCGGTACACCGCAATGGGCTGCCTGTTTAGATGCTTGCAGCAAAATAGCCGCGGGTAATTTTACCCTGCACCCGGCAACCGCCAATACGGCAGCCCCGCTGGGCAATACCTACTATGAGCTTTTTGGCGATGTGTGCCCTAATGACGAAACCATTTTCGCCTTGTATATCACTGAAAATGTGATCAGCGGGAATATCTATACCATCAGGAGTTTAAATAGCGCTAACGGCACTGCCCTGATCGGTTTTAACGGTTGGAATGGCACGATCATTCCGGGCGATTTTTATGATAAGTATGACGCAAGCGATATCCGCCGCAAACAGTTCCTGGTGGGTGCGCAGGCAGGTGGCGTTACTTATACCGAAGCTGTATCCTCACTGATCAATCCGGGAGCAGGGCCAAATGAAGGCATCAGGGATGATAAGTTTTTCCCGGTTGCCCCGGCAGATGCCAGCGGCGAATCAAACGATTTCCCGGTATACAGGTACGCCGATGTATTGCTGATGCAGGCTGAATGCAACGTGCGTTTAGGAAACACATCCGCTGCGGCGCCATTCCTTAACCAGGTTAGGCAACGTGCAGGTTTAGGCGATATTGCCGCCCCAACCCTTCAGAACATTTATGACGAACGGGGTTTTGAGTTAAATATGGAGGGCCATCGCAGGCAGGATATGATCCGTTTCGGCACTTATCTGCTTCCGCACGGCGCGGCGCCAAATATCGTACCGGCAGGGGCTGCTTACCAGCTGTTATACCCCATACCAACAGCCGCGCTTAATGCGAATACGACCTTAAAACAGAATCCGGGATATCCTAACTAATCATCATTATGAAAATTTTAAGCAAATTAACTTTAATAGCAATAGCCTTTACCGGCCTTGCTTGTCATAAGGAGGCTGCATTAACTACCCTGGCACCTGTTTCGTTTAGCGGCGCTTTAACCACATCAACTAACCAGGTAATACTTACAGCAGCTACCGATACTACTGCAACCTTGTTAACTTTAAAATGGCCTGCGGTGGTATATCCTTATAAAGCAAAGGTAACTTATACCTTGCAGGCCGACTTGCCGGCAGATACCGTTGGTGCAACCGGTTGGGCCAATGCCACACAGGTAACAGTAGGGCAGGACATTTTGACCAAATCGTTTAAAGAAAGCGATCTGAACGCGTTGGCCCTTGCCGTAGGTATTGGTGCCAATGACACGGCAAAAATGGTGTTCAGGGTGCAGGCTTACCAGGACCGCAGCACATTTTCAAAAGGCGTAACGGTAACCGTTAGCCCATGGAAACCGGTGGTTGCCTATTCGCATGGCTGGCCGGTACTTTGGGTACCGGGTGATTACCAGGGATGGTCGCCTTCAACTGCACCAGCAGTTGCAGCAGAAGTTGCTAATATTTACGAAGGCTATATTTATGAAAAAGCCGGAGGCACCTTCCAGTTTAAATTTACCAGCGCCCAGGACTGGAACCACATCAACTACGGCGATGCAGGCAGCGGTACACTTACTACTGATGGCTCAGCGGCAGGTATGACCTTACCGGGCGCCGGCTATTACGAGCTGGTTTGTAACCCGGCAACCCTAACCTGGAGCTATACGCTCACCACCTGGGGAATCATCGGTGATGCAACTCCGGGCGGATGGAGCACCGACACACAATTGACCTTTGACCCTGCTAAACAGGTTTGGACAGTTACCTGCAACATGTTAACCAATGCCTCATTCAAATTCAGGGCTAATAATGCCTGGGCTATTGATTTTGGTATTGATGCAAACGGCCACCTGGGATATGCTGATAACCCGGCTTATCCATACAACGGCTCAATTAATAATATTACCGTGCCCTCAAACGGCAATTACACCATTACTTTGGATCTTCGCGATCCGAATAACTACAATTTTACTTTAAAGAAAAACTAATACCCGTAAGGCAGTGCCCCAGGCACTGCCTTACTTTTTTACCTGTAATATTCATAAAATTTATTTCTGCAATAACTATCATTTTAAACGTACATTTCCTGCTGTTTTTCAGCTTAATCATGTGGTGAAAAAAACATTTAAAAGGGGTAGCCTTTTTTATGGTTTACAGCTGAATATTTGAGCCGCTTAATGAGATTTTAAGGAAAATAAATTTTAAAAAAAATCCATGAAATTTAATAAGATTACCCTTGCGCTTGCTTTTATTATCAATATTACCCGCCTGGTGGCCCAATCGCCGGTTTTAACAACCGGCAATGTGGAGACCGTTACCATTGGCGACCAGGATATAACTTTTAAAACCACCAACGCCTTCGGGAAAATAACTGTTTACAGTTCATCCATTATCCGCATCCGGCTGGATAAGAATCCCCTTAAAGGTGATTTTTCCTATGCGGTAGTTGGTAAACCTCAAAAAACGAAAACAACGATAACACAGGATGATGCAGAAATTACGCTGGTAACTGATTCAATTAAAGCGGTAATTCACAAACAGCCTTATTCCATAACATTTTATACCCCCGACGGTAAAATAATAAATGAAGAGGAGCAGGGTTTAACCACCTCCTGGGTTGGAAATGCAGTAACCACCTATAAGAAATTACAGGACGACGAACACTTTGTTGGCCTTGGCGAAAAAACCGGTAACCTTGACCGTAAAGGAAACGGGTATACCAACTGGAACGAGGATAATTACGCCTACAGCATCACCCAGGATCCTTTGTACTCAACCATTCCTTTTTATATTGGCATCCATCACCATATCAATTATGGGATATTTTTGGACAATACCTATCAAAGCGATTTTAACTTCGGCGCCAGCAATAACCGGTTTTCCTCATTCGGGGTACGCGGCGGCGAGATGAATTATTATTTTATCTGCCACAAACGTGTTGCCGACATCATCAGCTCCTATACCTGGCTTACCGGGCGTATGCCGATGCCGCCGCTTTGGGCGCTTGGCTACCAGCAAAACAGGTACACCTATTACCCTGAGACCGAAGTGTTACGCATAGCACGTACGCTGCGCGAAAAAAAGATCCCGGCAGATGGGATCACGCTGGATATCCATTATATGGACCGTTTCCAGCTTTTTACCTGGAACAAGACACAATTCCCCAACCCGGTTTTGATGAATGATACGCTTAAAAGCCTGGGTTTTAAAACAACCGTTATTGTTGACCCGGGAATAAAAGTAGCACCCGGCGCTCCCGCTTATGAAAGTGGTTTAAAGGAAGATGTATATATCAAATATCCTGACGGGCAGAATTATACAGGCCAGGTTTGGCCCGGCTGGTGCAATTTTACCGATTTTACCAGCGAAAAAGGCCGGGGCTGGTGGCGTAAACAGGTTAAGTTTTTTGCTGCATCGGGCATTAGCGGTATCTGGAATGATATGAACGAAATATCTACCTGGGGTCAAAAAATGCCTGATAATGTGTTGTTTAATTACGATGGCAAACAAACCACGCACCTTGAGGCACACAACGTTTACGGACTGGAAATGGCACGCTCCAGCTACGAGGGCGCGCTGGAACAGTTTAAAGAAAGGCCGTTTATCTTAACCCGTTCGGGGTATGCCGGCTTACAAAGGTATACCGCTATATGGACAGGTGACAACCGCGCAGAGGAAGATCATATGCTGCAGGGCGTTAGGATATTAAACAGCCTGGGATTAAGCGGTGTTTCTTTTACCGGTATGGATGTAGGCGGTTTCAGCGGTAATGAAACTATCCCGCTTTACACCCGCTGGATAGAACTTGGGGCTTTTACTCCATATTTCAGGAACCACACCACGTTAAATACCAAATCAGCCGAGCCATGGACTTTTGGCGAAGATGCCCTCGTTATCGCGCGTAACTATATCAGTCTGCGTTACCGTTTGATGCCCTACCTGTATTCAACTTTTTACGGATCGACCCAAAACGGCTTGCCTGTGATGCGTTCCCTCGCGATTGATTATACTTTCGATCCGAATGTATTGTCGCCTGAATTCCAGAACCAGTACCAATTTGGCGGCGCATTTATGGTTGCACCTTTTGAGAGTACAAGGGAATACGGCAAAGTTTATTTTCCCGGGGGTACCTGGTACGATTTGTATAATGACTCCGTGCAGGAAGGCAAACAAACCAGGGTTGTGCCTTTAAGTTTAAACAGGCTGCCGGTTTATGTTAAAGGCGGAAGTATTATCCCGATGCAATCTTTGGTGCAAACAACCGCAGTAAAGCCGACAGATACTTTATCAGTACATATTTACAATGGCGCCGCCAACAGCTTTATTTATTACGAAGATGATGGCAAAAGTTTTGCATACAAAACAGGTGACTTTTATAAACGCACTATCACGTTTAACCCATCGAACAGGAGTATAACTTTCAGCGAAGCTGAGGGGAGTTATCCGTCTCAATTTAAATATATAAAACTTGTATTGCACGGCTGCGGCCAGGTTGACGGTGTGTACACCGGTAAAAATCAGTATAAACTGCAAAACGATGCTTACTCATTTTTAAATGCGACATCTGCCAGTGATCCTATGGTAAATGCCTCACCGCGCGAAACATGCCCGGTTAAATACGTGGTGATAGAAAATAATGCAAAACTGATTCAATTAAAATACTAATCCAGGAGGAATTGTGAAATGAATGCTAAAAAACAAAAGTTAAACTTAATCGCGTTATTTGTAATAACGACGATGGCCCTGTCCGGCTGCAGTAAATCAAAAACTATTACACCGGTGGTTACCCCACCGGCAACCTACAAAGATCCGGCCCAATATGGTACCCCATTTGCAAATGTACCTGCGACCAAAGACATTGTGATGTACGAGATAAACGAAAAAACGTTTACTCCCGCCAATTTTCAGGGCGTTGATGCACGGCTTGATTCTATCAAAGCACTCGGCGTAAATGTGATCTGGCTGATGCCCACGTACCCGATCGGTGTGCTTAAAGCCTCAGGTTCGCCCTATGCTGTTAAAGACTATGAAGGCGTAAACGCAAGTTTTGGTTCGTTGGATGACCTGCGCGCGCTGGTTACCAGGGCCCACGCACTCGGCATGGCCGTAATACTTGACTGGGAAGCAAATGATACTTCCTGGGATAATGCGTGGATCACAGCTCACCCTTCATGGTACGTGCAGGATGCATCAGGAAATATACAGCAGCTTTCTACTTATTCCGACATCGCCGCATTGAATTTCAATAATTTTGACATGCGCACTGCCCTGATCAGGGCGATGAAATATTGGGTGTTTACCGCGAATATTGACGGTTACCGTTGTGATTTTGCCGATAACGCGCCGACCGATTTCTGGACGCAGGCATTGGATACGCTTAACACCATAAGCACGCACAAACTGATCTACCTGGCCGAAGGCACAAAAGGAAGCGAAATTTCTGCGGGATTCCAGATCAGCTATGGTTTTAGTTATTACGGTACGATAAAAGCTTTATACGCAGGTACCTCAACACCTTCAGGTTTGTTTGCTACCAACACCGCCGAACTGGCTTCGTTGCCATCGCCCGGCGTTAAATTAAGGTATATTACCAACCATGACGATGCCTCATCCGATGGCAGCACCATCAGCGAGTATAAAGGTAAACAGGGGGCGTTATCTGCATTTGTCATCGCGACCTATATGGGTGGGATACCCTTAATTTACGACAGCCAGGAAGTAGGTTATCCAAACGCCATCAACTTTTTTAATACGGTACCCGTGGATTACACAGCCAACCCGGATATGGTTGCCGCTTACAAAAAGATCCTGGCTTTCAGAGCCGCGCATGAGGCGGTGAAAGTTGGTACGTTGACCCCTTACACCGATGCAAGTGTGGTAGCCTTTGAGAAAAAATCAGGTACGGATGATGTGCTTGTATTGGTGAACGCCAGTAACAGTACTGTAAATTATTCTGTTCCGGCAGCGGTACAGGGCAGCTGGATCGACGGCATGTCGGGTACCAGCATCACACTATCCGCACAGCTAAATTTAACCCCTTACCAGTACGTGGTATTAAAAAAGAATTAAGTACTTCTCTTCTATATTTTTATATACAATTTGGTTGCAAAAAGGCGGGAGCTCTCCCGCCTTTTGCTATTTTCATAAGCTCTTTTTTTGTGAGTATTTGGAGTTTATGAGACCTTCTCCACCGCCCTTTTCAATATCTCAACCCCATCCTCCAGTTCCTTTACATTTAATGACGCAAAGCCCATGCGAATGAAATTACAATTATCATTTTTATGGTAATACCCGCTGCCATCACTTATTGAAAGGCCCATTTCTGCTGCTTTTTGTGATATGGCTTTTGCGTTCAGCCCGTTGAGGTACTGCATCCAAACCGCAAAGCCGCCATCGGGGATATTGAAGGATACTTGTTCACCTAATTGTTCCTGCAATAAGCGGCAAAGTACATCGCGCCGTTCGTGGTATATCTTATTGGTTTTTTTAAGGTGACGGCCGATATCGCCGTTTTTCAGCAGGTTGGCCATAGCTTCTTCCAGCAATTGTTCACCCTGCCTGTCTATCATCCGCCGCAGGCGGGTCAATTGTTCAATCAGGTTTTGCGGCGCTACTATAAAACCAACGCGGATACCCGGCGCAATGGTTTTACAAAACGAGCCGACATAAATCACGCTGCCATAATAATCGGCGCTGGCCAAAGGCAATATCGGGCTGCTGGCATAGTGGAAGTCATAATCGTAATCATCCTCCAGGATAGCGAAGCGATATTTCATGGCCAGTTCAAGCAGTTGCATACGGCGTTCGGCGCTTAGTGTTACGCAGGTGGGCCGATGATGGTGGGGGATTACATACAATAGTTTAACTTTTTTCTTTTTGCAGATATCTTCAACGGCATTTAGATCTATTCCATGATCATCCACCGGCACAAAAGCCAGCTGTGCGCCGGTATGCTCAAAAACCTCGTTCGCCATAAAATACCCTGGATCAGGCACGATTACCGTATCATTTTTCGACAGCAGCACTTGTGCGCTCAGGTACATGGCCATTTGCACCCCTTTAGTGATCAGGATATTTTCAGGACTTACCTGCAGGCCCCGCGTTTCCGAAAGAAAACGGGCCAGCTCATTCCTTAAATTTTCCGATCCCTGTTCCGGGCCGTACATCAGGTATTTAGAAGTGAAATGATAATTCCCGAAGCGCCGGTATTCTCTTACCAGCAAGTCAACCGGCGCCAAACGCGTATCGGGGAAACCATCATTAAAAACAATATTTTGCGGGGCAGGCGCTTTAAATTGTAAGGGAAAAGGCACTTGCTGTTCGCCTACCTCGTAATAAGTAATAGCCGCTATACCATTTGTGGCAGCGTTTTGGGCGATGGATTTGGGCTGTACATCGGGCAGGTTTTTGGCCACAAAGATTCCCTTGCGCGGGTACACATCCACCCAGCTTTGGGCATACAACTCATCATAGGCGGCTACAACGGTTTTACGGTGAACTTTTAACGCTGCCGCCAATACCCGGCTGCCGGGGAGAGCCTTTTCGGGCTTTAAAATTCCGCGGCGGATATGCCCAATAATGCTATTGGCAATTTGCAGGTATACCGGCACATTCAATTTTTTATCAACCGTAATCAGGCTTTCAATTATTGGCATATCTGGACTACTTGATTTGTTATTTCTGGACTATTTGTATAGTCCAATTTAGGCATAATTTTGAATTAACAAAAATAAATTACCATGCAGCTGCAAAAGTCAAAGCTTCCATCCATCTACCTGCGGGCAGCTATCGGTTCAGCCTATTTATGGGAAGTTGCAGACCGTTTAGGTCTTCTGGGTGCCAACGGCAAGCCCCATGTAGGCTGGGGCGACTGGGTGCATTTTTTAGCCTACGCCCGCCAGGTAATGAGCTTTTTACCCGCAGGCATCGTGCCTGCGCTGGCAACCTTTGCCACCATCGGCGAAGCCGTATTTGGCCTGCTGCTGATCCTTGGGCTCTTCACCCGGATCGCCGCCATAGGCAGCGGTTTGCTGAGCCTGGGTTTTGCCTGCGCCATGGCAATATCTTTCGGCATAGATTCACCATTGGGCTATTCCGTTTTTACACTCAGTGCAGCAAGCTTCCTGCTGGCAACGCTGCCTGATTATGCCTGGAGCCTGGATGCCCGGTGGCGCAGCGAACTGTGAGGCGCGTTTTGCAAAGAAAATAAATCAACCACTATTTCATCAAAAAAATAAAGACTATGAAAACATCAGCCCAAAAGCCATCAATATTTTTAGTAGTTATTGCCTTTGCCATTGTTTACGTGGTTTGGGGCTCAACCTATTTTTTTATCCAAATGGCCATTCATGGTTTCCCGCCAATGTTGATGGGAGCGCTGCGTTTTTTTACCGCCGGGATATTGTTGCTCACCTGGTGTTATATTAAGGGCGACAAAATTTGGGCGCCTAAAAACGTCCTGAACTCCTGCATCAGCGGACTACTCACGCTGTTCATCGCTACCGGCGTAGTTATTTGGGTGGAAAAAACGTTGCCAAGCTCCATCGTGGCTATCATGGTATCAGCCAACCCCATTTGGTTCGTAGTGTTGGATAAAGCGAACCGGAAGGTTAACCTGGGCAGTAAAACCACCATAGGCGGCATTGTTTTAGGCTTTGCAGGGGTTTTGCTGCTTTTTGGCGAAGCGATCAGCAAATCGCTTGCAGGCAGCATCAGCGCTGCGCAATTATCCGGCTTGCTTTTGTTGCTCATCAGCCCTGTCGCCTGGTGCGGCGGCTCGTTATTTTCAAAAAAGAGGGGCAGTAATTCTCCTGCAAGGTTAAATACCGCCTGGCAAATGATCATAGCCGGTTTGGCCTTTATCCCGGCAGGTTTTGCGCACAACGAATATACCTCATTTCATTTCAGCCAGGTACCGCTGCAGGCCTGGGTGGCGCTCATCTACCTGATTATTTTTGGATCGATAGGGGCATTCAGCGCATATGTTTGGCTGCTATCGGTTAAGCCCGCCACACAGGTTAGTACACACTCTTATATCAACCCGGTTATTGCCGTATTGCTGGGGGTATTATTTGCTCATGAACACCTTTCCGGTTTGCAATTTTTTGGGCTGATAGTGATATTGAGCAGTGTGCTGCTGGTTAATATAAACAAGTATAAATTTAAAATGCCCCGCTTTTTTATCAAACAAAGCAAAATAGAAACTTGTCAGCATATATAAAATCAATTACAAATTAATCACCAATAATATAACAACTATGAAATCGCGGATGAACATTAACCAGGCCGAACCAAGGATCTACAAGGCAATGGCCGTGGCCGATAACCAGATAAAAGATTTTGATATCGACCCCAAATTAAAAGAGCTGATAAAAGTAAGGGTATCGCAAATCAATGGCTGCGGGTACTGTATCGACTACCATACCAAAGATTCCCTTGCACTGGGCGAAAGCTACCAGCGGCTTTTCGCACTCTCTGCCTGGTGGGAAACACCGTTTTTTACCGAAGCCGAACAGGCTGCGTTAAAACTGGCTGAAGAGGTAACTAATATCGCGCACGGTGTGTCGGATGAAACCTATAACAATGCATTGAGACTTTTTGGTGAGAAGGGGATAGCACAGCTCGTTTTCATCACCATTACCATCAACAGCTGGAACAGGATCGCTATCCCCGTGCACATGGTTGCGGGGGTAGATTGATTATTGCTTCTTTTTGATAAAGTTAAAAAAACAGATGGCCGAAGATGGTCATCTGTTTTCTTTGTCACCGGCGAACATGCGGGCCTATGCCGGCCATAATCCCGCCAATTTATTTTTTTATTTGTATTATACTTGGTATTTTACTGCCAGCATTTTATGGCATGAAAAAACTCCCGGTGGCGCTGTTTGCTTTAACCTTACTTCCAGTATTATCATATGCACAAACGGCCGGTAAAGTCGCGGACGAAGCTTTTGTGATAACCCGGATGGTCAGCAAGTTTCATGCAGAGCCGCGTCAACTGAATGCTTCATTTTCGGCAGATGTATTTAAGGGGATGCTGGATAAAGCGGATGAGGACAGGATCTTCTTTACGCAAAATGATATCGGCAGGCTCAATCCATACCGTGCAGTAATTGCAGATGAAATAAAAAAGCGCAATACGGCTTACCTGGATCTTTTTATCAGCATTTACCGGCAAAGGCTGCGGCAGGCTGATTCATTGGTGGAGATCATCGCGAAAAGTCCTTTTAATTTTTATGCTATTGAAAAATTAACGGTTGCCGAAGATACTTTGTTTGCAGCATCGCCGGTGGCTTTGCGGCTAAAATTATACAAGAAGCTTAAGGCAAATGCATTGGACGAACTGGATGATGACATAACGGACGACTTTAAAACCTGGCCGGCGCCTAAACAAAAAAAATATATCGACAGCGCCGGGCTGGCCGCTCAAAAAAAAGTGGTTTCGTCCCTAAAAAGGAAGATCGGCAATATCTTGCAAAATCCGTATGGCATTGAGCGCTATTTGGGCAACCTGTATTGCGAAACCATCGCGTCATGCTTCGACCCGCATACCGAATTTTTCCCGCCGCAGGAAAAGGAAAACTTTGAAAGTGAACTGGGTAAACAGCCATTCCAATTTGGCTTCCGGATGAAAGAAGATAAAAACGGTGGCGTGCTGATTGATAACCTGGAACCGGGCAGCCCGGCGTATAAAAGCGGCAAGCTGAATAAAGGCGATAAATTTATGAGCCTGCAATGGGAAGGCCGTAAAGTAGTTGACGTTTCGGATATCTCCATGGATGACTTTATTGAACTGATCAGGCAGAGCGGTCACAATAAAGTTTTATTCACTATGAAAAAAACCGACGGATCAACAGTGCAGCTGACCCTGGAAAGAGAACAGGTTGCCGCCGGCGGAGGCGAGGATGACGGCAGGGTAAAAAGCTTTGTATTAAAGGGCAAAATTACCGTGGGTTATATTTATTTACCTGCTTTTTACGAAGATTGGGAAAGCAATAACGAAGGCCTTAACGGCTGCGCAAATGACGTTGGCCGCGAGATCATCAAATTAAAAAAAGAAAACATAAGCGGGCTGATTCTTGACCTGAGAAGTAACGGTGGCGGCTCGGTTGGAGAAGCTACTGAACTGGCAGGTATATTTATAGATGCAGGACCGGTTGCGCAGGTAAAAAGCAAGGATGAGAAGGTAGCAACGATTAAGGATACAGACCGTGGCACGGTGTATGACGGCCCGCTGGTGATCCTGGTAAATGGTTACAGCGCCTCTGCATCTGAAATGGTGGCAGGTACCCTGCAGGACTATAACCGCGCTGTTATTATTGGATCGCCCACCTATGGTAAAGCTACTATGCAGGTGGTTTTGCCGATGGATACTACGATTACCCCTGAAAATTTTTCGAAAGTGGTAACTGAGGATAATTTAAAGCTCACTGTTGGCAAACTATACCGGGTTACCGGCGCCTCGGCCCAGTTTAAAGGCGTGCAGCCAGACATTGTGTTGCCTGACATGCTTGACGCTTACATCAGCAAGGGAGCCGATGAGCCTTTTGCATTGCGCCCCGGATCAATCGCCCCCAATAAATATTATACGCCATATGCACCGCTGCCTTTAAAAACACTGGCGCAAAGTATGCAGACCGAAATAGATACCAGCCAATTTTTTAACATGGTAAAAAAATTGGTAGCCTTTACCAAACAACAAAAGGCGGCTAAAGATATACCGTTGAATATTAATGATTATCTGGCTTTAAGTATGGCCAATAATGCAGGCGCCACGCCGCCGGTGCCGCCGGTAAAAAAATTCATTGTACAAAGCAATGCTGATGAACAGGAAAGGCTGCAAGCCAACAGTTTGCTTAAGGAAATGAATGAAGATTTTAGTAAACGGGTGGCGGCAGATGCTTATATTAGCATTGCCTGTGACGTACTTGCAAAAATGAAAACCGAATAACCAACAGCAATAAATAACCCCATGAAAAAACGCTTTACCTGCACTTTATTATTTATAGCAATAGCACTGGGTGTAGTAAAAATCGCCAGAGCGCAAGATCCACAGGCCGACGCGGGTACTTATATGACTGCGATAAGTACTGCCGAAACGGATATGAACAAAGCTTATATGGCCTATATCAGCGCCTCGGCGCATAGCAGCCGTAAACGAAAGATCGAGAAATTGCGGAACATTGCGGTGGATAATATTGTGATCTGCCAGAATACCATCACCAACCTGCCGCCTTATAAAGGGGATAATTCTTTGCGCCAAAGCAGCCTTAAATTTATACAATTATGCTACAAGATATTTAACGACGATTATACCCACATTGTAAATATGGACGATATTGCCGAACGCAGCTATGACGAAATGCAGGCCTACCTTTTACTGGAACAGGCCACCAATGATTCGCTGGAGATGGGCAACAAGCGGATAGCAGCTGCCGAAAAAGCTTTTGCAGCAAAGTACGGGGTAACCCTTATTTCGGAGCGGACGGAACTTGGCGATAAGATGGAAGCCACCGGCCGCGAAACCAGGTACCATGATAAAGTATACCTGTTGTTTTACAAATGCAATTGGGAAGACAACCAGTTGACTGAAGCTGTTAATCAAAAAAATGTAACCAAAATTGAGCAGGTTCGCAGTGCACTTGGCAAATATGCCATTGAAGGCCTTAAGGTATTGGATACATTAAAGGCTTTTGACAATGACGGCTCATTGGCCAATGCCTGCCGGCAGGCGCTCAGTTTTTATAAAACCGAAGCCGACACGCAGGCGCCGAAGCTTACCGACTATTTTATGAAAGAGGAAGCCTTTAACAAACTTAAAGCCACGATGGACGCCAAAAGTGCCGACCAGCGCACCCAGCAGGACGTAGATGCTTACAACAAGGGGGTAAATGAGATAAATGCCGCAGTAAATACTTATAACCAAACCAACCAGGACCTTAACAATGGCCGCAATGATGTGATCAATACCTGGAACGCTACCGAAAAGCAATTTATGGATATACATACTCCGTATTATAAATAGCAGGGCTGAGTGAAGCTAAATGCCGATGCGGGTAGTACGGATAAATGATTTGAGCAGGTCTGTTGCTTTGTGTTGTTTTTCAGTGAGGAGGAGTTTCCTGGTTTCAGGATCTAGAAACCCCGACAAACCTGTGTTGCTAAAGCTATCCATTGCCTTAAACCCCATAGACCACTTTGGGAAATTACGATCTGTGAGTGTGCCGCTATCAATAATGGTTACACCTTTATGGCGGGGGTCGGCACTGATGCGTTCAAAAGAACATTGTACGGTTTCCTTTTCTCCCTCCAGTAATTGAATAAAATTGCCGTCGCCGTATAACAACAGGCCCGTAATACCGTCACGGGTATTGTTCCGATGGCTCACTTTTAAAAGGTCTTTCAATTCGTCACCGGTAAACCAGTTTGTGCCGGCGCTGATGTAAAGAATATAATATAAGTCCATGAGTTCCGGTGAATTTAGTTTGTAACTGAAGATGAGACTCCTTTTTAAAACAAAAACTGAAAATTATGCCAAATGTTTTTGTTTAAAGGGCAATTTCCGGCAGCAAACAAATTAACGCAGCAACTGCCAAAGATGCTTATATATCCGGTTAAACAGGCTATCTTTCAAAAAATAAGCTAAATTCACAGCCTTATCTACGCAATTCACAATACAGGAAATGATAATCCGGGAACGATTGATATTTGGGGAAGAAAACAAACCGACATGAAAAAGATCCTGCTGCTTTTAATATCAATCATTATCGTTTCAAAAGTTGCCCAAGCACAAATCAACTGGTCAACCTATTCCCAAAGCTATTCAACCGGGTTGCTGGATAAGCCCTCAAACGTTGGGATAATCGTCACTATTCCCGAAATAAATAATGCATTTTGGGATCAGCATCCTAATGAATTTTTAAAAGGAGATTTAGTTGCTGATACTTCATTTCAGCAAAACCGGCCGAAAGACTTTGTTGCCATCAATACCTTTGATGCCGCCAAAGCCCAGTTTTTCCTGCATGGGGTTGATAAAACAAACGCAGCAGACTATGAATATAGGGTGCTTGATGGTAAAAGCAAAACAATTGTACCATGGAGTACCATTATAAAATTCCCCTCAAAAGACGTGGGTGTTGTTTCAGGTATCAAAAAAATGGCCTGGCTGGGTGGTTATTCTGCATCATTAGGGAATAGGATCATTGTTGATGTGAGAAAAAAAGGTTCGGCAAATATTCTTTCAACTGCGGTTGTTGCCTGGGTGCCCATCCGGCCTGTTTTATCAGATATTTATTCAGCAAACGAATTAAATATCTTTTTAAACAGACTTTCCCATCCCTGGTCAGGTAGTAAGTACAAAAGTCAATATCCGGTTAAGCAAATAGACAATACAACTGGATTACCTCAAAAATTTATTACCGAGCCAAGAGATAACAATCTCATATTCTATTTGACGGCTAATATTTACAAAAAAGAACAACTGGAATATGAGTTGATAAAAAACGGGGTAATCTTTATCCCCTGGAAAGCAAATGATTTTGACAATGGCTTTGTATGGCTTACCAACCTTCAACCCGGTGAATATTCATTGAAAATGCGGTATACCGCGCAAAGGGAGCATGTAACTGAATACCCATTCCTGATTAAAACGCCCTGGTATCAATCCGGCTGGTTTCATTTCGTCTTTATACTTTTGCTTGCTTTTTTTGGCGGTTTTTTCGTTGTTTTAATCTTGAACAGCAGACATAGGAGAAAAGCTGAAAAAGAGTTGTCCAAAAAAACAAAATTGCAGCTTGAACTAAAGGCCATATACGCACAGCTGAACCCACATTTCATTTTCAACGCATTAAGTTCAATACAGGGCCTGATCAATAAGCAGGATATAAAAGGTGCAAACAGTTATCTGTCTGATTTTGCTGGCTTGCTGCGCGAATCATTAAATAACAGCAATAAGGAACAGGTTGCATTGAAACAGGAGGTAGCTGCTTTGGAAACCTATTTAAAGCTGGAGCAGTTGCGCTTTGGGTTTAAATATAATATATCGGTAGCTGATGATATAAATGTGTACGAAACTGAAATCCCTTCCTTATTATTGCAGCCGCTGGTTGAAAATGCCGTAAAACACGGCGTTTCGGCCCTGCAGGAAAATGGCCGGATCAGCGTGAATTTTATAAGGAAACAAAATGATATGATGGTATCGGTAACTGACAATGGCGGAGGCTTTATGGCTGCGGAAAATGAAAGCGGTTTTGGATTGAAACTAACCCGTGACAGGATAAAACTGATGAACGACCTCGCCAACGGGCAAGCTATCGGCTTTGAAATGAAGGCAAATACGCCATCCGGAACGCTTGCCGAACTTACTTTTAAAAATTGGTTTTTATGAGCGTTAGTGCGGTTTTGATTGATGACGAAAAGAATAACCTGGATAACCTGCAGGAATTGCTGCGCACGTATTGTCCCCGGATAAATATTTGCGCAACTGCTTTAAATGCGGAGGAAGGTAGAATCATCATCGGGAAGCATCAGCCGGATATTGTTTTCCTGGATATCCAGATGCCGCATAAAAACGGGTTCGACCTGTTAAAGGAACTGAATAATTACGATTTCGAGGTGATCTTTGTAACCGCGCATGACCAGTACGCCATCCAGGCCCTGCGTTTTGCTGCGGTAGATTACCTGTTAAAGCCGATCAATATCAATGAGCTGCAAGCCGCAGTTGACAGGGCCATCAAAAAATGCAAATTAAAAGTACAGAACCAGCAGCTTGAAAACCTGATCAGCCTGTTAAAGAGCCAGCAAAACAGGGGGGAACAGCGCATTACCTTAACTACCCTTAAAGAAACCCGGTTTATTAAAACCAACGACATTGTGCGTTGTGAATCATCCAATAATTACAGCACGTTCTTTTTGCAGGGGGGCGAGTCATTATTGGTTTGCAAGCCGATTTATGAATATGAGGAGATTTTAAAAGATTATAATTTTATCCGCTGCCACCAGTCGCACCTGGTGAATAAAAAATCCATTAAAAGCTGGAAGAAAGAATACGGTGATTTTTTGCTGCTCTTAAACGGTGACGAGATCCCGGTTTCACGAAATAAAAAGGAAAGCGTAAAGAAAGCGCTGGAGAATGGGTAGGTGCGGTGGCAGTGGGGCGTAAAGTTTACTTTTATCGCTTTTTTAGCAGCACAACCATCAGCCAAATGATTGAAAATGCCTGCACCATCAGCATACTCCCGAATAATAAGCTGCTGCCCGGCCAGTTCATTATTTTTAACAGCATGGCTGCCATCATAAAAGCAAAACTGGCTATAAACAATACAAGCGGGTATCGGTAATTGGAAAACATCAATTAATTTATTTAGCCCTTTTTTGTTTGATATAGGCAAATATAGCAGGTGATTTCAGGATCAGTAAGGCAACTGCGCCGCCGGCTATAATACTGCTCCAGGTTTCTACTTTTGGGTCGAAATTCATCAAACTGACAACCACCATTATGATGGCAAGAATGCCCACAAACATATACAAGTAAATATTTTTCATACTGCGAAATACGCAACCGGTTAGGCTGTAAATCTAAATAAAAATAGCAGGAATATTACGCCGAGTGCACTTCAAATTGTCGCATAACCACCATGTGTTCCGATGGAACATAAATTGCCTTTATTTTAAGCTACCAACCAGACGTCCCTATGGGACGAACGAATAAAATGTCCCTGCGGGACATCTCGTGGGTAGAAAAAACATACAACAAGGGGCATGTTCCGTAGGAACATTTGGTGCCTTTGCGACAATTTGAATTGCACCTTATTACGCCTTCCCGGTTTTGTTGTTAACCTCGGTCACCATTTTCCACGTTAGCAGGATTAGCAGCAACAGGGCCGCGATGATCGCGATCCAGATGATCATACCGTTATCTTTCTTAATTATCGTCGTATGTATTTGATAGGTCGTGTTTTTGATAACAGCCGTATGGCTGATTTCCGGTATGCGCTGATGAATGCTGTCGATAAAAAACTTCAGGTCGTAATCAGGTGCGGGGGCTTTTTTATCGCCCGTTAAAATTTTATAAGATTGCCCAGCATCGAGGTAGCTTACTATAAACTGATCCGCCTGGAAAACCCTGATGTTTTTTATGCTGAGCGGTAAGTTATCGCCATTATCAATCTGCAATTCAAGTTCGTTCCCCTTGGCGGCAAACAGCAGGCTGTTGCTTTTGCCCGGGAATAGTTCCGCGTTGCTCACCGGTATGCGGTCTTGTTTGTCCATCTGGTAAATGGCAACGTCCCGCCTGTAATATTTGGGCGCGGTTATAGTTAGTTCTATCTTGTTAACCAGGTAATTATCATTTAGCCTGATATCGATATAAGTTACCTTATTGCTGTCCTTCTGACTAACGCGGGCGTCCGGTACCTCAAAATACGACTTTGAAACCGATTGCTCAGTATAAATACCCGCTTCCAGGAATTTTAACGGCGCTTTGTTTTTATCATTTACCAATAGTTTTAAATAGCGGTAATTGCTTGCAGGGAACGAGAGCGATTGCAAATAGGCGCCTCGGCTGTTTAAGCCAGCTTGCTGTAATGGAACGTCTTCCTCAATAGCGAACCAACGTTGCAGGTCGTCACTGCCCGATATATTTACGTTGCGTTTTACCGCGGTGTTCCTGAGTTTTACCCAGAGCATATTTACGGGCAGGCTTTCCCTGTTTTCAATAACATAGGAAGTGCCTGTATCAGTTTTTGAAGCAACCCCTACCCCCGGGAATACCATAAACTTTTCGTTAGCAGGCTGCGGGAGGTTATCAGCCATTATATAGGGTACAAAATACCCCTTTTGGTTGACCAGGCGGATATCCGACAGGTCGGCATTGCTTTTTGCAACAAGCGCCGGCTGCAGGCTTATTTTATAAAACCCGGCTGAATCTGTTTTAGGAATAGTAGCCGCGTATTTAAAAGTGTTTTGTGCCGACGCAGAAAACAGTGCGCAAAACATTCCCGCTAAAAATAGTCCCGCTTTATTCTTTTGACTTCGCCTCATCGTCCACAATAATTTTTTTAACTTTTTGGTACATAAAAGATATGATGAGCAATAACACGCCCAGGCAAAAGAATGCTGCTATCTTGCCGGCAACCGGGATGTTGTTAATATCGAATATAAACAGTTTTAACAACGTAATGGTAAACAGGGTTAATGAAATAATGCGCAGATTCCGTTGTTTGTTGCGCATCCCCAGCCACATCAGGATAAATGAGATCACGCCCCATAATACGGGTAGCGTAGTTTTAATATAGACGGTTTGGATAGTATCTACACTGTTTTGTTTTGAAAAAAACAGCAATTCGCCCAGCAGGCAAATTTCTAAACTAAAAAAAGCCACAATTCCTGCGGATAACAGCCAGGCGCAGGCATCTTTTGTGGTATTGCTAAACTTATCCCGGCAAAGACGGATGATGCTGTAAAATATCATCGCTATAAAAATATCACTCACCCAGTGAACGGCAAAGTGCGACACGCTGATCTTTTTCAACTCCAGCATTTCTGCCAATTGGGTAAAAAATACCGGCGCCAAAAACAGGTAAAAAGTAGCGGTACAGGCCAACAAGGTTAAGGATAGTTCCCAGTTATAATCAGCGCCGTTTAACCTCGCTGAGATAAGACGGAACAGGTAAACAAAAACCGGGACATACAGCGCCAGGTACAAAATATTGATGCTGGTATTTGGGTAGTAGCTGGAAAACTGGTGGTTAACCTCCAGCAATCCGCCTAAAAACAACAGGGTAATGGCAACAATACGAAACATGTTTTTATTGATGGAGAAACCATTAAGTGCCTGCTCCTTGTCTCTTTTTACCAAAATATAAAGCAGGTACGAGCTTACCGCTGCAACCATAATGGTAATAAATCCTTTATTGGCAATGATGGCAAGGTGGGTGCCTGAATTTACATAAACATTGGAAATATCCATCAGCAGGCTAAAGATCATCGCGATGAAGATGACGATAGAGGTCAGTTTCATTAACCTGATGGATGATTTAAGGTAAAGCCAGTAAAGCAGCACCGTTTCAGATGCCCAGAACAGGGTAATGTTATTGCCATGCAGTTGGATGGGTGCAGTTAGTGAAATAAAGGTAAGGGTGATGCCGATGAGCAGGTAAAGAATATTCGGGTCGACAGTTTTTTTACGGAACAGGATATACGACAGCACCAGGTTAATTAATGCCAGCGCCGCGCTGAACAAGCCCCGGTATTGAGGTAGTCCCATTTCGGTTAACAAATACAGGCCTGCTGCAAAGTACAGCGCGGTATTGATGAGCAAAATGCTGAAATCAACCGCCAGGAAGCTTTTGTTTTCGCGGATGTTGTTGATGATATTGATGATGAAGAACAGCAAATAAAAGATAGTAGCGTATCTCAAGCCGATGTAATAATTGGCGCCGGTTAGGGTATACAATACGGTTGCAAAAACAATAACTGATAAACCAAATGATGAAATATTGAGGATACGCCAGGCCTTAAAATAAGCAATGACGAGCAACCCGGCATTTAAAATAAGCAGGTAAATAAAAAGCCCGTTGTAATTGTTAGTGCCGTTACTCACCAAAAATGGGCTGGCGAAACCGCCGATAAGGGCTATAACGGCCAGTTCCTGCTTGTCATACAACAACGCAAGCAGCACCGCGAAAATGGTGATGACTATCAGGATGCATAGGGCCACTAACTGGCTAAACAGGTGGAACTCCTGAAAAGCGAGGGTAATGGTAAAATAAAAAACAGCCAAACCGCCGCCCGTTAATACCGAGCTAAAGGCTTTATAGCTATTGCGCATGCGGTGGGCAAATCCAACTAAAATAGCGCCGCAAAAAATGCCGATACCCACGCGTCCGACCGGGCCTACCCAATTGTTATCAATGGCATATTTTACAAAAAAACCGATGGCCAGTACCAAAATGGCGATACCGATTTTATTCACCAGGTTTTCGCCAATGAATTTTTCAAGATCGGGATAGCGTTCAAAAAATGATGGTTCCGGTTCGGGTTGCGGAGTACGGAAATTTGGCTGCGGATCGAGCGTTTTTACAGGCCGGTGCAGGTTGGCCATCACATCATAAATAACCTCGGTGTGTTTTTCAATAACAGGCTCGGGTTTAACCTCAACGGGTTTTGGCGGCTCCGGCAGTTTGAATTCCTGCGGAATTGCCGGGCCGGGGACTTTTTCTTCAATAGTTGGTAAAGCCGGCATCGGCCTTGGCTCAGGTTTAGGGCTTTCTGCGGATTTGGTTTGCTGGAACTGCCTGAGTAAATTTTGCAGCTCAGCGATCCTGTACTCCAGGTCCCTGAATTTATCGTTGATGCCCGATCTGTTGGTGATGAGCAGAACAAGGATTACTAAAAGTAAAATGATGGTGATTGCGTCCATAATGCGAGGTTGGTGAAATAAAGGTAGAAGATTTAGAGAGAAAACGCAGCATCGCCTGAAATAATGCAAGGAAAAGGCAAATGCGGTAGGGCGGGTTTAGCCTTAAGGATCTTGCTGATGTACACTATCCACGTATAACGCACCAATGACCGTGAATGTGTAAAATATCGGTAACTAATAACAAAAATAAAAAAGCCGTGCCCCTTGATATGGAACACGGCAGGTTGCGTACCTAACGGCACGCTATACGTTTCTTTTTTATTTTTCTACCGATATTTTGCTCCTGAGCATCGAATGCTTTATACAAATAGAATTGGATTGAAAAATTATTCTTTCACCAAAGTACCAATCGGTTCGCCCAAAGCAATTTTCATAAAATTGCCTGGTTTGTTCATATCAAAAACAATGATGGGCAGCTTGTTTTCCTGGCAAAGGGTAATGGCGGTCATGTCCATTACATTAAGGCCTTTGTCGTAAACTTCCTGGTAGGTGATGTTTTCGTAACGGGTGGCCGAAGGGTCTTTTTCAGGATCGGCGGTGTAGATGCCGTCAACGCGGGTGCCTTTTAGTACTACGTCGGCTTTTATTTCAATAGCGCGCAGGGAAGCGGCAGTGTCTGTGGTAAAGTAAGGGTTACCGGTGCCGGCGCCAAAGATCACAATTTTGCGTTCTTCCAAATGGTGCATGGCGCGGCGGCGGATGTAGGGCTCGCAGATCTGCTCCATTTTAATGGCCGATTGCAGGCGAGTTTCAACCCCAATACTTTCCAATGCGTTTTGCAGCGCCATACAGTTGATTACGGTAGCCAGCATGCCCATATAATCGGCCTGGGCGCGGTCCATACCCGATTTCTCGGCGCTCAGGCCGCGGAAGATATTTCCGCCACCAACCACAATGGCCATTTCTATGCCCTTATCATGCACATCCTTAATGTCATGTGCATACTGTAAAACCTGTTTGTTATCAATTCCGTATTGCTTGTCGCCCATCAGCGACTCTCCGCTAAGTTTTAAAAGGATCCTTTTATATGTCATGAGGTCGTTTTGTCAAAAATAGAGAAATATGTTCAGTGTTAAAATTTTATGTCAGATTTGTTAAGTAATACACAAACCTGCCTGCCGGCAAGTTGCACGAATTTTTTCGGATTACACTAATTACCCGGGATCAATATTCCTTTGAAAATAGTGCTTTGTACTTCGAAGTTATCATTAAAAACGATCATATCCGCATCGCAGCCGGGTGCTATCATTCCTTTCTTATCCATTTTAGCTAATTGCGCCGGGTATAACGAAGCCATATTAATAGCTTCGGCAAGGGAAATGCCAACGTGTTCCACGCAGTTTTGTACAGCTTTTAACATCGTAAGGCAGGAGCCGGATAGGGTGCCGTCAGGCATTACAAAGCGGTCGCCGGTAAACTGGTGCTGGTAGGTCCCTTTTGAAGCGGCAGTAACCCTGTCGGTTATCAAAAACAGCTTATCGCCCAGTTCGCGTTTGGCCAGGCGCACCATGGCAAAATCAACATGGATCCCATCGTTTACAATGCTGGTGTATGGCCGCTCCTCAAAAATTGCAGGGATGTAGCCAGGGTCCCGGTGGTGCATTTGGGGCATGGCATTAAATAAATGGGTAACAGCCGGGATGGGTTTATTTAAAAACGACTTGCCCTCGGCGTAGCTGGCATTGCTGTGGCCGGATGACAGGATAACCCCATGATCGTGCAGGTAATTTATGACTTCCTGGTCCTGCAGTTCAGGCGCAATGGTCATCATTTTAATTACCCCGTCCGCACTTTCTATCCAGCGCTGCACTTCGGCAAGCGTGCCTTTTTTAATCAGTTGGGCAGGGTGGGCACCCTTTTTTATAGGGTTAAGATATGGGCCTTCCAGGTGTAATCCCCAAAAGTTTCCCTTGCAGGTTTCACGGTAAATTTTCGCCGATTCAATGCCTCTTTCTACAATGTCATTGGTGTTGGTGCCAATAGTTGCAAAAAAGCCGGTGGTCCCTTCGCTTAACAGGTCCGATTCCATGCGTTCCAGTGCATCAACTTCCGGTTCGCCGGCAAACAATTTGCCGCCGCTGCCGTAAATCTGGAGGTCAATTAAGCCAGGAGCAAGAAAAGCGTTATGCAAATCGGTTTTGTGGGCCTGTTCAGGAATGGAGTGTTCCGGAACGATGTCAATGACCTGGCCATTGCTGATCAGTACAGCTTTGCCATGGCTGATGTTGCCATCAGTAATGAGTTGAAGGTTGTGGAGTGCAGTTATCATATAAGTCAAGCCCCTCTAAATCTCCTCCGCCTATTGGCGGAGAGACTTTTTGCGAAGTATATTAAATATAAAACTATTCTCTTTAAAGCCCTCCCTACCGGGGAGGGTTGGGTGGGGCTGCAAAAAAAATCCCCCCGATAAATCGGGGGGATTAAAATATTTAAGCTCCTAAAGCAACCCGCTTAAACGCGGTTACTGTTAATCCCTTGTCAACCCCGTTTAAAAACTGGGCCACGCTTTTGGATGGGTCCTTTACAAACTCCTGGTTCAATAAAGTTGAATCTTTGTAGAATTTGTTCAGTTTACCTGCAGCGATTTTTTCAACCATTGCTTCTGGCTTGCCTTCCAAACGGATCTGTTCTTTAGCAATTTCCAATTCGCGTTCAATAGTAGTAGCGTCAACGCCATCTTTATCAATAGCAACAGGGCTCATCGCTGCAATTTGCATTGCCACGTCTTTACCTGCGTCATCGGCTCCGGCTACATCTGCGCTTAAACCTACCAATACACCTAAACGGTAATTGCCATGGATATAAGCGATCACTTTCTCAGCTTCGATTACTTCATATTTAGATACGCCGATCTTTTCGCCGATTTTACCTGTTTTGTCGATAACGGCTTCGCCGATTTTCTGACCATCAACAGCAAGATCATTCAGTGCTTCCAGGGAAGCAGGGTTGTTTTCAACGGCAACGGTAGCGATCGCGTTAGCAAAAGCAATAAATTCAGCGTTTTTAGCCACGAAATCAGTTTCGCAGTTCAATTCGATAATTACACCACGTTTGCCATCAGCCGAAGTACGTGCAATAACCACACCTTCGTTTGATTCACGGTCCTGGCGGCTTGCAGCCACTTTAGCACCTTTTTTTCTTAAAAAATCAATGGCCGCTTCAAAATCACCATTGGTTTCAGTTAAAGCTTTTTTGCAATCCATCATACCCGCACCAGTTTGCTGGCGCAGTTTGTTTACGTCGGCTGCAGATATTGTTACTGTAGACATTTTTGTATGTTTATTAGTTAAGTGGTGAGTGGTGAATAGTGAGTAGTGAGGATTATAAAAAACTCACCATTCACAACTCACCACTCACAAATAATTATTCCTCAGTTTTTTCAGCTGCAGGTGTTTCATCAGCTACTGCCGCTTCAGCTTCAACAGCCGATTTGCGTGCACGTTTGCCGCCTTCACCCTGTGCAGAACGATCTGCAGGTGCAGCTGCTTCAGGAGCATCAGCTTTTGCTTTCGCAACTGCCGCTTCTTTTTCAGCTTCGTCTTCTTTTTCGCGTTTGCGTTCTTCCAAACCTTCAACTATTGCCTGGATGATGATACCGGTGATCAATGAAATTGATTTGGTTGCATCGTCATTTGCAGGGATAGGGAAATCGATGTTCGAAGGATCAGAGTTGGTATCCACCATCGCAAAGGTAGGGATATTCAATTTTAATGCTTCCGAAACAGCGATGTGTTCCTTTTTAACGTCGATCAAAAATAAAGCTGCAGGTAAACGGTTCAGGTCAGAGATCCCGCCTAATAAAGTTTCCAGTTTAATACGCTCGCGCTGTATCATCAGCCTTTCTTTTTTCGAAAGGTTTGCATAAGTACCGTCTTTAGTCAATTTATCGATGTTTGACATCTTTTTGATCGACTTGCGTACAGTAGCAAAGTTGGTTAACATACCACCTAACCACCTTTCGGTGATGAAAGGCATGTTTACTGTTTTCGCATAATCAGCAACGATGTCTTTCGCTTGTTTCTTTGTCGCTACGAATAATACTTTACGTCCTGATTTTACAATTTGTTTTATAGCTGCAGCAGCTTCTTCAACCTTGGTTAAGGTTTTATTTAAATCGATAATGTGGATACCGTTGCGCTCCATAAAAATGTACTGCGACATTTTTGGGTCCCATTTGCGGGTAAGGTGACCAAAGTGTACACCTGCATCCAGTAAATCCTGATATGTTGTTCTTGCCATTTTGTTGTCCTCCTTTGATTAACGTTTACTGAATTGGAATCTCTTACGTGCTTTCTTGCGACCTGGTTTTTTACGTTCAACCATACGGTCGTCACGTGTCATGATACCTTTAGCGCGCAGGGCTGGTTTCTTTTCAGGGTCGAGTTCAACGATAGCTTTCGCGATGGCTAAACGAACGGCTTCTGCCTGTCCTTTTACGCCACCACCTGCAACGTTAACCTTAACATCGAATTTTCCGGTTGAACCAGAAACTTCAGTGCTTTGCATAACGATGTATTGTAATGGCAATGTTGGAAAATACTCCTTGTAATCTTTACCGTTTACGGTAATTGCACCGGCTCCCTCTGTCAGGTAGATGCGTGCAACTGCTGTTTTTCTTCTGCCCGAAGTGTTAGTTGTTGGCATTTTTTCTTTTCTCCTTAAATTAAAAGTTAAATGGTTGTTGGGTTTTGTGCTGCATGAGGATGCTCGGCGCCCGCGTAAACATGCAGGTTGCCAAATAATGCTTTGCCCAAACGATTTTTAGGTAACATACCACGAACGGCTTTTTCAATTACGCGTGTTGGATGTTTTGCCATTAACTCCTTAGGAGAAATGAAACGCTGACCACCCGGATAGCCGGTGTACGAAACATACTGCTTGTCGCTGAATTTGTTTCCGGTCAGTTTTACCTTGTCTGCATTGATAACGATCACGTTATCGCCGCAGTCTACGTTTGGGGTAAAGTCAGGCTTGGTTTTTCCACGGATGATCATGGCGATCTTCGTAGACAAGCGCCCCAAAATCTCGCCCTGTGCGTCAACAACAACCCATTGCTTGTTAACGGTCTTCTTATTGGCTGAGACAGTTTTGTAACTTAACGTATTCACTTGCTTTAAATTAAATTTATTAAACGTTTATTATACCCCGCTTTTTCGGGACTGCAAAGATAGCGGTTTTTGTTTAATTGTCAAATGGTTTTTAGGATTAGTTGATTGAGTTGGATCGGGTTGATGAAGTGAGTGGTTTTTTTGTTGGAATGTTGTAAAGTTGGAATGTTTTAAGTTTGGAATATTTGATTTATTTGGATTTTGCAGAGAGGCTATACTTTGCGTCTCCCATGTTGTTTAAATGTTGGAATATTTTAAGGTTGAAATAGGTGGGATAATTGGTTAAACAGGGTTTACGGCAATGGTAATTGGCTTTTCGTTATTTTTAGTATTATTACACATCTTACGCTTTTTAAATACATGAAATATGTTTCTATAATATTGGCTATATTAGGTATTCCGTTAGGATTTTATCTAACCGGGCTGGGTTACACCCAACCGGACGATCCTTTATTAAACAATATCTTATTTTTGGGGGGAATTTTGCTGTCCGGGAGTGCCCTCATCTATTTATTGGTCCGGATGGTTAAGCATTTTGTAAACTGATGTTTTTGTCACCCATCGGGAATAATTCAGGAAGCCTGCTGTCCGCTTGTACCCGCCTGCTGCAGGCCTGCTGCCAACTGCATTTGGGCGTTGCCGCCGTGATAGAACGGCGGCCCGTGCTATCCGCTCATACTGCGCGAGGCCTTATTCACGGGCAGGTATCCCAATGTCATTAAGTTAAGGAAAAAGAGAAAGAAATTAATATCGAATAACGAACCTGCCTGCCGGCAGGCCATAGCCGTTAACCTAAGGATTAAAGATGTCATGAACGATAGCATAAGCAGGTTTTTTTCCTTTTTTGTGTTCGACAAGCAGGTTTTTTATAATGGGGTAAACGAACAATTCACACCAGTCGCTTAAATTCATATTGCCTGCCAGTACTTTTCGTAGAGCATAGCTGTATTGCCTGGCTTGTTTAAAGAACTTCCAGATGGAACATGCATAGCCTGGGGAATTGCTTTTGATAAAACTGTCGATGCACTGAAATATCTTCCAGTTGATTAATATCCAAATGAATCTGGCAATCAATTGACATTCGAGCCTTTCCTTTTTAACGGCCTTAACCTGATGGATGCCCAGGAGCGACTTCCATGTTTTGAACACCAGTTCGATCTGCCATCGCAGGCGGTATAATTGGACAACATCTATAGCCTTGAGTTTTTCTGCGCCCACGTTGGTAATGAATACACTGAACCGACAGCGTTCCTTGTAGTCATCGGAAAGGGCAAAACCGTAGCTTTTAGCTTGTTTCTGTGCCTTGCGTATCCGTTCAGTCCATATCTGTTCAGGTATGACAATAGCGATCAGCCGACAGCAAAAGGCATCCTTACCAGCTCCAATGGTAACCATAGTTTCAAAATGACTATCCTTACCACGTTCCATTTGCAGATAGAGCGCTGCCCAATCAATTACCTTATTAGTATTGATCTCTACCGGCTTCCATTTGGGAGGCATTCTGTTGAGAAAAAAAGCATGTTCCTGGACCACCTTCGACAGATACTGCTGCGTAATATAGCCTTGATCCCGGATCAGCAGGTCGCCCTTGCAGATATGCTGTAATGTCTTTTTTGAATGGCTCTGGTCATTTTGGGTAGCTTTTGTGAACTCCAGGTTCTCCCAGTCGCCGTGCTTAAGGTCAAAAGCATACTGTATATTCATCAGGGCTGATCCACCACGACAACCTCCAAAGCCCGGATAATCCTCCATATATTGTTCGGGCAGGGAGAACTTGCTCGAATCAGCGATTAATACCCGGCCAAACGACTGCCAACAGTTTGCCTGGTCAAGGTTTAATTTTGAAGCTATCTGCGCTGCCAAAACCGACTTCAGGAAATCTTGGCTTCTTGAATTGAACCGCTTATGCAAGGCAACTTTGCTCAAAGATTTCCCATGCTGTTGTGCCAGATCATTGCAGCATTCCTGTAAACTGAGTTGGTTGTGATTAAACCCGCTGAACATCAGTGTATCAACAAATTCCTCTGGTTTAAGCTTGGACTTACGCTGCAAAAAACCACTTTGCCGTGCCAATGCAGAAAGTTTACCCGCGTCAAAGGCAGCGGTGATACCGGTTTGTAATTTGGAAGCACAATTTGCAATAAATGTGCTTTTTTTGAAAATAAATGGCGCTTTTCCCCTAAGAAAAGGGTGTTTGCTTCAAAAAAAACCTTATCTTTATATAAGAAAAAGGCGGTAAAATGTCTGGAAAACAACCGCCTTTTTTATAAAATAAAATCTATACAAATATGGGAAAATCTAAGTGGTTTTGCCCGGCGGCGAAGCCCCGCCTTACAACATTATCAAAAAAAAAATTCTTAGGTTAACGGCTATGGCCGGCAGGCAGGTTTTGAATGCCGGATTTCGAAGTTTTTTACTTCATTACCAGCCAGCCGGCTGGCTGGTTCGGCATTGGGTGTTCGATATTAAAATCCCTTAACTTAATGACATTGGCCGGTATGCGCTGCTATCACTAGCGCTGATCTTCCATAAAACTCAAAACTGCCCCCGGCCACTGCCAAAAACCTGGAAGCACCTGAACCACCCGGGACAAGTGAATAAACCTGGTACACCTGGTACACAAATAAAATCTGTAATTTATTTGTATTTATAAAGAATATTCTGTATAATTGTTCGTCCGATTTATTTTTTAGAAAAACCCGCGTTTTAATTCACCCTCTTTATCGCTTGGTGATAGAGAGGGTCGGCCATCCGCCTAAAGGCGGAGCAGTCGGGGTGAGTAGACTCGCCGCCCTGCATTGGCGGTAATGGCCGCCGGGGTTAACTCACCCGATCATCGCTGCGCTTGATCCGCCCTCTCTTTTGCAGGCAAAAAAGAGGGCAAAAAATAATTTTGGAGCACATGCTGCCTCACTTAATTACCCTTATACCCTTACATCATCTAAAACTAATTCCCCATGTCAACCCGCCCGCCCATCATCGAGATCATGCGCAACGCCATGCGCGACACCACACCACGAGAGCGCGAAAAAAATGCCCTGCTCAGCCAGTTGCGCAACGACCCCTCCCGCGAACTGTTTTATTTTAAACCCGCCGACGTTTGGCTAAAGGAAGAAAGCAAACCCGCCGCCCGCCAGCTGCTGGGCACGCTGTGGTACGAGCATGAGCTCTGCATCCTTTTTGCCGATACCAACCTGGGCAAATCGGTACTGGCCGTGCAAATTGGCAACCACCTTGCCAAACAAACCGCCATGGAACCCTTTGGCAACGAGCTTAACGAAGCGCTGAAGGTTTTATACCTTGATTTTGAGCTCAGCGCCGCCCAGTTTAAAGCACGTTACAGCGACAGCCGCTGGGGCCCGCACCACTTTGGCGGCAATTTTATCCGCGCCGAATTTAACCCCGGCGGCGACGACCCCCTGCTGTACAACAAATACGAAGATTATGTAAAGGAGCGTATCGAATACATCCTGGCCTGCACCAAAGCGCAGGTGTTGATTATCGATAACATTACCTATATGGGCAACCCGCTGGTGCATGGCGGCAGTGCGCTGCAGCTCATCAAAACCCTCAAAGCCATCAAAACAAAATACAGGCTCAGCATGCTGGTGCTGGCCCATACCCCCAAGCGCAACGCCTGCAAGCCCATCACTGTTAACGACCTGCAGGGCAGCAAAATGCTTATCAACTTTGCCGACAGCGCCTTCGCCCTGGGCCAGAGCCATTCGCAGCCGCAGCTGCGTTACCTTAAACAGATCAAGCAGCGCAACGCCGCCGCGCAATACGATGCCGCCCATGTATGCCTGTTCAGCATGGCAAAAACACAAAGCTTCCTGGGCATGCAATTCGAAGGGTTTGACCACGAGATGTTCCACCTGCAAAAAGCCGGCGCCGCCATCAGCCCCGATGTAAAACAACGCATCCCCGAACTCGCCCGCCAGGGCCTGTCCATCCGCCAGGTAGCCGACCACCTGCGCATCGGCACATCAACCGTGCAAAGGGTGCTGGCGAAGTTGAAGGAGGGGGATGGGAAGGAAGGTGATTGAAATTTTGTCGGGGCGCAATGTTTTGCGTCTCGGTTGTTGTAATGTTGGAAGGTTTTAAGGTTGGAATGTTGGGCTGGGAACAAATTTGACGCTTTAATCATACGTTGAACATAGCATGATTATACAAAATTATATGTGGCGATATAAAAACTCCGTGCCTCTCTGTGCCTTCTTTGAGCACTCTGCGGTAAAATTTAACCACGGAGGTCGCGGAGACAAGAACGCAAAGATCACAGAGGCTATTCAACCGTATAATTCATTTTTTGAGGCTTTTTTGGTACTCTTTTTTCATTTCATTTAGCAACGATTTTGCTTCTTCAATGGAAAAGGCAGGGTCGATACCGGCTTCATATCTTCTCACGCGTTCGTCAAGTTCAGCTACGAATTCTTCATCTTCCGACCAATGGTGTCCCGGAATTATCTGATCCTCGAGCAAAGTATAAATAGCCTCGATTTTTTTATCATCCGCTACCCTGATATAATCATACAATCGTTCTCTTATTACCTCGGTTGTCATAATTCAAAACTTTAAATCAAATTTAGCAATTTAAAAATATAAATTGCCTGGTAAAGATTTAGGGCGTTTCGAAACGTCGGAACGCCAACGAAACTTTCGATGTAAAGAGGAAATAAGGCCGTATATTTGATAAAAAGGAATAATTATGCCGGTAGTTAAAAAAGAAGTTAATGAAACCCAATATGGCAGCGCTATAATTGATCGTAATATTAAGAGCCATGCTAATGACCCCTATGTGCTAAAGAAAGTGGAAAAAGCAAAGCAAATGGTTAATAAATTTGGATTACCAGGAGATAAGAAAAAATAAAAGGCCAATTGCAAAACATAAAAGACAGGCTGGAGTTATTTCCGGCCTGTTTTGTTTTCAGGCTGTACGGAAAACAACGCATCCCCGAATTCGCCCGCCAGGGCCTCTCCATCCGCCAGATCGCCGACCACCTGCGCATTGGCTCATCAACCGTGCAAAGGGTGCTGGCGAAGTTGAAGGAGGGGGATGGGAAGGAAGGGGACTAAGATAACAGAGCAAACTTTTCTACTGTGCCCGGGAGGAGAAGGTATGGATTTATCAAATCATTTAAATTTACTACTTTTATCAGGCATTGGCATCTTGTGTCTTTGTTAAATATAAATCATGAGCGCAACCTTCGATGTGTTTACTAAACGAACAAGATTATTTTATGCAGGCTTAGCGATAACCATTGTAAGCGCCATTGTTCTTGGCCTGTGCGGTATATATAATGTGCAGTATGAAACGCCTTGGGAACCCCTTTTTGATGCACTGATCATTATTGCCAGTTTTACCTCCCTGGGCTTTGTACTGCTAATGGGTACGGGCATCGTCAGGACCTATTATAAAGATGGTGAACTAGTGCTGGCGGACGATCACTTGGTAATTAATGGTGTTAAAATTAAGTTAAATGAAGCAAAGGCGATAAACCTGAAAGTATCCATGGCCAGCATAAAAACCGTAGGCAATATGTTAGGCAACAGGATATCTCTAACCGATAGTAATAATGAAACTTATCAAAATCGCTTCGTGGTCAGGGGATATAACAGGTATATCGAATTAGAAAATATTTTAAATCAATGGCGCGCAAACGGCGTGGCTTTTAGCATACGTTATCATAATTTTTGATAATTTCCTGGCGGCGAACCTTTCAGCGGGGCATGAAGCTTTGCGTTTTGGGCCTTTGCGGGGATTCTCGAGAAGAAGGCTGGTACGTTCCGGCCAGCGTTGACCCCAACAGGTTTGGGGATTAATGTTCGAATATTATTCGTTATTTTTGTTATTTATCAATAACCTTATGACCAATTATGACTTCCTGAACCTATCTCCTTATGAATTTGAAGTTTTGACCCGGGATATCCTGCAGGCCCATATGGGTGTGTTTTTGGAATCTTTCGGAGCGGGTACTGACGGCGGGATCGATCTGCGGTATGCTAAAGGTGAGCAGTTTATAGTTCAGTGTAAGCGATACCAGGATTATGATAGCCTTTACCAAGTCTTAAAAAAGGAAGCGAAGTCAGTAAAAAAAATGGCGCCAGTGCGGTATATTTTGGTTACTTCGGTTGGTCTTTTGCCTGACCGTAAAAAGAAGTTATTGGACCTTTTTTCGCCTTATATTCTATCGACTGATGATGTTTTGGGTAAAGATGAACTAAACAACCTCCTGCAGCAGCATCAGGGTGTAGAGCGCAATCATTTTAAACTTTGGTTGTCGAGCACCAATATTTTGCAAACGATCCTGAACCGCCAAATTGTTAACCAGTCAAAGTTTGTCCTGGATGACATTAGGAACAAACTCAGAGTTTATGTGCAAAATGATAGTTTTAGCGAGGCTCGGAAGATACTGGAGGACAATCGGTATGTTATCGTTAGCGGTATTCCTGGCATTGGCAAAACGACCTTGGCGGAGGTCTTGGTTTATGATGCGCTGGCGAATGGCTTCGAGGAATTCGTTTACTTGTCTGGGAGTATCAAGGAAGGATTTAAGATGTATGAGGAGGGGCGTTCGCAGGTCTTTCTTTTTGATGATTTTTTGGGTAAAAACTTTTTAGCAAGTAACCTTGACATTAATGAGGAAAAGCAGCTTATTCGCTTTATTAATAAGTTGCGGAGTAGCAAAAACAAGCTACTGATCTTTACGACTCGAGAATATATCCTAAACCAAGCGCGACTGAAGTTCGAAGAACTGGATAATGCGACCCTGGTTAAATGTATCTTAGATTTATCAAAGTATACAACACTGGTCAAAGCTAGGATCTTTTATAACCATTTATTCTTTAACGGCATTCCTTACCCCTACATCCAAGCCCTCATAGATAAGAAATATTTACCCGCGCTAGTGAAGCACCAAAATTATAGTCCCAGGATTATCGAGTACATTTGTAATGAAGCGATCTGGAAAGATTATAAGGTGGCAGATTTTCCAAATGCGTTGTTGGATATGTTCAAATCGCCTTTTAAGGTTTGGGAACACGCGTTTACGCAACAGATTACGGTGCAGGCTCAAGTGGTATTGTATGCTCTGCTGATATCTGGGTCAGAGGTCGGATTAAGCAGTTTATTTAAACAATATAAAGCGCTTAAAAATGAACCGGAGAAAATGTCTAATTTACAACAAAATTCGATTTTTAAAACGGCGTTGAAAGAATTGGAAGGCTCTTTTATTCACCTGAGCCGTCAAAGGAGTGGTGACACCACCATCAAGTTCCATAATCCGTCCATTCAGGATTTCCTGATCAACTATTGTAACCAAGACGAGACAATACAAGAGGAACTGATTCGCGGATTCTTGTATATAAAACCCGCCTTGGATATTTTTAGTGACAAGTATCCGAAGGCAAAAGAAGAACAGCGCTTTGTGTTCTCAGATCGTTTAATGAATTTATTGCGCAACAGGCTGATAGGTTCTGTTGATACTTTAATTTATTCTCCGGAAGACTATCCTTATCGATCACCGTCTAAGGACGACTTGGTTTGCCTTAAACTTTCGGCCATGGATACTAAAATTTCCTACGCGGAAGGTTCTCCTTTCGAGCAGTTTTTAAGAACGATGTTCCACCCTTTGGTTTATTCAGAGGATATAGGAAGTCGGGGTGTGCATGCATACGACCAATTGTTAATGTGCCATTTCTCGGATGATGAAGAACTGGATGTGGTTCGAATCTTGCTCAATATTACGCCTTGTTTATCGGACCAGAATGATTTTTCGATATTGAGTGATTTTGAAGGCAATTTTCCAGAAAAGTTCGAGGATTTTAAGGAGGAACATTGCGATGAGTACCAGGAGATCTTCTCTGGTATTATTGCCGGTCTGAGCGACGACGGCTTGGAAAGTAAAGATGACCTTAAGCAAAATATTGAAATACTGAACGAATTGGAACGCGACTATGGCGCGGGAGTAGACGAAGTGCGATATGCTTTGGAAAAAGCGATAGAAAACATCGAGGAGCAAGAGCGACTGGCGGCGTATGACGATTATTATTACCACACGAGTCCTCGTCGCCGAATGCCAGATTACCATCATTTTGGCGGTTATGACAAGGATGACCGAGGGAGCTCATGGCCGTCTACTTTTACGAGGTCGCTTAGTGAAAATGAACAAATTGATGATCTTTTCCGATCAATGCACCAAGCCGAATAACCCATTCCGGTTTCCCTCCTCTGGCAGTATCCGCGTGGGCCAAAAGTGATGGGCTATTCATGCCCCGTTGACAGGTAGCCGCCAAACAGGTAATGAATGCACCCTGAATTGATTTGCATATGTAGAGATTGCTTCGTGCCTCGCAATGAGCGGGCGGGGGGGGATGCCTCACCTTTGTAATCCTTAAATCCGTTCATCCTACGAATCCTGGTTCAGACAAAAGGCAATGAGCAGGTGGCAAACTCCGATGCCCTCCGATGTTCCGATTTTCAAACTACGGACGAAATGCCTTGAGACTTCGTCTCAACTATCAAACTGACCGCTAACGGACAGGCTGGCCTGGTTGTTTTTTGACCGGATAACCCGCGGATTGGCAAAAGGGATATATTGATCTGGCTATAAACCCAACTGCGCAATATCAGCCATCGGCAGGAACATCTTTCCGCTGTCGGGCAGCAGGATAAATCCAAATTTTTGATAAAATGCTGTTGCCTCTTCGTCTAAAGGGTCAACAACAACGCCAATGGATCCTAAACTTTCACCCGCGACGGTAAAACTTCTTTTTAGTGCATCTAACAAAAGCAGGCCACCCAATCCTTGTCCTTTATATTTTATATCGACTGCTAATCTTCCGAGTAGTGTAACGGGAAGTGCGGTATAAGATCCCGGCATCTTCTTTTTAATGGCTTCGGGCATCAGTTCAGCGGGGACAGATGCGCTTGAAAGCGTATAATAACCTTTTATGGCAGTGTTCTCAAATAGGGCGAAAACTACGCATAGCTTGCGTTTAACATCCTGGCTTGCCTGTGTATGCAGGTATTTATCCAGCAGGTCTTTGCCGCAGCTGAAATCCTTTTTATTTAATGTCGGATTCAGCAGGTCTAATTTAACACTCATTTATTCTCTTGTATGAATAATTTATAACGTGCCGCAGCATCCCGCAGTTTTTGGTTCGGGCCTTGCGGATTCATTAGCGCATTAAAAAATATCTCCTGGTCTTTTTCAGAGGCTAAAATGGTGTTATGTTCACGGATAATGGTATTGGCTTTTTCTTGCACCGCGTTAATGATAAAATCGGTCAGTGTTCTAAATCCGCCCAAACTGGCCGCATACTCAAAAAGCTCTTTCTGTACTTTTGGTATTTTGGCATCAAACCTGGCTTTTTCTGAAAGTGTTAATTGCTTTTCCATGATCCGCTATTTTCTTAAGACAAAGATACGGAAATAATACGTACAAAATGAAAGGGAAATAATTTATCCGCTGTCGGCAGTTTCGCAACTACGGACGACTATGCCTTGAGACTTCGCCCCAACACCACCTCTCCGTTCTTCAAAACCGATGTTCAAAGTTACCGGTTGAATTGATAATCTGAACATAACTCTTTATCTTCGTTCATCCCCATTAAAAAACCTAAATACTTTAATTATGCCAGATTCAACCAACACCCTTCCCGAACAAATTATTGAAACGAGCCGGGCATTTACCCAAACGCTCGAAATGGAAAATGCGGTTTTCAGCGGCCAGGTCAATGGCGCCATTGAAATGACCGTACATGCCTTTGGTGAACTGATAGCACTTTGCAAAGCAGCGATAGCTGTTGCAAACGTTGATGTAGCCGGGGGAAAGCAAAAACTTGCAGAGACCGCACAGCAGGCGCTGTCCGACGTTCAGCACGCGGCAGGTCAGCCTGGTAGTCCTCCAACGGAGATTACACCTGCCGAGGCAATGCTTGATTCTGCCGTTTTACAGGCCGTGGGCCAGTCGTACCAGAACGCAGTAACCGCCCAGCAGCAAATGTATATCACGCAGCAGGCGGCCGCCACCCAAATAATAGCCACCATTTTAAGTGTGGCCACTGCAACGCTGGGCGTAGCCGTTAAAGAGGCAGAAAGCGAAGGGCATTAAATTCGTTAGTCCGATGTTCGTAGTTTCCAAACTACGGACGACTTTGCCCTGATGCTATACTTTTACCTTCTCGCCCGATAAAGCCAAAGAATTTGCTTGACCCCGTCTATTAAAAAAAAGATACCGGGTTAACCGGTAACATGCATACACAACAACCGGCGCTGCCAAAACATCAATGGTATAATGCACATGTTGTAAAAGCAATAAACAGGCAACGGCAATAGCGGCTATCAGCGCTATTATTTTATCAGTTCTTTTTTCAAGGCATAAAAAAATCGTCACCATTGTAGCGGTGTGCCCCGAAAAAAACAGGTCTTTGGTAATAACGGCGTTATGGTAAAAAGCACTGTTGACAGGGTCAGCCAACAGGATCATGCCCTGGGGCGGGTTGAGCGCGGCCAGGCTGAGGGTGACGAACCTCACCAAATAAATGAATATATACGTCCAGCAAAAGGTAATATAAATGGAAGGATTTTTGATGGTCCGGAAGATGATCAATAACGCCATTCCCCAGATCAGCCCAAAAATAAATACAGATACATTTTGCGGCGGGATGCGCGCCAGCAGCCAATCATTTAGCACTACCCCTTTTCTTTTTTCCAGGTAGCCAAAAAAGAAGGGTAAGGTATAAATGATGGTAAGCATGATCGCGGTGCCGGTAACCAACTGAAGCCGTTTGTAACGTGAGTTCCAGGTAAGGGTCCAGGTATCTGTTAGGGCAGGGGAAGACATTTTTTAGCGGGTTGTTATTTTGGGTGTGGCAAAATTAATAATTGATAACGTATTCGGGAGCCTTTACGTAAGTTGGCTAATTCTTATGTTGACCATTAGGATTCATGGTCCGCAGGTAAGGGAGGTGCACAGTGTAAAAATTTGACCTATTTCCATTGGTTAGCAAAGCGTATTAAATACCAGGCGACAAACTTTGGCGATAATCTTGTTAAAAAGTAAAGCATCTTGGCATCCGGGCCTACTATTAAACGCATTTTTTTACGTTTTATGCCTGCGATGATGGCTTTAGCCGCTTTTTCCGGTGTGGTGACAAATAAACGCTCCACTTGCTTAATGGCATTTTCATCGTTGCCCGCATAACGTGCATGCCTGGCGATATTTGTTTTGATGCCCCCGGGATGCACAGACGTAACGGTGACGCCTGTTTTAAGAACGCGTTCCTCAATAGCTAATGACTCTGTAAAACCCCTGATGGCAAATTTTGTGGTACAATAGGCCGCCTGATTTGGAAATCCGAGAATACCAAAAATGCTGGAAATATTTACAATAGCCGACTCCTTTTGTTTCCGTAAATGCGGTAAAAAAGCCAGGCTGCCGTACATCATTCCCCAAAGATTGATCCCCATGATCCATTCATAATCGGCAATGCTAACTTCTGATGCGGTCAGTTTGAAAATAGCCACACCCGCATTATTGATAACCAGGTCTACGCGTCCGTAATGCGCAATTACCTTGTCTGCAAATTCGTAAAACGCCGATTTTTCAGCCACATCAAATGCCTGGTGATATATATTTTGCGGTCCGCCGGCCAGCGCTACCGTTTCAAGCAAAGCAATTTCATTATTGTCGTTAAGTGCCAGTTTTGCGCCTGCCTTTTGAAACGCAAGCGCTAAAGCACGTCCTATACCCGAACCGGCACCCGTTATAACCACCACTTTGTTTTCAAAATTCTTCATTTTTTTAGTTAGTTATTTTTTTTGCAAATGGTTTAAAAAAGCAACAATTGGCTTGTAAACGGCCTCCGGGTAAGTATACAAAGTAAAATGATCGCCAATAACTTCATCGTAGGGTTCCCGCGGTGGCCTCACCACCAGGTCGGCCCGGGCGTGGATCCTTAAATCAGGGTGCACCGTAACCCGTTCGGGTACCGGTGTAAGAATGAGGCGGAGCTGATTGATGATATTCTCTTTGTTCCCGGCAATTAATCTATCAAAAATTTCTTCATAAATCTGTTTGGATGGCTTGCCTTTATAGCCCTTCGCCGTGAACAGGCGTTTCAAAAAACGGTTGAAGAACAAACCATTTCTTACCAACCAGTAGATGATTTTTACATTTTTGAGCGGTTTAATTGGCCGGTCAGGATCTGTCCAGGAAGCAATTTGAACTACCGGGCTGCCGGTAAAATGTTTAATATGCCAAGCTATCCAGCCACCCATTGAATGGCCAATAATAACATCATGTTGTGTTATATCATATTTTTCAACCAGGCTTTGCGCAAAAACCAAAACGTTTATACCGGGCAGTGGCTTATCGCCCAATAATTCCCAAACGTTTAAAAACGTATGCCCGCCCGGGATAAAAGGAACTACCTTGCTGAAAATTGATTCATTTTCGCCGAAGCCATGGATAAATATTACCCTCATGTATTGGTTATTTATAAGTTAAAATACCATCGTTAAGCGGACTTTTTTCGAACATTTTTTTGTCGTAAAAATAATTTTGTTCAATCTTCCATGGTTTTCTATTGCCCATTTTTGGTAATTTATCCAGCACTCTCAGCACATAGCCGGGGTTAAAATCAAGAAAAGGTTTTAACACCAGGTCCGGGTCATTTTGCACAGGCATGCATTGTTTATATCCCTGCTTTGACATGTAATTAATGATCCGGCAGGTATACCGGCTGGTCATTTCGCATTTCAGTGTCCACGAGGCATTGGTATAGCCAAACGCATAGGTCATATTCGGGATGCCATCAAACATCAGGCTTTTGTAGGTAACTTTTTTTGAAAAATCCACTTGCTTACCATCAACCCTAAAGTCAACATTATTAAAAAGTGCGGCGTTTAATCCTGTTGCCGTTACGATGATGTCAGCCGGCAAAAAATCGCCTGAAACCAATTGAATGCCGTTTTCTGTAAACTTTTCAACCTGGTCGGTTACAACGCTGGCTTTTTTACTTTTTATTGCTTTAAATAAGTCGCCATTTGGCACCAAACATAAACGCTGGTCCCAGGGGTTATAAGCCGGTGCAAAGTGCCTGTCAATATCAAAACCCTCCCCCATGCGCCCTTCCAGTTTTTTGCGCAGCACTTTTTTCATCAGGCCTGGAAACCGCCTCGAAAAGGCATACGAAAACCGTTGAAAAAGAATATTCCGAAAGCGATTTATTTTGTAGGCTGTTTTTTTTGGTAAATTATTATTGAGCCAAACCGCTATCTTGTCTATGTCAGGCAAGGCTACAACATAGGTGGGGCTGCGCTGCAGCATCGTTACATGCGCTGCTTTTTGGGCCAAATTAGGGATGATCGTCATTGCAGTGGCGCCACTGCCAATCACCACAATTTTTTTGCCGGTATAGTCGAGCGTTTCGTCCCATTTTTGTGGATGTACAATCGGGCCTTTAAAATCGTTGTATCCGGCGAACACTGGCGTATAGCCACTGTCATAGCTATAGTAACCCATACAGAGTGACAGGAAAGAGCAAGTGTAAAGTTGGGGATTAACTGAGTTGGGCGTTGCTACGGCAAGTGACCAGTTGGCAGTTTCGGATGACCATGACGCACTGAGTAATTTATGTTCAAACAGGATGTGCTGATCGATTCCTTCCTCCTTAACGGTTTCTGCTAAATATTCGATGATATCTTCACGCGGCGCAATGGCTTTAGGGTTTGTCCACGGTTTAAAGGCAAAACCGAAAGTATACATATCTGAATCTGAACGTATGCCCGGATAACGAAACAGATCCCAGGTACCACCGATATTTTTGCGTCCTTCCAATATGGTATAGGTTTTATCAGGGCAATCAGTTTGCATATAATGAGCAGCACTGATCCCCGATATGCCGGCGCCAATAATAATGGTGTCGAAGTAAAGAGGTTCCATTTTTAATTCGTTTTATTCCCTCGGGGTCTGTTGCAGCGGCGCCGGCCTTATTCAAGCAAGTATCACATCAATTTTAACTCTTTTAGCACTTCCCTGTCCGTCAGCACAGTTATTTTCATCTTCACCTCATTATCCGGGTTGCCATCCTTATTAACTTTTACAGCAGTTACTTTGTCAATAAAATCCATTCCTTTTACAATTTCGCCGAACACGGTATAGTTCTGGTCTAAAAATGGTGTGCCGCCGATGGTGCGGTAGGTTTCGCGCTGTGCTTCGGTAAAATGCCAGCCGAGTTTTTTTTCAATGATGTCCAGTTGCTCGTTGGTATAGGTTTTACCATCAACAAAGTAGATCTGTGTGGTAAAAGACGCTTTGTCTTTATTATCATCGCGGCCCATAGCCAATACGCCCCGCTTATGGAACAGTGCCGGATTAAATTCCGGCTGGATCCATTTTTGCGCTGGCTTTAAAGTTTTTGACTTGTCATACAGCGAATCCGGGTCGCCGCCCTGGATCACGAAACCTTTCAGGATCCGGTTAAAGGTCGTGGCATCAAAGTAACGCGCCTTAACCAGTTTGATAAAATTATCGCGGTGTACCGGCGTTTCGTTATAAAGCTTCACCACACAATAACCCTGTGGCGTTTCAATTTTTACATAGGTGTTTTTTTGCTGTGCTATGGCCGGCACCAGCAGGCAGCATAAGATGACAGTAATAAAGGACTTTAATATTTTTATCATAGCTTAAAGGTATAAATAAGCTTTGATATGGTGAATGCGCCGCTATCCACTATTTGCATTTTGAATTTAAGAAATGTATTTTTAAATCATTTCCGGTGTAAAATGTTCAATTAACCGCGGGGTATAAAAAATGGCTGCAAACACATTTAAATTGACGATTCACATGGTTGCAAGTCTCGACGGCTATATCGCTAAAAAGGATAACAGCGTTTCGTGGTTTGAGACAAAGGATAATTATGAGAAAGGTATTAAGGTTTCCCGGGAGGCCATGTGGGAATTTTTAAAAACGGTAGATTGTTACATAATGGGGGCGCGCACTTACGAACTCGCCTTCGATCTGTCAAAAACATATGGCTGGGCCTATGGCGATGTACCCACTATCGTGCTAACGCACAGAGACCTGCCGGTTGAACGGCCGAACATCGAACTTTATTCAGGCGACCCTGGTACGCTGGTGAATGAACGGCTAAAACCTAAATACAAAAATGTTTGGCTGGTTGGCGGCGCGATGCTGGCGAAAGATTTTATTTGTTCAGATCTGGCAGACGAAATAAGGCTATCCATTTTACCCATCATTTTGGGCGACGGGCTCCTGTTTTTTGATCACATAGGAAAAGAACAGGTATTACATTTACTCAATGTGACCGCCTATAACACCGGCATGGTGGAGTTGTGTTATGAAATAAAGAAATAATAACAGGGATAGCGAACTGAATACCTTCCCGCCCGCTGCCCAAACCTGTTAATTCCATACCACCCTATCTTTGCTGGCTAAGTTTTCAATCTTTAATTACTATACAATCTGCTCTTCTAAACCTGGCCAAAATCTGTAAAGGAAAGTCATTTGTCATCCCCGCCTAATCTTTTAAATAAATTGGAACGTTCGTTCCAATAAGTGTTTATGTTTGCGGAACGATTATTCCAAATATAGAAAAATTAATCCTACACAACATGAAAAAGTTAGCAAACAAAGTAGCAGTAATAACCGGTGCATCAAAAGGGATAGGCGCAGGCATTGCCAAAAGCCTTGCCGCCGAAGGGGCGTCAGTAGTAGTAAATTATGCTTCGGCTAAAGCCGGTGCAGATAAGGTAGTGGCAGAGATTGTAGCCAATGGCGGTAAAGCTATTGCTGTACAGGGCAATGTTTCAAAAGCAGAAGATGTAACCCGCCTTTTTGCCGAAACCGCCAAAGCCTTCGGCGCGGTAGACATCCTGGTGAATAACGCAGGCGTTTACAAGTTCGGCGCGATTGAGCAGATCAATGAAGCTGATTTTCACCATCAATTTGATACCAACGTATTGGGATTATTGCTGGCAACCCAGGGCGCCCTTAAAACCTTTAACGAGGCGGGCGGCAGCATTATTAACATCGGCTCGATCGTCAGCAATGTTGCGCCGGTTGGCAGTTCAATTTACACCGCAACAAAAGGCGCTGTTGACGCCATTACCCATGTTTTATCCAAAGAACTTGGATCGAGGAAGATCAGGGTGAACTCTATCAACCCGGGCATGGTTGAAACAGAAGGTACGCATAGTGCCGGCTTTATTGGCAGTGATTTCCAGGCAGAACAAGAGCGCACCGCGCCGCTGGGCCGAATAGGTCAGCCTGAAGATATCGCGCTGGTTGCCGTATTTCTTGCTTCTGAAGAATCACGCTGGTTAACCGGCGAAACCTTACTGGCCGGCGGCGGGGTAAGGTAATTTATCGAGAGCCAAGAGCCAGGACTCAAGATAAAAGAGAAATGAGGATTATTTAAGGTGCCAATGAATTTTAATAATCTGCACATCTGAAATCTGCACATTTGCACATCAATCTTAGTCTTGACTCTTATTAAAATTGAATAGCTTTGCGTAATTACAGGCAAGGCTATTCCGCATTATGGCAAGAACAAAAGATTTTGATGAAAATGAAGTGCTGGGCAAAGCCATAGATATTTTTTGGCACAAAGGCTATAATGGTACCTCTATGCAGGATCTTGTAGACGGGCTCGGCATCAGCCGTTCAAGCCTATACGACACCTACGGCGACAAACACACCCTTTTTATTAAAGCATTGGAGAGCTATCAAAACAAAGGTTCCGCAAAAGTTTGCGCCATTGCTAATAGCGCCGCGCCTGCTAAAGAAGTTATTAAAAAATTATTGGACCTGATTACGGGGGAATTACTAACGGACCAAAAGCATAAAGGCTGTTTTATGGTAAATGCCGAAGTTGAGGTAGCCCCGCATGATAAAGAAGTTAGCCAAATGGTATGTGCCAATGACCAGCAGGTGGAAGACGCCTTTTACCAGGTGATCAAAAAAGGGCAGGAGTCCGGCGAGATTAGCAAGCGGCAGGATGCTATGGCGCTGGCAAGGTTCACCTTCAACACCGTAAAGGGTATACGTGTTACGGCAAAGTCAACAACTGATAAAGCAGTTTTTGATGATATTATCAGGCTTACTTTAGCCATGCTGGATTAAGGAGTCAAATTACTTGCTGATAGGGCCCTTCCCTAAAAACAATGCGCCGCATAAATACGCTGATTCTGCCCCGGTTTTTCCCAAAATAGACTACTTTTCTGTCCAAAAAAACATACACATTTCTCTTGTCGTTGCTCGTACATACCAACGCGGCGGTGTGGCATAATTTTTATTCATTTATCAGCACAACTTAAAAACTACTATTATGAAAACCACAGCAACAAAACCAACCGTTTCGCTTAAATCAGTAGAAAAAGAACTTAAGGCAATTTTAGAGCAGGATGTTAGAAAACTGAATGCCCCGCAATATATCAATCATAAATATGCCGCTTTTTTGCAGTTGATCGCTGCTTAATATGGAGTCTTCAAAACCTGCCCCGATTATGCTTAATGCCGATGACGGGCCAAATGTATCGGTAGTTGGCGATACTTACCGGATACTGGCTTCCGGCAAGCAAACAGGCGGCGCCTTTGCTACTATTGATATGCTGGTGCCACCGGGCGGCGGCCCAGGCCCGCATTCGCACCCGGATTTCCAGGAAACCTTTTATGTTATTGAGGGAGAAATAGAGGTTAAATCGGAGGTTTCAACATACATCGCCAAAAAAGGGGCCTATGTAGTTATTCCGAAAGGCGGCATTGTGCATTGCTTTAAAAATAAAACGGATACGCTGGCACACCTGCTTTGTACCGTGGTTCCTGCCGGGCTTGAAGAAATGTTTATCACGATAGGTACCCCGATTGATGCAGGTGTATTCTTACCTCCACCGGCGATGGATCCCGAAAGTATTGGCAAGCTAATAAAAATTGCAGAACAATACGGGCAGAAAGTATTCCCTCCCGATTTTTTAGGATAATGGGAAATCTGGCTTTCCCTGCTCGAAATCCTATTTTATTTTTTTAGGTCAATTGGCTAAATATCAAATAAGTAATTAAATTTGATCAACCAATTTTATCTTTTATGAAAAAGATATCCCTGCTCGCTATCCTGTTTATGCCTGCGCTCTTTTTTACCGGTTGTAAAAAAAGTTCAACTAATTCTCCGGTGGCGCCGGCATCTGCTGATTCCTACCTGCCTGTTACCGCAGGTTCATCCTGGGATTATTACGCGCAGGTTGCCGGCTATACTGATACCATCAGTATAAGAATGACCGGCTCGACTACTAAAATAAACGGTTCCGATTTTTTTACCGCTACAGGTGTTTCGCATTTTAATAAAGCGATAGTGGAGAATTTTTACGAAGCTAACCACCTGTATATTGAACGTTATACCATTGGTGGCGATGTTTATGCAACCAATATTGATGTGGTTTTATTAAACGATACGCTGGCTGCAGGCCATACTTTTACCGCGACGGTAACCGCCATCGGCGGAATTGACGTGCAGCCGATGAGAATAATCAATACCACTGTTGAAAAAAATATAACGAAAGTAGTTGGCGGAAAAAGCTTTTCCGGTGTAATTCATACCCGTGTTCAATTGCAGGATGATTCCGGCAGCGGTTTTGAAACCAATTCAATTTACGACTACTTTATGGTTAAAGGCGTAGGTATTATTGAAATGGATTCCAGTGCACCCGGTGGCGCCGTTGATGAAACCCAAACAATAATGAATTATACGGTTAAATAAACCTATAAAATTTGTTTGTGCCTTGTATGCCTTAAACAGTTCAAATAACACTGATGCAAAATAAAACCGCCAAAAATATTTTGCGCTATTTTTTAAAAAAATCAATAGGTTTAGCCAGGTTGTTTTAAAATGCCATTCGCTTTGCTATTTTTACGGCGCGTTTGTAATTACCTGAAACAAACAGAGACCCTATGATAATTATAAAAAATTACCCCGAGTTTGAAGGCTACTTAGGTGAGGAGTTAGGTGTGTCGGGCTGGCATACCATTACCCAGGAGCAAATAAATAAGTTTGCCGATGCCACTATTGATCATCAATGGATCCATACAGACGTTGAAAGAGCCCAAACCGAAAGCCCTTTTAAAGCAACCATTGCGCATGGTTATTTAACGGTTTCGCTGCTCCCATATTTCTGGCACCAGATAGCAGATGTACAAAACCTTAAAATGCAGATCAATTACAGCATTGAAAACATCCGGTTTGCGCAACCCGTTATCGTGAATAGCCAGGTGCGGCTTAAAGCTAAACTGGTGGCTATTGTTAATTTGAGGGGCATCACCAAAGCTACTATCGGTGTTGAAATGGAAATAGACGGGCAGAAAAAACCCGCTTACACCGGGGAGGTAGTTTTTCTTTACCATTTTATCGATTAAGTGATAGAACAAGGAACCAAGGGCGAAGACTCAGGAATGATGTACGCGCATTATTCTTTTATAGGGAAGGTTGCGATTTTTTTGTCTTGACTCCCGGCTCTTAACTCCTGAATCTTTCCCTCCGCGCAATATTTTCTTCGTTTCAATGTTTACACTATAACCTGTAAACAAAAACCTTAATGAAGAAAACCTTTACCCTTATTTTAGCTGTCGCGGTTATATTCATCAGCAGCTGTAAAAAAGATTCAAAAAACAATCCGGCATCCAGTTCAACCAATAACGATTACTTTCCTTTAACTTCCAATTCGGCCTGGAAATACCTGGTAACCGGGGCAGGCGGAAGTGATACCCTTACGGTTAAGCTCACCGGTTCGGCCACGGTTATCGATGGAAAAACTTATTATAATACCAATAGTATGTACCAGAAAATGGGTACCAGCGTTGGTTATTTTTTCAGGCAAAACCATCTGTATGGCTCCAACTCATCAAACGCAACAGCAGGCTTAACCATTGAGTTCGAGTTTTTGAACGATACCGCCGCAGCCGGGCATAGCTGGATAAGCTTACCCACGGTGAATGGCCTGGTAAACAGTGTGCCGGCGCGTACGGTGAATACCATCAGGGAAGTTAATATCAGCAAAACCGTCGGCGGTAAAATATTTACCAATGTCATTCATGCGGAAGTTGATCTTCAGTACAATTATGGGAGAGGTTATGAAAGTTCGGCGGTTTACGAATTTTATTTTGCAAAGGGGGTGGGCATGATTGAAAACTCAACCTTTATTTCAGGAAATATGTATGAAACGGAAAGTATTATCAGCTACGATATTTCAGCTGTATTGATATAGATAATGCTTTAACAACCGCGTTTTATAACTTAAGTAACACGATTGTTGATATGTTGAATGTTTTACCCCTGAAATATTTTTTTATTATCAATATTTGAGCGATAAATTATTGATAGAACGTAAATGCGAAAAAACTTTTTTGTCATTCTGGCTTTACTGACAATTGGTTATTTCAGCTGCAATAAAAACCCCTATCGGGCGGCGCCACCTTTAACAGCTTACAGCTATTTCCCGCAAACTTATGGTTCCACCTGGCGGTACCGCGATTCTGTTTTTGGCGAGGCTTCCAATCCGTTAGCTATATTCGGTGTTAAAAATGACACCCTGACTTATACCATGAACGGCGCCACCACCGATTTTAACAGTAAAATATGTTACGATGTGGATGTGTCGTCCCGGCTTTTCCCCCGGCATATCGCCGATTATTTTGTGAGTAAGCATATTTATGAATTGATTGAACCCTCACTGGCCTTCGGATTGATTGATCTGCAAATTTTGAATGATACGGCGCATGCAGGGTACACCTGGAACAGTACACCTTCATTAACAACTTTACTGCATAACAGCCCGGTACGTGCTATCAATACCATCGTTGAAACAGATATGACGAAGATAGAGGCAGGCCGGATTTATACCAGCGTAACACACACCGCCATTAATTTTCAGATCAACGTTAATAACCAGGGGTTTTACAATATTGCCCATTTTGATTTTTACCTGGCGGGCGATGTCGGTATTATTGAAAAAGACGCTTATTATTATGGCTACTTAAATGAGACGCAAACGATTGTTGATTTCCATATCAAATAGCATCAGGTCATCCCTTCTTCCTTAAATCTTTACAATCACTCCACAACCACTTCCGTATTTTTGTGTTGTTATAACATATATGGACACAAAAAATATCCGCCTCGGTGTATTGGATCAATCTCCGGTACGTAAAGGGCTCACAGCTGCAGAAGCGGTTCAAGAGACAGTAGAACTTGCAAAATATACCGATGCTTTAGGCTACACCCGCTTTTGGGTATCTGAACATCATAATACGGGCGCGCTTGCGGGTTCAACGCCCGAAGTGCTGATGGCACACCTGGCAGGGCAAACAAAAAATATCCGCATCGGCTCGGGCGGGGTAATGATGCCCAATCACAGCGCGCTAAAGGTTGCCGAAAACTTCAGGACGCTGGAAGCCCTGTTCCCCGGGCGCATTGACCTGGGAATGGGCCGCGCTCCGGGTACCGACCGGCATACAGCGGCTTTGCTTAACCCATCCAACCAGTTTCGCGAGCAGGATTTTGTGGAACAACTGTATGATCTGAATAACTTTTTTCATGACAGGGGCGACCCTGGTACGCCGATGGCTAAAATAAGGGCCATACCACAGGTTAAAACTGTGCCTGCCATGTGGCTGTTAAGCTCCAGCGGGCAAAGCGGCATATTTGCTGCTCATTTTGGGATGGGTTTTTCCTTCGCCCATTTCATCAATCCAAACGGGGGCCCGCAGGCTGTTGAAGCCTATCGCGAACGTTTTCAGCCTTCCGAAGAACTGCAGCAGCAACAGGCCAATATGGCCATTTTTGTTTTTTGTTCGGAAGATGAGGAAAAGGTTGAGCGCCACCAGGCTTTAATGGATTATCGTTTTAACCAGTTTGAAAAGGGCGCCGGTATTGTGCCCATTGGATATGACGATATTAAACATGTTACCTATTCGGCAGGGGAGCAGGAAAGGATCTGGTACAACCGGAAAAGAGTAATTGCCGGTACGCCTGACCGGGTGAAAACAAGACTGACCCAGCTTGCGGAGGAATATAATGTTGATGAAATTATCGCGGTAACCATTACGGAGCATTTTGAGGACAGGCTGCAATCGTACAAACTGCTGGCCGAAATGTTTATAAGCTGAAAGCCCAAAGCTAAAAGCCGAAAACTACCCTGTGACTTAAACTTCGCATATTTGAAACAAAGCTTTCAGCTTTAACCTTTCAGCTTTGAGCTTCAATACTGGCAGGATAGTTGTTTGATGGGTTAAACATCAAAAACTATTTACCATGGAAACTACAGAAAAATCAATTGAAGTTTTAAATGATCTGATAGAGATCAATAACGACAGGGTTGCTGGCTTCGCCCACGCTGTACATGAATTGAAAGAGAACGATGGCGATCTGCGGGTGCTTTTTTTGCAGTTAAGGGAAGAAAGCAGGGAAAACGTTCATGAACTTGGCACTGCGATTAATAAACTTGATGCCGAGGTTGAAATGGGAATGAGCAGCAATGGCGCCTTGCACCGCATGTGGCTTGATGTAAAAGCTGCCTTTACCGGGCATGATCGCAGGGGGATATTAGCGGAATGTGAACGGGGAGAAGACGCAATAAAAAAAGCCTATGAAAGCGCCCTGTCGCCTGATAATGAACTGTCCCCCCATTTAACCGAAATACTTTTGCGGCAACAACAGGATATAATTGCATCTCATAACCAAATCAAGGCTTTGAGGGATAGTGAGGCTTAGATTTTAAATTGACTTTAAAAAATGGAGGATGTTTTAAACAGGCATCCTCTTTTTTTTACTGAATGAAATCAAAAAGCTTTAAAAAATCTGCCGGCGACAAAATGGGGATATTGTTAAAAGGATGCAGGATCAGTAAATCCTGGTCGCCGCTTACGATACAGGATGCTCCGGCAGTTACTGCAAGTTCAAGAAATTTGTTGTCTTTTGCATCACGGCAGGCATTGATGGCTATCGATGGAAAGAATACAAGTGCATTACGCTCAATTTGATCAATAGCTTCTAATCGTTCCTCATCTTTTAAAAAATATTTGTCAAACTTTTTTCGGAAAATAACTTCAGAAAACTCGGACAATACCGATTCGGAAATTACTATCCTTCCAATTTCTATTGCCCTGTTCAACGCCTGAGCATTAATTGATTTTTGAAGAAGGGCCGCACTAATAAGTGAATTCGTATCAAAGACAAATTTATGCTTCATCTTTTAATATGTCATCCAATATTTCCTGGGTTAGCCCTCTTTCAGCCATTTCGTTACGGAGGCCATCAAGATATTGAAGAAAGGCGGCTTTATCATATTCAAACAATTCTTTACTCATACGAATATTAATTTTGTTCGAAATATCCCTCCTTTTATCGGAAGGGGCGTCCCGCCACGCTTTTGCTACTTTATCATCTACTTCCAAAACAATTCGTTCCATAATCTACACTCCTTTTGCTATTATTCAAATATACCAAACATTTAATAATCTTAAACCGCCCCATTTTTGTTTTTACTTTTCAAATTAATTTAATCGTATCTTTGAGCAGATTATAAACATTTCTATTTTATACAATACTTCTGTGATTATTTTAATATTCTTTTTGGCCCATTGGTTCCTTTCTTTGTTCTTTCAAACATTTTATCTGCATCGCTACGCTTCTCATAAAATGTTTATTACCAATAAATTTAACGAACGTGTTTTTCATCTGCTGACATTTATTTGCCAGGGATCGTCGTTTTTAAACCCGCGTGCTTATGCTATTATGCACCGCGAGCACCATGCTTACAGCGACACCGAGAAAGACCCGCATTCACCCTATTTTTTCAGGGATGTTTTTCAAATGATGTGGCGCACGGCACAAAGCTATAAGCTTTATGAACAACGGTTGAAAGAACCGGAGCCGCAATTTAAAGGTAACTATCCTGAATGGCGTTTATTGGATTATTGGGGTTCAACCCATGTGTCGCGCCTGGCATTTGGCGCTTTTTATGTAGTTTTCTATATTTTTTTTGCTACCCATTGGTGGATGTTTTTACTGCTGCCGATCCACTTTTTAATGGGGCCTATCCATGGCGCTATTGTTAACTGGTGCGGGCATAAATACGGCTACTCAAATTTCGATAATGGCGATAAATCAAAAAACACTACACCGTTTGATTTTTTTATGCTAGGCGAGTTATTCCAGAACAATCATCATAAACGCCCCAACAGCCCCAATTTTGCCGCAAAATGGTTTGAGTTTGACCCGGTTTACCCGGTGATGAAATTTATGCACTGGATCCATTTGATCAGGTTACGGGAAGCATATTTGTAGTGGAGGTAAAAGGTTAAAGGCGAAAGGTAAAAGGTTTGCCTGCCGTATTATATCGAGGCTTGGTTTTAATCACCAGGCCTTTTTTATGAGCTTTAAGATAAAAGAACGAGTTAAACCTTTCGCCTTTTACCTTTTTCCTTTCACCTCTCCTTTATAATCCGCAATATTCAGCATTGCATCGCAAAAGTTATATTCATGCTCCTGGTTGGAGCAGATAATGGTGAGCCTGTTTTTTGAGAATTGCTGTACCAGGCTCAAATACCAGTCCACGCCCTGGGCATCCAGGTTTGAAGTCGGTTCATCAAGCATCAGCATGGGGGTATCTGCGCAAAATGCCAGGGCCAGTTTTAGCCGCTGCTTCATCCCTGATGAAAAATATTTGATCAGTTTGTTTTTACTGCCCGGCAATGACAACAGCTCGATCAGCCCATCTTTCCCAATCCCTTCCTTGAGCACGTTGAATTTAAAATGAAAATCGATCATTTCAGCCAGGCTAAATTCTTCTATCAGTTCAAGGTATGGCGCTGCAAGGCTCAGATGCTGGTACACTTTCTCCACCCCGACAGGCTGATCCTCAAAAAAGTAATCAATTTTACCTGTAGATGGCGCCAGGCTGCCGTTCAAAACCTGCAATAGAGTAGATTTTCCGGAACCGTTAGGGCCAAGGATAGCATAGATGCTACCCGAATTAAAAGAATAATCCACCCCTCTGAAAATCCAGTCGCGGTTAAAACGCCGGCCAATGTTTTGAAGGGTGATGTTCATTTTTTGGTCCATAGACCATGGACCATAGTCCATAGCTTTTTATTACTGATGTGAAAAAATCTTTGTTTTAACCCGTGCCTGCCATGGTCCATGGACTATCGACCATGGACTAAATTAACTATTCCCAAACCCCTTCATAATTCCCCGCTGCGAGTTTTGTACAAAATTGATGATCTCGTCGCGTTCAACAGTTGGGTTGAATTCGGCTTCAATAATATCGAGCGCTTTGGTAATATTATATTTTTTAAGAAAGATAATGCGGTAAATTTCCTGGATCTCGTTTATCGTAGCGGCAGAAAAACCCCGGCGGCGCAGGCCAACAGAATTAATACCCACATAAGACAATGGTTCGCGGCCGGCTTTGGTATAAGGCGGCACGTCTTTACGAACCAAAGAACCACCCGAGATCATGCTGTGTGCGCCGATCTCCACAAACTGGTGAACCGCTGATGTGCCGCCAATAAAGGCATAATCATATACATTGATATGCCCGGCAAGCTGAACCGAGTTGGCAATGATCACATTATCGCCGATAACGCAATCGTGCGCCACGTGTACATAAGCCATCAGGAGGCAATTGCTGCCGATGGTTGTGGTGTTTTTGTCCAGTGCGGTACCGCGGTTTAATGTTACGCATTCGCGGATGACGGTATTATCGCCAACCGAAACGGTGCTTTGTTCGCCGCGGTATTTAAGGTCCTGAGGAGGTGCTGAAATTACAGCCCCCGGGTAAACACGGCAATTTTTGCCGATACGGGCGCCGTCCATAATGGTGCTGTTTGAACCGATCCACGATCCTTCGCCTATCTCAACATCTTTGTGTATCGTCACAAACGGCTCAATTACCACGTTGTCGGCTATTTTAGCCTGGGGATGTATGTATGCTAAGGGTTGGATCATTCTTCGTCAGTTTTTTGCTTTTTTACAATTTGTGCCATTAGCTCAGCCTCAACAACAATACGTTCGCCAACCATGCCGATACCTTTCATTTGTGCTATACCCCTGCGGATAGGTGCGATCAGGTTGCAATGAAAGATCAGCGTATCCCCTGGCGTTACCGGTGCTTTAAACCTGGCATTTTCTATTTTAAGGAACAAGGTAATATAATTTTCGGGATCGGGCACGGTATTTAAAACCAGGATGCCGCCGGTTTGTGCCATGGCCTCAATCTGCAGCACCCCGGGGAATAAAGGCATCCCCGGAAAATGGCCCCTGAACATTTCTTCATTCATGGTAACATTTTTCAATCCTACTACATGGCTTTTGGTAAGTTCGAGGATTTTATCAATCATCAAAAACGGCTGCCGGTGGGGTAAAATGTTCATGATCTGGATGGTGTCATAAACGGGCTTTGCGTTCGGGTCGTAAATTTTTACGTGCTTACGGCTTCTTTCCTTCTTTATAAGGGTCTTTATTTTTTTTGCGAAAGCCACATTGGCCGCATGGCCGGGCCTTGCTGCCATAATGTGACCGCGTAACGGAACGCCCACCAGTGCAAGATCGCCTATCATATCCAGCAGCTTGTGCCGGGCCGGCTCATTCTGGTGGCGAAGTTCAATGTTATTTAAAATGCCCTGCGGCGCTACTTTAATATCTTTGCGGTTAAAGATCCGGGCCAGGTGAGCCAGTTCTTCTTCATCTACTTCTTTATCAACAACCACAATCGCATTGTTCAGATCGCCGCCTTTTATCAGGTCGTGCTTTAAAAGCATTTCCAGTTCATGCAAAAAACAAAAGGTACGGCATGATGCGATCTCTTTATTAAACTCGGATATCGTAGAAATACTTGCATGCTGGCTGCCCAACACTTGCGAATTATAATCAACCATGCAGGTAAAACGGTAGTCGTCCAGCGGCATTGCCACCATTTCAACTTTGCGGTCGGGCTCAGAGTAATGAATGTTATAAGGGATATGGTAATATTCCCGGTCGGCTTCCTGTTCAACAAAACCGGTTTCTTTTATCGCATCAACAAACTGGATGGAACTGCCATCCATTATCGGCGTTTCGGGTCCGTCCAAATCAATAAGCACATTATCAACTTCCAAACCAACAAGGGCCGCCAATACGTGCTCAATAGTACTTACGCTGGCGCCATTTTGCGAAATAGTGGTGCCGCGCGAGGTATCAGTAACGTTATCACAATCAGCATCAATGATGGGCGATCCGGTAATGTCTATCCTTCTGAATTTATAGCCATGATTTTCGGGAGCCGGGTTAAACGTCATGGTAACCCGTTCGCCGGTATGTAAACCAGTGCCCGAAACCGAAACCGGCGCCTTAATTGTTTTTTGTTTTACATTCATTTTATAAGACTGTTCATTGGTTCATTGGTTCAGTTGTTCATTGGTAAATAGTTCATTAATAGCCGCAAGATAGGACCAATGAACTAATGAACAAGTGAACTAGTGAACATCCTTTGTCAATTCTTTAATTATTTTTTCAAGTTCATCAATTCTTTTTTCGAGGGCGGGCAAACGGCTAAACACGATTTGCGAGCGCATGTGGTCGTTATAGGCAAATGCCGGCGAGCCCATCCATCTTTTACCTTCTTCTTTTAAGGTGCGGCTCACGCCTGATTGTGCCTGTACCTGGGTGCCTTTGGCAAGGGTAATATGGCCTACGATACCAACCTGGCCTCCGATAATACAGTTTTCGCCTAATTTGGTACTGCCGGATATGCCTGTTTGCGCAGCAACTACCGTATTTGAGCCGATCTCTACATTATGGGCAATCTGGATCAGGTTATCCAGCTTTACCCCTTTGCGGATAATGGTTGAACCCATCGTAGCCCGGTCGACAGTAGTGTTTGAGCCGATCTCCACATCGTCTTCAATAATTACATTCCCTATCTGGCTTATTTTGGCATATGTGCCATCCCCGGCAGGCGCAAACCCAAAACCATCGGCACCTATGATGGTGCCCGAATGGATGATGACGTTATTGCCCAGTATACAATCAAAATAAATTTTCACTCCCGGAAACAACGTTACATTGTCGCCTAATATTACATCATCTGCGATATAGCACCCGGGATAGATTTTGCAGTTATTGCCGACTTTTACATTTGGACCGATGTAGGCGAATGCACCAACATAAACATTTTCGCCCACCGTTGCAGACGGGTGAATAAATGACGGCTGTTCAATGCCTGTTTTATGAAGCTTCAGCGTATTGTATTTTTCCAGCAATACGGTTATCGCGCTGTACGCGTTCGGTACCCGTATAAGCGTGGACTTTACAGGTTCGGCCAAAACCTGGTCGTTATTGATAATAACGACGGATGCTTCCGTGGTATATAAATACTGCTCGTATTTAGGGTTAGCTAAAAACGATAACGACCCTGCACGGGCCTCTTCTATTTTGGCAAGTTGATTTACCGGCACCAAGGGGTCTCCCTCAACAGTTCCGTTTAGCATCAAACCTAATTCATGTGCGGTAAATTGCATCGGGCAAATTTAGTGTTAAAATTGATTTTATTTGAATATGTGAAAATTTGAAGATTTGAAAATGAAAAAAATAATTTTCAAATCTTCAAATTAACTAATTTTCAAATTATTAAGTCCTTTTTATAACAAAGTATATACTTTTTAACCGTTTTTGCTAATGCTTCCAAATTTGAATTATCGCTGGCTGCGGTTATGTCTTTTATTGTGCCGTCTTTCATTAAAATACGGATGTTGCCGTCGCCGGGGCGGTAAGCATTATTCCGTATCGTATCCTCAAATACAAAATAGGATGCCTCATGTGCTGTAAGGTCATATTTCGCCATTGCTTTTGCGGTCAGCCTTTCTATAAATTGCTTGTCCGGAGGCTGATTGGTGATGTCAACCTTGTACAGGTTGCGGTATATCATATCCTGGCAAAGTTTCGAGAGTACCCAATCATCATGTGTTGCCCATACTTTAATCGCGGCCATTATATCCGTATCATCCAGTGTGGCAAAGGTTTCCAGGTGATGATCTTCATTCATAAAAGCATCGCTGCTGATAGGCTTTCTTAAAAAATGGCTCAGCGCCGGTGTGGTAAAAACAGGCGTTCCCATTAAGGTAAGTTCGCGGCTGCGTTTCATTATCCGCGCTAAAAGTTGCTCGGCAGCGATGACGGTTTTATGCAGGTACACCTGCCAGTACATCAACCTGCGTGCAATTAAAAATTTTTCGACGGAATAGATTCCTTTTTCTTCAACGGCTATCTGGTCGTCCTTCACATTCAGCATCTTGATGATCCGGTCTGAACTGATCACCCCTTCAGAAACGCCGGTAAAAAAACTATCACGGTTCAGGTAATCCATCCGGTCCATATCCAATTGGCTCGAAACCAGCTGGTGCAGGAATTCGCGCGGATAAAGGCCTTTAAATATTTCGATAGCCATCGTTAAGCGGCCGCCAAATTCAGTATTTAGCTTACCCATCAGCATTGCTGAAATATCTTCATGTGAAATGCCCTCAACAATGGTTTCTTCAAGCGCATGCGAAAAGGGGCCGTGCCCTATATCATGCAGCAGGATAGCAATAATAACGGCTTCCTCTTCCTCGTGCGAGACTTCGTGACCTTTGTTGCGCAATGTTTCAATAGCCATGCCCATCAGGTACATTGCCCCCAGGGCGTGATGGAAACGGGTATGCAGGGCGCCCGGGTACACCAGGTGTGTCATTCCAAGTTGTTTGATATAGCGGAGCCGTTGAAAATACGGGTGTTCAATCAGGTCAAATACCAGCTCGGTAGGGATGCTGATAAAGCCGTAAACGGGGTCGTTTATTATTTTCTTTTTATTCAAAGTTTTTAATAGACTGCAAAAATGTAAATAAAGGTAATAACCCTGTACTATATTTGTTAATTTTTGTTAATGATTAGTATTAGCCGTAACAAAACCCGTGCTTTGCAGTTAGAGATTAGAGGTTAGTTGATTAGAGATTAGTTGAACGATGGTGATTTCGATAGTAACCTTCCTGGTTTAATACCCAATCTTTAATAATAAACCGATATTTAAAATTTATGCCATGCAAGATACATCCATTTTATGGGCCGACGATGAGATTGACCTTTTAAAGCCGCATATACTATTTTTAACCGAAAAAGGCTACAAAGTTACTACCGTAACCAATGGCGCCGATGCGGTTGAAACCTTCAAAAGCAACTATTTCGACCTGGTTTTCCTTGACGAAAATATGCCGGGGCTAACCGGTCTGGAAACATTGTCGCAGATCAAGAATATCAATAATGATGTGCCCATTGTGCTGATCACCAAAAGTGAAGAGGAATATTTGATGGAGGATGCCATTGGTTCAAAAATTGATGACTACCTGATCAAGCCGGTAAACCCCAAACAAATACAGTTAACCATAAAAAAACTGACTGAAAATAAACGCCTGGTTACCGAAAAAACAACCATGGCTTACCAGCAGGATTTCAGGAACCTGGGAATGACATTGAATGACAACCTGAGCTTTACAGAATGGGCCGATGTTTATAAAAAACTGGTTTACTGGGAGCTTGAGCTGCAGCAACTGGAAGATGCAGGTATGCACGAGATCTTAACGCTGCAAAAAGCCGAAGCCAACACACAGTTTTGCAAGTTTGTTGAAAAGAACTACCTGAACTGGGTAAAAAACCCGGAAAACGGGCCTGTGATGTCTCCGGCTTTGTTTAAAAAGAAGGTTTTTCCGCGGCTTGACGGGAAGGGCCCGGTATTTTTTATCTTGATAGATAACCTGCGGTACGACCAGTTTAAGATCATTAACTCGATATTGATTGAGTATTTCAGGCTGGAGGAAGAGGATACTTATTATAGTATTTTGCCTACAGCAACCCAATATGCAAGGAATGCGATATTCAGCGGCCTGATGCCATTGGATATGGAAAAACGCTATCCTGAAATGTGGCAGAATGATGAAGATGAAGGTGGTAAAAATCTATACGAAGGCGATTTTATTGCCGACCAGATCAAACGGGTTACCCGAAGGGACGTGAAGTTTTCGTATCATAAAATATTGAATATTGATGAAGGCCGCGCGCTGAATGAATCAGTAAACAACCTGATGAATAATGAGCTGAATGTGGTGGTGTATAACTTTGTGGATATGCTTTCGCATGCCCGTACCGATATGCAAATGATCCGCGAATTGGCCAGTGACGATGCCGCGTACCGCTCATTAACCTTATCATGGTTTGAACACTCGCCTTTATACGACCTGCTTAAGTTTTTGGCGCAAAAACAGGTGAGAGTGGTGCTGACCACCGACCATGGTACCATAAGGGTAAAAAACCCAAGCAAAATTGTAGGCGACAGGAATACCAATACCAACCTGCGTTACAAACAGGGTAAAAACTTAAACTTTAACCCGAAAGAGGTTTTTCATGTGCGCAACCCGCACGATGCCATGTTGCCCAAATTGCATGTAAGCTCGAGCTTTGTTTTTGCCAAGGAAGACAGCTATTTTGTTTACCCTAACAACTACAATCATTTTATGAATTTTTATAACGAAACCTTCCAGCACGGGGGCATTTCGCTTGAAGAAATGCTGATCCCGATTGCCGTTTACGGGCCGAAGTAAAATCAAATCTAACGGCTTGTATAAATATCGAACACCGAATGTAGAATAAGGAATTTAGAAAGAAACTTCGATGTTCATTATTATCAGGCCATCGGATTTTATCGGTTATTTAAGTAATTTTGACTTATTTCCAGAAAATATGACGAACGAAATACCTCAATGGCAACAGGAATTGGTTCTGGATCGAATTGAACAAGCAAGGTTGCATCCGGAAACGATGTTAGATTGGGATGAGGTTTCCAAGACGCTGATGGCTAGTCAAAGCAAAACAAAATCGGATATTAAAAAATTGCGTACAAGGCAAATTCAAAGACATAACAAAAATTCGAAAACTAACACCTAACACTTTATTAATATTTTATTAAATTTGAATATGGTTTTAGTATTAAAAGGCAGCAAAGACATTAAAAAGGTTAAAGATTTATTGGCCGAACGGCCAAGTAAAAAAAACTTTGATGCCAAAAAATTCTGTGGAGCGTTAAAAGTTGATGAAGATGCCTTAGTTATTCAAAAGCGTCTAAGAGATGAATGGAACTGATCTATTTATAGATACTAATATCTGCATCTATCTATTAAATGGCGACATTGTTTTAGCCGAACTCCTGCAGGGTCAAAATTTATATATTTCCATTATTACTGAAATGGAACTTTATGCTTATCATGGTGACAACGCTTCGGCAATTCAAGTTTTGGACAATTTCTTAAAATCGATATCAGTAATCAACATTGAAGAAAAAGTTAAGATAAACACTATTGAAATAAGAAAGCGCTCCAAACTCAAACTACCAGATAGCATAATCGCCGCTTCGGCCATATCCTTTGGCTTGCCGCTAATTACTGCCGATAAAGGATTTAGAAAAGTCAATCACATGGATCTCATATTGTTCGAAAAATAAACCGTGCTTTTATCCTCAACAACTACATCTCAACTCCCTGCGACAGCCGCTCAAATAATTGAGTTCGCCGCAAATTCCCGCATCTTCCTTTTTTACGGCGATATGGGCGCCGGGAAAACCACTCTTATTAAAGCCCTATGCGAAAGTTTAGGAACGACAGAGCCTGTTACCAGTCCCACCTTTTCCATCGTAAATGAATATGAAGGTGCCACCGAAAGAATTTATCACTTTGATTTTTATCGCCTGAAAAACGAAACGGAAGCGCTTGATATGGGCTACGAGGAGTATTTTTATTCGGGGGCATATTGTTTTATTGAATGGCCCGAAAAGATCCCCAGTTTGCTTCCCGATCATTATATCAGCATAAAAATTATCGTAAAAGATGATGATTTGAGGGAGATAAACATCGAAAACATTTAATTTATACTTAATTAGATTTTTTCCTTATCTTCATCAGCCAGAAAATACTACATAATGAGTTCAGGGAAATACAGCGGGTTTTCGGATATAGCCAAACAAGCGATGATGCAGCCCCAGGAGTCGATGCTGGAGGTGAAGAATAAAAAACACAAACTGTATATCGGCATTCCAAAAGAAATATCCTTCCAGGAAAACCGTGTACCGCTAACACCCTTATCGGTTGCTTTATTAGTAAACAATGGGCACGAGGTGATGCTGGAAAGCAATGCCGGTGCCGCCGCCAAATTTTCGGATAAGGATTATAGTGAACAGGGGGCGCAAATTGTTTACGATACCAAAAAGCTGTACGAAGCCGACATCATTTTAAAAATTGCCCCACCCACCCTGGGTGAAATCGAGATGATGAAACCGGGCCAAACGCTGATCTCGGCCCTGCAGTTATCAACATTTAAAGCCGAAAGCCTTCATGCCCTCATCAACAAAAGGATAACCGCGCTTTGTTTTGAGCATTTGCGGGATGAAGGCGGATCGCTGAGTGTGGTAAGGGCGATGAGCGAAATTGTGGGCGCCACTTCCATCCTGATCGCTGCGGAATATTTAAGCAACATCTTCGACGGAAAAGGGCTAATGCTGGGCGGCATCACCGGTGTACCCCCAACAGAAATTGTAATATTAGGAGCAGGTACGGTGGGCGAATATGCTGCCCGTACCGCCATATCACTTGGCGCAGAAGTGAAGGTTTTTGACCCATCTATTTACAAACTCCGCCGTTTGCAAAATAACATTGGCAGCAGGGTTTTTACCTCGGTTGTACAGCCCATTGTGCTGGAGAAAGCAATAACTACCTGCGATGTAGCTATCGGCGCCATGCGTGCAGAGGATGGCCGCAGCCCCTGTATTGTCAGCGAATCAACTGTAAGCCGGATGAAACCAAATTCGGTGATCATTGATGTGAGTATTGACCAGGGGGGCTGTTTTGAAACTTCGGAGGTAACCAATCATACGCACCCTGTTTTCAGAAAATACGATGTGATCCATTATTGCGTGCCAAACATTGCTTCGCGGGTTGCCCGCACAGCAACGTATGCACTTACCAATATATTTGCGCCCATTTTACTGGATATTGGCGAGCACGGCGACCTGAAGAACCTGATATGGCAAAAGGCCGGGCTGCGCGAAGCCGTTTATATTTATAAAGGGCACTTAACCAGCAAGCATATGGGCGAACGCTTTTCCATCCCCACAAAAGACCTCGACCTGTTGATTGTATCTCACCATTAAACTATGAAACGGTTTGTCCTGTTAGCATTATCAGTTGCCATAAGTACAGTAGCCTTTGCGCAGAAATACAAATATATCGACAGCTCAAAAGTAATGGGCCCTGATAGTTATTTAAAGGATATAAAAGCGCATCCCGAAACCCGGTTGGTTGAAATAAAAAAGTATATCCCCGAAATTGCGCTGGATATCCGTTATGCTACCACCAATAATTTTACGCATCAGCAAATGTACGGCGAGGCAAGGGCTTTTGCCCGGCTACCGGTAGTGCTGGCCTTAAAACAGGTGGAAGCTGACCTTAAAAAGCAGGGACTGGGACTGAAGATTTTCGATGCCTATCGCCCCTATGCCGTTACCGCTCATTTTTACGAAGTGGCGCATGATACAAATTTTGTAGCCGACCCCCGCAAAGGCTCGAAACATAACCGTGGTTGCGCGGTCGACCTTACGGCGATAAACCTTAAAACGGGTAAGGAACTGGACATGCCCACCGGCTTTGACAGTTTCAGCAAAAAGGCGGCCGCTGCTTATATGGATTTGCCAAAGGCCGAAATAGCCAACAGGGCAATTTTAAAAACGGCTATGGAAGCCCATGGCTTTCGTGAAATCGCGACGGAATGGTGGCATTTTGATTTTAACGGGTGGTCTGAATTTCCCTTGCTTGACATTCCGTTTTCCGAAATAAAATAAGGGTTCGGAAAAGCAATTAAAAACAATTTTTGTGAAAAAGCCTTGTTACCGATAGGAGAGCCTCATCCCACTCTCTCTCCAAAGCACACGGCGGCAAAAAGAGCTGAGTATACATCCTCTCCCCTGCAGAGGGATGAGTTGAGGGCTTTGCCGGTTAGATGAAGCATAAAACATAAAAAATAAGAGGATTATTTGATTTGATATGAGCACTTTCAGGAAGCATTATTTTTTAAAGAAAACATGGAAGATATTGTCGGCCACTTTTATGGGTTTTATTGATGACAATGGTTTAAAACTAAGTGCATCATTAGCTTATTATACCATTTTTTCTATCGCTCCCTTACTCATCCTGGTTATTTCAATTGCGGGCCTGGTATTAGGCCCAAAAGCCGCTGAAAATAAATTATACCCCGAAATTGCACATTATGTGGGCGCCCAGGCAGCAGCGCAGATCCAGGAGGTTTTAAAGAACCTGCAGCTTTCAGGTAAATCAGGCACCGCAGTGGTTATCGGCACCATAACGCTTTTAATTGGCGCCAGCAGCACCTTTATTGAGATGCAGGATTCATTGAACATGATATGGCGGGTAAAAGCCAAACCAAAAAAGGGTTGGGTTAAACTGATAGAAAACCGTTTTCTGTCCTTTTCGCTGATCATCGGGCTGGGCTTCCTGCTACTGGCATCGCTTATCGTAAGCGTGGTGATGAATGCAATAACAAGAGACATAGGGCAATATTTGCACGCCATAACCGCGCCACTGGTAAAAGGCGTTAACCTGGGGATCACCCTGGCGGTTACCTCACTATTATTTGCCATTATTTTTAAAGTTTTGCCAGATGTAAAGATCAGGTGGAAGGATGTAATGTGGGGCGCCGTTTTTACTTCGGTACTTTTTATGCTGGGGCAGTATTTAATAAATTTGTATATCCAGTACGCTGCCAAAACTTCCGCCTATGGAGCAGCAGGCTCCATATTGGTGATATTGATCTGGATCTACTATACTGCAGCCATCGTTTACATCGGCGCCGAATTTACCCAGGTTTACGCCGAAGCTATTGGCTGTAAAATTGAACCGGCTGATTATGCAGTGAGCGTTCAACAAACCGAAATTATCAGGGAAGTGAAGGTGCTGCCGCGTCAGAACCCCGAATTGGATGAAGTGTTGAAAAAAGGGAGTTGATTAAGTTAAGTGGTTGATTAAGTCGATTGAGTTAGGACGAAAGTTTGAAAGAAGCTTCAACAACTTATTCAACTTAATCTAACTTAATCAACCAATCAACTAATACTCATCATGTATCCATGTAATAATCCTCGCCATTTCGGCGCGGACTTCCGATGCCGGCCGGGTAAAGTTGTTGTTCATGAAAGAGAAAGCCAGGCGCTTGCCTTTGCGGGTAACAAAGTAGCCCCCCTGGTTATAAACATTATTTAACGACCCTGTTTTTGCCCAGATAAATGGCTGCCCCTTATCCGTTTTATAGGCGTGCCTGATCGTTCCAGCCACACCGCCTTCGGGTAGCAGGCTATGCAACAGGCTGTCATTTTTTACTTCGTTATCTATTTTTTGAAGGAGAGCAACGATGCTGCGGGGGGTAAATAAATTTTGCCGCGAAAGGCCCGACCCATCGGCCCATTGGGGTATATCGGGCAGATCATTCAAAAAATGAATTTTCGCATAACTCCTTACCGAATCGGAACTAAGGGTTTTAAATTTTGCGGATGAGCAAACCAGTAAAAGCTGTTCGGCAATAAAATTGTCGCTTGGCTGCAGCATGTGCCGGTAAACCGTATCGGCGTTGGCGCCGTAAATGGTTTTGGCACTATCAGGCATAGGTAGATTGATTTCCAAAACGGGCAGCTTCAGGGTATCCTGCAGCAAAGCCAGCGTTAAGGCTGTACTTGTTTTCCATGGGATATCCTGCACAAAACCCCTGGGTGGTTTTGCGGCTGGGTAAACAAATTTATTGCTGCTAAAATCGCGCTTAACGCTGAAGTTGGATGGGCGGTAATTACTGTCGCACTTTATATATCTTTTTAAATAGGAAGGCCTCACCCGGATGGAATCATTTTTATCAGTATAAAACTCAGCTACGTTATTTTCAATGGGCAATCCGGTAATTTCGGGCTGGTAGTAATCATTATAATCATTCCAGGCCCAGCCATCTCCATAAAAATCACCACTATAGTTGCCTGTTGCAAAAAATAGTTTTTTATTGGCGGCTTTCAATAAATTAAAGGCTTTTATCGCTTTAAGGTCGCTGTGCAGAAAAGAGGGGTCGCCGGTGCCCCAAAAGATCAATGAATCATGGCGGATAACATATTTTAGTGCCGGGATGCTGTCGCCCAGCATTTTAAGGCAGGTATAAAAAGTAAATAGCTTTGTATTGGATGCAGGGGTAAAATATTTATCAGCGTTTTGCTGCCATATCATTTTTTTATCATCCAGGTCGTAAAGGGCGAAGCCGGTAAAATGATCGTTCAGGATGGCGGAATGTTTAAATTGTTTTTTTATTTTCCGTTTGCGGATATGACCTGCAGCAGCATCAGTGGTTTGTAACAACAGCGCACCGAGCGCCGTCAAAATGATAAATACTTTTTGTCGCATCAGGGTTTTATGTGATTAAATTGTATATTTAATATCCAAATATAAACTTTAGTTGACGCGCCTGTCCCATACTTTAAAAATGTTACGAGTAACAGTACTGCTGGCCTTTTTGTGGTGCTGCAGCATGCCTGCCCGTGCACAATATTTCGACCTGGAGGGTGGCCGCAAACGGGTTACTGTTCCTTTCCGCCTCATCAGGGACCTGGTGGTAATCCGCTTAAACATAAACGACAAAGGCCCTTTTAACTTTATACTTGACACGGGTGTTGGGCTTATGCTGATTACCGACCCTAAATTAGTAGATTCCATCAACCTGGTTAATAAACGCACAATACATATAGAAGGACTGGGTGAAGGTGACGACCTGGAAGCTTATATTACCGCGGCATTAAACGTGCAGATACCTGGCCTTAAAAGCTATGATGTAGGCGCCGCGATTTTAAAAACAGACCATTTCGGCCTTTCTAACTATGCCGGTATCCCCATACACGGCTTACTGGGCTACGAGTTCTTTAATAATCTTGCTGTTAAAATCAATTTTGCCGACAGCACCCTGACTATTTCAAAGCCCAAAGACATGCGTCTTTTTAACAAGGGCAATAAGATTCCGCTAAAAGTTGAGAACCGTAAACCCTATTTGCAGGCGAAGGTTACTTTTACCAACGGTACTAAATCAATAGACAAGCTCATCTTCGATCTTGGCGCAGGGCACCCCCTGTCGCTTGAAAACATTATTGAAAAGCATGGCCTGCCTGATAAATTTATTGCTGCTAACCTGGGCGTGGGCCTTACCGGGCCTATTAATGGTTTTGTAAGCAGGGTAAAAGAAGTGGATATCGGGAAGTATAAAATCAAAAATGTGATCACCTCGTTCCCGGTTTCAAATGCCGGCGAAAAATCAGTTGAACAACGTGACGGCAACCTGGGGATGGGTATTTTGAAGCGCTTTACATTGATAGTGGATTATCCCGATAGCGTGCTGTACTTAAAGCCGGGGCCCAACATGGATGAACCCTATGAGCATGATATGAGTGGCCTTGAATATTACAGCACCGGTAAGGATTTAAATCACGTGGTCGTCAGCCGGGTTGAGCCCGGTTCTCCGGGAGATGAGGTAGGGCTGGAGCCGGGGGATGAGATCATGGCGATTAACTTTAAATCAGTTACAAAAATGACGCTTGAGGAAATCGATGGCATTTTCAAATCAAGGCCCGACCGCGCACTGCTGCTGGAAGTATATCACGATAAAAAATTTGACAATGTGATCATTACTTTAAAACGGCGGATTTGATTTGCAGATGTGCAAAATGACTGAAAGGGCGGCCAAACGGGGCGTCCCTATGATAATATTACCAGCGCCTCTGCTTGAAAAATGGTTACAATTCCCTTCTAAACCTCCACCGTATTTTCTTTCATCGCTTTCTTTGCTGCCAGCAAGGCCAAAAACGTGATCGCGGCAGCTATGCATAAATAGTAACCAACATAGGGTAATCCGTATTTTGTTGCAAGGGTGGTTGCCACCATCGGCGTTAAGGATGCCCCTATGATGCCCGCCAGTGTAAAAGAAACAGACGCCCCGGTATAACGCACGGATGCCGGAAAGATTTCGGCCAGCGCAGTTCCAAGCGGGCCATAGGTCATTCCCATTAAAAACATACCAAGTACCAGGAAGATTACCGTTATACCCCAACTGCCCGTACTGAACAGCGGTGCGAAAAACAACCCGAAAATAAAAATCCCCAGGGTAGCGATAGTGAGGATCTTGTTTCGGCCGTACTTATCGGCCAAAACAGCTGATAACGGTATAGCCAGCGCGAAAAACACATAGGCGATCATCTGGCCGATAAGAAAGCTTGTTCGCGTATAATGCAATGTTTTGGTTCCCCAATCAAGCGTAAACACCGTGATCAGGTAAAACAGCAGGAAAGTAGTAATGGTAATAAAAGTGCCAAGGATAAGCACTTTGGTATGATTAATAAATACGTTTATGATCGGGACCTTAACCCGCTCATTTTTTTCAATCACCTTTAAAAAATCCGGGGTTTCGGTTATCTTTAACCGGACATACAAGCCCACAAAAACTAAAATAGCGCTGGCAATAAAAGGGATGCGCCACCCATAACTAAAAAACTGCTGATCGGTAAGGGTTTTGCTGAGGATAAGAAAAGTTGCGGTGGAGATCAACAGCCCGATGGGCGCACCCAGTTGCGGGAACATACCATACCATGCCTTTTTTCCTTCGGGGGCATTTTCTGTAGCCAGCAATACTGCGCCGCCCCATTCGCCGCCCAGGCCCAGGCCCTGCCCGAAACGGAATAGCGCCAGCAGTAGCGGCGCAACAATGCCTATCGACTGGTAGGTGGGTAGCAGGCCAATGGCAACGGTTGAGGGCCCCATGGTCATTAATGCGGCCACCAGGGTGGCTTTGCGGCCCTTCCTGTCGCCGAAATGCCCGAACAGGGCAGCCCCTAACGGCCTTGCAAAAAAGGCCAGCGCGAAAGTTGCCAAAGAAGCAAGAGTAGCGGATGCCGGGTCGCCGGCAGGGAAAAATAGTTTCGGAAAAACGAGGACGGCTGCGGTTGCATAGATGTAAAAATCAAAAAATTCAATGGTGGTGCCTATCAGGCTGGCTACCAGCACACGCCTGGCCGAATTTCCGGTACTGTTTTGCTGACTCATTAATTGTTCTTTTAATTGTGATAAAAACAAACCCAAACATATCACATTCCCTGCAATAATACGTCAATAAAATAATCGGGATTGAAAACCCTGCATCGGTGAAAAGTCTGACTTATGGCTTCGGACTCAAACTTTTAACTTATCCCATGTGTTCCCAGGCACTTTGGTACCCTCCGATACCTTCAGCATAACTGATAAGGCCGGCGTAAAAGGGAAGCCGGCTAAGGGTTGAACTGTCGCCGATGATCACCAGCTTTTTACGGGCACGAGTCATGGCCACGTTCATCCGCCGGATGTCAGCCAGGAATCCGATAGTGCCTTCGGCATTGCTGCGGGTTAAACTGATGAGCACCACATCGCGTTCCTGCCCCTGGAAGCTGTCGATGGTGTTTACCGAAATTTTGTCGCCATACACATGCAGCGATGGCGTATTTGCGGATTGCTCTTTTAGCAGCCGCACCTGCTCGCTGTATGGGGAAATTATCGCGACGGATGGAAAATCGGCTAAAGCATAATGATCGCCGATTGTTTTTGCCATGCCCTCAAGATACCTGAAAAGAAAAGCTGCTTCTTCGGGATTTGATACGCTGGTACCCGCAGGTTTTTCATCAAACCCGCAGCCGGCGGTGTCAATAAATACCATCGGCAGTTCACCGTCAAAAAGTAAGCGCTCCGCAACCGTGTGATGTGCTTTCAGCGCATTATTATAAAACACGCCGGAAGAGTAGCCCATGATGGCTTTATTCATGCGGTACTGTTCCTCCAGCAACACAACCGCTTCGGGATGCAGGGCGATGCATTTTTCGATCAGGGTGGTGCTTAAGCCATTGCGCGCCGCTTCGTTTGATTTAATGGTAGGCGATAGCTGGCAATGATCACCTGCAAGAACCACTTTCTGTGCTTTCAGTATCGGGATCCAGCAGGCAGGTTCAAGCGCCTGCCCGGCCTCATCAATAAAAACCGTATTGAAATTAAGGTTTCGGATCGTCCAATGATTGGCCCCGGCCAGCGTGGCAGTTACTACCTGCGCTTTGGTTACCAGATCGTTAATGATAAACTCCTCCGTTTTGGCCACCTCCTTCATAATCTTGTGTGCCTCGTCAAACAGGGCCTTGCGCTGGTCGCGTTCGGCTTTTCCAAAACTGCGTTTGTATTTATGGCCCATGTTTTTGAACTCGGCCGCCTGTTTTTTAAGGCGTTTGCTTTCCTTCATATAAGGGTGCAGCGTCATCTGGCTATCTAAAGTGAGATTCATCAGTTTATCCGAAACCCTCGCCGGGTTACCTATCCTGATGACGTTCAAGCCTTGCTGAGAGAGTTTCTCACTCAGCAAATCAACGGCCGTATTGCTTGGCGCCACTACCAAAACCTGTTGGTTTTGCTGTTTCACTATTTGGCTGATGGCTTGTACCAGCGTGGTAGTTTTACCGGTACCCGGCGGCCCGTGAACAATGGCCAGATCTTGCGCAGCCATAATCTTCTCTACCGCAGCCTGTTGAGATTGATTCAAACCTGTCCCGGGTAGTGCCATTGGCTCCGACACAAACAGCGGGCTTTTTTTACCGGTGAGGATTTGTGCCAGCCGGCCCTCAACCGGATTTTCTATTAGTTTGGCAGCCTGCTTTAGCGCCCCAAACATCTCGTCATAGTTGTTATTGTCGAACAATAATTCAATACCCAACTTCCCGTCGCGAGCCCAATCGGGCGTTTCTTCGGTAAAAATATTGATCTTGATGCGGTCGCCGCCGATGTACGAAATTACGCCTTCAACGCGGTCGTGTTTCGGGTCGTGATTGGAGAATAACACTGCCGGGCTGCCAAACCGAAGCTGGTGAATCACATCCAGGTGTGTTTTTCTTTCGGCTTCAACGTTCAGGTAATCGCCGCGGCTGGGTTCGGTGCCGGTAATAGCGATAGGGTACCATGCCAGCCCTGCGGCCCGCCTGTCGGTTACCGAAGTAGACGAGGCTTGTTTTAAATAAGCCTCGCGGTCCTCCGTTTGTTCAATTTTCAACAGGTCGGCAAGGTTTTTGAAATAGTCCATTTACGCAAAGGTAAGCAATACGGCGATTGAAAGAATGGGTGGAAAGAACTGTTTAGATAATTTACGAAACTTACGCGGGGCTGCGAAAACGTGAAAAAAGGCCGATTTTAGGCTTATTTAAGCCAATTTAATTTTTTTTAAAATTTATTGCGAAATTAAGCCGGAAATCATACTTTTGCACACTCCAAACCGGAAAATACTCCTGAGTAGCTCAGCCGGTTAGAGCATCTGACTGTTAATCAGAGGGTCGCTGGTTCGAGCCCAGCCTCAGGAGCTTAATTATCAAGCACTTACATCATATCCGATGTAGGTGCTTGTTGTTTTGTACCAACTTTGTAAAACAATAAATGATTTATCTTTCTCACGTTACTTTCTGATCCATTAAAACTGTTGCGCGTGAAATCATATTTCTTGTCTTAGTGTTCCCCAACAGCGACTTCCTCTCCGGGATAATAGATTTTCATCAATACCAGCAATCGTTCAAAGCCTGTTAATACCAATACTGCAAAAAGTCTTTACAAAAAAATGGCAGGCGCTCAATACGCCCACCATCCAACAATCAACTAAACCCTCATTTTTTTAAGAATTAAAATACAGTTTTCATCAGTCAAATCCTCAAAAATCCAGGACGTTTGCTCCTATTTATAATACTCAATACGCTGCGGTCACCGCTCATATTTTCAATAGTAAAAACAATAACCTTAAACTCATTTAATTTAAAAATACGGTTTATTCATTTTTTGTCACTTTTACCCAATCAACCAACATTTTGCATTGGTTGTTTTTTACAGCTTGCGCTGTGGAATCGGGCATCCCGTAATAAGGGGCCTTTACACCGTTTAATTTTACAGGGTAAGCGCCGCCAAGTGCAAAATTCAGGATCAGGTATTCAGGCGTATCGAACGACCATTTGCCATAGTGCTCGGCCATGGTCCTGTTTACGCGAAACATGGGTACGCCATCATATTTAAACAACAAAGCATCAGGTGTCCAATCTACTGCGTAGGTATGCCATTGACTAACATCGTTACCAGGCTCAAAATATTTTCTGTTAACAAACGGCGTTTCGCCACTGTATCCTGACCCATGTACTGCGGCGCTGATCCAATCCCGCTCGCCAACAAATTCCATAATGTCAACTTCTCCTGTTGTGGGCCAAATGCCACCGCCCAACAGCCACCATGCAGGCCAAAGCCCCGCGCCTGACGTCATTTTTATCCGGGCTTCGGCAGTACCATAAATAAACTCAAACTTGTTTTTGGTGTTTATTCTGCCCGATATAAAATCATATCGTTGACCGTCTTTGGTTTTAAAACCAGGAGATGACCGTGGCTGTAAAACTAATGCCCCATTTTTAGCCCCCTGAGCCAAAGCTCCATGAACGATGTAGATGGTTTTTTCGGAATCAACATATGCCTGCAGCTCATTGTTGAAATGTATGCCCGTTATTTCGGTGTTCCATTTTGACCTGTCAAGTTTTGTACCGGAAAAATCATCAAAAAAAACCACCTTCTTGTTTTTGTGTGAAGGCCTTTTTATCATCAGGGATGAAGTGGTAATGATCAAGGTCATTGCACTAATAATCGGGAGAATATACTTGTATTTATTTTTTTGATAGTTCATTAAATTAAGAATAATAGGACTATAAATCCTGTTCTGGAAACCTTAGTGCCCTTTTTTGATAGTTCAACGGCTGCACTGAAATGGTGTATTTTTATTTTTTATCGATTACTGATACACCCTTACATAATCAACTTCCATAGTGCCGGAAGTAAAGTTGGGGTCAACTGAGCCGCCAAAACTACCTCCCATTGCTAAATTTAAGATGACAAAGAAGTTTTGATTAAACGGCAATGTATTATCATTGGGCACCGTAAAAAAAACATTACCGTCAACTGAAAAATTAATGGAAGCCGCCGACCAGTCGAGTGTATATAAATGAAACTGGGTTGAACTATTTTGGATGATAGTTGTGCTACCCCTTCCGTTGGCGCCTGAATGCCCCGGGTAATGAAGCGTGCCAAAAATCTTATTCAGCTCTGATCCCCGCTGCTCCATAATATCGATCTCGCCGCAATTTGGCCACCCGGCAGTTGAAAAATTATTACCCAACATCCAGATCGCTGGCCATGTGCCCAAACCCGCAGGCAATTTCGCACTTATCTCTATTCTCCCGTATTTAAATGAGAACTTACCGTTTGACAGCATACGGGCGGAAGTATAGGCGCTGCCATTGTAATTTTCTTTCACTGCCGTAATTTTGAGGGTGCCGTTAGATACGTTAACATTATTACTTCTGCTGGTATAATATTCCAGTTCGTTGTTACCCCAGCCACCTCCGCCGGTTCCGGTATCATAACCCCATTTTGAAGGATCGGGCGCACCATCGGTATTGAATTCGTCTGACCAAACCAGTGTCATCCCAGCAGGACCACCGTTTGAAACGACGGTTACCTGTACAGATTTTGCGATCGTTTGCCCGCCGCTGCTTTTAGCAATTACATTAACCGTATAAGTACCCGATGAAGGGTACTTATACGTAATAATTCCTGATGGCACAGTTTGGAACGTGCCGTTACCGAAATCATAATCATAACTTACAGCATTAGTAGCTGTTGCAGTAAAGGCAACATTACCGCTATTATCGGTACTAATTGCTGCGCTTATTGTAAGATCTGTTGGCGCCGGGCTCATATTACCATTGCTGCTGCTTTTTGAGCAGTTGGAAAATGCCATGGGCATCAAAAGGATCAAAATTATTTTTAAATATTTCATGATATGACTATTTAACTTTCAGCTTTTGATACCAGGCGTTCCCGTCGATACCAATGTTCCTCAAATAAAGGGTTGTTGGCGTAATGGCTAAGATCTCGTAAGTATTACCGCCCGTGCCAAAATTGACGAGGCCATTACCCGGCACCATAAACTGTATACCGGTTGACACAGCTGATGTAGAGCCTGAAGTGGCATTCATAAACGTCAATTGTTTGGCTCCGCTCAGCGTTACATCATAGCAGCCATCGCCACCGCTTTGGCCATAAAATGAAGTGGAGGCTGCGATCAGAAACGATTGCCCCATATTATTGATGGTCATTGAAATATTTCCGTTGGCATCTTTTGAAAATGTGATCTCATCATCATACTGGCAGGCGGCCCTTGAGTTTGGTGTTGCAGCATAGTAATCGGGCGAAAATGTGCCTGCCGGCCCAACGCCGACATGTCCTACCGCGCCTGCATCCGTGATCCAAACCTGGGATGATCCGTTTGTCAAGTCCTGGACAATATCCGTAGGTATAGTAAAGGCTGTAAAAACGGTCACTTCTTTCGTGATAGTCGAAATTGAGCCTCCGGTGCCAATTGCATTTACAGTAATGGTATAAACGTTTGTCCCCGGGGTTGAATATTTGTAGACTATATTTCCGGTAGGTACTATCTGGCTTGTGCCATCACCAAAATCAATTTTATATTTTATAGCGTTGGCTGCTGTTATGGAAATGGTTACTTCGCCTGATCCGCTGCCGTTTGGATTATTACTATCTGCACCTGATACAACGGCGTTTAAGCCTAATCCCGAAGGAGCCTGTAATGAACCAAATGAATATATTTCCTTCTTGCAGCTTATGAAAGCCATTAGCATAAAAAGGAATGTGGTTATCGATATTCTTATTTTCATGATTATTTTTTTTATTAATTAAGTGAAATATCATCAAACAGGTAAGTAAAATTAGCCGATCCGTCGCCCATTGTACCCAAATCAAATATGATGGTTACCTTGTCATAAGACTGCGAAACATCGATGGCGCTGAAATCAAACGTCAGGTTTTCCCATCCGTTAGCAGTTGTGGTGTTAACCGCCTGCTGATAACTAATTGCTCCATTTGTGCTGTTTTCAACTTTCAACAGTACATTTGCGCCAACCCTTGGCGAGTACACTTTCATACTGAAAATTTTCTTTGTTGAAAAATCAATGGGGTGGGCTAATGTGATAGAGCTTCCCCCATAAACCTGCCCGGCATTTTTTATCATTTGGGCTACGTGACCGCTTGTGTTGGTCCCGGATAACTGGGGATTTGCGACAACGGCGCATTGTCCTCCTCCAAAATCAGTAAATGTATAGGTAAGTGAAGTTGACTCAAAATCTAAAGGGAGTGCCAATACGTTAGGTACAACATTTGTAGCCAAAAACTTTACATCATCCCAATAATAGGTACGGCCATCACCGCCGTTATTAAAGTCAAAGAAGATTGACGCCATATCATACCGGTAGGTATTGTTGAAAGCAGCTGTACCTGTAGCCTGGTATTTAAAATCGAATATCAAGGTCTCCCAGGTATTGGCAAGTGAAGTTACTGCTTCGGTCTCTACCGAATGGGTATTGTCAGCATGGTCTTCAACTTTTAGCCTAACATGGATCCCTGCGGCCGGCGAATAAACCCGTACACTCATTTGGCTTGTATTCGCGGTAAGCGGAATGGCAGATGAGAATCCGGAGCCTGTTCCTAAAGTGGTACCAGCCCAGCTTGCAGCGCCTGCAGGTTTGGTAGTAATTTTAACTTTATTCGCGCCGTTTGCAGGGTCAACGCCATCCTTGGTTTGTGCATTGCCAAAATCTATCACCGAATAATCAACTGTTGGATCATCAAACGTTACAGGAAGGCTTATTTGCGTTAATACAGGTGGCGGTAAAAATACAAGGTCATCTGCGTAGAAAACTGCGCCGGAGCCGGCATTACCAAAATCAAAGAAGATGGATACTTTATCATACGTATCCGCAGTATTTAAAGCCGGTGTACCCGCTGCTTGATTTTTAAAATCAAAAACTAAAGTTTCCCATTGATTTGACTTGGTCGTCTTGACATCAGTTTCAACCGAATTGGAAGAATTGTTATGATCTTCAATTTTTAATTTGATGTCTGCCCCGGCTATTGGTGAATAAACCCGCACACTCATTTTTGTAGCAGCGAAGGTAACCGGAATAGGCGTAGCAAAACCAAGCGCTGTTCCAATGGTAGTGCCGGCCCAAACCTGGGCGCCGCTGGTTTTAGTAACTTTCAACGCCATGTTTGCACTATTAGCCGGGTCTGGAGCGACTGTTGAGCTGTTACCGCCAAAATCCGACATGGTGTAATCATACACGGGATTGTCAAAATTAACAGGCAAATCAATTTGCTTGCCTACTTTTATTGTATCTAACAAGGTAGTAGTTGCAGCCCCGCCACTTAATGCCACAACGGTGATATAGTAAACCCCTGCATTAGGATAAGTATGATAAACTGTTTGCCCCTGCAAAAAGGATTGAAAGTGTAAAGGGCTTACATTGGTTGAATCCCCGTAGTAAACCTTAAAAAGGGTTTGGTATTTTGCGGTTGCCGATAATCCGATGGTTAACCCATTGGTAGTTGTAGTAACCTTAAGGCTTTCAGGTGCCCTGAAAGAAACCGTTAACGGTTGCGTCATTTCAGTAGTTTTGCCTGTTATGCCGTGGCCCACAACTTTCACCGTGTATGCGCCTTCGGCATAGGTGTGCTTGGTGTTTTTGCCTGCGGCAACATTAGTAAAACCCGAACCCCCATCACCATAATAAATGTCATAGGATGTGGCGCCCTCACCGTTAGGTGTGATGGTAACCAGGCCAGTATTATCTTGTGTAATATCAAACATTACAGATAATTTAGCCGGTGAACCAGCCGTGTTTACAAACGAGGTATCGTTGAAGTTGTCTTTTTTACAGCTTATTACTACAAGTAATAAAGCCATACCAAGAAAATATTTTGTTAAATTCATGATTGTTCTTTTAAATAATGATCAATTAATAACCTGGATTTTGCTGTAAATGAGAAACAACAACCTCACTTTGCGGTATCGGGAACAACTCACTTTTTCCTGCTTTGAAATTAGAACCCAGTACGGTTGCTGCCTGACCGGTTCTTACCAGGTCAAAAAAACGTTCACCTTCCATCGCCAACTCTAATCTTCTTTCATTTAAAATGGCGGTATACAAAGCCGGTCCGGAAGCAGTAACGTCGAAGCTTGCATCGGATACCTGGAATGCCCTGCGGCGAACCTGATTCAGGTATAATTGCGCCTTGCTGTCATTATTGGTTTGGTTATAGGCTTCGGCAGCCATTAAAAGTACATCAGCATATCGTATGGTGCGGTAGTTGTTCAGGTAATTTAACTCAACCTGTCCACTTGTCTGGCCTTTACGCGGTAAATACTTTTTATCATAATAGCCGGTATTCTCGTAGGGTGCTACTTCGTAGGTGATGTTATAAGAAGGGTTGGCGGCAGCATAGGCGGCGACGTCAAACAAAGTGCCATCACGGCGCTGATCGCCTGCCTGGTAGGCATTATACAGATTGCCTGATGGTAGATTTGTACTCCATCCCGCGGCATAAGGCATATCGTTTGAGCCATTTAACTGCCTTACTCCACACTGTTGTACTGCATAATTGCCTTGTCCCTGTAAAACATTTGACCATTGATAATAAGGAGAAGTATTTGTGTACTGAATCTCGAATACCGATTCAGGACCATTTTCACCGGATTTAACAAAAATGGAATCGAATTTTGCTACCAGGCTGAATGTACCTGCATCAATAACACTTTGCAATACTGCCGACGCCGGAGCATATTTCTTTTCATATAAATACACTTTACCTAATAATGCTTGCGCGGCATATTTTGTTATCCTTCCGGCTTGTGATTGTACGGTAGGTAAAACAGCTATGGCACTATTTAAATCCGCTTCAATTTGCTGGTAAACATCAGCTGCTGCGGCCCTTTTTAATGTTCCTGAAGCCGAAAAATCCAAACGCTTATCTGTAAAAAGCGGTACGCCGCCAAACATTTTCACTAATGTGAAATAGTAATATGCCCTTAAAAAATAAATCTCGCCATACATGGCGTCTTTACCGGCAAAATTAACCTGGCTGCCGGCAGGGTTTGCTGTTTTGTACTGTGTAAGGTAATTGGCTCTGTTTACGCCCTCGTAGGCAAATTGCCAGATATTTAAAAGCGAACCATTGGTTGGTGAAGTTGTAAACTGATCAATTTGCTGCAAATCGAGCACATCTGAAGCGCTTTCACCTCCTGCAACAGCATTATCGGAAGCGATATCCCCAATGGGTACAACCTGGTTTAACCATTGCAATGGTGTATATACACTTATTTCCATGGTGCGGTAATCACTTTCGGATTGCAGATACGATGATGCGGTTACCAGGTACGCATCCTGTGGTTTGTAATCAACAAATTTCTTGCAGGATGCTATTAAACCAATAGCGCCGAGAAAAACTGCTATTTTAATGTTTTTTTTCATATCGATATTTTTATGATTAAAATTTAAAATCAAGACCTAAAAGGAAAACGCGTGCCTGCGGGTAATACCCGTAATCAACTCCGCTGTTTAGTAATCCGCCGGAGATTTCAGGGTCAAAGCCGGTATATTTGGTGAAAGTGTATGCATTTTTTACCTGTGCATAAATCCTGAAAGAGGTGTTTTCCCCTTTTAAAACAGACTTAGGAAGAGTATAGCCTAATTGCAAATTCTTAATTTTTACAAAAGATCCGTCTTCAATGTACCTGTCCGAAACACGGGCGTTATCATTTGGATCGGTGAAGGTATACAGTGGGTACTCTGCGTTGTTGGTAGTCCCCGGTCCTGTCCAACGGCCTAATATTGTGCTTGGCTTATTGGTAAAGTTTGCGTTCCTGTCCCAGGCTTTGAATATTTTATTGCCCTCAGATACGTAAACAAAGGCGGTAAAATCAAATTGTTTGTAAACAAGGTTCAGGTTCCAGCCGATGGTGAATTTAGGGAAAGCATTGCCAAGGCTGGTTTGATCGGCACTGTTGATTACCCCATCTCCGTTGATGTCTTTATACTTAATATCGCCAGGTTGTGCGCCTGTTTGGGTTGGTGAAGCAGCAATCTGTGCAACTGTTTGGAAAAGCCCGTCAGTTTTGTATCCCCAAAAAGTGCCGGGCGCATAACCTTTCTTAAATATTGTTGTGGGTTGCGATTGGCCATTGAAAAAGTAACCGCCCTGCACAATAGCGCTATTATCTGAGTTGGTTGACGTTACTAAACTGGAAAATGTGCCAAAAGTTAATGAAGTACTAAGTTTGAAATTTTTAGATATCCTGTCATTGTAACTAACCATGGCATCAATTCCTTTGGTGCTGGTAGTTCCAATATTTGCGTTGGATGCAGGTACTGTACCTAAATAGGCTGATTGTGATGGCGTAAATAACAAACCGCTCACGTCTTTTTTATACACATCCAGGGTGAAGGAAAATTTATGGCTGAGTTCAATGTCGGCGCCAATATCAATCTGCTTGTCCTTTTCCCATGCCAGATCAGGGTTGGCCAGCGAGCCTATTGATGAACCTGAATAGAAAACATTATTAAAGTTATAGCCATTACTGTTTCCAATGTTATTGTAAGGCCCCCCGGTTATAATGGAAGTAGTTTGCACGTTGGATGCATTGCTATTTCCGGACACGCCATAGCTACCCCTTAACTTCAGGAAATCAACAAGGTCTGAATGGAAGAAATCTTCCTTCGAAATGATCCACCCCAAAGAACCTGCATAGAAATTACCGAACTTATTGTTGGCGCCAAATACCTGGTCGCCGTCTATTCTGTCGCTCAGCGTTACTAAATACTTTTCTTTATAATCATAATTCAAACGGGCGAAGTAGGATAATTTATTATCTGAGTACTGGTAATAATAGCCGGTTTGCGCATTGGTATTTGTAGCAGTATTTACGCCGGTGGCGGCAGTATAATCAGCAAATGTCCACGAATTAAAAGGAACATCCTGGCGGCTTACACCGATCTGGTTTCCTGATGATTCGGCCAACGCAAAACCCACAACCGCCTGAAAATGATGGTCGTTTTTTAAAGTATAATCATAATTGGCGTAGGTATCCCAATTCCAGTTAAAATTGCTGTTTCTTACCGAAGTAACGGAATTATGATCGCCAACCACTGGTGATTGGTCTGCGTTCATGGTATTATCCGTATTGTTTAAGCCATAAAAAACAAGCGGATTAAATGATTTCGCATTGTCGTTATAGTCGGTATAGCCGAAGCGCGAGGTAAGCTTTAAATCCTTGATCAGCTCATACTGTAATTCGAATTTGCCATAAAGTTTATTCCCTAATCTTTTATTGTAGGTGTTTTGTAAAGTGGTTAAAGGATTATGAACTTCCTGTAATTCAAGCGTACTAAAACCATATTGCCCTGTTGTATTAGCCACATTATTGTAGACCGGAACCGTAGGGTCAAAATTTAACGCCTCGCCTATAATGCTGTTGAAAGAGTTTTCGCCAACACCTTTTGAGTTTAATACCACATCGGTTACATTAAAAATGAATTTTAATTTGGAGGTTAGGTCGAAATTAAGGTTGGCCGTAAAATTATAACGTCCGTAGTCTGATTTACTTCCACCGCCAACTATACCCGCCTGATCTGTTGCGCCGGCTTCAAGAAAGTAAGTGATCTTTTCAGACCCGCCTGTAGCAGATAGCGCATAATTTTGCAATGGGGCCTTTTTAAAGATCTGGTCTTGCCAATTAGTGCCTACGCCAACCGTGCTCAGGTTAGGGAAAATTGGGGCTCCGCCTGAAAGTGTACTCCCCTCGTTTAACATTGCAGCATACTGGCTGGCATTTAAAACAGCAACCTCATTGGCTACTTGCTGCTGGCCGTAGCTGCTGCTCAGCCTGAATTGTGTTTTCTGATTTTTTTTGCCGGATTTGGTCGTAACCAATACAACGCCATTACCGCCTTTTACACCGTAAATTGCTGTTGCGGCCGCATCTTTTAAAATAGATACCGACTCAACGTCCATAGGGTTAAGTGAATTGAAATCAGTAAGCGTCTGTTCTACGCCATCAATAACTACCAAAGGATCGCTGCCTGTGTAAGAAGGAACACCGCGGATTAATAGGGTGGGATTAGTTCCGGGCGATCCGCTTTGAATGATCGTAACGCCGGAAACTTTGCCCTGTAAGGCATCCTCAATCCGCACGGCATTTGTTTTCTCTATATCCGTGTTTTTGATTGTAGCGATTGAGCCGGTCACTTTTTCAGTTTTTTGCGAACCATAGCCGATCACAACGACTTCGGATAGTGATTTTGAGGCGCTTTCCACCAGCGGGAAATTTAATTCACCACTCTGGTTAACAATTTTTTCAATGGTTTCAAAACCAATGAAACTCACCACCACTGTTGCGCCTTTTTGTGGGAGGGTAAGTGTGTAGTTCCCATCCTGATCAGAAGTTGTCCCGGCGTTGGTGCCTTTTATTTTAATGGTAGCACCGGATAAAGCTTTTCCGTTGCCGTTTTCTGTTACTTTACCGTTTATGTGAATATTTTGAGCATAAGCACTGCTTCCAAAAAATATTAATAAAGTGAAAACCAAACAAAACGTAAATTTTAATTGCATATAAATTTTAATTTTTAGAATGATAAATATTGATTGCTTTTGCATTGGCTGTATTTGCCCTTGCAGGTATTTCTTTAATGAATAAAGACGAAGCGTGGGCTGGGTCAGGGCGGCGAAAGTTCTATTAAATGAATTGCGATTAAATGAGCACTAAAAATTTTGCGCCTGCGGGGAGCAAAAAGTTTACAAAAACTTCTTTTTCTCATATAAGTTACTTTAGGTCTTAATTTAAAAACGTAGATGACGTCGGTTTACAGCGGCAAATGTATTTGGGTATTCACATTAAGGTGAAAATCGGACTACGTCACTACTACACAGTGTCGAAAAATCTTCGATTTGACGGTTATTACCCGCATATTTGATAGATTTATAAAATATAGACCATCACTTACTATGTTTTTACGGGGTATACTATTTTTTCTGGCGCTTGCGGCAATGCAGTGGGTTTCGGGGCAAGCTCATATTGGCCAGCGCGAAATCATTAATTACCGGAAGGGCCAGTATAACGCCGGTACACAAAACTGGAAAATTCGCCAGGATGAACAGGGGAGGATGTATTTTGCAAATAACGAAGGCCTGCTGGTGTTTGATGGAATTAACTGGCAGTTGTACCCTTTGCCTAACAAGACGATAGTACGGTCTCTTGAGTTGGGTACTGATAAGAAGATTTACGTAGGCGGGCAGGATGAACTGGGGTATTTTTCTTCTGGTAAGGCTGGGGCTTTAGTTTTTACTTCAATAAAAACATTGCTTCCTGCGGCAGACAAAAATTTTTCTGATATCTGGGATATTGTCAATTTCCAAAATTCAGTTTTTTACCGTTCACATTTTAAGATTTTCAGGTACAGTGCTGGTAAAATCACTGTCTATCACTCCAATTCATCATGGTTATTCTTTGGTAATCATCTCGGCAATTTGATTGCCCAGGATGAAAAAAGTGGCTTGTTAATATTGAAGAATGGGAAATGGCAAACATTTATCGAACAAAACCGATTACCAAAAGATTTTTACATTACTTCGATAATTAAATATAGCAAAGATACCAGCCTGGTTACAACATCTAAGAACGGCGTTTTTTTGCTTTACGGCAATCAATTAAAACCCTGGCCGCTCACCGGAATAAAAGTAGATAACAATCAGGTTTTTTCAAGCGCCCTGGCTTTAGACAAAAGTAATTTCCTCATCGGCACCTATTCAAACGGTATTTATTTAGCTGACAGGTCAGGCAACATAGTTGAAAATATCTCCCAGAAAGAAGGTTTACAAAACGGTAATGTGCGCAGTAACTTTGTTGATTCAAACCATAATCTTTGGCTTGGATTGGACAATGGGATAGATTACATCGCTTATAATAATGCGGTTAAGCATATTAATCCGCCAATTTTTAAAGATGGGGGAGGCTATGCGGTGAATGAATTTGGGGGCAGTTTGTATTTTTCTTTATCAAATGGAATTTACCGCCTGCCTGTTATTAATTCGGGTGACCGAAGTTCAAGTGCTGAAAATATAAGTACAGTTACACAGGGACAATCATGGCATCTTGGTGTTATCGATAACTGTTTGCTTGCGGGTAATGATAACGGTGTGTTTCAGATCAGGAACAATCAACCTGTTACTATTGATCCAAGTTATGGATTTTGGATATTTCGGTCGCTTGTGGATAAATCGGGTACTAAACTTGTTGCCGCGGGGAATTACTACGGTGTTGAACTTTTTGAATATAAAAATGGCACTTTTATAAGTAAAGGCAACCTGGGTAACTATAAGGAATCAGCCAGATTTCTGGAAATAGACAAAGACAATAGTATTTGGACATCCCATCCATACAGGGGGGTTTATAAACTCACATTGGGTACCAGTGATAATGTAAAACTGTACACAAAAGCACAGGGGCTTCCGTCCACATTAAATAACTTTGTTTATAAAATTAAAGGTACGGTAGTTGTAGCAACTGAAAAGGGCGTTTTTGAATACAATAAAAAAGCGGATAAATTTGAAATGTCGAAACGGTTTACGGCTGATTTTGGCAACAGGAATTTAAGATATCTAAAAGAAGACCCTTCCGGTAATATTTGGTTTGTAGAGGGAAAAAATGTAGGTGTAGTAGACTATTCCACATCAAGGCATGAGATCATATATTTTCCGGAGCTCAATAATCGTATTCTCAGCGGCTTTGAAAATATTTATACTAAAAATGATTCGAACGTTTTTGTAGGTGGAGAGAATGGCTTTTATCATATCAATTTCGCCAAGTACAAAGCCAATATTCAACCTATAAAAGTTTATATCAGGAAAGTAAAGGCGATATCTACTACAGATAGCCTGCTTTTTGGCGGTTATATTGATAACTCATCCGATTTAAAAAATGCTAAAAAAAGCACTTTGGCATTAAGCTTTCTGTGGAACTCTCTGCATTTCGAGTTTTCTTCGCCGGTATTCGAGGCGCAATCTACGGTTGAATACAGCTATTTGTTGGAAGGTTATGATAAGGGTTGGTCTGAGTGGTCAAAAAAAGCGGAAAAAGATTATACAAACCTCTCGTGGGGAAAGTATGTTTTTAAGGTAAAGGCAAGAAACCTACAAAACAATACATCTTCTATTTCCAGCTACGCCTTTTACATTAATCCGCCATGGTACCAAACCATTTGGGCATACACTGTTTACTTGTTAATATTTGCCGGATCGCTGTATTATTTTTATAAGTTGCAGGAGAAACGACATGTAAGGAACCACGAAAAAGAGCTGCTGTTACAAAGGCAAAAAAATGAAGAGGAGCAGCAACAAATGGCCTATCTTCATCAGCTTGAATTGGAAATATCTGAAAAAGAAGTTATTAAGCTAAAAAATGAAAAATTAGAAACGGAGATTGAGTACAAAAACTCCGAACTGGCTTCTGCAGCAATGAACATCGTTCAGAAAAAAGAATTTTTAATCAAGGTAAAAGAGGAGTTGCAAACGCTTATCAAATCCGGCAAAGAAAGTATACAAACGTTTGAAATAAAAAGAATAGCCCGCTTGCTTACTGAGGATAAAAAAATCAATGAGGAATGGGAGCAGTTTTCCATTCATTTTAATAAGGTGCATGGTGATTTTCTTAATAAAATCAAGGAAAGGTATCCCACAATTAATCAGCAGGAGTTAAAACTATCTGCCTACCTGATCATGAACTTGTCAAGTAAAGAAATAGCGCAATTGATGTGTATTTCAGTGAGGGGCGTAGAGATCAGCAGGTACAGGCTCCGCAAAAAGCTTCAAATTCCAACAGAAACCAATCTTTTTGAATTTCTTTTTGAGATACAAAGGGAAGGGATCGCCCAATAGTTTAGCGCACAGGTCAGTATGTTTGCTGTTATAATTAAAAAATTGGGGTAAACTGGTACGATAAGAAGGGCGTGTAGCTGTGACCTTACTTATTACTGATAAGTCAGCACGTCCGGAAAGTTATTATAAGATGGAAGCTGCATTTAGTGATAATCTGTTGATGCCAAGAAAAGTTTAAACCCACCTGTCAACACCTGTGAAAGGACAATCAACCAATTTCTCAAAAAGGATAAAAACTTTATAGTGTACATTTTATACACTGTACTGTTCATCGGATGTACTTGTTTAAGGGATAGCTAAGAATATATAAAAGTGGAAATTCTCATCACCGTTTAAGGTATCGGGCTTTAGAAGTTGGGCAGGTTATCGTTTACACCAGATGACATTTAATCCTTATACGATTACGGAGCTTAAAAGTTAAAAAGCGGATAACTGTAAAGTTGTCCGTTTTTTTTAGGGATTTAATTGACTTCGTCCCGCATATGTTGATTCCTGCCGGCTTGTTCGTCAATGAACCGAATGCTTACCTGATTGAATTTGACAAATATTCTACCCATATGGCTGAAAGCCCGCACTTTTCTTCTTAAATTTTACGACCTTTGCGCAAAAATTTAACACATACTTAATGAGCCTTTTAGTTATTGGTACTGTAGCGTTCGACGCCATTGAAACCCCTTTTGGCAAAACAGATAAAATTGTTGGCGGCGCTGCCACTTATGCAAGCCTGGCGGCTTCGTATTTTTATGATAAAGTAAAGATTGTAGCCGTAGTTGGCGACGATTTTCCGCAGAGCGAAATAAAAGATTTTAACAACCACCAGATCAATACCGAAGGCTTGCAGGTAAAAGCCGGAGAAAAATCTTTCTTTTGGTCGGGCCGGTATCATAATGATATGAACAGCCGCGATACTTTGATCACCGAACTCAATGTGCTGGCTGAATTTGATCCTATTATCCCAGCCTCCTACCAGGATTGTGAATTCCTGATGCTGGGTAATTTGCAGCCGCAGGTACAGCAAACGGTGATTAACCGCCTTACCAATCGCCCAAAGCTCATCGTAATGGACACCATGAACTTCTGGATGGACGTTGCCCTTGAGGAACTGCTGGATACCATTAAAATGGTGGATGTGCTTACCATTAACGATGCCGAGGCCCGCCAGCTTTCGGGCGAACATTCGCTGGTAAAAGCAGCCCATAAAATTTTAACCATGGGCCCCGAATATTTGATCATCAAAAAAGGCGAGCATGGCGCTTTGCTCTTCCACGAAAATAAAATATTTGCCGCCCCCGCGTTACCCCTTGCCGACGTATTCGACCCAACCGGCGCCGGTGATACTTTTGCAGGTGGCTTTATCGGTTATATGGCGAAAGTAGGTACCGTTAATTTCAATAACATGAAAAATGCCATCATTTTTGGCTCAGCATTAGCTTCCTTCTGTGTAGAAAAGTTCGGTACCGAAAAGATCCGCAATCTTAGCCAGCAGGAAATAGCCGCCAGGGTGCAGGAGTTTGTGAGCTTATCGAAGTTTGAAATATAGTGTAAAGTCTAGAGTCTGAAGTCTTGAGTCGAAAATAAGTATGACTCAAGACTTTCGACTTAACACTCAGGACTTCAAAACCCCTATCGGGTCAAAATTCTGGAAAACCCACTCATCATGCGGGGCGTCTTTCAGTTCATCGGTAAGGTCCTGCCCGGCCCAGTGCTCGTAGTGGCGGCCCCGCATCCATAGCCTGCTGCGCGAAACATCATAGATCATTCCCTGATAGGCGATCCAGATCTCCGGCTTATCGCTTCCGTTCCTTAGCGCCAGTTGCGACTTGGTATATACAGGCAATTCACTCATTTTATTTCGGGTATTGTACTTGTTCACCCTCTCCCCTGGAGACGGCAGTGTGAAGCTTGCAAAATAGCCAAAACAATTCACTTTGTAAATCAAAAAAATTCTTAAAGCCCCTCTCCTTTGGAGAGGGGTTGGGGGTGAGGCCACAAAAAAAATCTCCCTGCTAAAAAAACAGGGAGATTCAAATTATATATGTTGAGCTTGTTAATTTTCAGCGTAAACAGGTTTGGCAACGCCTGTATCGTAAGCTTTAAGGCTCTTTTTAAGCAGCTTGCGGGCAACGTGAATACGGGTTTTAACAGTGCCGATCGGGATTTCCAGATCATCAGCAATTTCGTGGTATTTATGGCCTTCAAAATACATTGTGAAGGGTACGTAATAATCAGCGGGCAGCCTGTCTAAAGCTTTTTTCAAATCGTCCATCACAAATTTGGCTTCGCCCTGGTTTTTGGTCGAACTGAATACCAGGTTCGGCGAGCTGATCTCGTCGCTCTTGGTAACAAAAGTGTTCATTTTTATAAACCGGCGGTAGTTGTTAATGAAAGTATTTTTCATGATAGTGTATAACCACCCCTTCAAATTTGTTCCTTCCTTAAACTTGTTGTAATAGGTTATCGCCTTCAACATTGTGTCCTGGACAAGGTCGTTAGCATCGTCTGCGTCGCGGGTAAAGTGTAAGGCATATGACCTTAGCGAGGTTGCCTGACGTAGTACTAGGGTGTTAAACTCAATCTTTGTCATCTGTTAATGTTTTGTATCAACAGTAAGACAAACATAGTACCACTAAAAAATAGCAGGGCACAGGGCCGCCGGGCCGGTCTGCCAAATATCAATCGCCGTAAAGCTCAATTTATTAAACACTAAGGTGGTATTTAAAGTGCTGTAAAACAGGCGTTTGCTTGTGTAGTTTGTTGGGGTGTCATCTGCAGCGATTGAAAGCCGGATGCTTCAGGAAGTGGCAGTTTATTAAACCGCCTTTTGGTAAAAATAAAAAAACCTATTCAATAATGTTCACTTCGCGCTGTAGCCTTACGCCAAATTTGGCGTACACACTGTCTATAATTATGGACGAAAAACTATACACTTCCTCTCCTGTGGCCCCGCCATGGTTCACTAAAACCAGCGACTGGTTTTTCCAGGTCCCCGTATTTCCTACCACTTTTCCCTTCCAGCCGCATTGTTCAATCAGCCAGCCGGCGGCTAACTTTACATGGCCATGGCTGGCTGGATAGTGCACCAGCTCCGGAAACCGCGACTCCATCAGCTCAAATTCCGCCAGGCTGATGATGGGATTTTTAAAGAAACTCCCCGCATTCCCGATGGTAGAGGGATCAGGTAATTTGGAAACCCGGATGTGCGACACCACCTGCGACACATCCCTGATGGTAGGCGCCGTAATGCCCCTATGCTGCAGCTCCTGCTCAATGGCCCCGTATTTAAGGTTGAGGTTGGGGACGGTGCTCAGCTGGTATTTTACCGATACGATGATATATTGCCCCTTCAGTTCACCCTTAAATATGCTTTCGCGGTAGCCAAAGTAACAATCGGCTTTGGTAAAAGTTTTAAAAGCGCCCGTAGCCAGTTCAAAAGCGCAGCAGCTATGGAACACATCCTGCAGTTCCACCCCGTAGGCGCCGATGTTCTGGATCGGCGAGGCGCCTACCGAACCCGGTATCAAACTCAGGTTCTCCATCCCGGCATAGCCGCGCAGTACGCAAAAGTTCACCAGGTCGTTCCAAACCTCCCCGGCGCCGGCTTCAACGTACACGTCGGTATGGCTGATGCGGTGTTCAATACCCCGGATATTCATCCTGATCACCAGGCCGCCGAAATCGTTCACCAGCAGCATATTGCTGCCGCCGCCCAGCACCAGCAGTTCCGTTTGCCGCCATTGCGGGTCAAGGAACAGCTCCGTCAGGTCCGCCCGGTGGTTAATCTCCACAAAATAGCGCGCATTGGCCTCAACCCCAAACGTGTTGAAGTTCCTGAGCGAAACGTTTTCCTGTATCTGCAGCATGGTGGGCGAATTTAGTGTTTTTTGCGATTACACCGATTGTTTTGTGATTTCACCGAATGTTTTAGTCGATGATCCATAGTCCATGGTCCATGGTAGAAGTGGATAGTCCATAGTAGGAGTCCATAGTCCATAGTCCATGGAATGAATAAAGAAGCACAAGGCGTTTGCTATGGACCATCGACCATGGACTTCCCTCCTTTCCCTTTTTTACCATGGTCTATGGACCATCGACCATGGACTCTTCCCTTCCTCCCTTTTACCATGGTCTATGGACCATCGGCCATGGACTTCCCTCCCCCCCGGGCCCCCTGAACCACCCGATACAGATGAATAAACCTGGTACACCTGGTACACAAATAAATTCTGTAATTTACTTGGATTTTTAAAGAAAAATATGTATAAATTATCCTAACCCACCATGTCATTGCGAGCCTGCCGGCAGGCAGGCGCAGCGTGGCAACCTCGTCGCTGACAGGTCGACGATATGCATTTGCGACTGTATTGGCGGTTACTGGTCTGCCATAAGTAAGGAGGATACCGCACGCCGGAAATGTTTAGCCGGCCAGGGATGAGCCCCTGCTTTTGACTTACGACTCCAGACTTAAAACTACGCCCATGCTGGTGTTTTCACCAACATGTACCGACAGGCCCGAAGTAAGGGCGATCCATCACACCCCGAAATGTTTGAACAGCCCGGAACGGCCCCGACTTTTGACTATAGACTCCGGACTTAAGACTTAGAAACGGGGCCCGGGCCAGCCGTTCATACGCCGTTGGCCTTAGGCGCGGGCCGGTATCCACTTCCGTCCCTAACGCAGGGATACTGAATTAAATATTTATATTTTTAAAAATAATATTAAATAACGTTTAATGTTACTTTTGACGCGGATACCCCAAACCAAATCAACCTGATATTTTCAACCTTATTTATTAGCAATTATTTTTTAAAAGATGGCCCAATTTAAAAGTGGTAGTGCATTAAACGCGCAACTAGAAAAATTAATAGGAGAAGCAGACAAAGTTTTATGGCTTATTTCTCCTTACATAAAACTACATAATAAAATTATAGCTGAACTAAAGCAAAAAGCAAGTAATCCTGAACTATCAGTAATCGTTTTATTTGGGAAAGGTGATGACGGGGTTAATAAATTGAGTTATGAAGACGCAACTTTTTTTAAGACGTTTGCGAACATCGAAATTCGGCACGAGAAGAATCTGCACGCCAAGTATTATGCAAATGAACATGGTGGTATGATTGCTTCTATGAATCTGTACGAGTTCTCACATAATAATAATATAGAATGTGGAGTCTGGCTGGATACTCCGGGGGCAGCAGAAAGGTTGATCGGACTATCTAAAGACGCCGAAGTGGATGATGACTCTACGAAATTCTTTTTAAGAGTGATAAAAAACAGCGAATTATTGTTTAAAAGAGAACCGGAATTTGAATCGGGGCTTATCAGTATATTGAAGAAAAAGTATAAAGGGTCGATTACAAAGGTCGACAAACTAGACGCCTACATAAAGGCCGACGAGAAAAAGAAAGAAAGTTCGTTTTCCGGGTTTAAGAACTATGGTGAGACCAATTCGAACAAGTCTGCTGCAAGTCCAGCCTATAAGTCGAACGAATACCAGCGCGGGAATAATACTTACAATCAAAGCCGAAATAACAATGATGCGTTTGCATCGCCAAAAGGGTATTGTATCAGAACAGGTGTCGAAATCCCTTTTAATCCCGAGCGGCCATTTTGTTATGATGCATATAATACCTGGTCACAGTTTAGCAATTACGATTACCCGGAAAAATATTGTCATAAAACTGGCCGGCTTACTAATGGGAAGACTTCGTTTAGAAATCCAATTTTATAATTGCGTTTCGATGGATGTTAATAAAAAATATTAATGCAATAGCTATTAAGTGAAACTCACAGGGGAAGCTATTTCACTACCTGTCAGAGGTGAACAAGGAGCCCACCCCTGCGGGTCTTTACACGGATTCTCGCGAGAGAAGGGAGTATATTTTTTTTAATTATAGGTAATAAGATCAGTTTTATATTTAACTTAGATAATGTTTGATTTAGATTACCTTTATTGCCTTAAAACGTTCAAAAATTAGATGGAAGCAGAGGAAATAGAGATTGTTGAAACCAAGATCCCACATTTATTAAAGTACATGGGATCAAAAAGAGAGATTATAGGTTTCGTTACGGACGCAATAAAATCTTTAGATGTGCAAAGTACCTGGCTTTGTGATTTGTTCGCTGGAACATCTGTTGTTGCCGGCTCGCTAAAAAGTTCATATAATATTCATGTTAACGATATTCAAGCTTATTCGGCTGTTTTAGCAAATACTTATTTATCGAATTTAAAAGGCACAATTGCACCCGATGCGTTAGATAAAATAAAATTAAAAGTTAATAAACTAGTTCGTGAGTTTTTAAATAAATATCCCCAACTAAATTACGATTACGATAGTGCCACTACGTTAGATCAATTTATAGCTTTAGAGCAGGCGCAACAAAAGCTAATCGACAAAGATTTTCAAATTGGATTTCACTTGTTCGCTAAAAACTTTTCGGGTACTTATTGGTCTTATAGTCAATGTGTCTGGATTGACTCCATACGTGCAGTGGCCGATCAGTACATTGGGAAACCCGAATATTATGCGATTTTGTCCTCTCTGATATTTGCTATGTCGTATGTTTCCCAAAGCACCGGGCACTACGCTCAATTTAGGGATACTACTCAAGACAATATGTTGGATATATTAAGCTATCGCAAAAGAGACTTATGGGAATATTTCGAACGAAAATTTAAAGAACTTACTTTAAACCTTAATGGTGAAGCTTCTAAAGAGTATAAGACTACGACTCTCGACTATCTTGATTGCTTGCGTATAATTGAAGAAGGTTCCATAGTGTATGCTGATCCCCCTTACCAGTCAGTTCATTACTCCAGATTTTACCATGCTTTGGAAACCCTTGTACGATATGATTATCCTAAAGTATTGCATAAAGGTAGATATAGAGATGATAGGCATCAGTCTCCATTTTGTAAGAAAACAACCGTAAACCAGGCTTTCTCTGCTCTTTTCGAATGTATTAAAAAGACAAATTCTCATTTAGTTTTAAGCTATAGTGATTCGGGTATGATCAAATTACAAGATATTGAACGCCTTGCATATGTTATATTTCAAGATGACTACATATATAGCCTACTTGAAAAGGATCATATTCATAGCACTATGGGTAGAAGTGATGAAAGACAACAAGACGTAAAGGAGTACATATTAATATACAAAAAAAATAAATGGCACCTAAACCGGACATTTTAAAATTAAAATCTTCAGGGACAAAATTCGATATCGTCAAAGTAATTTCAATTACGATCGAGAACGATATCTCTTCGTATTTAAAAAAAGAGAAAGGAATAGATATTCCTACACTTTGTCATTACTTGGGGATAAATACTATAGGAGATGAATTACCTTCATTTTGGTCAAAAATATATGATTACCCTGACCAGGTGGGCTTATTTTCGCTTATGGCAGCAATTTTCACACACCATGAAAATATTGATCTATTTGCACATAAATATGGAAATGAAAGTATGTCCGGCACCCTTACAATGCAGGAAGGCAAGCTTTTTACTAATTTAAGAAGCGCTTTAGTTGTTTCTGGAGCCTCAGATAAAATATTTCGCACTAAAAAAGAGGTGCCGTATGATTTATCTAAATTATTTCAATCTGGAGATGTCGGTGTTTTGATGAAACAATTACTAATAAACAGATTGGTGACCATTGGATATTCACTCAAAGAGTCGAAGGAAAAATTTTTGGAGCTGACTACGGAATTAGATTTTCCAAAAGCTTTTAGCCTCACAAATAAGCAATTTGAAGATTGGACCAATGGCATCGGGATTTCTAACTCGCTATATGAATTGGAAAAAAATGGAATTACTTATTCAAAATACGGCCGAATTAAAGCCTTAAAAGTAAAGCAATGGTTAAATGAATGGGATAACGTTTCAAAATTTGGTCAAAAGAATAGAAGAAAACCTGAGCCATATTTTTATCAATTTAATATTCCAGCTCTCTTGCTAAAAAGGATATACGAAATACACACAAGACATGCATTTGTTGGCAGAAAAGACGAGCCATTCAGCCAGCGTAAACATAGTGAAGAGAGATCAAATGAAATTAGGGAATTTATTAAAGGAGGTTTCCCTTGGTCAACAATTTCGCTACAGCAGAAGGAAGGCGAGACATTTAAAAATTTGCAAATGCCGGGGTGGCTCCCAACGAGCATAATTGCTAATATATTAAAACCAGATAGTTTACGGAGACAAAAAAAAATTGAGGAGGATTCCGTAATAAAAATTGAACAAATCGACGATAACTTTGCTGAACTTGTTCTACCTTCAAAAATTTGGTCTGATAAATGGACCCCAATAGTATCACCAATAGAAATTATTGACGGACAGCATCGGATTAAAGCATTTGATCACATTTCTGATTTAAGTGGAAATTTCGATTTTCCCGTGGTTGCTTATCATGATTTGGATTTTACTTGGCAGGCGTATTTGTTTTACACGATAAACATTAAGCCCAAAAGAATTAATACGAGTTTGGCATATGATTTAATGCCATTATTAAGAATTCAAGATTGGCTTGAACAGGATCTTAACGGTCCAGATATTTATAAAAAAGTTCGTGCGCAAGAACTTACCGAATTACTGTGGAAGAGTCATATAAGCCCATGGCACAATAGAATAAATATGCTTGGAAATACGGGGGAATCAAAAGGCTCTCCGGTATCTCAAAATGCATTTATTAATTCATTAACTACGAGTTTTGTAAAAAAGTGGGAAGGTAAAATTGGGGGGCTTTTTGGTGGTGAAATGACCGAAGGACAAGAAGACGTAATTCAATGGGACAAAGAAACGCAGGCGGCTTTCTTAATATTAATTTGGAGATCAATAAATACTGCAATAGGTAAAAGTAAAGTTGAATGGGTGACGGATTTGAAAGCCCGCAGTACCGATAATTTGGTTAATTCTTCTGGAATAGACTTAAGCATACCTTTTTATAGCCCTCTAAGTTTTCTAACCACTGATCAAGGTATAAGGCCTGTTTTATTTATTTTTAATGATTTATGCTTTGTTGCCAATGAGATTTTGGGATTAAAAGAATTTTTTGTAGATGTTGATTACGAAAAGTACACGAGCGATGAAATAATTGAAATTATAGTAAATGCATTTCGTGCGAATAATAATATTAATAATTTTATTAATATTATTTCCACCATTTTAATAGATAAGTTTGATTGGAGGACACCTTCAGCATTTGATCAAAACGATTTAATTCAGGATACGAAAAGACAACACCAAAATCAATTTCGAGGAAGTGGTGGGTATCGGGAAATGAGAGTACAACTTCTAAGGATTTTGGCGGCGTCAACGGAAGTTTTGAATGTCGGTGAGATTGATATTCAAATAAAAGATTTAGCTGTCGAAGTTCAATCGAAATTAGGACTATAATATGCCGCCACCTACTCCCATCACTAATCTTCATTTGGCATCGGGTTCCGCTATTGCCGCAGCGTTATCTAATCTAAAAGGTACTTTTAATGGAATTAACGGGTGGCAGAATGCAGCAAATAATAAATATATAATAGATACTGTAGATGAAATAGGCAGGGATTTTAGGGCCGGCAGTATCAATAATATAGAGATAGTGAATTATATTGCTACTTCAGCGTGTATTCATTGTTTTAACGGATGGTCCTACCTTTCTAGCTCAATTAATTCATTGTTGGAAGGTGATTATGGAAATGCCATACACAGTGCTTATTATGCTGAATTGAGAGGAATAACCTCTTTTCTTGCCTCTCAAGGAATTGGCGTTTTCAATGGAAATAACGTTATAATTGATCAACTAGGCGTTGCTCATGAAGCTACTCCCAAAAAGCTACAAACGCATGTGTTTGCTAAACAGGCATTTGATGAATGGCTGAATAACCCTGCTAATTCTGAAACACTTTTAAAATCATTTATTATAGAAAATAGTTCATTAAGTGATTGGATGGTCGCCACTGGGTTTTCTACGGATATGGCCCCTCGGTTAGCATCGATCTGGTTACAAGATTGGAGCATAGACCTAAGCGTAATAAACACCGAGCAAAAACTAAGGAATTATGTGAGTTATAATCCTCAAAACTTTGATTTATCTATAGTAAGAGGAGCCGATAATATTCGAGATAGAGTAAGCTTTATAGTTGAACTATGGAAATTATGTTCTCCTAATGAAATATTTCCAAACTCGATCTTAAGGAATACCTACGAGATGCTTTACAGCAATCTCTTTTCAATGAATTTAACCGAATTAGACAGGGTGAAAGATTGGAATCCAATATTGACTGCACTAGGGAAAAATCCTGCAGATAACAGGAGCGATTTTATCATTCAATTTCTGTTACGTCAGATTGAGCCTGCAAATAATATCGTATTTGATTATGCGAATTCTGTCAGGTATTCTGTACCTGTATTAGAACATGAAACAAATCCAATAGGTATTATTTCTAGAGCTTGCTTAATTTTACTGGTAAATACTAAAATTGTAGAATCCATGCTCAAGCAGTCAGGTACAACTAAGGCAGATTTGCGATTTTGGTTCGATAATATTGGGTTAAAGTTAGGGTACTGGAATGCGGGAGCAGAACCTTATTTATTGTCTGATTTATGGAGTGATGTTGAACTTGAATTGGATAGCTTAGAGGCTTGGGTTTCCAATCCTTCAACAATTTTCACTCCGTATAATTACAAGACAAATTTCAAAGGCTCAATGCCACATTTCAGACACTTGGGTAAGGCCTGCTTATGGAATATTGGTCTATAGAAGGTTTGGGGCTACCCATGCTGCTCCTCTCGCGCGAGAATGCAGCCCCGGCCTGCAGCGTTGGGGTTCTCGTGCGCCGCTGACAGGTAATGAACCAGTTGCCGCCCCTCTTCTGGCCCTCTTCTGGCGCTGGTATGCAGCGCAGGCCAAAAGCGTGGCGTACCAGTGCCCCGCTGATAGGTAATGGCCCACAGTTTTAAACGGCGCCGCAAATCTCGGTTTTACTGTAACGAATGCTCTCCTATTTCGCCAGGGGTAGCCGCCTAACGGGGCAATAAATAATTTGAAATGAATTTTCTACAAAGGTTTTGCCCCTATGGGGCATGGCTGCCTGGTTATCTCTCAGGCCCTGTTGGCGGAGTGATGGCCGAGCACTTCAATCTTGTTGACAAAGGAAATATTAAAGTCGTCATCAATTATAGAGGATATTTTAGAATAAACTATTTCGGCCAAAGCCTGCCGGTAAACTCAATTAATGTATTTGAGTCTATTAATATCTCTTTCCCATTCAGCCCGGCTTTGCTCAATGTCCTTAATCATTCGCTGTGCATCGTCTTTGCTAATGTCAATAAGTTTGGCATAATCAGACGGCTTCATGCGATCAGTTGATTCCGACTTGATGGTAACGCCGAGTTCTTTAAGGATTTGCCGCACCAAGGGCCCTTTTTTATCAGGAACGTTAATCACTAATGTTTCCATAGAAACAAATTTAATCAATTTAGTACTTTGTTTTTCTATACTATTAAAATTTAAAAGCCTTGTTGGTGACAACGCCAACAAAAGCGAAAAATGCCCATCGCGGGAATAGCACTGGCGTTTATGCATTGGCTACGAGGTTGCTTCGTCGTTCCTCCTCGCAATGACAAATTTTTTAGGGAGAACCCCGAAGCTTATCTGCTGACTGAAGGAAAAAATTCCTTTTGAGAAGCGTTTCCAGAATTAAAGAAAAATCAAAAGCGGGCAAAGGCCTGACAGAAAAGCGGGCCAGGGAGTCTGGCCTGCAGCGCTGAAGCTTTTTTCTGTCTTGATTTTTTTGGTTACTTTTTGTATCAAGACAAAATTGCGATAGCAATCATTCACACCTAAAAAAATAAACAACCCGTGAATAACGAACAGCCCCCGCGGCAATTGAGCGGCAGCGGCTGCGGGTGAAACCAAAATGCTTATCGCGGGTGACGTCTCACCGGTTTGATTCTCCACGTTTGTTGGTGACAACACCAACAAAGGCGAAAATGCTCATCGCGGGAGTGGCTCCCCGGTTTGTATATCCTTAATCATTTGCTGTGCATCGTCTTTGCTAATGTCAATAAGTTTGGCATAATCAGACGGCTTCATGCGATCAGTTGATTCCGAGTTCTTTAAGGATTTGCCGCACCAAGGGCCCTTTTTTATCAGGAACGTTAATCACTAATGTTTCCATAAAGACAAATTTAATCAATTTAGTACTTTGTTTTTCTATCCCACAAATATTTACGCCGGACCGACCTTTTGAGGCAGGCCCGGCAGAAAAGCAAACAATTCTTCATCCTATAACCCTTCCATCCCATGTATCATAGTTCATCCCCATCAAAAAAACACCGCTACCCTCAGCTTCGCAAAAAACGGCGTGCCGGGGGTAAAGCTCATCTGGTCAATAGGGGCGGTTTCGCCGCGCAGGCGGCTCACCTGTTCAACCGCGTATTCCTGCCATTGGGTATTCAGCAGGTTTTCGATGGTTAAACCCACTTCGTAACGCTTTTGGGTATAGTTCACCTTCAGGTCGGTAACAAAATAGCCATCGGCCTTAAGGGTGTAAGTATTATTGCCGGGCCTGTCGTGCATGTAGCGGTAGCTCAGGCCGCCGTTAATGCCGTTCTTCAGCTTAAAATCAAGCCCGCCGGTGCTGGTAAAAGTAGGGGCCAGGGGCAGGTAGCCGGTTTTCGCGGCGCTGTCAGCCAGCCGTGGCCGGGCCAGGTTTAGGTTGACGGCAGCAAACAGCCAGGGCGCCAGCTGGTACCGTGCCGACAGGTCCACCCCCATGCGCCGGGTGCGGCCGCCGGGGGCAATGTCGCCGTCGTCGGTATAAATAAATTCCTGCTGCAGGTACAGGTACCAGGCGGCGGCGTTTATGTAGAGGTGCGGCATGGGTTTCCAGTTCAGGCCCAGGTCGGCGCCATAAGCGGCAGGCAAAGTTTGCAAGCCCTTATTACCGATCACCGCTATGGCATTATTGGAATGAAAGCCCTTGCCCGCTTTTAAATAAAACTGAACCTGGTTGTTAGCAGTATACTGTACATTCAGTTTCGGGCTGGCAATCACTTCCGTTTTGGTACTTCCGGCAAAATTAAAGCTGAAATAATCCAGCCGCGAGCCTGCGTTTAAAAGCCATTTGCCGCTTTCAAAAGTTTCGTCGAGGTATAGGCCCGTGTTGTTCTGGCGAATATCGCCATGGGTAACATTACTCAAAAACCGGTACTGTTGGGTCACAAAACTATAGTCCGTCCCATACGTCCGGTCGAACCGGCTGCTCAGGCCCACTGCGGAGGTCAGCTGGTTATTGCCCCAGTATTTCCTGTGGCTCAGTTTTCCGTTATAGCCAAACATGTCCCGTTCTTCGTGCTGCTGTTTCTCATCGCCATTAACACTGTCGAGTGCAAAAAAGGTAGAATTTACATGTAGCAGGAACTTATAATGGGTATAATACAGCTGGTTATCCATGGTCCAGTTATTGCCAAGGTTGGTGCTCAGTTTGGCAATGGCGTTTACGCGGCTGGTTTTGCCGCCTTGGGCACTGTCAATAGTACCAAAGCGGCTGATGGTAACCGGCGCGGCCGGGATGGTAATGGGATTACCGTTATCGTCGAGCGCTGTGCTGCCTGCCGCTACCGCCCGCTGCGGGATCTCCCCCGAAGCCACCCAGCTGGTGCTGAAAGTGGATGCGCTCAATGTCAGTTTATTGCCCTCACCCATTTGCTTGCTGTATTTGGCAAATAAATTGGTGCGTTTGTAATGTTCGGGCAGTTTAAAGGCGCCGTCGGTATAGTTGTATTCGCCTGCGATGTAGGCGTTTTCGCCATTTTGTTTGGCTTTGGCGTTTAACAGATCAATCAGCCCGGCCGCGCGGAAGGTATTAAATTGCCCCCGCTCCAAACTGATGGTGCTTTTGTCGGGCGCGTCTTTGGTGTTAAAAGCCAGGTAGGCCGCGGTGGTAAAATCGCCATAGCCTGTGTAATACGGCCCTTTGCCATAGTCAAAAGTGGCAATGGTTTCGGGGATGAGGAAATGCAGGTCGGCATAACCCTGCCCGTGGATATGTGATACCATATTTACCGGCATCCCGTCTACCGAAACATTAACGTCGGTACCGTGGTCGGCATCAAAACCGCGCACAAAAATCTGCTCCGCCTTGCCGCCGCCCATGTGCTGGGCAATAAACAAGCCCGGCACCAGCCGCATCAGATCCTGCGACGAATTGATGGGGCGAACGTTCAGGTCGATATTGCCGAGCGTATGGAAGGAATTGTTGTTTAGCCCTGGTAGTATCACCACCTCCTTCAGGTCGATAGATCCCCGGTTCAGGCTGATGAGCACAGGCCGGGCATGTTCGGCCTTAACCTGTTGTATGGTGTAACCGATAAATGAGACGGTTAGTGTAGCGGAATCGGCGGGGAGATTAAGGCGGAAATCGCCGTTTTTATCGGTGTTGGTGCCTTTGCCGGTGGCGCTCACCGTGGCATATTCAACGGGTTGGCGGGTAATTTGGTCAATAACGGTGCCTTTGTATATTTTTTGAGCGTGGCACAGGCTGATGCCTGCAATTAGCAACAGGGCTATGGGCGCTGTTTTTTTTAAAAAATGCATATAAGTATAAGATGGATAGCAGGCTGCCTTCAAAACCGGCTCCTTGTGCCCTTTGTGAAACCTTTGCGCCCATCGTGGTAAAAAATAAACCACAATGACCACGAAGAATGCACGAAGAACACTAAGCCTGTATAACTGGCAGCAGCAACTTTGTTTTTAAATAAATGTGTTGAATGGCCTCAGATGATTCCTTTTTCCTCCCTCTCCTTTGGAGAGGGCCGGGGTGAGGCGTAAAGTGTACGATTACCCGAGCCGGGGCGGCTGGTAAATGGGCAGATCAACAACGGGCAGGGTAAAACGGTGATTGGGCACCTGCATTACCTGCACTACGTGCGAGTAAAACCGGGTTTCGGCTTTTTGTCCGAATAAGGCTTCCTGGAAAAGGTTCTTCTGCGACTGGCGCTCATCATTCTTTTCTTTTTCTTCGGCCTGCCTTATTTTTTTCATGAAATAGCATTTGCCATTACAATGCAGCCATGGCTTGTCCCGGTTTTCGCATAAATGTGCGGCGATATAATTTCTGTTCAGCTCGAAACCTGCAAAAACAAACAGGCGCGAAAAACTGGCAGACATTACCGCGACAATCAGCAAATAAGCAATTAAAGGGCGTACCATATGGCCGCAAAGGTAAAAATGCCGCCGCAATTAAAATGTGTTTAAGATCACTTTTTTGCAAGAGGCCGTAAAAGATAAAAAAACGGGTATACGGCGGTCTTTGCCGGATGGTAGGTGCTTTTGCACCAGCATTTTTTATGATAAAAACAATTTGTTTGAAATTATTTTCCTCAATGTAATTTACTGCTGACATAAGGCTGTCACCGGCCTGTATTTTCTTTGTATAAAGAACAAAACAAAACCATCATGAAACAGCAAGAATTAACCATCGAAACAAACGTATCGCCAATTGTTTACTTAATGAAAAATTATGCCGGCTATAACCTTTGGGCAAACGCAAGCCTTGTAAACTGGCTGCGTACAAAGCCTGCTGATGTATTGGAACAGGAAGTGCCATCAAGCTTCACTACTATAAAATCAACCATTGTACATATCTGGAATACGCAGCGTTACTGGTTATCAATCATAAAAAGAAGCGGGCCGCAACGCGTTGAAGAATTTACCGGTACGTTGGAAGATGCTTTCAGAGGCCTCGTTGAACACTCGGACGAATTTGCTGATTATATCGAATCAATGACAGATCAGCAGATCGAAGAAAACAATATGGTGATCAATCGCTGGTTTCAATGCGATTTTCAGAATTTTGAATATATTATGCAGGTGATGAACCACAGTACTTATCATCGCGGGCAAATTGTAACCATGGGCCGCAGCCTTGGCTTTACCGATGCACCCATGACAGATTATAATTTTTATAATATCCATGGCCGGTAAGCGTCTCCACCATAAATTACGGAAAAGAGGCTGTCCCCATACAGGTACAGCCTCTTCAATACATTTAGCGGGGTATAATAACAGCGGTTACTTATCGCGTTTCAGCGTTGCATGCATTTTCATGCCGTTAAAGTCAATATCCATCCCTACCGAATCAGCATCAGGATAAAATTTACCGGTATGTTTTACATCGGTACCGTTAACCGAAACGTTGAAGGTAAAATCAGTAGGATCAATAAATTTACCATCAGTAATGTTTACGTCGCCCTGTGGCGAGGAGGCCACACCCGTTAATTTGCCGCTGTCGGTTTTAAAAGTGTAAGTCAGCGGGAACTGGTTACCATCAGGGGTATTAAGGGTGCCTGTCCATTTACCGGCTAAGCTGGCTGCAAATGCAAATGCCGCCACAACGCAGCATACCAATGCCGCAGTTGTAAAAAGTCTTTTTTTCATTATTAATTTAGTTTGCTATAAGATGCTGTAAAACAGCTGGTGTTACAGTTGGAAGAAGATTTTTAGGGAAAAGAGCCAGAAGCAGGAAGTCCATAGTCGATAGACCATAGTCCATAGCCAGGAAAAGGATGACGAAAACGTTTTCGCGTTATAAATAAATGCCTTAGTTCTTCTTTTATTTATAAAATCGTGATTCCAACTATGGACCATGGACTATGGTCTATCAACTTTACTTAGGCCTGCTCAGCTTAATATGTCCCTTATTGCCTTCAAAGGTAACATCCATACCGATAGAATCTCCGGCGGCAAAATATTTCCCTTTGTGCGAGTAGGTAACACCCTGCACCGAAACGCTGAAACTCAGGTCGTCACCGGAAACCTTGCCGCTGTCAAGTGGTACGCTCATGCCCGAAGTTTCCAGGGTGCCGGTAAGGCTGCTGCCTTCCACTTTAAAGGTGTAGCTCAGCGGGTAGGCATTGCCATCCGGCGCGTTAAATGTCGACGACCATTGGCCGCCCATGTCTGCAATTGCTGCGTAGCAAAGGGCAAAGCAGCATAACAGCACTGCTGTTATTAATAATGTTCTTTTCATATTTGGGTTGGTCTTTTAAATAAAAGTATATTTTTAGGCAGATAAAAGCAAGCCCGGGTAAAATATTTTTATCGCGCTTATTGCGCAACCCGTTTCAAGGTGGCGTGTGATTTTGCATCGCCCAGGCTGATATCCACCCCAACCGAATCGCCATAGAATTTGCCCTCATGGTCAATCTCCATATTGCTTATGATCACGTTAAAGGTAAACTTATCACCGGTGATCTTGCCATCGTTAATGGGCAGCTCGCCTTTAGGTGTTTTGGCAGTTCCGGTCAGTTCGGTGCCGGCAATTTTAAAACTGTACAGCAGCGGGTACTCATCGCCCTGGTCGGTTTTTAACAGGCCGGTCCATTTGCCGTTCAGGTTTTCAGTGGTTGCCGAAGCATAAAAAAAGCAGATCAGAAATAAGAAAGTTGCGAAGATTCTTGTTTTCATAATGGGTTATTTTTTCGTAGTTTGATTTTTTTTTCAATGGCACTCAAGTTGGCTACGCCGTTTTTCATCGCTAAAGGTAGAATCAGTATTAAAGCATATCATCAACAATATGTTAAGTTTGTTGTCGCGATGGTTTATCTGTCAACTATTTTTTAACATATTAACATATCTTAGTTGTAAAATATATGGGTTTTTATTTACGTAACTTATTGTTGATGTTGTGTTTATGTGGCACGTCAGCACTGGCGCAAACTTTTAATATCAGGGAGTACGGGGCCCTTAACGATGGCAAAACCGTTTGCACCGCCGCTATACAGAAAGCCGTTGACGCCTGCTACCAAAACGGCGGCGGCAGGGTATACGTTCCGGCCGGGCAGTTTATCACCGGTACGGTTCATCTAAAAAGCAATGTAAACCTCTGCCTGGAAAGCGGCGCGGTATTATTGGGCAGCCCTAACCTGCAGGATTACGAAAGCTATACCAAAGCAGGCTACGGCATTAATTATTATGGTATCCTATATACGGCAGATGCTGAAAATGTATCCATCAGTGGCTCAGGCGCTATTGACGGCAACAACAAAGTTTTTTTGACTTCGGCCACGCCAAAAAGATCGACGCCAACAGCGCCCGCTTCACCCGGCAAAAAGATAATTACCGCCATGTGGAAACAGGTATCGGCGATGGCCCCGTGGTGCCGAAGGACCGTCCGCGCCAGATGGTTATCTTCAGCAACTGCAAACACGTGCAGCTGCGTGATATTTCGCTGTTAAACTCCCCATTCTGGACGCTTCACTTTGCCGATTGCGACGACGTCAGCGTAAACGCCATCCGCCTGTGGAGCGGCATCCTGGTGCCCAATGCTGATGGCATCGATGTAACCAGCTGTTCCAATGTGGTGATCGCCAATTCAGATATCCGCTCCGGCGACGACGCCATTGCCATTGTGGGTTACGACCATCATTTCGAGATCCCCGGTTTTGAGGGCATCAAACATGTTTCGCAAAATATCATTGTTACCGGCTGTAACCTGCAGTCATATTCCAGCGGCATCCGCATAGGCTTTCTCGATCAGAACACCGTGCGCAACGTACACGTGAGCCATTGCAATATCACCAACTCCAGCCGCGGCATCGGTATTTTTTTGCGCGATGAAGGCTCGCTCGAAAATCTCACCTTCAGCGATATCACCATCGAAACCCGGATGCATACCGGCGACTGGTGGGGCAACGGCGAACCCATCCATATCTCGGCCGTGCGTGGTAAGGAAAACGTAAAACTTGGCACCATCAAAAATGTTGAGTTCAATAACATCACTTGTAAAGGCGAAAACGGAATCCTTTTGTATGGCTCGGAAGACAGCCAATTGCAGGATATCCGCTTTAACCATGTCTCCATGGAGTTGGTGAACAGTAAACTGAACGACGTTATGGGCGGTAATATCGACCTGCGCGGCTGCCTGGACGAACACCAGCAGCTGTTTGCCGCCAATATTCCCGGCCTGCTGGTCCGTCACATTACCGGCTTAACCCTCAATGATTTTAAACTAACCTGGGACCCCACCGTCAATCAGCCTTATTTTACAAATGCCATCACCGTGGATAATTTTAAAGATATAAAAATTGTCGATTTTGCAGGAACGGCGTCGCCGGCGGATCAAAACGCGGCGCCAATTTTATTGGAAAATGGCGACGGGGCGAAAGTGAACGGGAAAGTTAAAGTAGATAAGGTGGGGGTGACGGGGTTTGAGGGGGTGAAGTGAGGTTTTATATTTGACTGTACATCTCGTTACGCAGGGTCGTTTCCAGGTTTAAGTTTACCCATAAAATTTGATCAGGCGGATATAATCGTCGATTTCACCAAACGTTCCTACGGAACGCAGGTATTGGTAATTGTATTTTCTACCAACCAGACGTCCGCCAGGGGCGGACGAAAAAATAAAAAGTGCGTTCCATAGGAACGCCTGGTCGGTAGAAATCGATCAAAAAACGCATTTTCGTTCCATAGGAACGTTTGGTAGTCGCCGAATTAACAATGGTAAAGCGATATTTGCGCCTATTTTTATGGGTAAACTTAAACTTCCAGGAGATTATGCGGGGACAGAAAAACACGCAAACAAATATACCGAAATTGAATTTATTGCCGAAAGGCAACGTTTTCAATTTGAAAGATATGAGTCCGCCGCTGCGCTTTGACCAGTAGCGGCAGATTCGCGACTGAAGAGATAAAAAAATAAAGATTTTTTTTATCTTTATGGAATTAAAAGCTAATGCCTTCATTCATCCCTGATCCTAATCTTTGTGCTTAAAAATTTATTACCCTTATTAGTGCTGATATTGTTTATAGCGGCATGCAAAAAAGAAACCGGGCCTAAGACTACAAAGATAAACCAGGCGCAAGGGACAATAAAAGTAGATTGGGGCGATACCATAACCATTTCCGGCCAAAACTTGCCCGCACAGGTAAGCGTATTTTTGATAAAGTCTCCTCACAGGTAATCTCGAGCAATGGCCAGCAGATACGATGTGTGGTGCCCTATTTTAACACCAATCCCACCGTTTCGGTAACAGTTATTTACGGTGCCGATACCGTCAAACTAAATAATTACGCCACGCTTAACGCCCCGGTGATAACCTCTTTTACCCCAACACAGGCCCTTGGCGATACAGTTATAATAAATGGCGATCATTTTGAAAATACGGGCCTCCTTGTAACATTCGGTAGTGTACAATCGACTGTCATCTATGGATCTAAAAAAATGCTTAAGGTAATTGTGCCGGACGGGATCCAAAGCACACATACAACTATCAGTGTTAAGTCGCAATTACAAACCGTCGCTGCTACGTCCAATTTCGTGCTCCTGGAGCCGGTTATAACCAGTATCACACCTTCTGCCTTTATAGGTAATGTGGTTACAATAAAAGGTAAATATTTTCATCCCCTGGGCCCGTTCCAGCTACTCCTCGACAATAAGCCGGCAAATTTTGAGATACAGGATGATGGCACGATCACTTTCAAGGTACCGTATCAGGCTTATCCACGCAGGAAAACGACTATAACGCTAAAACTGCTCGACTATACAATAACCTACCCTGTTGATCTGATAATTAAAGATAATTGGGTTTTGGTAAAACAGGGTATTCCGTTTGAACCGTACAATGCTACGCCCCTTGCTGTTGGTTCAGATGTATATGTGATAGCACCAATAATCAGCCCTTCGAATAACCAGTTTTATTTGTGGCATTTTAACCCGGCAGATTTTTCGTGGACAGCAGTCGGCACCCAGTTATCTTTTACGAACGGTAATATTTGTACCGGGACATGCGGCAACAAAATCTATTTATATAATATAACGGGTCCGGATACTTTTTATGAGTTTGACCCTGCTACCAGCAATTGGACCGCGAAAGCGGGCTTTATTGGGCCGCCGCGCTACAACCCAATAATGTTTAGCATTAGCGGCAATTTATACTTGGGCTCCGGCCAGCATGTTGTTAATGGACAAATACAGTCTGTTGCCGATTGGTACATGTATACGCCAGGTAACGATCAATGGTCCCGTGTAGCCGATATGCTTGCCGGTTTCAACAGTAGTTACCCTATGACTTCGGCGCAAGCTGTTGTGATCAATAATATTGCATATGTAGTTTGCGGGGGATGGTTTTTTGATTATAAATACGACCCGGCAAACAATACTTGGTCGCCAATGCAAAATATGCTCGAACCACGTGTAAATGCCGGGGTAGTGGTTTATAATCAAAAGTTGTATACATTAGAAGGTACCGTAGTACAGAACGTGGGTAACCCCAACCGTAACCTTTTTAAATATGACCCGGTTGCTGACCAATGGCAGTACCTGCCCTTTTCAATGGACCCTTATGGGGCTGAATTAAATATAGCGTTTACTACAGGCGGAAAGATATATATGGTTTCATATGACACCTACGGAAGTATAAATAACCTTTATGAAGGGCTTTCGCTACCATAGGCTAACTTTATAAATTTGTGTTTCAACTGGGTCTTTCTCAGCGAACCCTGCGTTTGGTGCCGTACATCTGCCGGCACAAGGTTTCTTGCATAAAACCCCGAATGCTAATAAGTTAAAGGGAGATAATTTTTTTGATTGCACCGTTAGGTGAAAAATATTGGTAGAAAAATAGATAAAAAACGAAAAGCGTGCCATCGGTACGCAACAATCGTAGCGGCATTAGCCCTAATGATTTGCGTTTAGGTTTCGTACCGGCGGGCAATGTCATTAAGTTAAGAGAGTTTCTTTTTTTTGCCCTCTTTATCGCGTAGCGAAAGAGAGGGCGGACGAGCGTAGCAACGTCCGGGTGAGTCAACGGAGCGCGTTTATAAGCGCCATTGCCCGCTTAACTTAATGACATTGACCGGCGGGACGGGAACACCTGGTGTTTTTTCTGCCAATATTAGCCCCTGGATTGGGGCTGGTCAACCTTATTTATTAGTAGCGTTGAGGAGACCCGGCGCCACGGGAAGAGCATTTCCTGGCGGGCGAAATTTATGAGCCCTACTGTTTCTTCACTTTTGAAACCCTTTTTGTTTTGAGCAGCGCTACTTGTTTCCGCATGTCTTCTAAGGAAAGTTTGGACTTTTTTGAGTTAGCTTGTTCGGCCAGCTTGTTCATCTCCGAGAATGATATGTTGTAATTCATCCTTTATATTTTTCATTAAGATTCAACGTTCAAATATGGAGCTTTTTTTGAACACCGCAGAAGCACAATGGTTTGCCGGCTATTAGTAAAACAGCCATTTAATTTGGATTTCCGCCCGCCTCATTTCGCCAATCACCACCCCCAACACCGTAACCAACGCATTGATCCTCACCTTTGAACCCACCACCAGTGGTAAAATAATATTCCTATCCAAAACATGGGTAACGAGAAAAGTAATGAACACATAAATAACGGCGGTACTATCGGCCGATGTGCCGGGGGGTGTTGCACTGAGCACTATGCCGGCAAAGATCCCGAAATAGGGGAGGAGGTTAAAAATACCCGTGATGAGGCCCGGCAGGATGGGATAGGGTACACCCACAATAAAAAGCGTGACACTGACTGCCGTAGCGACGATCGTCATTGCTGCCAATGATCCGGGTACGGGCATTGCAAACAAATAAATTTTTTACCCGGAACAGAGTAACATTTGGATAATATTTTTTTAAGTATATTGTAACCGGTTTAAATCACTCACAATTTCACGTACCCGATGCTGCCTGATAAACCAAATGTCTCACAACCCTGCAAAAAAAGGAACAGCCTGTTTGTCGTCCTGTTATTAATATTTTTCGGCTGGTTTTTGCCCGTCCGTGCACAATTTCACCAAATTCATATCGAGCCTGATGTGGACCATGCCGTTAAACTAAGTTTTTATACGCCAGCCCAGGGCTTTGTAGCTTTTAATAAATATATCGGATTTACGACCGACAGCGGGCGAACCTTTACGCAGAAAACAATTACTGCCGGCAACGTTGACTACAGCGGCAACCCCGTCAACCTCACTTTCGGGTTTAGTATAAGTGGCGTAAAGACTTTCGATAGTAATAATATTTTTGTTTATGGCGATTATGGCTTTCAGCCAACTATCCTGCGCTCGACGGATGGGGGTAATACATTCAAGATCGTGTTCTGGATTGCGACGAATCTGGCAACAAGTACGTCTACCATTACCGACCTTGTCTTTCCGCAGAACGGCAATATTGGTTATGCCATATACGCCAATAACGTAATTAAAACAACCGATGGCGGGCAGACCTGGGCTGAAGATGCGGTGATTAACGACACCAACTACACTAACCTGCAATTTATAGACGATACGCATGGCTATGCTTTTGGCCCTAATGCATCCGTCATTTCCTACACCACCGATGGCAGCAGGTGGTTTACACTTGCCGCGACCGGCGGAACACTTCAAAGCGCCTTTTTTTTGAATACTACCAGGGGATGGGCCTGTAATACGGACGGAAGTACTTATATGACACAGGACGGGGGCAGGTCGTGGTCGCTGCAGACCATTCTGTCAGTCAGCAATAGGGTACTTACTAAAATGCAATTTGTAAACGACAGCACAGGCTATGCCATTGCCGCAGGGTTTGAAGTTTACAAAACTTCGAATAGTGGAAAAATATGGGAGCGCCTGCCCCGTAATACCACCTATCACTACCTGGGTTATTCGTTGAACGACCTGCAATTGATGAATAATTTTACCTGGGCGGCAGGCGGGCATGGCTATGTAGCGCTGAGTACCAATAACGGAGGCCCGACGGTACCGCTCCCCCTTTTTACCACCGATACCACCGGCTATTTCAATACCGGCATAGTAAAACTTGTAAACTATTCCAGGTCGGGTTACAGTTATAACTGGTTTGTAAACGGTAAGTCCGTCAGTACATCATACAACAGTTCCTATGTACATAACCCGAATCACTTTTATGATACGATTTCTTTAATTAACACCAACGGAAAGTATAAGGACACGCTGACACAATATGGCAACCACTTTTACGAGGTAATTGTAAAAAGTTTTACCCCTGCCACGGCCAAACAAGGCGATGTGGTCACCATTACCGGCGCCCGGCTGGATTATACCATAGGCGTTGAATTCGGCGGCGTTCCCGCGGCATCATTTACCATCGTATCGCCATCAACCGTTACGGCGGTGGTGGGCGCCGGGGCCTCCGGAAAAGTATCGGTGTATTCGGCCCTTAATACCGCCTCACAAGCCGGCTTTAAATTTCTTCCGGGGCCTGTTATCAGTTCTTTTTCACCGTTAACGGCCCAGGGGGGCAGTACCATCACGCTGACAGGCCAGTATTTTACCGGCGCTACCGCTGTTACGTTTGGCGGCGTGCCGGCGGCATCGTTTAAGGTAGTATCTGATACGCAGCTTACGGCAGTATTGGGTAAAGGCAGTTCGGGCAGCATTGTAGTAACCAGCCCCGGCGGCACGGGGTCTATAGCAGGGTTCGTCATGCTGCCGGTTATTGATAGCTTCACCCCCGCCAGCGGCGGTGCCGGCACATCTATAAGAATAAACGGGTCGGGGTTGGACGGTCCCACCGCAGTTACCATTGGCGGGGTCGCGGTGCAATCATTTGTTGCCGATGCTGTCGGCCATATCACTGCGGTGGCCGGAGCTGGTGCAACCGGCGTTATAACCGTGACCACAGCCGGGGGTAATTTCTCCTCAACGGCATCATTTACCTATTACGATCAACCGGTAATCACCTCATTCGCGCCTGTAACCGCAAAGATTGGAGATGTAATCACCATAAAAGGGCAGCATTTTACCGGCACAACAAGTGTTATGTTTGGCGGTGTGGCGGCGGCGTCATTTAACGTCATCTCCGACACTCAAATTACGGCGGTTTTAGGCAAAGGCAGTTCGGGAACCGTGACGGTGACTAATCCGGGTGGTACGGGTTCAATCACGGGTTTCACGCAAACACCCGTTATTGACAGTTTTACACCTTCGGCGGGTGCGGGCGGTACTATCATCAGTATTAACGGCTCCGGTTTTAGCACAGTCACAGCGCTTACCATTGGCGGGGTCGCCGCGCAGTCATTCGTCGCCGATTCTGCCGGGCACATCACGGCGGTTGCCGGTGCCGGCGGCACCGGTGTAATAACCATAACCACGCCTTCAGGCAATTACAGTTCAACCGCAACATTTACTTATTATTATCCGCCGGCAGTTACATCGTTTGCGCCTTTAAACGGTCCGGCAGGCGCTACTATCACCGTTAATGGCGGTCACTTTTCAGCTGCAGCTTCTGACAATGCGGTTTATTTTGGCGGCGTGCCGGCAACGGTGTTAAGCGCTACGCCGACTGCATTAAAAGTAACCGTGCCTGCCGGCGCAACTTATGGCTTCATCACCGTGCAAACACGTAACCTGGCTGGTGTTTCGCGGCTGCCTTTTACCGTTACTTTCCCCAACGGCGGCGTGCTGGATGCCTATTCATTCCCTGCGGCAACAAAAAAGATAGCGCCGAATGCCGGCACCAGCCCCATTGTGGCGGATATTGACGGCGACGGCAAGCCCGATATCCTAACCCGCAACTCAACCGGTATAAATGGGTTTTCCGTACAGCTAAACACGGGTACACCGGGCAATTTTTCCTACACACAACAAAATATCGACGGCATGAATGCTTATGCATTTGCGCTCGCCGACCTTGACGGCGACGGCCTGCCCGAGCTGCTTACTACCGATAACACTACAAACAACGTTGTTATTTATCATAACATTTCAACACCGGGCCACGTGGCCTTTGGCGATACGTTTTCCTTTACCCCAACCAGCTTCTCAACCTTTTCTATGGCTATTGCCGCCGCAGATCTGGATGGCGATGGTAAACCTGATATTGTGGTTACCAACAGTAATGGTCTGAACGAAATAGACCTTTACCGCAACACTTCACAACCGGGGAAGCTGTCTTTTGATACTGCTTTTCCACTGGGGGGTACGGCAGACAGTTTTACAATAGCGGATTTTGATGGTGACGGCAAACCCGACCTGCTCGCTACCTTCGGTAACAACTCCAACGGTATTGATATGCTGCGCAACACCAGCACACCGGGCAATTTTAGCTTCGACCGGGTGCCGGATGTGTTTCCGGCAAATCCTTATCCCATTTGCGCCGGTGACATAGACGGCGACGGAAAATTGGATGTGATCATCCTGGACAGGCAGAGCAATTATATCGATGTGTACCGCAACTTATCCACCCCGGGTAAAGTAGCGTTTTCCACCCTGGCCACTTATGCCGTGCCGGCCTGGCCGGTAAATGCCATGATGGCTGATTTTGACGGCGATGGCAAGCCGGATATAGCCGTTAACGCCTATGACGGCAATACTCCCGGCAACACCGTTGCAACCATTTTTAAGAATATTTCTACACCAGGTAAATTATCGTTGCTAGCCCCGGTTAATTATGCCACCGGCATTACCGTGGGCGATTTGATGGCGGCCGCGGACGTGGATGGAGACGGAAAAGCCGACTTGTTGTTTTCAGCTGACGGGCAATCGCTTCAGGCGCTTATCAACCACGTAAAACCTTCGCCAATGATCTATACGCTAACGCCCACAAACGGCGTAAAAGGCGATACGGTGCACATCAGCGGCGTAAACCTGGCAACGGCGACGGCGGTAAGCTTTGGCGGGGTTGCAGCATCTTCGTTTATCGTAAACGCTGATCAGTCTATCACTGCCACACTGGGCAATGGCGCTACCGGCGCGGTGCAGGTTATCAATCCTTACGGCACCGCCTCCGGCCCCAATTTTGTTTACGGAGGTATCCCGTCTGTTATTTCGTTTACACCGGCTACGGGCATCGCCGGCACACAGGTAACTATTACCGGTACTAATTTCGATACTGAGCCGGCTAAAAATGTAGTTTATTTCGGCGGTGCGAAGGCTACCGTCACTTCCGCCTCCGCAACACAATTGGTGGCAACTGTACCGGCCGGCGCTACCTACCAGCCCATAACCGTGGCCACCCACAACTTTGTTGCTTATTCGGCGCTGCCCTTCACACTTGCCTTTAACGGCGACGCTACCCTCGATGCGCAATCGTTCAGCAAAAAATTCACCATGCCCGGCAATGTGGTAACCACCGGCGATATCGACGGCGACGGCAATCTCGACCTGCTGTTCATGTCGCCAGCCAACGAACTGATAGTAGCGCGCAGCCAGGGGCTTAAGGATAGCGTGGCTTTTGATGCCAACAAAACAATTGCCACCGGTCTCAATATCCGCCATATTTATTTAGCAGATATTGACGCAGACGGAAAGCCCGATATTGTATGCCTTACGGTATCACCTAATCAAATTATTGTTTATCGCAATACCAGCATCGGCAGCAATATCAGTTTTGATACCGGTGTTCCTTTACCTACAGGCGGTGCAGAATACGCATATCTTACCATTAATGATGCCGATGGTGACGGGCTGCCCGATATTGTATCTACCAACTTTGCCCGGCAGTCGCTAATTGTTTACCGCAATACCACGCAGGCAGGCAAAATAAGTTTTGCGCCGCCGGTATATCATTACGTTGCCAATGCCAGCGACGAGGCGGTATTAACGGATCTTGATGGCGACGGTAAAACTGAAATGGTATCCTGCGGGGTACAAAACGTATCACTCAGTATTACAACGAATGCCAGTACACCGGGCAATTTTAATTTCGGGTCCACAACGGTTTTGTCTGGCAGCACCAGTGGCTTACTGCAGGTAGCTGATTTCGACGGCGACGGCAAGCCCGACATCGCGGCGGCCTTCGACTACTATTTTCAGCCAACCCCGACTTTTTTCCGGAATACCGGGACCGGAAAACTGGCTTTCAGCAAAGTAGTGATATCAAAAGATTTCGCCCCGAGCGCCGTACTGGCCGGTGACCTGAACGGCGACGGCAAGCCGGAGTTTATCGCGGTAGACCCTGGCTTTCAAAGGCTGGCGGTGATGGTTAATACCAGTACCCCGGGTACGATATCGTTTAACAAAGATTATTTTATTGCAAACAGGGACGCGCAGTCGGGCATTGGTACCACTGATGCCTATTCGCAGGTAGCGGCAGGCGATATGGACCAGGATGGTAAGACGGACCTTATTATATCAACCAACGGGATCATAACCATTTATCGTAACATCAGGGCGACATTAAAAACACTGCCTGATACCGACTTGAAAGTTAAATTTACCAGCCTCAGCTGCAGGGGAACGAAAGATGGTTCTATCAACTTAACGGCGGCCGTATCGGCCCCATACACCGCCACCGTGACCGACCAAAACGGTAACGTAATAGCGACCGGCAATTTTACCAAGACCTATAGCGCAACCAGCCTGGATACCGGCTATTATAACATTTGTGTTACCGATGCGGATATTTCCGGTTTCCAGCAATGCCTTAGCGGGCGCCTGGGCGAGCCCCAGGACCTTTCGGCTTTTTCGGTGGTAAACAACGGCAAACAAACCGCCGATTTGCATTTAAGCGGGGGCGATGCCTATACCATACAGGTAAATGACGAAACTTATCATACCAGTCAATCCGATTATACCGTTCCCCTGCAAAAAGGCAATAATAAATTAACCATTACAACCGGTAAGGAATGCCAGGGCGTATTTATGCAACGCATTACTATTGGCAACACCATGGTAATATACCCCAACCCTTTTGTGGCCGGTGTGCAGATAGATGTGGGCGATAGCCAGGCTTCGGCAGGAACGGTGGAGATTGTTGATGCGCTGGGGCGAAACGTATATAAAGACAATATTACCAACGATTACGGTAAGCTGAACATGGATCTGTCCGGGCTGAAAAGCGGGTTTTACGTGGTGAAACTTACTATCGACAACAAACAAACGGTTTATAAGCTATGGAAAAAATAAGGTTGTTTATATTTTTAGGCTTATTGGTTGCTGTGCTCGCCTCATGCAGTAAAAAAAGCGCACCGCCGCCGCAACCGCCGCCCGACACGGTAACCGTTAAGCCACCCGGCAAAGCCGTCCAGCTAACGCCTGCGAATAACGAACCGTGCACCGTTGGCACGAATGTTACCGGCACACAAAGCAAAGTTACTTTTACCTGGACCGCCGCCACCGCAACGGATACTTATGAGGTGCACATAAAAAACCTCGTTACCAATAACATTACAGTGCTTTTAACCCCTAACTTAACACTTGACGCTACCCTGGCGCTAGCCACGCCATATTCGTGGTATCTTGTTTCAACATCTAAAAAAAGTACGCAAACCGCGCAAAGTGATACGTGGAAATTTTACAATTCGGGGCCGGGCATTACGTTTTACCCGCCATACCCCGCCGAAGCTGTATATCCTTTGGTTGGACAAACATTGTCATTTCCGGTTGGTGCGGGAGGCGGAAGTTTAACCATAAAATGGCAGGCATCGGCAGGCAGCAGCCCGATAAAGAACTACACGTTACGCTATACAAATTTGTTATATAATATTAACACCACCAACGCATCTATAGTTACAACCACCACTAATTCGGCAACCGTTTCCGTAAGTGCGGGCAACACCTATTACTGGGAAGTAGTTACAACCGATACTGCAGGCAATACATCTGCCTCGCAGGTTTACAATTTTTACGTGGAGTAAAACAGCGGGGTAATTTGTTGGCATGGCCGGCTTAGGATGTTGATGTACAGTAATGTCCGGGAGAATTCAACATAGTTCTCGCAGTTGACCCTGCGTTTGGTTCCGTACATCTCCCGGCGCAGGGTCTCCTGAAGATTTAAGTTAACCCATAAAACTTTGTCAGTTGGGTATGGTGTCTATTTCACCAGGCGTTCCTCCGGAACGCGTTTACACCTTGTTGTTTTTCTACCAACCATACGTCCGTACCGGACGAAAGAACAAAAAAGCGTTCCATAGGAACGCCTGGTCGGTTGCAACATGGCCAAAACCCGTTTTTACGTTCCTACGGAACGTTTGGTGGTCGCGGAATTTTCATGACGGGCCGCCTCCACCATTTTATGGGTTAACTTAACCTTTCAGGAAACCCTGCGACAATGAAAAATTTGAGAATTTTATCTCCGTTTTAGCGGGGTCTCTCGCAGAGGACCCTGCGTTGGATCTTGTAAATCTCCCGTCGCAAGGTCACTTTCAAGAGACCCCGCGACGGTGAAATTTATGAGTGGCCCTTCAGCAGAATCTGTCAACGTGTTTAACCTTTTGCATCCCTCATTCCGCCTCCTCCTTATCATCTACTTCTACTTTCGTGGCCAGTTTGTTTTGTTTCTTCTCTTCGTCGCCAGGGATGATACCCCATAGCTGCAGGCTTTCCACCCGGCCTGCCGCAAGCAATTTTCACAGCCTCACCATTTATCAGGCACACTGAAAAAATATCACTTCTTTAAGTAAAATTCCGGTGTTGTATAAAAAACAGTATCAACAAAAAATAAAACAGAATTTTTTGATAGCACATTTTCATCATGAAGGTCTTCAAAAATAATTCCCAGGTCTGTATTGACGTAGTCGTTGTTGCGCGGATTAAAAAACTGATTTTAGCTCTGCTGTTTCTTTACTTTTGAAACGCTTTTTGTTTTGAGCAGCGCTACTTGTTTCCGCATGTCTTCTAAGGAAAGTTTGGACTTTTTTGAGTTGGCTTGTTCGGCCAGCTTGTTCATCTCCGAGAATGATATGTTGTAATTCATCCTTTGTATTTTTCATTAAGATTCAATATTCAAATATGGGTTTTTTTAAACACCGGAGATGCGCAATAATTTGCCCGGGGATTAATAAAACATACATTTAATTTGGATAAAAGCTGGGGTCACTCCTCCGCCACCTCCTCCTTTTCCACTTTAAGTTTCTTAGCCAGCTTATTTTGTTTCTTTTCTTCGTCACCAAGGATAATGCCCCAGGGCTTCAGGCTTTCCACCCGGTCGAAGATGATTTTGAGCACGGCAATAACCGGGATAGAGAGGAACATGCCGGAAATGCCCCAAAACATTTCGCCAATAACCACACCCAGCACGGTAACCAGGGCATTGATCCGGACCTTGGAGCCAACCACCAGGGGTAAAATGATATTGCTGTCGGCCACGTGGGTAACGAGAAAAGTAATCAGCACATAAATGACGACGGTGCTGTCGGCCGATGTGCCGAGGGTTACTGTTGCACTGAGCACCATGGCGGCAAAGATGCCGAAATAGGGGATGAGGTTAAAAATACCGGTGATGAGGCCCAGCAGGATGGCGTATTGCACGCCCAGTATAGAAAGCGTGACGCTGACTGCAGTAGCGACGATCGTCATTTCGATGAGCAAGCCGACAATATACTGCCGGATAATTACTTGCACCTGTTCGATCACATCGTGTACCTTTTGTTTGTTTTCTTCCAGGAATACCGATTCCAGGAACTTCAGGATAAGGCGGCGGTACATCAGGAAAAAGAACGTATAGATAAAGGTAAAGATGAGGAAGAGCAAAATGGACGAGAGTGACAAAAGTGTTGTACCCACGAGTGCCGCATTGGGCGAGGTTACCTTGCTGGCGGCCGAATTGACCACGTTGAGCTGCTTGCGGCGGGTGATGCCAATGTTCTCAGATATCCAGCCGCGGAAGTTCCAGAGCGAACGGCTGATCTGCGCCTGGAAGGCCGGCCAGTCCCTTATCAGGTTGGCGATTTGCGAACCGATCACGTAAAGCACCACGGTGATCAGTGAAAGCAGTATAATTACTGCTATCATTGAAGCCGCGCCGCGCGGCAGCCGGATGCGTCTTTCAAAGAAATTGGCCAGTGGCATCAGCAGGATAGCAAACAAACAGGAGAAAATTAAAGGCGCTAAAATATTTTTAGCCAGGATCACCAGCGCACCCAGCGCAAAAAGGCTGAACAGCACACAGGCAAGTTTGATATAAAAGGGCAGGCGGCTAAAGTTTTTCAGGTCCATATGTTATTTGTTTGTCGTATAAGCGTTTAATCAACAATTTGTTTGAATTACTCACGCATGTGCGGCATATTCCAGGCGTAAATGTCGCAACTTTTGGTGATGATAAGTAATTGTGTCTTTTACGTTGATGTTTGCTTTGGCTGTACATCTTGTTGCGCAGGGTGCCCGTTCAAATTACCCCACACGTATGTCCCAATTGTCCATGCACTTACTACCTTTGTCCATGTTCCGGGGGCATAAAGTGTGGCACTTTTGTATTGTCAATACAGACAAATAAAAATACATAAAAATGCCACGTATAAAAGCACTCGATCCGGAAACAACTACCGGGAAATCAAAAGATCTGTTCAACGCCATCCAGGGCAAGTTGGGTATGGTTCCAAACATGATGCGCACCATGGGTAATTCGCCCGCCGTTTTAAATGGCTATCTTGCCCTAAGTGGCGCCCTTGGCGAAGGTAAACTGGGCGCAAAATTAGGCGAGCTGATCGCCATTGCCGTAGCCAATGCAAATAGCTGCGCATATTGCAACGCTGCACATAGTTTTATTGGCGAAAAGCTGGTTCATATCGATACCAATGCCATCGCTGATGCACGTTCAGGTAAATCGGATAATGAAAAGACAGCTGCTGCCCTTGATTTTGCCAGGGTGGTTGTTGAAAAGAGAGGTATGGTTGGCGATACCGATTTGGATGCGGTAAGAAATGCCGGTTATGATGACGCCGGGATCGCCGAAATAGTAGCGCATGTGGGTTTAAATATCCTAACCAACTACTTTAACAATACTGCCCTTACGGTGGTGGATTTCCCTGAAGCGGAGCTTATTGAAGCTGCTGCTATTTAAAAAACCAGGAACCAGGAATCAAGAGCAAAGATAAGAATGCAAAAGACGGCCGGTTTACAGTATGAAAAACAAACTATGCTATCTTGCATCTTTTTATAACCTTTACACTACATCAATTTTTTTCGTTACTCTTAGCTCTTGCTTCCGGTCTCTTTATGCTAATAAAAAACAAAATGGAACAAAAACTACCGCTTCCACCCTTTACGATGGAGACCGCTTTGGAAAAAGTGCAATTGGCCGAAAATGCCTGGAATACCAAAGACCCCGAAAAAATATGCCTGGCTTATACCATTGATACCGAGTGGCGCAACCGGACCGACTTTATCAATGGCCGGGAAGAAGTAAAAGCCTTTTTAAAAAGAAAATGGGAAAAGGAATTGGACTATAAGCTGAAAAAAGAGTTATGGGGCTTCCGCGAAAACCGGATGGCCGTAAGGTTTGAATATGAATGGCATGACCATAGCGGCCGGTGGTACCGGAGCTACGGAAATGAACTATGGGAGTTTGACGAAAATGGCCTGATGGCCAAACGTTTTGCCAGTATCAACGACCTTGAGATTACTTATGCCGACCGCAAACTATTTTAAACCTTTATACCTTGATGACCCAGACAGCCTCTACATTGATCAACCCGGAAACTAAAGCATTGGCTTTTAAAATATTTGCTTTTGAGGATGATGCTTATTTTAAAGAGGTAAAAAATTATAATTATTATTCGATGGTGCTGGTAACGGAGGGTACAGGCACGCTGCGGGCCGATTTTTCGGAGTATTTGCTTGAGGCGCACTCCCTGGCGTGCTTTTCTGTTTACCAGCCATTTATGATCAAAGCCGATACTGATTTAAAAGGCATCCTCATCAATTTTCACCCCGATTTTTTCTGCATCCATAAACACCAGCAGGAGGTGGCCTGCAACGGGGTGCTTTTTAATAATATCTATGAGTCTCCGGTGGTTAGCCTGGCTCCGGCAGAGGTTCATTCGCTGTTACAGATTATAAATGAATTAAAGGCGGAGATGCAAAACGCCGCTTTGGCACAATACGAATTGCTGGTTTCTTATCTCAAGATCTTCCTGATCAACGCATCCCGGATTAAATTAAATCAAAACCAGCCGGTAATACCCGGCAATAAGCAGGAGCCTTTTATCCTGCAAACATTAAAAGATGCCATCGAGGCACATTATAAAACCAAACACAGCGCCGGCGAGTATGCCGGTTTGCTCAACATATCCACCCGGGCGCTCAACAGGATAAGTAAAGTGCATTTTAATAAAACCATCACTAACCTGATTGCCGAACGGATCATTATTGAAGCCAAGCGGGAATTATACCTTACCTCGAAGCCGGTTAAAATGATCGCTTACGAACTGGGGTTTAACGATGAATTTTACTTTAGTCGTTTTTTTAAAGGCAATGCAGATGTATCGCCGCAGCGATACCGTGATACAGTTGGTTTTTCGCGGGCGGAAGCATAAGGCGTTCCGCAAGGCAATTTTTACCCGTTATACTGTTCGTCACTCACCTGTTCCATCCAGTCAACCGGCGAGCCGTTCAGTTTTTCCTGTATGGCGATATGGCTCATGGCCGTTGTTGCCGTTGCGCCGTGCCAGTGTTTTTCACCAGGTAAAAAGTACACAACGTCACCCGGGTAAATGAGTTGTTTTGCTTCGCCTTCGCGCTGCACCCAGCCCGAGCCTGCAGTAACAATAAGGGTTTGCCCGAAAGGATGGGTATGCCAGGCTGTACGCGCGCCGGGTTCAAAGGTTACCAGCGCCATGGCTACCCTGGCCGGTTCAGGCGGGTTATTAAGCGGGTCAACCCTTACCGATCCGGTAAAATATTCAGCGGGCCCTTTGCCCGAAGGCTGCGAGCCTGCACGTTTAATTTCCATAGTGGTTATTTTTAATATCAGATTTATAAACAGTTTACCGCCCCTTAAGTTTGGCATGTTTCGGCATAAAAGTCAATAGCATGCAAACCTTAACAGTGTATTATTCCTCCGCAAAAATGGCGGCCATCTTGTCAATGCTCTGTTCCAAACCAATTTGTGCAAAGTTGCTGATCGAGCCAAATTCCGCGTATTCGGTAACGGTCATGGCGGTTTTGCCACCCGCAAGTTCGCTAAAAGTTACAATGGTTTTAATGTCCCGCGGAAAATCAGCCGGCATACCCACATTTGCCGGCTCAACTTTATTGCCGTCTTTATCGGCCAGGCTTTGGATAAACTCAATTTCTTTCAAGGGGACGATCTTTATATACTCCCAAACGGAATACCATTCCTGCCCGCCCATTTCGGCCGGGGCGAGCATGCTCACCAGTGATCTGCCGCCTTCGCGGAAGTCAATTACAGCTACCGGCGATGTAAAATGCTTCGGCCCCCACCAGCGTTTTACCAGCTCCGGATCCACCCAAACCTGCCATACCATTGCAACCGGGGCGTTAAAAATTCTCTTAACCTCAATTTGCTTAGCCATAATTTTTTACCTTTTAATAAAAATCAAGCGTTTTGCAGCGCTTCGATATCAAACTTGCGCATTTTCATAAAGGCCTGTACCACGCGTGGCATTTTTTCCGGATCTGACATCAGCTGGCCCAATATCTCGGGCACCACCTGCCATGACAAACCAAACTTGTCTTTACACCAGCCGCACATACTTTCTTCGCCGCCGTCAGCAATAAGTTTATACCAGTAATGGTCAATTTCTTCCTGGTCTTTACAGGGGATCACAAACGAAACGGCCTCGTTAAATTTAAAATGCGGGCCGCCGTTAAGGCCCATAAAAAATTCGCCGTTCAATTCAAAATTTACCACCATCCCGTTGTCAGCAACTATTTTTGAATTGGGGAAAATGGTGCAGTAAAAATCTGCTGCTGCCCTGGCATTACCATCAAACCACAGGCAAGGATACACTGGTTTTTTCATCTCGTTTAGTTTTATATTGGTTTAACTGTTATTTTGAGTTCGTGTTTTCGCCTGCATTTCGTTTAACAAATCGTCCATAGCGTTTAACCTTTCGTCCCATAGTTTACGGTAGGGCTCCAGCCAGTCGGCCACTTCTTTCATTTTATTGGGATTGAAATGGTAATAAATCTCCCTGCCCGATTGCGTTTGAGTGAGCAAAGCACACTCATTTAAAATTTGAATATGTTTTGAAATGGTTTGCCTCGATGAGTTAAAATTATCAGCAATGGCGCCGGGCGTCATGGCGTGTAAAGCCACCAGGCCCAATATGGCCCGGCGGGTAGGATCGGCTATGGCTTGAAATACATCTCTGCGGATTTCCATTATTTATGCAGTTATCTGACTGCAAATATAACGCAGTTATTTGACTGCGCAATATTTTAACATTTTTTTTAAATTTAATAGCTAACACAAATCAGGTAAATGGTGTTGTAATCATAAAAGTAAAAAAAATGAAGCTGATTGTACCCACCACTTTACTGCAGGATGTTTTTAGAATAATATTAGGAACCCTGATGGCGTTTGCCGCTGTTGCGCATTTTACGTTTGAACGCGCAGATTTCCAGGCACAAGTGCCTGATTGGATACCCATGAGTAAGGACCTGGTGGTTATCCTCTCCGGGATTGTTGAATTGGGGCTCGGTTTATGCCTGGTATTTTGGGCCGGGGAAAAAGTGCAGCTGGGTATTGCCCTGGCTATATTTTACGTTCTGGTTTTTCCCGGCAATATTGCCCAATACACCAATCATGTTTCGGCCTTTAATTTAAATACAGACAGGGCCAGGCTGATCCGCCTGTTTTTTCAGCCCGTGTTAATTTTATGGGCATTGTGGTGTACAGGCGCTTTAAAGTATCTTTTTTACCCGGGCAAATAGGCGGTCTGCGCTTATAGTTTTGCATAAAATAATTGTACAGGCGCAGTACCGGATCATTTTATACGTCAGTTCAGATTAAGGTGTAACTTTATGATATTGATAATGCCGCTCGCGGCGATCTGTAACCCCACACAGAAAATTAAGAAAGCCATAAACCTGTTGATGATCTGCTCGTTTCGCAAACCAATAAAACTGATGAGGCGGTTAGTGTTGAGGTAAAAAATAAAGATGAGGATGCATATGCCGATGATGGATACCAGTAAAGCGCAAATATTCAGCAGGTAAACAGAGAGATCGGCATTTGCGCCCTGGGCGCTTAACGTAAACAATACCGCTATAGTGCCAGCCCCGGCAGTAATAGGGAAGGTAATCGGATAAAAAAGGTTGTTCTCGGCCGATTTGGCATGTTCAGGCTCAGCTTTTTCTTTTACCTCTTTTTCTTTTACCTCTTTATCGTCAACAGTAAGAAATTGCCACCCGATGCGGCAGATCATGATACCGCCCGCCAATTGTATCACGGGGATGGATAAACCAAACAGTTCTAAAATCCAATGCCCTACCAATACGGTGGCAGCGCAAATGATGAAGCAGTACAAAGCAATTTTTTTTACAAATCTTATTCTCTCCTTCCGGGTTGTATCTACAAAATAAGGACTTACGATAAACGCTGAACCAATGGGGTTAACCACCGGGAACAGGGCCACAAAGCCTATAAATACCAGGTGAATGAAAGTGTTAATTTGCTGCGGCATATAAAGTACGATTAAACAAAAGTAGTACTAAATAATCAAATCCGCGTCCGGAAAAGTTGCACGATGCTGGGTTTGCCCTATACGCCTCGTTGCTTTCAATACACCCTCCGGAGTCAAAAAAAACAGAAAGGGCTTTGTGCCGCACGGTTCAACCGCTCGAACTTATTGATGTTGACCCGATAGCGCTGGTGGCAAGCCAGGTTAATGTTAAAGACTGTTAAACCCGCGCTGTCACTGAAATAAAAGCTTGTTTCCCCTGTTTCTATGTTGAAAAACCACACAACATAAAAACAACACTTAACATTATGAAAACAACACTTAACACTTTAATCGCAGCAACCATTGCTTGCTTTCTTTTTATCAATAATGCAAAAGCCCAAACAGCGCCCGTTAGCCCATGGCGATTCGGGGTAGGGCTTGAAACAGGTATCACCACATCCGGAATCTTTTCTAAAACCGAAATTGGCGGAACCGCCCGCCTGCAATATGACCTTTCAAAATCCTTTGCTTTAACCCTTACTTCCGGTTATTACCAATTTATCGGGAATTCCCGCGAGGCCATGGGGTTAATCCCTGTAAAATTAGGCTTTAAGGCCTTTGTGGGTTCAGGGTTTTATTTTAGCGGAGAAGCCGGCGCCGGATTTGAAACGCAAAACTTTAACGTGATTAAAAATTTAGATAATGGGGTTCCAAAAACCACCAAATTAATTTTATCGCCGGGGTTTGGCTACGCAGCTAAATCATGGGATTTTTCGTTACGGTATGAAAACTTTTCCGGCAATAACAAACCCAACTACAGCAACAGCGATTTTGGTATGGTGGGCCTGCGGGTTGCTTATTCGTTTGGTTTATAACATAAATAGCTAATTACCGGTATCAAACCGGCCCAGAATTATTTCTGCTCAATATCCTGCTACAGCCTCCGGATTTATCCGGGGGGTATTTTGAAATGCAATCAATAAATAGCCAATTCTATTACTAATACTTATTCAGGTATTCGGCATCATATGAATCATAGTAGTAATCCGGTATTTTGGTCTTCCGGTAGTCCATCCCATGTTCTTTCAAAAATGCAACTATCAGCATTTTCTTTTTATATTTCTCTGACCCAAGATCAAAACGCCATGTTCTCAAACTTTCTGTAATATATTCCTTACTACCGCTATCTGTAATGAACAACGGCTTGGTAAAATCAATGCCTTTTTGTATTAAAAACATAACAAGATCAGGATTATCGGAAAGCATAGCTGAATACAAAAGAGAACTGTGAGTCGAATAATTTTTATTGATATCTGCCCCGGCGTTGATCAATATTTTAACATATGATAGATTTCCCTGGGCGCATGCAATCATTAATGGAGTTTGGCCATGTGAGCCGCTATAATCGATATATTTTTGTTGGTTGTTTGGATTGCCGCCGTGTTTTAACAACAATATTAATAATCTGGAATCTGTTTCACCGTCAGCATACCCAATATTGACAGCCTCCATTAATGGCGTTTTCCCATCATAATTATTAGGGGCGTTAGGGTTTGCGCCTAAGTCAACAAGCGCTTGGCAGGAATTGTATTTGTCATTATAAACTGCTAATCCTAATAGCGTTTGTCCGTATTTGGGGTCTACAACATTAATCAGATGTTTATTTTTACCTACGATCTTTATAATCTTTTCGCGATCGTTACCATCAATTGCTTTAGCAAGGTCCCATGCAATTGTACCATGGAATATCCTATAATCACTGGCTAACAAGTTTTGCCCGTCTGCAACGGCATCCCCGCCCGTACATTTTGTAAGACCGATATTTAGAACTAAGCAGATAAAAAAAACTTTGCAAATATTCATAATAAGGTTTTTACTAAATTAGGTATTACATTATTGATTTGAAAAACATTTAAATCAAAAGGTAACTTTCGCGGATCCGGTTAGATATTTCTTCCACTATCCTACCACCATGTATTATTAAAAGTACAGTAAACCGCTAAAATATGGTTACAACTCGCTAATAATCGTTCATTTTAAATTTTTATAGTTTGTAATTTTGTTCTGCGTTAACATTTGTAAAATCCCTGTATAGCGACGGGTTTGAAACCCGTCGCTATGGTAATGCAAATTGATATCGCCGCATTATATCAGCTATAATTATTAAAATGATTAAAAAGCTCTGTTTGTTATTCACCCTCGGCCTCGCTTTATCAGCATCCGCGCAAAAAAAGGATTACCCAATTCAGCCGGTACCTTTTACCAGCGTAAAACTGGACGATCAATTCTGGTCATCCAAAATAGAAACCAACCGTACGGTAACCATCCCCGCATCCTTTGCCCGCTGCGAAAGTACTGGTAGGGTAAAAAACTTTGTGATGGCAGCCGAGCACCAGGGCAAATTTTGCACCGTTTATCCTTTTGATGATACCGATATTTATAAAACCATTGAAGGCGCGTCTTATTCGATGGCCGTCCATCCTGATCCCAAATTATCGGCCTATATCGATTCATTGATCAATATCGTAGGTAAGGCGCAGGAGCCGGATGGCTATTTATACACCGCCCGCTCTATCGACCCCATACATCCGCAAGCCTGGGCAGGCCCCGAACGTTGGGTGAACGAACAAAAAAGCAGTCACGAATTATATAACTGCGGCCACATGTACGAAGCTGCTGCGGCCCACTTTATGGCAACCGGCAAACGCAATTTTTTAAACATCGCCCTAAAAAATGCCGACCTGCTGGTACGCACTTTTGGTCCCGATAAAAAGCATGTTGCCCCGGGGCATGAAATTGTTGAAATGGGTTTGGTGAGATTATATCGCATTACCGGCAAAACTGACTATTTAAACCTGGCCAAGTTTTTCATCGACCAGCGCGGCATCAAAGCCTACAATAAAAAAAGCACCAATGTTTACGAGAATGGGACTTATTTCCAGGATGATAAACCGGTGGTTGACCAGGATGAAGCCGAAGGCCACGCAGTGCGTGCGATGTACCTGTATTCGGGCATGGCTGATGTTGCGGCGTTGACGGGCGATACCGCTTATTTGAAAGCCATCGACAAGATCTGGAACAACATGGTAGGCAAAAAGATGTATGTGCAGGGTAGTATCGGCGCAGTGGGCGATGGCGAACGTTTCGGCGATAATTACGAGTTGCCAAATGCAACCGCTTATAACGAAACCTGCGCGGCCATAGGCAATGTGTTTTGGAACGAACGGATGTTTTTACTCCATGGCGATTCGAAATATATTGATGTGCTGGAAAAAACGCTTTATAACGGACTCATCTCTGGCGTTGGCCTGGATGGCAAATCCTTCTTCTATACCAATGCCATGCAGGTAAGCGATAGTTTTACCCATCCCGATCTGGAGCGCGAACGTTCCGGCTGGTTTACCTGTTCCTGCTGCCCTACCAACCTGGTGCGGCTGCTGCCATCAGTGCCCGGCTACATGTATGCCGAAAACGGGAGCGATGTTTACGTTAACCTGTTCATCAGCGGTACCGCCAGTTTAATGGTGAATAACAAGGCGATAAAGATCACGCAGCAAAATAACTACCCATGGCAGGGCGCTTTGGCCTTTACTATCGACCCTGCAGCTGCCACCGAAATGAACCTGATGATCCGTATCCCCGGCTGGGCGCAAAACCGGGCTATTCCATCAGATCTGTACTCTTATGAACAACCGTCAACCCAAAAAATAGAAATAAAAGTGAATGGCAAGCCGGTGGATTACCATATGGTAAAAGGCTATGCCGTGATCAGCAAAAAATGGAAAAAGAATGATAAAGTCGAGCTGACGCTGCCAATGGATGTGCAGCGGGTGATGGCCAATAAAGCCTTACCCGAAGACAGCGCCAAAGTGGCCCTGCAGCGTGGCCCGGTGATGTACTGCGCCGAATGGAAGGATAATGGCGGCAAAGCTACCAATATCATTATCCCAAAAAATACAGTTTTTGATGCCGCGTTTGAGCCCTCGCTGTTAAATGGCGTAATGGTGCTGAAAGCAAATGTAAAAAGTGTTAATATTGATGTTGCAAATCAAACCATCAGCACCGAAACCAAATCCATGACCGCTATTCCCTATTATGCCTGGGCCAACCGGGGTAAAGGCGAAATGACGGTATGGTTTCCGGAACAGGTGAAAGCTATTGAACTATTAACCAGGTAAATCAAAACTAAATGAAGAATCTTTTTAGCGTAACACACCCCTGCCCCTCTCAAGAGGGGAACCCCGAGCACGGGGCCATTAACAATAATCATAAAAGCATTGGCCTGTGCGATTCCCCTCTCGAGAGGGGTGGAGGGGTGTGTTTGACGGATGTCCCTTTTTGGTGGCGCTTTCGGCCCGCAATAAAAATATTAATGGTGATCTTTCTGGCCGCCACCCTTGTAACGGGTGCCGCTGCCCAGGGAATTTCTATTGAACACGGCTGGCAATTCGCCAAAGGGGATTCATCCCAATGGTCATCGCCCGCGTATAACGATCTGAACTGGAAACACATTGACGTAAGCAAACCCTGGGAAGAACAGGGTTACCCTCAATACGACGGTTTCGGCTGGTACCGGCTGCATTTTGTGCTGCCATCATCCATTAAAGAAAAAGCTTTTTTGAAAGATAGCATCCGCATTAACTTAGGTGTTGTTGACGATAACGACGAAGTTTACCTGAATGGCAAACTGATAGGTAAGTACGGGGGCCTGGCGGGTGATATCAAAACTTCGCAATATGGCCCGCGCAGCTATACGATAGCGACCAGTAACCCAGCTATTTTGTGGGACAAGGAAAATGTGCTGGCCGTGCGTATTTTTGATACCGGCGGCGATGGGGGCCTTTATGGCAATAACCACAGCATTAATATGCTGAGTTTGATGGATAATGTGAGCATCAATACCAATGGTGATTTTTATTTTGGCGACAACAATAGCCTAAGCAAGTCCATCTCCCTATCCACAGGCAGCAATTATGTATACAAAGGCAAACTGACTTTTAAAGTAACTGATCCCGAAAATGATAGTGTAAGGAGTTTGATGAGCACCGATATTCAGTTTAGTGCGGGCAAGCCGTTTAATTATGCAATTTATGTTGCAAAGCTGCCTAAAAGATCATACCGGTTAACCTATACATTTGTTGAAGAAAAATCGCACGATGTGATGGTGAAAACCGAGGGTACGCCCTATGTGCTCACCCCCGACCCGGGTGCAAAACCCAGGATCAATGGTCCTGATGTTTATGGCGCAAGGCCCGGAAATCCGTTTTTATACCTCATCCCTGCAACCGGGAAACAGCCGCTCAGCTATTCGGCAACAGGCCTGCCTGGTGGCTTAAAGCTGGATGAAAGAACAGGGATCATTTGTGGCACAGTTACCCAAAAAGGAGATTACCCCGTAGTATTTACGGTGCACAACCGCCTCGGCACCAAAACAAAAAAATTTACCATAAAAATTGGCGACGTGATCGGTTTAACCCCGGCTTTGGGCTGGAACAGCTGGAACGCATTCGGCTTAACGGTAAACGACCAGAAAGCCCGCGTTGCTGCCAAAACCATGACGGATAAATTGAGCGCCCATGGCTGGAGCTATGTAAACCTGGATGACGGATGGGAAGCCCCGCAGCGCTTGGCCAGCGGAGAGATCACCCCTAACCAGAAATTCCCGGATATGAAGGGGCTGACGGACTATGTACACAGCCTCGGGTTAAAAATGGGGATCTATTCATCTCCCGGTCCGCGTACCTGCGGCGGTTATTTAGGCAGCTGGCAGCATGAAGACCAGGATGCCAAAACCTACGGCGATTGGGGCATCGATTATTTAAAATATGACTGGTGCTCGTATGGCGAAATAGCGCCGGCACATCCCTCTCTTGACGAATTTAAAAACCCTACCAGGTAATGCGCGCCTCTTTGAATAAGATCCCGCGCGATATCATGTTCAGCTTTTGCCAGTATGGCATGGGCGATGTGTGGAAATGGGGCGCCGAAGTTGGCGGCAACAGCTGGCGTTCAACAGGTGATATTGAAGACACCTGGCAAAGTATGTCAACCATCGGTTTTAACCAGGTTGCTGATGGCCCCTACGCGCAGCCAGGCCATTTTAACGACCCCGATATGCTGGTAGTAGGCAAAGTAGGCTGGGGCGATAGCCAGCGCAACAGCCGCCTGAGCCCGGATGAACAATATACCCATATCAGTTTGTGGAGCCTGTTATCTGCTCCGTTGCTTATTGGTTGCGATATGGGCAAACTGGACAGGTTCACGCTTAACCTGCTCACCAATGATGAAGTGATTGCCATTGACCAGGATGCTTTGGGTAAAGAAGCACACCAGGAAGTAAAAAAAGAAAATTATCAAATCTGGATGAAGGATTTAGAAGATGGCGGCAAAGCGGTAGGGGTGTTTAATACGTCCGATAAATATCAAACCATCACCCTTAAAACAAGTGAAAATGGTTTAAAAGGCTATACCAAAATAAGGGACGTATGGCAGCAGAAATATTTGATCGCCGCGGGAAATAATTTAACAGTGAAAGTAGCGCCGCACGGTGTGGTGCTGGTGAAGTTGAGTAAATAAAGACCGGTTGTGCATTGGCGGGCGATTTACTCACCCGATCCGCGCTACGCTGGATCACCCTCTCTTCGCCGAAGGTGAAAAGAGGGTTGGAGAAGTTTTTTCACCCTCATTAACGCTTGCGGAAGAGAGGGTGGACAAGCGTAGCGAAGTCCGGGTGAGTCAACGGAGTGCGTTCATTACCGCCAGTGCAATAAAAGAATAGTAATAAAATAGAAACAATATATGAGTATCATCTGGAAAGGCGTTTTCCCGGCAGTGACCACCAAATTCAACGACAAAGATGAGTTGGATTTCGACGCATTCGATAAAAATATCGAAGCGCAAATAGAAGCCGGTGTTAAAGGAATCATTATCGGCGGTTCGCTGGGCGAAGCCAGTGTTTTAACCGATGATGAAAAAATTACATTATTGGAGCATACGGTTAAAACCGTTAACAAGCGCGCGTATGTGATATTGAATATCGCGGAGCAAACCACCAAAGCTGCACTTTTATGTGCTGAAAACGCGTTGAAATACGGTGCAGATGGTTTAATGATGCTGCCACCGCTGCGTTACAAAGCGGATGAAAATGAAACCTTGCAGTATTTTGCAGCGGTTGCCGAAAGTACCCCGCTGCCCATCATGATCTATAATAATCCTTACGATTATAAGATCGAGGTAACGCTGGATATGTTTGAGGAGCTTTCAAAATATGATAATATCCAGGCGGTAAAGGAATCAACCAGGGATATCAGTAATGTTACCCGCATGATCAACAGATTTGGCGACAGGTTTGCCATACTTTGTGGTGTAGATACCTTAGCTTTGGAAAGTATTTTAATGGGTGCCGATGGCTGGGTTGCTGGTTTAGTGGATGCCTTCCCGAGGGAAACGGTAGCTATATTTAACCTGGCGAAGCAAGGTCGCCACCAGGAAGCGATAGCGATTTACCGCTGGTTTTTACCGGTGCTTGAGCTGGATATCCACCCCAAGCTGGTGCAATACATCAAACTGGCTGAAACAGAAACCGGCCTGGGTACCGAAACCGTGCGTGCACCACGTTTGGCTTTAGAAGGCAAGGAACGCGAAGCGATATTGGGCATCATCCGCAAGGCGCTAAAACACCGCCCTGAATTGCCTGCAGGCAGTTGGGGAGTGGAGACAGAAGTGGATGTTACCGGGGTGAGTTAAAAAAAACACGATTTATGCCCCGCAAGGGCTACCGCTTTGTAGAAAAATATTAATTAAATGACATTGCCCCATAGGGCAATGTCATTAAGTTAAGAGTTTTAATATCGAACACCCGATATCGAATGTAGAACCTGCCTGCCTGCCTGCCGGCAGGTAATGAAGTGAAAAACTTCGAAGTTCGACATTCAAAATTCGTTATTCGATATTAATTTCTCTTTTTCCTTAAGTTAATGACATTGCCCCATAGGGGCTACCCTAAACGTTCAAGGTCGCGAACCTACGGCTCGCGTTTTGGATTTTAGATGATGATTCTACAAAGGGGTTGTGCCGATGGCACATGATTTTATGCCCTGTGGGGGCTACCGCTTTGTAGAAAAATATTAATTAAATGACATTGCCCCATAGGGCAATGTCATTAAGTTAAGAGTTTTAATATCGAACACCCAATATCGAATGTAGAACCTGCCTGCCTGCCTGCCTGCCTGCCTGCCGGCAGGTAATGAAGTGAAAAACTTCGAAGTTCGACATTCAAAATTCGTTATTCGATATTAATTTCTCTTTTTCCTTAAGTTAATGACATTGCCCCATAGGGGCTACCCTAAACGTTCAAGGTCGCGAACCTACGGCTCGCGTTTTGGATTTTAGATGATGATTCTACAAAGGGGTTGTGCCGATGGCACATGATTTTATGCCCTGTGGGGGCTACCGCTTTGTAGAAAAATATTAATTAAATGACATTGCCCCATAGGGCAATGTCATTAAGTTAAGAGTTTTAATATCGAACACCCGATATCGAATGTAGAACCTGCCTGCCTGCCTGCCGGCAGGTAATGAAGTAAAAAACTTCGTAGTTCGACATTCAAAATTCGTTATTCGATATTAATTTCTCTTTTTCCTTAACTTAATGACATTGCCCCATAGGGGCTACCCTAAATGTTCAAGGTCGCGAACCTACGGCTCGTGCTTAGAATTTTAGATGATGATTCTGCAAAGAGGTATTGCCAATAGTACATGATTTTATGCCCCGCAGGGGCTACCGCTTTGTAGAAAAAAAGATAAACGATTAATATTGCCCCATAGGGGCTACCCAGAACATGCAACGTCGCGAACATATGGCTCGAGACAAGGTTTTAGACAATAATGTTACAAATGGGTTATGCCGATGGTACATGATTTTATGCCCTGTAGGGGCTACCGCTTTGTAGAAAAAAAGATAAACGATTAATATTGCCCCATCGGGGCTACCCAGAACATGCAACGTCGCGAACATACGGCTCGAGACAAGGTTTTAGACAATAATGTTACAAATGGGTTATGCCGATGGTACATAACTATAGATAATAATTAAATAGTGTTATAGCATCTCATATATGAATACACAAAACCTGGCAGGTTACAAATACCTGCCGAATAGCGGCAAAAAATTCAACGGCTTTAACCCGGCTACAGGTACCGATCTGCCCGGCGATTTTTACCCGGCAACATTAGCCGAGGTTGACGAAGCCATGAACCTGGCCGATAAAGCCTTTGCCGAATATCGCCATATCGACCGCTTTAAAAAAGCAGCATTTTTACGCAGCATTGCGGATGAAATAAATGCCTTAGGCGATGAACTGATTGAACGCGCCATGGCAGAAACCGGTTTGCCTGCGCCCCGTTTACAGGGCGAGCGCGCGCGTACCACCAACCAGATGTACCTATTTGCACAACTGGTGGAAGAAGGTTCGTGGGTGGAAGCTATTGTTGACACGGCCATCCCCGACCGCAAACCATTGCCCCGTTTGGATATCCGCCAGATGAAAGTACCCATTGGGCCGGTAGTGATGTTTGGCGCCAGTAATTTCCCGCTGGCCTATTCAGTTGCCGGTGGCGACACTGCGGCTGCACTGGCATCAGGTTGCCCGGTGGTGGTAAAAGCTCACCCTGCGCATCCCGGCACCAGCGCATTGGTAGCCTCGGCGGTTAAAAAGGCTGCGGAGCAAAACCAAATGCCAGAAGGTGTTTTCTCGATATTATATGATAGCGGCTACGCCGTCGGCGAGGCATTGGTAAAACATCCCAAAACAAAAATTGTAACCTTTACCGGTTCATTAAAGGGCGGAATGGCCCTAATGAAAATGGCTAACGAACGCGATGAGCCCATCCCGGTTTTTGCCGAAATGGGCAGCATTAATCCTGTTATTTTTATGCCGCAGGCAATGGAAGCCCGTGCTGAAGAATTGGCAAAAATTGCCGGACCCATAACCATCAATGCCGGACAGTTTTGCACCCAGCCCGGCTTGTTGATCGCCGTAAAATCACCAGGATTGGAAAGATTTAAAACAGCGCTTGCCGGCGCCATAGCTGAGATCAGTTCGACAACCATGCTTACCCCTGGTATTTGTGCCAACTTTGGCAAATTGTCGGCTGAAAGGCTATCGAACAAAACAGTGTCAACCATCGCTAAGTCTGAAGTTACAGATGCTGAACTGGCTAACCAGGGCCAGCCAATTGTTACCGAAATATCGGCAGCTGATTTCCTGGCCGATCCTCAGTTTAAAGAGGAAGTTTTCGGGCCATTCTCATTGCTGGTAGTTGCCGATGACATGACGCAGGTACAGCAGGTTGTGGGTTCATTACACGGGCAATTAACGGCCAGCATTATGGCCGAGCCGGGAGAACTGGAAAACTATAAACAATTAACCGATACACTGGCCAACTTAGCCGGAAGGGTAATCCTGAACGGCCCGCCAACAGGGGTTGAAGTAGGCAATGCCATTGTACATGGCGGCCCCTTCCCGGCAACAACCGATAGTCGTTTTACATCGGTAGGCACCACCTCTATCAAACGTTTTGTACGCCCAGTTTGCTGGCAAAACTGGAGCGATGAGCTGCTGCCCGATGAATTAAAAACCGACAACCCGCTAAAGATCTGGCGCCTGTTTAATAACGAATGGACTAAGTAGTCATTATGTCATTGGGTCATTGAATAGTTCATTAAAATTCAATCGCCAACCACCCAATGACTTAATGACCCAATGACAAATATCAATGACAAAAACTTTTTTCTGCATAGACGCTCACACCTGCGGCAATCCTGTCCGGCTGGTGGCCGGAGGCGGCCCGAACCTGGTGGGCGATAACATGAGCGACAAGCGCCAGCATTTTTTAAAGGAATTTGACTGGATCCGCAAGGGGCTGATGTTTGAACCACGCGGGCATGATATGATGTCGGGCAGTATTTTATACCCGCCGCATGATCCTGCAAATGATGTAGCCGTATTGTTTATCGAAACCAGCGGCTGTCTGCCCATGTGCGGGCATGGCACTATCGGTACCATCACCATCGCGATTGAGGAAGGATTGATCACCCCAAAAATACCCGGTATTGTCCGTATGGAGGCACCAGCCGGATTGGTATTGATCTCCTATAAACAGGAAGGTGGTAAGGTGAAATCAGTAAAGCTCACCAACGTGCCTGCTTACCTCGCTGCCGAAAATTTAACGGTGGAATGCCCTGACCTGGGTACTTTAACCGTTGACGTAAGCTATGGCGGTAATTTTTATGCCATTGTAGACCCGCAGGAGAATTTTAAAGGGCTGGAAAACCATACCGCCGATCAGCTGATCTCGTGGAGCAGGGTTTTAAGGCAAAGGATAAACGAAAAATACACCTTTATCCACCCCGAAAACCCCACCATTAACGGCTGCTCGCATATTTTATGGACAGGCAAAACCATTTCGCCTGAAGCTACGGCCCGCAACGCCGTTTTTTATGGCGATAAAGCGATTGACCGTTCACCCTGCGGCACCGGCACTTCAGCACGCATGGCGCAATGGCACGCCAAAGGGAAATTAAAAAAGGGCGATAAATTTATCCACGAGAGCATCATCGGCAGCCAGTTCACCGGCACAGTGGAGGATGAAGTAACAGTGGGAGGGAAACCTGCCATCATCCCCGGCATTGAAGGCTGGGCCAGGATATACGGCTATAACACCATCAAAATTGATGATGCCGATGATCCGTATGCGTTTGGGTTCCAGGTGATATAAGCCCCACCCAAACCCTCTCCGCCAATTGGCGGAAGGGCTTTTAAAAGATATATTATAGCAATTTAAACAAAATCAAAAAGTCTCTCCGCCAATAGGCGGAGGAGATTTAGAGGGGGCTTATGAGTAAAGCAATCATTATCGGCGGGGGCGTAATCGGCCTGTTTTCCGCCTACTACCTGCACAAATCGGGCTGGGAAGTTGAAATTCTGGACCAGGGCGACCTGGCGGATAATTGTTCGTATGGCAATGCCGGGATGATCACCCCGAGCCATTTTGTGCCCCTGGCATCACCAGGTATGGTGGAGCAGGGCATCCGATGGATGTTTGACAGCAAAAGCCCGTTCTATGTAAAGCCGTCATTAAGCGGTGAGCTGATAGGCTGGGGCCTTAAATTTTTAAAAAGCGCCACCAAAAAGCATGTGGAACGTTCAGCAGGGGGCTTACGGGATATCGCCATGTACAGCCGCGGATTGTACCACGAATTTGAAAAAGATTCGGGTGTTGAGTTTGGTTTGGAGGATAAAGGGATCCTGATGCTGTTTAAATCGCCCAAAGTTGAAGAGGAAGAGCTTCATATGGTTGAGAAGGCCACCAACCTGGGCCTCGACGCACAATACCTCAGCGCAGCAGAATGCCGTAAACTGCAGCCCGATGTGGAACTGGATATTTTAGGAGCAGTACATTATCATTGCGATTCGCACCTGTACCCCAACCAGTTGATGAAGGGGCTGATAAAATACCTGGAGACTGCAGGTATAAAGATCCATCGCCGTACCGAGGTGACCAGGATCATGCATGACAACGATAAAATAACGGCTGTAAATACACACAATAAGGAGTTTAAAGGCGACGCCTACCTTATTGCGGGGGGATCCTGGTCGCCGGCAATTGCTAAAATGGTGGGATTGAATGTGCCGCTGATGCCGGGCAAAGGCTATTCCTTTATGGTAAATAACCCGGTTAAAAAAATGAGCATCCCATCCATTTTATGCGAAGCCCGGGTTGCCGTAACCCCTATGAACGGTGGTATCCGTTTTGGCGGCACCATGGAGGTGGGCAAAATCAACCAGCAGGTAAACATGAACCGGGTAAAAGGTATTGTTGAATCGGTACCCAAATATTTCCCTGAGTTTAAACTGCCCGTACCCGATCAGAAAGAGGTTTGGTTTGGCTTCCGCCCGGTTTCGCCGGATGGATTGCCCTATATCGGCTTATCATCAAAATACAAAAACCTGGGTATCGCCACAGGCCACGCCATGATCGGCCTGGCATTGGGCCCTGCAACAGGTAAGTTGATTGCTGATACGTTTAACAGTGATAAACCGGCTGTTGATTTGGGTATATTTGCGCCCGGAAGGTACGATTGATTTCCGCAGAAAGCGATTTGACAGCTTTTCTAAAGAGTTGTCAAATTTGAGTTAATCTTTGAGTCGGTTTCTTAAGTTCAACGAATGAAAGGCCTCTAATATTAGTGATAGGGATGGTAAACAAACAGCTTTTTTTGTGCCAAAAGCAGTTTCCCTTGATTTTTTAATTCCTTTTTCTATGCTGATTTTTCGTCATATTCAATGAAATCCTTCATTACAGTGGTTTTATGCGCGGAGCAAATTTTCGTACAATTCGTAATTTTCATTGTCAAAGCAAACGAAAGTTACCTTTTTGATTTTGTCAGTTTCAGATAAAAATTGACTTACCGTGTTTACAGCAATAGTTGCAGCTTCTTTTTTAGGAAAGTGATAAATACCTGTACTAATGTTAGGGAATGCAAGGCTTTGGCAATTATTAGCAATCGCCAGCTGCAGAGAATTTTTATAACAATTGGTCAGTTTATTTTCCTCGTCATATTTCCCGTTATTCCAAACCGGGCCAACCGTATGGATAACAAATTTTGCCGGCATATTTCCGGCTGTTGTAATTACTGCTTCACCCGTCTTGCAACCGCCTTGCCTGGCGATTATTTTACGGCATTCTTCCAAAATCGCCTGGCCACCTGCACGGTGTATTGCTCCGTCAACGCCACCACCGCCCAAAAGCGATGTGTTTGCCGCATTTACTATGGCATCAACTTTTATTTTTGTGATATCGCCCTTTACTATTTCTATCTTATCTCTCATAATGGTATTCGCTAACAAATATCCAATAATAAAATTCAAAGTAAATAATCAATTACCCCATCAAACACTCACTTAATAACTAATTTTACAAAATGAAAGTCCTGCCCTTTACCATTCCTGTACCCCACGATCGGACCATCATCGTGCTGGAAGAGGTATTGCCGCATTTTTACACTTACCTGCACCGTCATGCCGAAGTGCAGATCACCTGGATCCAAAAGGGGGAGGGTACCTTGCTGGCCGGGAATAGTATGCACGCTTTCAAAGACGGTGAAATTTATCTCATCGGTGCCAATCTGCCGCATTTGTTTAAAAGCGACCCCGCCTATTTTCAACCGGATAGCGGGTTGGAGGTGCGCACGATAACAATATTTTTCAACCCCTCGGGCAAATTGTCTGCGCTTTTTAGCCTGCCCGAAATGAAATCTGTTGGTACTTTCGTGGAGCAATCGCAGAATGGTTTTAAAGTGCCGGACGGGAGCTATACGGACACAGCCAGGCAGATAGCTGACATACAACAGGCAAGCGGGGCTGTGCAATTATCGCTTTTTATTGAATTACTCCATAGTTTGAGTATCAACACAGCGATGGAACCCCTGGCATCGGGCAACTATACCCATTCCATGAGCGATCCTGAAGGCATGCGCATTGCCGCGGTGTACAATTACATTATGCAGAATTATAATAATGTGTTATCGCTTAACGAAGTTGCAATGCAGGCCCATTTAACCCCAACCGCTTTTTGCCGCTATTTTAAAAAACATACCCGCCACACCTTCGTCCACTTCGTAAATAAAATAAGGGTCAACGAAGCCTGCAAAATGCTGGTAAACGGATCGCCGGACAGCATCGCTGCAATAGCCTACAGCTGCGGCTTCAATAGTATTACCAATTTTAACCATGTTTTTAAACAGCTCACCGGCGTATCGCCGCGCGATTATGTGAACAGTTATTCAAAAACCGTTGAATAGTTTTTAACCAAAGCAATTAAAAATCAGGTATCGAATATTGTGCGGAACATGAATGGATGTCACACAACTAAGGCCCTCTCTTTCCTGGCTCCTGGCTCTTGATTCCTGGCTCTTTCCTACGGTATCCTGTAATAATAAATAGGGGTATAAACACCTTCGCTGCAGGTGTAGTAGCCCTTGCCATCAGGTGTAAAGCCAATACCTTCGCCTTGTTTTTCTTCTTCGTAAGGCAAAAGTTTCCATGGTTTTTGTACGGTTTTCCAAATGGGTTCATCGCGGTCCCGTTTCCAGTAATAAACTTTATTATAGCTTTTTATCAAAACCTGTTGTCCGTCTTTTGAGATGTCGCCGGCGGTGATCCACTTAAATGGTTTGATCCCCGGGAAAAATACTTTACAGCGTTTGGTTAGCGTAACCGTATCGTCCGGCCTGAAAATTAGCGGCGCGGTATAAACTCCTACGGTATCATGCCTTTTTGAAACGATATAGATCAGCTTTTCAACCGGGTCAACCATTAATGTTTCAGCGTCTTTAGGTCCGTCGGGGTACTTTAGATAAACCGGGGTGGCGGTGGTATTATAGTTTTTTCCACCAGCCCATTCTTTTTGTTCTTCCATCCGGTAAACCACCAGGTATTTGCGTTCGGCGTCATTATCGCCAATGTCACCCAAGTAAATGTAGCTTTTTCCCTGTACCGGACCGGGGCCAACGGCAATATCTTCGCAATCATGCACACCATATCTTTTTTCCCTGGGGTCTCCGTTAAAATAAACGGTCGATTTTAATTCACCTGAGGGGTATATCGCAAAAAAGCGGCTGGTATCACCGCTGTCGTTATGTACATAGTAAAGGTCTTCATTTATGCCCGACGCTGCGATGCCCGAAATTTCATCCATATCCCGGGTTTGAAGCCTGCCAACGATATTGCTATGACGGTCCTCATGTTTGTGACTTGCATAAGCAACCAAAAACAGGATAAAAATAATGGGAACAATCAGCCTTATTTTTTTTGCCTGGCTCATGCTTTATACAGGTAATCTAATTTAGTAAAGTTAATTAACGCAAAAATAAGCTTTTAGTGCGGCATTGAGATTAGAGATTGGTTAATTATGGATTGGGCACAAAAAAACCGGGTGCTTAAAGGACATCCGGTTTTGTAAATATTTTAAAGTGTGTTTTATTGAAAATCATTCAACCTCATCAACCATTCTCTCAATCAACTAAGCAAATCAAATCAAACAATCGTCTCCTCGGCGTACGCTGCTGCTTCATCAGCCTTAACCAATTCGATATCGGGCATTGATTCATCGGTAAGGGATACCTTTCCGCGTTCTTTTCGTACGATCCGGTTAAAAAGCGAGATCTCCTGTTCGAACAGGAACCTGAAAAATAGTTTGGTCCACGAGGTATGGTAAAGAAGCGTATCATAATACTCGGGCGCAGTTTTCTTAATCTCGGGGAGCTTGTTCCAGGGGATGGACGGAAAGTCATGGTGTTCATTATGAAAACCTACGTTAAACGCGGTAAGATTTAACGGCCCGTAATAGCTGTATGTTTCCTGCTGGCTGTCGAAAGTAAGGTAATGTTCCTGTACCCAACGTGCGCCTACCGGGTGCAAACCGATAGAGAACCAAAAACTGATAAACAAAAATGCAACGGCCTGCCCGCCCATAAAATACCATATAGCTGCTGTAAACGCAACCTGCACCAGGATGTTAACCACTACCCAGCCATCAAAAAAGTTAATTTCTTTCAGCCGCGATACGCGCGTTCCCTGGAATAAAGGGAAAAACAACAACCATAAAGTTTTACCCAAAAAGGAGTTGTTGATTAGTTTTGCTTCCCATTTGTTAGGCAGGTCGGCATCCAGCTCATGAATACCCTGGAATGAGTGGTGTTTCAAATGATATTTTTCAAATGAAATAGCACCTGGCATAACATGCGGTAAATTGGCAAATATAGCGGCCCAGCGGTTTGCCAGGCGGTTTTTAAATAGCAACTGGTGGGTACACTCGTGGATCATCACAAATAATGCATGGTTTACAAAAGCGCCGAACAAATAGGCGGCAGCGAAAACGATCCACCACGATTGGTCGCGGACCAGCCAGGCAACGCCTATCATTGATCCTACCAGGGCTAATATTACCACCATGGTGAATGGGTTTTTACCGATAAGGTTTCTTAATTCCGGAAACTCTCTTAAAATCTGCTTGGTACGAATACGGTGTGGCTCAGGCGCTGCTGAGTGTACAAAATCACTTCTCTTTATCATTCGGGCTAACTAGGGGGCATCAGTTGGTAAATATAGGAATATGTATTTAAAATATTATTTTATCGTGAATTTTATTTTAATTTTTTAATTAATTATATTAACTGTTGCAATAAAACGCTACCTTGCGGCTTTTGTTACTTAGGTGTTTAACTGAACTTGCACTAGGAAGAACGGACGCCTAATATCGAATAATCAATGACGAATTTCGAATATTGAAGTAACTTCTTTTTTCAAAATTCGACATTCGGTGTTCTATATTTCTTTTGTTCCGGCTCTTGGCTGTTCCCCCTTACTGCAATTTAAACACCAATACCTTAAAAGTGTTTGGTATTACTTTGCGCGTGCCGGGTTCAAAATCGGCAACGCTTAAATATATTTTGTGGCTCCGGGTATCTAAAGCCATTGTTTTTGCCCTTACCGGTGTTTTTAAGGTTTGAATAACGCTATAATCATCGGCTGAATTTTGTTTAATGATGGTAGTGGTGCCATCGCCGCATGAGCAAAAAATCAGCTTGGTTCCCGGGTCATAGCAAACCGCATCAACACCGCCGCCGATAGGTAAGGTGGTAATTACCTTGCCCGAAGCAGCATCAAGTACGCTCATTCCTTTGTTTTGACGACAAACAGTAAAGATGCGGCTATCGGCATCATCCAGGGCAATACCTGTAGGTCCACCTGCAGGAGCCAGGGAATAATTGTTGATCACTTTTAAAGTCTTGCTGTCAATTACATTCACGCTATTTTTATCTTCCAGGTTATTATAAATCTTTCCTTTTCCATCAGATACTGCAAATTCAGGTGCGCCACCAAGCGCCACTGTACCTACCTGTTTCAATGTGTTAGGGTCAACTACCGAGGCATTGTTGCTATCGCCGTTAAAGCTAAAAACCCTGTCAGAATAGGGATCATAGATGATACCATCAGGACCGGTTGCAGTAAGCGGGATAGTGGCAATAACTTTAAGTGTTGTTAAATCAAACGCGACAACAGCATTCGCCCTGCCGTCGCTGATAAAGCCACGGTTGATTTTGTTGACAACTGCAACACCGTGCATGCCTTTTAAATCACCAATCACGCCTATTTGCTTGTCGGTGGTAAGGTCAACAATATTTAACATGGTGCCGTGCGACACATACAAACGGTTAGCCGACATGTCGATAGCAACATAATCGTAGCCCGAATCGCCGGTTAGCGGTATTGTTTTATCCAAAACGTAAGTCTGTGCATGAAGGGATAAAGACATCATGCCCGCAGCCAAAATGGCTAAAAAAATCTTTTTCATAAACTGTTGTTTTTATTGGTAAAGATGAAGGGTGATTCTGGATAAAGTCTGAATAATAGGCACGAATTTAAATTTACACGAATTTCACGAATGGGTTAGAATGGACACTAATGCAGGCTGACTATTAGCGGCAGTATTCGAATCAAATGTTAGTTATTTTTTTCGCAAAAATCTTTATCCGCACGACAGGATTCGTGAAAATTCGTCCTCATTCGTGAAATTCGTGTCATTATAAATTCGTGCTAATTCTATTCGTGCGCATTCGTGTTAACTTCTGCTTTACTGTTTTCAGGGAAGTGCCCCTCCTTATAAAATATCCGCATCAAACTTGGTAAAACAATCAGCAACATGGGCAGCGCTACCACAAAGCCGCCAATTACGGCAATCGCCAAAGGCTGGTGCAATTGTGCGCCGGCGCCTATACCTAATGCCAGCGGCATCAAAGCGATGATTGCCCCCAGCGCCGTCATCAATTTGGGCCTTAAGCGGGTGGAGATGGAGTAGGTGACCGCTTCATCAATACTGTTCTCTACTTTTTTAGCCAGGTTTTCCAGCGCTCTTTGCTTAAACTGCAAGAAAGTAAAAATGGCGTTCTCGCCAATAATCCCAACGATCATGATCAGCCCGGTGTAGCTCCCCACGTTGAGCGGGGTATGGGTGACGAATAGCGCCAGGAAACTCCCGGAAATCCCCAAAACTGCTACAATTAAAATTAAAAATGCTATCCTGAATTGTTTGAACAGGAAAAGGATCACACAAAAAACCAGCAGGCTCGAAGTGATCAGGATGATCAGCAATTCTTTAAAGGATTGCTGCTGCTGGGCATAGTCGCCGCCATATTCAACATGATACCCCTGTGGCAGGCCAATTTTTTGTTTAATGCTTTTTTGGATCGCCGGAATCACCGAACCAAGGTCGCTACCCTCAAGGCGGGCGCTCACTACGCCCATGGATTGCAGGTTCTCCCGGTTGATTTCCGCATCCCCGGGTTTTAACTGTACCGATGCCAGTTCGCTGAGGGGCACCAGTTTGCCGCTGGGTACAAATACGGTTTGATTCTCAATACCGGCAACATTTAAACCGCGGTTGCCCGGGTAAACCATCCGGATAGGATTTAATTGTTCGTTTTCAAGAATATTACCGATCACATTTCCCTCCAATGCGGTTTGCACCTGGAACTGCAGACTGGCAGGCGTAATATTGTATTGGGCAAGTTTGCTGTAATAAGGATCGATACTTACCGAAGGGCCGGCAATCGTTATCCCGTCAAAAACATCGGCGGTGCCTTTTACATTGCGCACTACCTCAGCAACCTGTTTTGACAGGCTTTGCAACTTTTGCGGGTTATCGCCAAATATTTTTATTTCGATAGGTTGAATCGACGTCATCAGGTCGCCCAGCATATCGGTGATCACCTGGCCAAAATCAATTCTTAAGGCTGGCTGGTTGCCGGCTATTTTCTCTCTCAGTTCACTGATCACTTCTTCGGTGGTTTTATCCCGTTTCTTTTTTAACTGTATCAGGTAATCGCCACGGTTAGGTTCGGTAATAAAAAAACCCATTTCGGTGCCCGTACGCCTGGAGTAAGCTTCTACTTCGGGTTGTTTAATGATGATCTTTTCAATTTGCCGCAACATCCGGTCGGTTTCATCCAGCGAAGTGCCCGGCGGCGAAGAATAATCAAGCACAATACTGCCTTCATCCATCTCGGGGAGGAAGCCTGTTTCCAGCATTTTTGGTATAATAACTATGGTGGCTATGGCGGCTGCGATGATAATTAAACTTACATAGGGCCTTAAAATAAACCACTTTACCCATTGTTGTTTTTTTACTTCGTGAGCTACCTCTTTTACTTCCCCGGCATAATCTTTCTTGTGCCGGCTCAGCAAAATATAAACCACCGGTAAGCCAATCCACGTAACAAAAAACGAGCAAACGAGCGTAATGATCATGGTATTGGTGAGCACTTTAAAATAAGCGCCGGCAACCCCGGTCATCAATAAAAACGGAATGAATATGACGATAGTGCTGATGGACGAACCGATCATCGCCGGGAAAAGGTAATCAATGGCTGTTTTTACCAGCTTTAAAGGATGTTCCTTCGGGTGCTCTTCATGCGTACGGTGAATTTGTTCAACTACTACGATGGCATCGTCAATAATCAAACCCAAAGCGGCTGCAATGGCGCCCAGCGTCATAATATTAAAGGTGTAGCCTATACCATAAATCACCATCAAACTCAGGCAAAGGGTTATGGGTATAGTGATCAGGATCACCGCGCTGGCTTTGATGGAGCGCAGGAAAATAATGGCTACAATGATAGCCAGCAACAGCCCGATCCACAAACTATCGCTTACACTTTTTATGGAATCCTTTACAAAATCAGCCTGTTCGTAATAAGGCTTTATGCTTACATCGTGCGGCAATATTTTTTGCAGCTGCGCCACCTTGTCATCCATATCGCTTGACAGCGAAACCAGGTTGGCGTCCGGCTGTTTAATAACCGCTATTAAAACGCCGTCCTGCCCGTTGGCATTTATGCGGGTATATTCAATGCTTTCCTGTATGGCTATATCCGCAAAATCTTTAAGGCGCACCACCCTTTTCCGGTTATTGCTGATCACCAGGTTCTCTAATTGATCTTTAGCATTAATAGTGGCATCCGTAACGGTAAGGTAAAGCATTTTGTAATCAGCCAGGTAACCTTCTGACTTTACAAAATTGGTGGTGCTCAGCGTTGTATTGATGATATCAGGCGTAAGGCCCAGCGAGCTCATTTTTTGTTTATTGAGCGTTAACCAGTATTCCTTGGCTTTGCCGCCGATCACCCTGATCTCCGAGATCCCGTCAACCTGCGACAAAAAAGGCTTTACCGTGTAAGTAGCCAGCTGCCGCAATTCAATCGCCGAGCGGGAATGACTCTCTAAAGTATACCCGCTCACCGGTAAAATAGAGGGGTTCATTTTTGCGGTGGTGATATTCACATCAGCGGGCAGGTCGTTTTTTATCTGGTTGATATTGGCCTGTAATTTGGTAAGGCTTTGGTCGATATCAACATCCCAACTCATGTAGGCTGATATTTCGCAGCTGCCCCTGCTGGTGGTACTGCGTACCATTTGCAGGCCGGGAGTTTGTTTAATAGCGTCCTCCAGCGGCTTGGTAACCGTTACCATCATTTTATTTACCGGCTGCAAACCCTCATCCGCAATAATTTTTATTTTCGGGAAGGTAATCTCCGGAAACAGGGAGGTTTGCAATTTGGAGTAAGCAAACAAACCGCCCATGATGATGATAGCCAAAACCAGGCTGATGGGCTTCCTGTGGCTTATAAAAGTATCTTTTATCTTTTCGGGGATAATCATTGCTTCACAATTTTAACTTTGGCAGTATCTGTAAGGCCATAATTCCCTGTAACAATAATTTTGTCCTGCGGCGAAAATTTGGGCGACAGGATCTCTACCCTATCCCCTGATTGTATGCCTTCTTTTACAGGCACCTTCACTGCAGTAGTATCGTTTAACAGTTTCATTACCCAAAATTCCGTTTGAGTTTCATTAGCCAGTATGGCCGATTTTGGCAAGGTAGCGGTATGGCTTTTTTCCGATTTTACAATCCTTGCCTTTGCCACCAGGTTTTCAGGTATTTGCTGGCTGGAATTGATGCCGATGACAACCCCCTGTGTTTGGGCAACGGTATCCACTGATGGCATAAATGATTTTACTGTGCCAACTATCTTTGTGCCCCCGGGAAGCGTAAGGTCAACATTCTGGCCCATTTTTACATATTGTTTCAGCTCATAAGGCAACTGCATTAAAAATACAAAGCTGGAGCGGTCGCTGATTACTGCCAGCGCTTCGCCGTCCTGCACATAGTCGCCGGTTTGGTGGCTTAAGGCCGAAATATAACCCGATGCTGAAGCCTTTATTTTATTTACGCCCGAAAATTTAAAGCTGGTATCCAGTACATTAATGCTGTTGCCAATGGTTTGTGCTTCCTTAGTTTTAACCGTAAAAAGTACCTGGCCCTTGCTTACATTTTGCCCCGGCTGTACATTTGATTGGGTGATATAGCCAATCGCGTTTGATTTTACATAATTTTTTTGCAGCGTGGTTGAGGTCGCATTCAGGTCGATATAATCAACCAGGGTGCTGTCGTTAACCGTTGTAACGCCAACAGGAGTTTGCGAGGTTACTTTAGCGTCCTCATCATCGGCTCCGCTGTCCTTTCCCTTGCACGAATACAGCAATACCGGGATGGCTATTATCAAATAGAATTGCCGGATAGCAGTATATTTACTGTTTAATGTTTTCATGTTACCTGTTATAGTAATTCAGCTGGTTAATAAGCTGCAGTTTAGTAATATTGGTGGTGGTACGTAAGTTTTTTATGGTCAGATAGTTGTTGATGGCAAGTATCAGGTCGGCTATGCGTACATCGCCGGTTTGCAGCAGGTCGCTGTCAACTTTTACCAGGCTTTCGGTATATTTTATCTGTTCGTCAATTTGTTTCAGCAGGTTATCATTTTCGCTGATTTGCTGGTTCAGCTGTGCTATCTGTTGTTTAAACTGTACGTTAAAAAAAGCTTTGTAATTTTGGCGGGTGTCTTCTTCCAGGCTGATTTTCCGGTATTGCATTTTGCGCTGCCCGCCATCGTATATCGGCATGGTAAAAGTAAAGCCGGCACTCACGCCAAAATTTTTATAGGCCTGGCCCATAAAATCGGAGTTATACCCACCATCCGCAGTAACGCTTAATTTAGGTTTATAACTAAAATCAACCAGTTGCCGGCTATTTACCAGCTTCAAACTATCCAGTTTATATTGCCTGAAAAAAATAGAGGTATTTGGGTCGGGAAGAATTGGTTTTTGGATGACAGGTTCCGCCAGCTCAATCATACTGGTATCGGCAACCCCCGCCAAATAATTCAGCGTTGAGTAATCGTTTTTATAGAGCAGCCGTGCTTGCAATAGCGCTAATTGCTGTTGTTTTAGGGTTACCAAAAAGGTAAGGTAATCGCTCTGACGGTATACATTGGCACGGGTAAGTTTTTTAAGCAGGTCCTCTTCTTTGCTAAGCAATGCGATCACTTCCTGGTTAAACCGTACCTGTAACAGATCGCCGTAAGCAGTAATGTATTGGGTAGTAATTGCTTTTTTCAGGTCCTGCTCTGATATTTTGGTGGTATTGCCAATCGACTGCGATTGCAGTGTTATCGCATCCAATTGGGCGTTTATATTTTTTTTACCGATGATGGTTTTATTCGCGCTCATCAGGGCATTCAGCGTATGTTCATTGGTAATCGCGCTGGCATATCCATACCCGCCAATTACAGGCGCGTACAAGCCGCCGCTATTGGCATTTACCTGGGGTTTTAACCCGGCGAGCAGGCGCAGGCTGTCAACGGAATTTGAGGCAACCTGGTTATGCAGGTCTTTCAGTAAAGGGCTGTTGTTTTTTGCAACATCAAGGTAATGATCAAGCGTGTAAGTTTGTGCCAGCGAAACTGAACAGGTAAATAAACAGAAGATCAGGCCGTATAAAAATTTCATTCAATGTGCTGAAAAGGGTATTTATGTAGCTAAACTAAAACTTAATTTTGGATTATTTTGGGATGGGGAAGATTTTTGTTTTTAAAAACAACCGGTTTTGAACCGTTTAGTTTTAACAGAATGCATTGTAGAGGCAACCTCTTTGTAGCCTCAAGTCGCAATGATAATATTGCCCCGTCGGGTTTACTCAATGGGCGAAGGGTAGCCTCTAACGAGGCCATATTGTTTTGTTTTTATTTTCTACAAATGTTATACCCCGATGGGGTATAAAAATGCAAGGTGTCCGGGTTTTGTTTTAAGTGATGGGTGCTTGTTTTTACGGACAGATGCTTAAATAGTCTGCTTTTTACCACGCTGCCTCATAGAGGCAACCCCTTTGTAGCCTCAAATCGCAAATATAATATTGCCCCGTCGGGGGTTACCCAACCGGCGGACGGGAGATGAATTTGTGATTGTTTTTGGATAGAGGTGATTTTTATAAGCATTTTTCATAGCGATGTATTTCAACCCATCGCTATCAGCTGTTCTGCTTTAAAACCCAGCCGTAAACGTATGATACACACCCTCAAAACTATACTTTAGAGAGAAACCAAAATTTCCGCAGATTTGTTTTGATATCGTTAACCCTAATCCGCTGCCTTCTGATCCTGATGATTTATGGAAACGGGTAAATATCTTTTCCTCATTCAGCTCCGCTCCATTCCCGGTATTTTGCACCATCAAGCTATCGCCGGTTAAACTAATCACTACTTCGCCACCAGTATAATTATGCCTGATGGCATTGCTAATGAGGTTACTTAATAAAACTTCAGTAAGGTAGGGGCTGGCGTAAATTTCCTTGTCATGTAAACTGCAAGTTACTTTTAAATTTTTGTCCTGGAAGATCTCTTCAAACTGCGTGACCATTTCTTCAGTTAGTTCCCGCAGATTGATCTTTTGCTGCTCATGCAGCAAGCGGTTCTCAATTTTTACCAGTAGTAAAAGAGATTGATTCAGCCGGTTCAGGCGTGACACTGCGCTGTACAGGTCGTTTAACAACTTGCTTTGTCTTTCGTTAAAGTTTTCTGTTTGGATTAGTGTATCCAGCTTGGAATTAATAACGGCTATCGGCGTCATTAATTCGTGCGAGGCATTTTCGGTAAATATTTTCAGGTCCTTGTAATCATGTTTTGCCCTGGAGGCCATATCCACCACTACCGTATTTAATTCGTCAAATTCATCAATATCAGTTTCCAGTTTGGGGATCTCGCGGGTATCGGCGACGTTAAACAGCCGCAGCTCTTTCATAATGTTGTAAAAAGGCTTCCACAGGCGGTTTAAAATAAAGCGGTTGGTCACCAGCAAAACCAGCAGCAGCAATAAAATAACGGCAATGGTAATGGTAAAGATCAGCCGGATCAGGTCTTCCGTTTCTACCTTCGATTCAACAATCAGGATCTTATAATATTTATCACCAACCGTTACCGATGTGATCAGCCCGCGCCCCGATTCGTATTCGCCTTCACTCCGGTGTTTATGCCGTTTAACGCCTTTATCCCTGTCCCATCGTTTGTAATACTCTGTATTGATAAATTCGCGTTTTATCGAACCCGGTTTGGCTTCGCTAAAAGTGATCTGCTGGTCGTTTGATTCAAATGTCTGGGGTAAGTGATGGTTAAGCGCAACGTATTCAAATATCTCCTGCTCCTCAACCTTAAGGTCCTGGTCCTTTTGCCGGGTCAATATCCAGCTGATGGCCTGGTAATAAATAATACCGGTAATCAGCAATACAACCACGGTGGTTGCCAGGTTTACATAATTATAGCGGGTCTGCAGCTTCATTATTCGGTAAATTTATAACCCATGCCGTAAGCGGCCTGGATGTAATCGTGGCAGCCGGCTTCCATTAATTTTTTGCGCAGGTTTTTAATATGCGAATAGATAAAATCAAAGTTATTGGCCATATCAATACCATCACCCCATAAATGTTCAGCAATGGCATTTTTTGATACTACTTTTCCTTTGTTCGCAATAAAATAAAGCAGCAGTGCATATTCTTTACGGGTTAGCTTTACGGGCAAATGCTCTACTTTAACTTCTTTAGCCAGCAGGTCGATGTTGAGTTCATTAAACAGCAGCAGGTTGCTGCCGTTAAATGTTTTGCGGCGGATAATGGCCGATACCCGCGCCTTTAACTCGGACAGATGAAAAGGTTTTACCAGGTAGTCGTCGGCGCCAAGGTTAAGGCCATCAAGCCGGTCGTCAAGGGAATTTTTTGCCGAGATAATAAGCACGCCATCAGGATGATTATTGGCTTTAAGTTCCTTCAGGATATCCATACCATTGCCACCCGGAAGGGTAATGTCGAGCAAAATACAATCATACCGGTACATGCTGATCTTACTCAGCGCGGCAGGATAATTAGCAGCCGTTTCGCAAATATTGCCGTCTTCAGAAAAGTATTCTTCTATACTTTCCCTTAATCCTTCCTCATCTTCAATGATCAGTATTTTCAAAACTGTTTTTTTGTTAAAGGTACAAACACAAAGTTGGAAAGATTTTGGATAATTTGTCTGAACACGATTTACAGGGTTTAACACGATTTAACGATTTTAACACAATTTACAGGATATTTGCGTTAATCCTGTTTATCGTGTCCAGATGAGGATATTTGCATTTAATCCTGTTTATCTTTAAAATCATTAAATCGTGTTAAAAATCGTGTAATATGTGGTGGATCTTCGCATTACTCTCGGCATTTTTTGCGGCGCTTACCGCAATTTTTGCAAAAGTTGGTATCAAAGGGGTTGATACCGACCTGGCAACAGCCATCCGTACCGTGGTAATATTGCTCATCGCCTGGGCAATTGTCATTTTCCGGGGTGGCGAATGGTCTGTAAGCGGCCTTACCAAAACCAACTGGATCTTTTTGATCCTGTCGGGCTGCGCCACCGGCCTTTCGTGGATCTGTTATTTTAAGGCATTGCAATTGGGCAAAGTTTCGCAGGTGGCGCCTATTGATAAGCTGAGCGTGGCCCTGGCCATTATTTTAGCAGTTGTATTTTTAAAGGAGACATTGAATATTAAACAAATAATAGGCGCCCTGCTGATCATCAGCGGAAGCATAGTATTGATTTTTGCATAATATTTTCATTTCTGCAAAACAATTAGTGATATCCGTCACATTTTGCAAAAAATGTAAAAAAAGCTCTTGTTCTTTCGCATTTTTTTATAACTTGCCCATCGTATATGAGGACAAAGCTATTAACCCTGATTATCCTTTTCTTTGCAGTTATTGTATGCTGCAATACCGCATATGCCCGAAAAAAATCTTCCAGAGCACATAAAAGAAGGATGGCCAGGGTTGCTCATTTACGTTATAAGATCAATACCCGGGATTTTCATCCCATCAATTTTGATACCGACAGTATTTCCGGTGACAACATCGTAAACTTTGCACAAACTTTAATTGGCACCCCTTACCGCCCTGCTACTTCTGATCCGGCAGTTGGCTTTGACTGCTCGGGCTTTGTGCATTATGTGTTTAAATATTTTAATGTTGACGTACCGCGTTCATCGGGCGATTTTATTGATGTGGGCGAAAAAATAAAAATGGAAGATGCCCGTCCCGGCGATATCATCGTTTTTACCAGCCCTACTGACAGGCACCGCATCGGGCATGTAGGCATTGTGCTCCATAACGGCGGCGATGATTTTACGTTTATCCATTCCACTTCCGGCAAAGAATATGGCGTTACCATTACCGCTATGGACGATACTTACCGCCGCCGCTTTGTTCAGGTGATCCGCGTATTAAAACAAAATGATATACCTGGAATCATTCCTCCAATCGCGTTAAGTTTTTAGCCTTATTGTAACAATAACACTAATTTGGTAACAATTACTTTACGTCAGGCTAAAATCCAGTTTTAATCCAGTTTTACTTATCTATTTTTGCGCCAATATTTACATAGGCGTATTACATGAAGATTTACCTCATATTATTTTTATTATTTGCCCTTTCGTTTAATTTAAAGGCCCAAAATAATACTACTAATGGAAAAATAACGGGCAAAGTAACTGATGCGGTTACCAAACAACCGGTTGATTTTGCTACCATAAGCGTTTTTAAACAAGGCAGCACCTCTCCTTTTAATGGCGGTAGTACCGATCCAAAAGGTAATTTCAAAATAGACAATGTTGCCCCCGGCGACTATATCTTAACCGTTGATTTCATCGGCTATAAACAATATAAAATTGCCCATGCGGTGGTTTTAAGTACCAATAAAAATTTGGCACTTGGCGAGATCCTGCTTACTCCGCTTCAAACACAATTGAAAGAAGTTTCGGTAACGGCAACCGGCCCGACCGTTGCCAATAAGATAGATAAACTGGTGTACAGCCCGGCAAACGATCTTACCTCGCAGGGCGGAGTTGCACTGGATGTGTTGCAAAAAGTACCGATGGTATCCGTTGACATCAATGGCAACGTGGAGCTGATGGGCAATACCAACATCCAGTTCCTCATCAACGGCAAACCCTCTACCATTTTTGGCGCCAGTATTACTGATGCCTTACAGGCCATACCTGCCAGCCAGATAAAAAGCATCGAGGTAATTACCAATCCCGGCGCCAAATACGACGCCGCAGGAACCGGTGGTATCATCAATATCGTACTGAAGGACAATAATATCCAGGGTGTTAACGGCAGCGTTAACCTGACGGCCGGTACACGTTTGGAGAATGGCAATTTTAATATTAACGCCAAAAAAGGTAAAATTGGCGTGGGGGCTTTTTTTAGCGGTAATGAAAATTTAACCAGCGCAACCCCAAGCTCAGGCAACCGTACTTCCTATAGCAACACGCGCGATACCGTTACCAATTTGGGCCAGAATGGGGTAAGTAATTTTAAAAGAAGCGGGTACCGTTCAGGCTTTAATATCAATTGGGATATCACGCCAAAGGATGCTTTATCCGCCTCTGTTAATTTTAACCATTTTGGTAATAACAGCAATGGTTATGTAAATAATTTTCAAACAACATCTGTTGGTGGCTTATCAATTGATACCAATAGTGTTAACCACTCCACCAGTAAGTTTAATAATAACTCAACTGATTGGAGCCTTTTTTATAAAAAGACCTTTAGTAAGAAAGACCAGGAACTGGATGTTTTATACAACCAGAGCATTGGCCATAATACAAACAATTATACCCAGCAGCAGGATTATACCAATGTGCCTTTTCCTTCCTCAGGTTCAATAGGCAGCAACCCCGGCACGGATAAGGAGACGAATATCCAAATTGATTATAACCAGCCTGTAACTGAAGATTTCTCTATTGAAACCGGGGCAAAAGCGACCATCGAAAACATTGACAACGCTGTAAATACGCAAATGCTGTCCAACGGGGCTTATGTAGCCAATCCGTTTCAAACTTATAGCTTTACCTACAGCCGGAAAATTTATGCGTATTACCTGTCAACTACGTTTTCCTTATTTCATAATTTTATTGATGGTAAAGCAGGCCTGAGGGATGAATACACCGTCTCGACGTCTGATTTTCCGAACACTACTATCCCTTCCTATAATATTTTAGCACCTTCTTTTGTACTGTCGCATAAGATCGATAAAACACAAACCATCAAATTCAGCTATTCATACAGGCTGGAGCGGCCTGATTACAATGGTTTAAACCCATTTTATAATATCAGCGATCCGCATAATATCAGTACCGGCAACCCCGAGCTTAAACCCGAATACGGGCATAACTTTGAATTGGGTTATAATAAATCATTTAGCAACGGGGCCAATATTTACGTTGCCGGTTTCTATCGCTACAACACAAATGATATACAATCATTCACTACTTTTTATCCCAGCTTTACCATCGGCGACTCTACCTATACCAACGTTTCGCTTAATCAAAGGTATAATATTGGCCGCGAGGTAACCGAAGGCGTGAATTTATTTGGATCGATTCCTGCCGGAAAGTTTACGTTCCGGTCGAATATGTTTTTTGCTGACAGGATCACCAGCAACCCCGGCTCCGTACAGGTTAGTGGCTTAGCCTATCGCATCAACTTAAACACCAGTTATGAGTTTGCCAAAACGCTTGCCGCCGAATTTTTTATCAATTACCGGTCGTCACAAAGGGGGATCCAGGGAACCAACCCGGCATTCCTGTTCTACAACTTTGCCGTGCGTAAGCAGGTATTGAATAAAAAAGCAAGTATCGGTTTAACCGCTGCCAACCCTTTTAACCAGTATGTAAACGTTAATTCAACAACTTACGGGTCTAACTTTAACCAAAATAGCCTAAGGGAGATTCCCCTTCGTTCATTCGGCATCAGCCTGATGTACAAATTCGGTAAGCTTGAATTTAAAAAGGACAGAGAACAACAGGATAACGCTGCACCGGATGAAGGCGGCGCGGGCGGAGGCAGCAAGTAATTTTTAAGTCCGAAAGTCCGAAAGTCCGAAAGTCCGAAAGTCCGAAAGTCCGAAAGTCCGAAAGTCCGAAAGTCCGAAAGTCCGAAAGTCCGAAAGTCCGAAAGTCCGAAAGTCCGAAAGTCCGAAAGTCCGAAAGTCCGAAAGTCCGAAAGTCCGAAAGTCCGAAAGTCCGAAAGTCCGAAAAAAAGCGCATGCTTTTTTTCGGACTTTCTTCATAGTGACAAACTTCTGTACGCCCGACAGTCATCTTTCGGACTTTACTGACTTTTCCGACTTTCGGACTTCTTCCCCCCCTCCAACATTTATCCAGAATTTATGCTTAACTATACTCAAAAATAACCATTATGAAACCGACCCTTAAACCATTTTGCATGCTGTTTTGCGCGGTATGCATTTTGCCGTTATTCTTATCGGCACAAACAAAAACAGGCTTTCATGTTATAGCTGATTACGCCGTCCATAGCACCGGCGGCTGGGATTATATTACTGCCGATGGCTTATCCGGCAAGGTATATGTCTCCCATGGTATGCAGGTAAATATCCTCGACGCAGCCAGCGGTGACTCCCTTGGTTATATCCCAAACACCCAGGGCGTGCATGGTATAGCTATAGCACATGATTTTAACAAGGGCTATACCAGCAACGGCAGGGCCAATAACGTGAGCGTTTTTGATTTAAAAACCAACCAGGTGATAAAAACGGTAACCGCCGGCACTAATCCGGATGCTATTTTTTATGATGATTTTTCGAAAAAAGTGTATGCTTTCAATGGCCGCAGTAATGACGCTACGGTAATTGACGCTGCAACCGATAACGTGGTAGCCACTATCCCCCTTGGCGGCAAGCCCGAAACCGGTGTATCAGACGGTAAAGGAAAAGTATTTGTAAATATTGAGGATACCGGTGAAGAAGTGGAAATTGACGCCGCTACCTTTAAAATACTAAACCGCTGGAAATTGACCGGCGGCGAAGAACCCTCAGGCCTGGCGATGGACCGCGAAGCCAACCGCCTGTTTATAGGCTGCGGCGGTAACCAAAAAATGATCGTTCTGGATGCCACAAACGGCACTATAGTCGCCACATTCCCTATTGGTCGCTGCGATGGTACGGGCTTTGATCCGGGGCTTAAATTAGCGTATAGCTCAAACGGCGAAGGCACCATTACCGTAGTGCGTGAATTAAGCGCCGATAAATTTGAACTGGTAGAAAATATCACCACCGAACCTGGCGCACGTACCATTGGCGTTGACGTTGTTACCCATAAAATATACCTGCCTACAGCGCAATTAAAGCCGGTTGCACCAACAGCTGATAATCCGCACCCAAGGCCCCAGCAGATACCGGGTACTTTCCATGTAGTGGTGGTTGGGAAATAAGCTATGGCCCCCGGCGCCCTTAAGCGGAAGTATTGATAGACATTAAAAGCAGAAGGACAAACGTATTGGTCATTCTGCTTTTGTTTTCAGCATTTACACGCAGCCAATAATAAAAACATGGTGCGGTTGTTGTATAACGTCAACAAATTATTTTCACCATGATGTGTTTAAAGCTACAAAATGATCTTTAAAAAATACCAGCGCCAAATTGTCAATTTTGTACTCGGCAGCATCAGTGCCGGTTTTGTGGCGCTTACCATACTTATTATCATTTTCCCCCATTCGTTTGTTGATTTAAAATTTTCGCAGGAAATGCAGGAGCACCAGAATCCATTTTTGGATGCCACAATGAAAACGGCAAGCTGGTTTGGCTATTTTCCGGGTTCTGCCATTGTTGTATTAGGGGGAACGCTGTTGTTTTTTATCTTTAAATACCGGAGAGAAGCATTATACGTTTTTCTCACTTCGCTATCCGGTTTGGTAAGTTCAGTTATAAAATTATTGGTAAACCGGCCCCGGCCAACCTCGCCTGATGTACGTATTGTGCAAAAGGTGTATGAACAAAGCTTCCCCAGCGGCCATGTGTTGTTCTATATCGTGTTTTTCGGATTTTTAATTGTGCTCATGTACCAATTAAAAACCATTGGTAAAGTGATAAGGATCAGCGTTGCTTCTTTCTCCGCCCTGTTGATCTTTGCTATACCTTTCTCGCGCATCTATCTTGGCGCCCATTGGTTTACCGATGTGCTGGGCGGTTTTTTATTGGGTATGCTATGCTTATACCTGCTTTGCATCTTCTATTTCCGAAAAACGGCGGCGAATAAGCAGAAAGCTAAAAGCTGAAAGCCTTTCACCTTTCACCTTTTACCTTTCGCCTTTTACCTTTCACCTTTTTCCTGTATTTTTATTTCTTTATTAATTTGTGAACGAAGAAGCCATCCCATCCCGAAGCCCTCAACAATACCGTATAGGCGCTGCCATATTCTTTTTTATCTCGGGTTTTGGATTTTCATCCTGGGCGTCGCGCATCCCAACCATACAAAACCAGCTCCATTTAAACGACGGGCAATTAGGCACCGTGTTGTTTGCCCTACCCATCGGCCTCATGTTTACCATGCCCATTTCCAACTGGTTATTAAGCAAATATAGCAGCAGGGCCATTATGCTTTCCGGCTCGTTGTTTTTATGCGTGATATTGGTTTTAATCGGACTTGCTAACAGTATGCTTCAATTGATTGTGGTACTATTTTTCTTCGGGTCGGCGCGTAACATGATGACGCTTTCTATCAATACACAAGGGGTAGGGGTGCAAGCCTTGTACAGTAAATCTATAATGGCTACCTTTCATGGTATCTGGAGCATGGCCGGTTTTGCGGGTGCGGCAGTCGGGCTGGTAATGGTTTACTTTAATGTGGCGGTACCTTATCATTTTCTCATCATAAGTATACTCCTGGCAGTGCTGACGCTTTATTTTATCAATGATACACTGTACAGTAAACCAAAACCACAACCCCGCAAGCCTGTTTTTTCCCTCCCCGATAGATACCTGTTGAAATTTTCGCTCATTTGTTTCGCCTGTATGGCCTGCGAAAATACCATGTACGACTGGAGCGCCATTTACTTTCAAAAAGCAGTGCATGCCGATAAAACAACCTCAACCGCCGCATTTGTAATTTACCTTGTAGCCATGACCACCGGCCGTTTTTTCGGCGATAGGGTGGTAACCCGCCTGGGCATAAAAGCAGTACTTAAATTTAGCGGTATCTTTATTTTTACAGGCCTTGCAATGGCCGTGGCGCTGCCAATGGTTGCTACCGCTATGGTTGGTTTCATCCTGGTGGGTTTTGGCGTATCCTGTATTGTGCCCATGGTTTTCAGCCTGGCCGGCAAGTCGAAAAACATGAGCAGTTCATCGGCACTGGCTTCCATATCAACTGTAGGCTATCTTGGCTTTGTTTTGGTACCCCCTCTGGTTGGTTTTATTTCGCAGAACTTTGGCTTACGGATTTCTTTCAGCATTATCGCATTGTTTGGAGGCATTGTTGTGTACCTGGTTTCAAAGTTAAGTGATCATGATGAACAAAGCGCGCCGGTTGTATTTCCGGGTTTTGAAGAATAAATCATCTGTTTTTCTCCCTTGTCCAATAATGTTTTACCGCTTAACAATATTTGCTTTTCAATCCATGATTTGGGTATATTTATACAGTTAAATATAAACCCAGGCAGTACTTTTTCCCGGCTATTATTCTTCTGAAAATATTTTATATTTTGATAGTACTATCATGCCCTTCATCCGACTATTGACAGATTATACCTAACACGTTATGAAGAAGTTTTTATTGATGGCAATTATTTTTGGACTTGGTTTCCAAACAATTGCTTTTGCCCAACCCGGTACCGACGCAGTAAACACTGCGGTATCAAACCTGAAATCTTTACTTACCGATCATATTATAGAAAAGGCGTACCTGCACTTTGACAGGCCTTACCCGTACTATGTAGCCGGCGAGGTGGTGTATTTTAAGGCCTATGTTACCCTGGGCGAAAAGCACGAAGCATCTACCTTAAGCAATATTTTGCATGTCGATCTGATCGATAAGAATGATGTGCTGATGCAGTCCATCGTTTTGCAGCTTACCGGCGGCACTGCCTGGGGCGATTTTCTGTTACCTGATTCCCTGCAAAAGGGAAGCTACCGGATCCGGGCGTATACGCAATGGATGCGCAATGATAAAACGCCGTACTTTTTTGACCAGTACATATCTGTTAGTTCAGCTAATGGCGGGCAACTTGCTGAAAATACTACGCAGGGGCTTAAGCCAAACCTCCAGTTTTTTCCTGAAGGTGGAAGCCTGGTTGCCGACGTGCCCGCCAGGCTCGCTTACAAAGCGCTTGGCACTAATGGGCTCGGCACCAGCGTAAAAGGCATTGTTGTTGATAATGAACACAAGGAGGTTGCACAGATCAACTCCGCCCACCTGGGAATGGGGATGCTTAATTTTATACCCGAAACCGGGAAAACCTATAAAGCCATGGTTACGTTTGCCGATGGCTCCCAAGGCAGTGTCGACCTGCCGGTTGCGCAGCCCAAAGGCATTACATTGTCGGTAAATACCGATGACCCGGCAAAAATTGCGATCGTCATCAGGGCCAACCGCGCTTACTACAAAGAGAATCAGAATAAAAAACTTAACCTGCTGGTATATTATGCGGGAGCCCTGAAACGCTATTCACCGGTACTGGATGGCGAAATTCTTGGCCTCGACCTTCCGGCTAAGGATTTCCCTACCGGGATCTTAAAAGTTACCCTGCTCTCTGAAACAGGGGAGCCATTGAATGAGCGCATCTCGTTTATCCAAAATCCCGATTTGCTAAATCTCGCGTTGACGCCTGATAAACAGGTGTACAGTGCCAGGGAAAACGTACAGGTGAGTTTGAACGTTAAAAACAAAGAAGGCAACCCCGTAAGTGGCTCATTTTCGGTATCGGTTGTTGATGAAAGTAAAATTTTGGTGGATGAGGATGCGGAAAATACCATCTTGTCGTACCTGTTGCTCAGCACCGAAGTAAAAGGATATATCGAAAAGCCAAACTACTATTTTGCAAACGTTACAAAAGAAACCCGTGCCGGGCTTGATATATTAATGCTTACCCAGGGCTACCGCCGGTTTGAATGGGCAGCTCTTGAAAACGGCAGCCTGCCTGTTACAGCAAGCGCTTTTACCGCTGAAAAAACAATGGATATTTCGGGGGTGTTTAAAACCAAAAGCGGTGTGCCCATACCCGATTGTGTCCTCACCCTTATCCCAAAATCCGGTGGCAATCTGCAAACGGCTACAACAGATAACGAGGGGAAATTCCGCTTTTCAAATATGGACTTTTCTGCAGGTACCGCATTTGTATTAAAAGCCATGTCTTCGTCCGGAAAAAAAGGTGTGTTAACGCTTGATAAACCGCTGGTGCCGCCGGTAATTGCACCGGGAGAGCCCTTTAATAAAAAATACAATGCCAGTGCTGACCTGTTGATGTCTTTCCAGGATGAACGTAAAGCAAAAATAGCAGAGGCCGGTAATTTAATAACCAACCAGGCCACAACTGATACTAAGGGCAATTCATCAAAAAGGCTTGATAACTATCATTCGTCCAATATTGGCGGGCCCGGTCATGCCGACCAGGTTGTTTTAGGTGATGCCATCAAGGATGCGCCCTCTATTTCAAGCGGCTTAAACGGTTTGCTGCATGGCGTACAGTTTAATAACGGGGTGCCTTCGCTGCAAACGGGTGTTACGCTTTCAGGCGGTGGTGCCCAGATCGACCCTATGCTGGTAATTTTTGATGGTGTAACACTTGGTAACGGTGTAAGTGTTGATATTATTAATCCGGGTTCGGTTGATGCGGTTGAGTTGTTAAAAGGAGCAAGCGCAACTATTTATGGCGCCGCCGGCGGACAAGGGGTGTTGGTGATCACCACACGCTCAAGCATTGCCTCTGAACAGGTGATCAGTAAAGAAATGTCGCCGGGTATTTTTTCAATTGAACCTAAAGGATTTTTTAAAGCGCTTGAATTTTATTCGCCTGCCTATACCGGCCAGAATGCGGCTAACAAACCGGACCGGCGCACTACCATTTACTGGAAACCGGATGTAATTACCGATGCCTCCGGCAACAGCTCATTCAGCTTTTTTAATTCCGATGGTAAAGGAACTTATAGGGTTGAAGTACAGGGGATGGATAGCAAAGGTAACTTAGGTATGCAGGTATTTAGGTATAAAGTGCAATAATGGGTTCTGACGATAATTAAATCGCGTATCCTTAACCGGGGTATTGCTTCAAATATTTTTATCCATAGTTATTTAATACCATTTGTTATGAAAAAGGTGGCATTAACAACGATGATTTTGGTGGCTTTTTGTCAATCCGCCGTATTTTGCCAAACTGGTAACGGTCCGCTCAATAGTGTGATTGCGAATCTGAAAACATTATTGACTGACCATGTTTCCGAAAAGGCTTACCTGCACTTTGACAGGCCGTATGCCTATTACCGGGCCGGTGAAGTCGTTTTTTTTAAAGCCTATGTCACCATGGGCGAGCGGCATGAGCCATCAACCATCAGCAGTATTTTGCATGCCGACCTGATCGGTAAAAATGACGTTTTGATACAAACAATTGTACTGCCACTTACAAATGGCACAGGCTGGGGTAATTTTGTATTGCCTGATACCCTGAAAAAAGGTAATTACCGGGTACGGGCGTATACGGAATGGATGCGTAACGATGAACACCCCCGTTTTTTTGACCAGAATATTGCGGTAACGGCAGCTGCCGGTTCTGCCGAATCTCCGGCTCAGGCGATGAAACCAGCTCTGCAATTTTTCCCGGAAGGTGGGAATATGGTAGCAGGTGAGCCGGTAAGGGTAGCGTTTAAAGCGCTTGGCCCAAATGGCCTTGGGATGTATGTAAAAGGTATTGTTGTTGATAATGAACAAAAGGAAGTTGCCAGGATCAATGCTGTACACCTGGGTATGGGTGCGTTTAGTTTTATCCCGGTGGCAGGCAAAACCTACCAGGCACAGGTAACTTATGCCGACGGCAGCCAGGAACGCGTGGATTTACCTGTTGCTGAAGAGAAAGGGATCATGCTGACTGTTAATATGGAGGATCCTTCAAAAATGGCCATACGTATCAGGGCCAATCATGCTTATTTTGATGAGAACCGTGGAAAGCAGCTTAGCCTGCTCTTGTATTTTGCCGGTACATTAAAAACCTACAGCCTTAAGCTGGACGCCGAAGTACTTGGCCTGGAATTCCCGGCCAGGGTTTTCCCTACCGGGATTTTAAAGATGACGCTGTTTTCGGATACCGGGGAACCTTTAAATGAACGCCTTGCCTTTATTCAAAATCCGGACCTGCTGAAACTTTCAATAAACGGCGATAAACAGGTTTTTGCTACACGCGAAAATGTAAAACTCAACCTAAGTGCACGGGATAAAGCAGGGAACCCTGTTACAGGATCATTTTCGGTCTCGGTGGTTGACGAAAGTAAGGTTTTGGTTGATGACGATGCCGGAAATTCAATCCTCTCGTACCTGTTGCTGAGCGCTGAGGTAAAGGGGTATATTGAAAAACCAAATTTCTATTTTGCAAATAACACGCCTGAATCCCGGGCCGACCTTGACCTGTTGATGCTTACCCAGGGCTACCGCCGGTTTGAATGGAAAGAACTTCAAAATAACAATTCAGTTGCTGTAAACAGGTTCAACCCGGAAAAAGCCATAAATATTTCAGGCGTTTTAAAAACCCGTTCGGGTGCGCCTTTTGGCAACGCTGTAATTACTTTAATTCCGCGCGAAGGCGGGAGCATGCAAACACAAACGACAACCAGGGATGGCAGTTTCCGTTTTGCAAATGTGGATTTATTGGCCGGTGGCAGGTTTATTTTAACGATGGTATCGCCCGCCGGAAAACAGGGTAAAGTAATTCTGGACCAACCCCAGCCGGGGCCGGTTATTAATCCCGTAAACGCTGCTGAAATACGCTATGATTCCGGTGCAGACATCCTGTCGCCCATCCCCGGCGTTCAAAAAAAGGATATTTTTATGGTCGGCGATGTGTCATTAGCCGGGCAGCAACCTGGCCGGAAGCCAAACGGGATGGCAAGAATGGATAATTACCGCTCATCCAGTTTAGCAGGTCCCGGCCACGCCAACCAGGTTATACCAGGTGAAGCGATCAGAAATACGCCTTCGCTTTCAACAGGCCTTAGCGGGTTGCTTCGGGGCATACGGTTTAGCGGGGGCGTACCCTCGCTGGTTACCGGTATTGTTATCTCAGGGAGCGACACCCGCATCGCAGGCGTAGCGATAAATTCAGGTGTAAAAGTGGATCCGATGCTGGTGATTGTTGATGGGGCAAATTTAGGGAACGGGGCGGATATAGATATGATCAGCCCGGGATCGGTTGAAACAATAGAAGTTTTAACCGGAGCAAACGCCACAATTTATGGCGCTGATGGCGGCCAGGGGGTGATGATCATCACTACAAGGATATCAGATACCGCTGAAAAAATTATAAGTAAGGAAATGTCGCCGGGGATATTCGCTATTGAGCCAAAGGGCTTTGTTAAAGCGCTGGAGTTTTATTCGCCCGTTTACGGTGTTGGCAATGGGGCTGACAGACCTGACAACCGTACAACTATATTTTGGAAGCCGGATGTACTTACTGATACTTCCGGCAATAGCTCTTTTAATTTTTTTAATTCCGATGGTAAAGGAACCTACAGGGTTGAAGTGCAGGGGATGGACAGTAATGGTAATTTGGGCATGCAGGTTTTAAGGTATAAGGTGCAATAGTTTTTTGGGGAACACCTATTCCTTTTTTTTGCAGTTTTGGAATATAGTAAGCAACTGTGATAAATAATTTTGTTTTTTTATAGTACGTCAGGGCTGCTCATCCGACAATGTATCGTTGCGCCTGTTATAAAGGCATGGCTTTAACCTATATTTCCTTATTAACCTTAGGCATATGAAGCATTTATCATTTATTTTCAGATTGATTTTTATCGGAGGATGGTGCTGCTCATTTGCCTATGGGCAAAATATTAGCCCGTCACAAACCATTACAGCAAGGCTGACGGCATTCTCGGTCGGCCAGCCGGCGGAGAAAGCTTACCTTCAATTGGATAAGCCTTACTACGCTGCCGGCGATACGATTTATTTTAAAGCCTATGTAACGGCCGGTGAGCAGCACATGCTGAGTAGTTTAAGCGGCGTTTTACATGTCGACCTCATCGGCACAAAAGATAAGATCAGCCAATCCATCAAATTGCAACTGGATAGCGGCATAGCCTGGGGTGATTTTGCCTTGCCTGATTCGTTGCCGGCGGGTAATTACCGCATCCGCGCTTATACCCAATGGATGCGCAATAATGCCGACTTTGGTTTTTTTGAAAAAGAGATCCCCATAGGTTCGGTAAAAGCGGCCGGGATTCCGGAAAGTTTATCGAAAAATTCTGCTCCCGCTAATATGAAACCAGATATTCAATTCTTTCCCGAAGGGGGCAGCCTTGTTGCCGGTATCCTTTGCAAAGTAGCTTTCAAAGCCACTGGCGCAAATGGCCTGGGAATGGATATTAAGGGACGCATTGTTGACAATGATAACAGACGGGTTGCCATCTTTGCATCGTCACATTTAGGTATGGGGTATTTTTACCTTGAGCCGGCGGAGGACAAAACGTATAGCGCCGAAATAAACTATTCTGACGGCCGCACAGGCAACGTCAAATTGCCAACCCCCGAACCCAATGGGCTGGTTTTATCGGTTGATAACGATTCTATTCCGCGGGCATCTGTCAGTATAAAAACCAGTAAAACCTATTTTGCGGAAAACCGGAACAAGGTTTATACCCTGCTGATCTATTCAGGCGGATTGATCACTACCGTAAACTGCAGGCTGGACAGCCCGGTAATAAAACTGGAGATCTTAAAAAGAAAGTTGCATACAGGTGTGGCTACCATTACGCTGTTTTCGTCGGATAATGAGCCCTTATGCGAACGCTTGATTTACATACAAAATTACGACCGGCTAAGCCTTAACCTCCGTAGCGACAAAAATACTTACACTAAAAGAGAAAAGGTGAACATTAATCTGGATGCGCTAAACCGCAAGGGCGAACCGGCCGAAGGGCATTTCTCGGTGTCCGTAATCGATGAAAGCCAGTTGCTGCAGGCCGAGGATAACGGGGATAACATCCTCACTGATCTGCTCCTTACTTCTGATTTGAAAGGTTATATCGAACATCCTGCTTATTATTTCTCTGGTTCGGATACGCTTGCCCGCAAAAACCTGGATGTATTGCTGCTTACCCAGGGCTACCGGAGGTTTACATGGCAACAAGTGCTGGACACGGCAAAAAAAGAACGGGCTTACCTGCCCGAAAAAGGGATTGAGCTTTCAGGGCAGGTAAAAAACCCGTTCAACAGGCCCATTGCAAACGGAACTGTTACCCTGATTCCCTCAAAAGGTGGCGGCCTGTTAAGCACCAGTTCGGATGACAAAGGAATGTTCCGCTTTTCGAACCTGGTTTTTACCGATACCGCAAATTTTGTTTTAAGCGCTGTAAACGCTAAAAATAAGAATACGACAAAAATCACCTGGTTTGATGAAGCAAAGTACGCGCCGCCGGTGCAAAAAAACCTCACCGGCGCTTATCCGGTGTTCAATACTACCGCGATGGCCAGCTACCTGGCCAACGACAAGATCCGCCTGGCCGATGCAGTAAATTTCAAGGGTAAAGGCATCCAGTTAAAGCAGGTAGATATTCATGAAAAAAAGCCCGATGACCCATACCGCACATTCAGCCTGGCAGGTGCCGGGCATGCCGACCAGGTAATGCATGCAGAAGAAATTGAAAAGGTTCAGGGCCCGATTGGATCAAGTCTGAATGGGCGTTTACGCGGTGTAATTTTTGTTGGTTCCAATCCGATGTCGCAGGTTGCCTATTTGCGAACAAGTCTCGGTCCTCCAATGTTGCTAATCATTGACGGTGCAGAAGTTCCCGCGGGCGATATTAACTTTTTAACCCCTAACGACATTGAGACCATAGAAGTTTTGAAATATGCAAGTTCGACAATTTACGGCATGTCAAGCGGCAACGGCGTGCTGGTGATCACCACAAAAAACACAAGGAAATTAGATGCCAAAGACATCGCCTCTATTGGCGTTTTACCTATAGCCCCCATGGGTTTTTACAAAGCCAGGGAATTTTATTCGCCTAAATACGATAATACTACCTGGGTATCCAAACAAAAAGACCTGCGCTCCACCATTTACTGGCAGCCGGAGTTGAAAACAAATAAAGAGGGTAACGCTAACTTTGATTTTTATAATGCCGATGGTACCGGTAATTATAAAATAATACTGGAAGGGATTGATAAGGATGGCAATATCGGCAGGCAGGAATACACGTATAAAGTTGAATAGAAAATAACCTTAACCCCGGGTAATGTATAAATATCTTGTTTTATTGCTGTTGATTCTGCCACTGGGCAGTTTTGCCCAGGTAACCATAGCGGGAAGGGTTATAAACCAGGCCGACAAAAAACCGGTTGCCAACGCAAGTGTGTTTTTAAGCAACTCATCTGTCGGTAGTAAATCAACAGATGATGGTAAATTTAACTTAAGCAGGGTAAAGCCTGGTAAATACGACCTGGTGATTACCGTGATAGGGTTTGAAACTTACAGGCAATCCATTACGGTGAATGCCGCCGATTTGGAACTGGGAGATATACAGATTATCCCCAAAGTGATGGTTTTGAACGAAGTGCGCATAAGGCCGGTAATTGACCCTAACCGTGACAGGAACCTGACCTGGTTTAAGGATGCCTTTTTGGGCCTTTCGGGCCTGGCCAAAGATTGCACCATCGAAAACCCGGATCTCATCGATTTAGACTATGATGAACATACTGCTACGCTTACCGCCTCAGCATCAGATTTTATCGTAATCGATAATCCGGGCCTGGGCTACAAATTAAAATACCTGCTCACCAGTTTTACCTTAAATAAAGATCCGGCAGCCAAATTTCAGTTGAGTTATGAAGGGTCTGTTTTGTTTGAAGAAATGCAAGGAAAGCCATCGGAACAAAAACGCTGGAAAAAGCACCGCCAGGAAGTTTACGAAGGGTCGATGATGCATTTTTTACGTGCTTCGCTTCAAAATGAAATTACCCGCGAAGGTTTCAGGGTACTGCGCATAGCCAGGCATACCAATCCGGCCCGCCCTGCTGACAGCGTAATTGCCGCAAGAATCAGTTTTTATAAAAATGCGAAGTCGGCGGGCAGCGCTCCGGGTGCACGCGATTCACTTTCAGCCTGGATTAAACGATCAAAATTGCCCAAAATGGTGCAGACTTTAATCACCCAGCAAATGTATCCATCGGCCTACATCAAGCCAACCAACCAGCAGGGGTTGTATGCTTTTGGCCTTGCTAAAGACAGTGATGCCCTTTATGTTACCTATAATAAATACCAGCACTTTTACTCGTGGTACAATAAAAATGCAACCCGGCTGGACGATCCGCAAAATGTAGATAATACCCGGATAGATTTTTTTAACCCTTATGCCTTTTTTGATAATAACGGTACCGTTACCAACCCAACCAGCCTGGTGCTGAGCGGTGTTTGGAGCAGGAGCAGGGTAGCCGAATTGTTGCCTGCGGACTACGAAGCACCCGAAACGGAAAATTCGCTTGCCCAGCCGCCGGCAGGTAATAATATCGTTTCGCTGTTAAATACTTTTACCAGTACTCATGATCCTGAAAAAGCCTGGTTGCAATTGGATAAGCCCTGTTATGCCGCAGGTGATACGGTTTACTTTAAGGCATACGTTACCAAAGGAGACGATCACAAGCTGAGTACTTTGAGCGGTGTATTACACGTTGATTTGATAAATCCGGGTAACAGGATCATCCATTCCATCAAATTGCAGTTAGACAGCGGCATTGCATGGGGCGACTTCGCATTGCCCGATACCTTGCCGGGGGGTAATTTTAGTATCAGGGCGTATACCCAATGGATGCGGAACAACCCTGATGGCGCTTTTTTTGAGAGAATCCTGCCTGTTGGTGCATTAAAAGCCTCCATATTAGCCAGCAAACCGCTAAAACGGCTGCCTCCCAATACACCGAAGCCCGATATGCAGTTTTTTCCTGAAGGGGGCGAACTGGTTACGGGTATCCGCTCAAAAGTAGCATTTAAAGCCATGGGCGTAAACGGGCTGGGGGTTGCTGTAAAAGGTGATGTCTTCGATAATGAAAACAAAAAGGTAGCCTCTTTTGCATCATCACACCTCGGTATGGGTTATTTTTACTTCGAGGCCAAACCGGGTAAAACCTATACGGCCAGGCTAAGTTACCCTGATGGGCGGCAGGATGAAGTGGACCTGCCAAAGGCCGACCCCGATGGCATTACCCTATCGGTAAATAATGATTCGCTGCCGAAGGCCATTGTTAAAATTAGTACCGGCGAGGGGTATTTCCAGGCTAACCAGAACAAAAACTACACATTGGTTATTTACTCCGGCGGCATGGTGACAACGGTAAACTGCAGCCTTACCGACATGGAAATAAAGCTGGATGTACTCAAAAGAAAACTGCGTACCGGTGTAGCCCTGATTACCCTCTTCTCGCCGGAAAATGAGCCTTTATGCGAACGGCTGATCTATGTGCAGAATTATGACCAGCTTAACCTTAACCTTAACCTTACCGCCGGCAAAGAACAATATGCGCCCCGGGAAAAAGTAAACATCAAACTCAACTCCCTTAACCGAAGGGATGAACCGGCCGAAGGCCATTTTTCAGTTTCGGTAACCAATGAAAGCATTGTGCATGAAAGCGAAATTAACCCGGAGAATATTTTAACCCATTTACTGCTGACATCAGACCTGAAAGGTTATGTGGAACAACCGGCCTGGTATTTTGCCGATACCAGTACGATTGCCCGCGACAACCTGGATATCCTGATGCTGACACAGGGCTATCGCCGCTTTACCTGGAAACAGGTATTGGATACCACCAAACAAACGCCCAGGTGGCAGCCTGAAAATGCGATCGAAATAGCAGGGCAGATCAAAAACCTGCTGAATAAGCCCATCGAAAACGGCACCGTTACCCTCATTCCTGCAAAAAAGGGCCCGCTTTTTACCGCTACCTCTGATGAAAAAGGAATGTTCCGTTTTAAGGACCTGATGTTTCCGGATTCTACCCGTTTTGTTTTGAGCGCGGTTAACGCAAAAAACAAAAACTCCACTAAAATTACCTTTTTTGGTCCTCAGCCTGCGCCCTTGCTGAGCCCGGCTTGGTTGCGCAACCTGCCTGCTGTTGCGGATACGGTGCTGTCCCTGTTGGTTAATAACGACAAATTGCAACAGGATGAACTGGTAAAATCCGGCCACTTTAAAGGTACGCTGCTGAAACAGGTAAATATCCACGGGCAAAAAATTGAGGAAAACAGGTCGAAAAGCTATGTGGCTGAATTTGCCGCCGACCAGGTAATTCATGGTAAAGATATCCCGCATAGCGGCTCACTAATGGTCGACCTTGCCGGCTTAATCCACGGCGTGCACCTTTCCGGCTCAATGGCCATAGTAAACAACATATCACAGGGGCCGTTGACATTGATCATTGATGGAGCAACGATGGAATTTAGCAGCATCGAGGCCGATGACATCGACAGGATTGAAGTTTTGCAACCGCCAAATTCTTTTATTTATGGGCACGATGGCCTGAATGGCGTATTGGTGATCACCACCAAATCAAGGATGCAGAAAGCCGACGACATCGTTTCCATAGGCGTATTGCCAATAGCCCCCATGGGTTTTTATAAGGCCCGTGAATTCTATTCACCCAAATATGATCATCCTGAAGCTGCGGACAAAAAACACGATCTCCGCTCCACCATTTACTGGCAACCAGAGTTGAAAACGGATAAAAATGGCAACGCAACTTTCGAATATTACAACGCCGATGGCCCGGGTACCTATAAAATAATTATTGAAGGGATTGATAATGACGGTAACATCGGCAGGCTGGTGTACCGGTATAAGGTGGAGTAAAGTAAAATTAGAAATATCGAAAACTGAATGTCCAATTTCGAATGATGAAGTTTTAACTTCGATATTTTTTATTCGGCGTTCTGTATTCGGTATTCATGATGATAGGCCTGATTGGTTGCTGCACCTTGATTTATTTCCTTATCAGGTATACTTTTTCAAGCACGGTAGAACGCGTATTTGCATTGATAAATGCCGGCAGGATATTCTCTTTTGGGTAATCAGTAAACGCCCGTACGATAGTGAATTTTGCGTGGGTATGCACCAGTTGGTCCATCGATTGCTGGTTCACATAGATCAATGCATTAGCTGGAAACGGGTATTTGCCGAAATCCTCTGCCGGCACAAGGTCAACCTGCCGGTTACAGTAAAACTGGTATAGGTTGTTTTCTGCATTTAATACATACAGCGGGTCTCCGCTGTATTGCTGCTGGTTTGCAAAACCAGCAGCAGCTATTTGTCCTTTGTAGGGTACTATCTCGTTGTAAAAAGTAGTATTTACGTAAAAGCCTGCAAATAAAACGGCAATACAGCTTAGCAGGAAAACTTTGCTGTAAGTTTCTTTTATTTTGATGATCACCAGCGCAGCCATTAATCCGCCAAGTAAAATTCCTGTAAGGATAAAAAAGTTATTTTGAGGCTTTAACAACGTGTTCAGTACAATTACCGCAACCGGCAGCAGGATGATAAACACCCACTGAACGATCAGCCTGAATTTTGTACCGAATTTGCTCAACTCACCCAAACATAAGGGGGCTGTAACAATGGCAAATAAGGGGAAAATAGCATTGGTATAAAAAGGCAGCTGGAACCTGGAGAGCGAAAAAAGCAGCAATAACAACACGCCGCCGCTGATGGCATAATATTCGGGAAGGACCTCTTTTTTGTAAACTGATTTAATTTTTTTGAAAACAGCATAAAAAAACAATAGCCCCCATGGCGCAAAGGCCCATAACAGGGTATGGCCGTAAAAAAATATGCTTCCGGAAGTTTTGCGGTTAATGGGCCCGTTGTTTACAAAGCGGCCAAACTGGCTGTCCCACAAAAACCAGCGGATCCCTGATACCTGCTGCCTGTCAAATACCACCTTTTCGGGGTGCAGGTCGAATTGTATGTACAGGGCGTAAAACTCCGGCAGGGTAAAAATAAAAGTCAGCACAAACAGCAGCAGCCATTTGAATTGAAAAATGGTTTTGAACTTTTTTTGTAAGATCAACTGCCCCAGCAAGGCCCCGTAAATGGCTGTGATGACGAATATGCCTTTGGTCATAATGGCAAAGGCGGTAAACAGCGCGGCTAACAGCAGGTGTTTAAACTTATAGCGTTGCTGCAGCCCGGCAATGTGGTAAATACTGCCGATGATGAGCCCCATCAAATAGGGTTCGGCCCTTAGGTCGGTGTTGCCCAATATGGTGTTCAGCGCTGTCGCCAGTATCAATACGGCTATGGCAGCAGTTTCCCAACCATAAAACTTTTTAGTAAACAGCCAGGTATAAACCAGGCTCATCAAAAAAAACAGCAAAGCCGGCAGGCGATAGGCCCATTCGCTGATGCCAAACAGTTTAAAGCTAAAATACACCATCCAGAAAGGGAAGTGCGGCTTATCAAGCCAGTCGCGGTTGTAGGTAAACAATTCAAAAAATTGTTTTTTGTAGACCAGGTTTTTAGCGATGGAGGCGTAGAGCCCGGGGTCATCCGTAAAAAAATGCACATTGATGCCGGCAAAATTTACCGCAAGCGCCAGTATAAATATCAAAAGGTAAAATATCCTGGGGTTATCCTTCATTAATATGGCGGGCCAAATGTACCGGCAAATATAGGTTTATGTTATAAAATAATGATGGGCAAACAAAACGGCGCCAGTAAATCGTTTTTGAAATTTATCAAAACGTTTTTTATCACTAATTTCGTTTGAAACAGAACCTGTTTGAGGCATTTTTAACCCTCTTTGCGGCTTGCCGGAGAGAGGGTGGTCAAGCGCAGCGATGACCGGGTGAGTCAACCCCGGCGGACATTACCGCTAATGCGTCTGAGTTATGCTCAAACAATTTTCCAAACAAAACGCCCTCCGTATTTGTACCATTAAAAACAAAAACCCCGCATCTGTACAGACACGGGGCCAAAATCACAACAATTGTTTAACCTTTCGGTCAATTCCTAACTGCAACGTGATTATGTTATAAAAACGCTTTTATTTGCAATAAGTTTTATAACTGAACTGCTTATCGAAAATATTTATTTTGTTATCCTGTAACGAAATCAATATTTATGAGTCACAATAAAAGAATTCCCGCAATTTCAGTTTACCTTTATACCAACTAAATTAATAACCAGTATTTCACTATGAAAAGATCATTTCAATTGAAGGCCCTTACCGTTTTTGTATGCGCCTTTTTAGTATCGTCTATAGCTTTTGCGCAAAAGGGTAAAGACGGAAAACCTATACCAAGCCCCCGCGATAGTGTAAGCGGAACTGTAGCAGGTTCAAATATTAAAATATGGTATGGCAGCCCGTCGGTTAAAGGCCGCGTAATTTTTGGCGAACTTGAGCCATGGGACAAAGTTTACCGTGCCGGCGCCAATGAAGCCACACAGTTTACCACCAGCAAAGACATTAAAGTTGAAGGCCAGGTGCTGCCCGCCGGTACTTATGCCTTTTTTGTGATCCCGGCAAAAACCGGGCAATGGACCGTTATTTTTAACAAAAAAGCCAAACAATGGGGCGCATTTAGCTACGATAAAAGCCTCGACCAGTTGCGTGTAATGGTAACCCCAAAAACGATTAGCAACCAGGAAAGAATGGTTTACAAGCTAAACAAAAAAGGGTTTAGTATGGATTGGGCCACCACAAGTGTGCCGGTAACTATCAGCAAGTAAATACAACCGTTAAATATTTTGAAGAGCTCCCGGTTACCCCGGGGGCTTTTTTGTTGGATTTGATAGTTTAAACATAAAGTTTTGGCAGGTTTTAATAAGCATTATATTTACGCCCAATGAAGCTTACCCCGGGCAAAAAAAAATTAATGATACGGATTGGCGTTATTGTGGCGCTGGAGATCATTAATATTTTATTAATGTGGCTTGCCAATTACCCAAAACTGGTTGAGCGCTATTATGCCGAAGGCTTTTACCCGGTTATTTGTAAAATATTGCACCCGGTATTCAATATTTTCCCCTTTAGTGTTGGCGACGTTTTTTACATACTGGTTAGCGCTTACCTGTTGTATGCCCTGTTCCGGCTTATTAAACTGGCATTTAAAAGGCAATTTAAACAGGCAGTTATGTTTTTACTTGCTTTAATTATTGTTGTGCAAACAGGCATCCTGGTGTTTTACTTGTTTTGGGGGATGAACTATTTCCGCCCCGGTGCAGGGGAGCGGCTTAACCTGAGGGATACCGGCTACACCACCGAAAATCTTGTCAAAGTAACCAATATGCTGATAGACAGTGCCAACGTTGCCCGTGCCAGGATAAACCCCGCTGATCTTCAGCAAAATAACGACAGCATTTATCACACCGCCATAGCTGCGGTAAAAAGGCTTTCGGCCGATTCGGCTAACTTCCGCACCTGGTACCCGCGCGTTAAATCGTCGTTGCTTACCCCGCTGATGAATTACATGGGCACCTCCGGTTATTATGATCCCTTTACCGGCGAGGCGCAAATGAATTCGCAAATGCCCCTGGTGAACAGGCCATTTGTAGCCTGCCACGAGCTGTCACACCAGGTAGGATTCGCTACCGAAGATGAAGCCAACTTTGGCGGTTTTATTGCCGGTATCAACTCCCCCGACCGCCTGCTGCGCTACTCGGCCTATAATTTGGCGGTAGAGGAATGTATGTATGCCCTATTTTTTAGAGATAGCCTGCAGTTTAAAAAGCTAAAACCCCGTCTCTCGCTGCCGGTGCGTAACGATTACAAGGCCGAGCGCCTTTATTGGCAAAAATATGAGAGCAGGCTCAACCGCATCAGCGGTATCTTTTACGATCATTTCCTCAAACACAACAACCAGCCCCAGGGCCTGGGCACCTATAACCGCATGGTGCTTTTAGTGATGGCTAAGTACAGGCCGATGGTGGAGCATGGGGCACGTGCAGATTCAACAGAAGAAAAATTCGATTCATTTTTCAGCAAGTTTCAAACGGATTCCGTATTTCAAAAATCGAGGATCGTTTTTCCTCTTAAATATAAGGTTTCAAGTGATGAAGGTGAAAGCGGCACTGTTAAGTTTATTCCAAAGAACAAGTTGAGCTATTTCGGCCTTTTTGTGGCAAATGGAAAAAAGGGGATCATCAAACAAATTAACCTAAACCCGGCCACGGTTAAAATACAGTTTCAAATAAAAGATACCGGTTATCAAAAAGATTTCACTTTTGTTAAAAAGCGCGGCCAATGGCAACTTGTTTTTATTGAGGATAATTCTGATTGAGGTTACCACAGATTCAAATAAACCGGAGTGACGGTAAATGAGTCGATAGACCATAGTCCATGGCGGGAAAAACCGTTTGGAAATACTTAGAAACACTACCAACATGTGTTTCCAATGTTTCCAAATGTTAGTAACAACTATGAAATTTAATTATGAAAGAAATTGCAAACAAATTGGTCGAAATTTTGAAACAGCAAGCCGAATTATTTTTATTGGATGCCGGGCAATTCTTTCCTTTCGGTACGTATATCAATATGCAAAATGAGATCATACCAGTTGGTGCTTATTTTGAAAATGATCAAACATCATCAGCTGAAGTAATTGAATTGCTTGAAAAAGCACTGAATGATCACATTGAAAAGAGAGAATGCCAAATCGCAGCCATTGCCATTGATGTCACTATCAAAGAAAACCAGGTGAGTTATGACGCGATTGAATTACGTTTTTTTGAGCCTGAAAAGGAAGCCTGCAATATGTATCTTAAATATACTATTAAAGGCAGCACAGTTGAATTTACCCAAGCCTGATTGCGCAAACTATAGCAACTGTTTCCAATTAGCCAACCTAAACATATTACAAGAGCTGAAAGCTCATTTTATGCTTTACCGCGAGTTACGCTGCGCTAAACTCGCGGTAGCAAAGGGAGCAGGCTCAACCGCATCAGCGGTATCTTTTACGATCATTTCCTCAAACATAACAACCAGCCCCAGGGCCTGGGCACCTATAACCGGATGGTGCTTTTAGTGATGGCTAAGTACAGGCCGATGGTGGAGCGTAGTCCATAGCTGGTGGTTCATGGTCGGAGCAAAGTCTTTTGGAAACAATCAGAAACACTACCAACATTTGTTTCCAAATGTTTCCAATTTGGCTATGGTCTATGGTCCATTGACTATGGTCTTTCCCATCCATGGTACATCGATTATAGTCTTTCCTGCCATGAACCGTGAACCATCAACTATGAATCACCTCACACTTCCACGCCTTTTTCGGTAAACCGCAGCTGGTTAAGGCCGGCCTGTACGGAGTTGCCATAGCCGTTATTGTTTACAAAAAGCTTTTCGCTTTGTGCGCTGATGTGCAGGTCGCCCAGGATAAAGTCGCCAAAAATGCGGATCACTACCACCGGCATACTCACTTCCAGTTCGGCGGTAATGTTATGTTCAAGGCTCATGGCGGTATCATCGTCCAATTGATGTATGTGGATGAGGGTGCTGCCATCCGTTCTTAAAACCTCAACACTGTCGCGTGCGGTTTTTACAGTATAGGGTCCGGCATTTACGGCTTTGTTGGCAAGCAATGTAACAGGCGTGCCGTTAAGGTCTTTGATATTAATGTCGCAATCCAGGTGAGTTTCGGGAGCAGGGGCACCCTGGTCGTGGTAAACGGAGTTGATCCTCAGAAATTCCTTGTCTTCCCCCAAATTGGCATAGCTGATCACCTTACTGTGAACAACAAACGCGTTCGATCCGATAATATAGGCGTATTTCATGATATGGGTTTTTTAATAGATAATAGCAGAAATGACGAAAATGTTTATACTATTTTTTTAAAACCGGCAGAAATAAAACAGGGGGTGTTAAAGGTATTAAAGGAATCTTCGGGAACGTTACCGGAAATAAAAAATGCGTTCCGTATCTCACCCCGGAACGCATTACAACATCATCAATCAAATAATGTTGATCAACTAAATCTCAGACCTCATGTTTACTGATCATCCAAGTTCTTTATTTGAAAAATACCAGTCAGATTGCGACCGGCAGTTTAGAAATGCATTTGGTTTCCCGGAGCAAAATTAATGCCCAAGTGTTTTATTTTCAGCTATTTTGCCAAACAGCTTACTTTTAACGGGGGCTTTGTAATATTATTATGTAATATAACGTAAAATTAAGAATATTTTAGAAAAATTGTATCAGGTTGTGTTTTTTGTTTTAAATTATTCTGCAAAAATAGTGTTGCTACGATGAAATACATATTATTATTAGTGATCGTCCTGATGCGCTTTGCCGGCTTCGCTCAAAAAAACACAGCCGCTGCAATAAAGCGATTTGAGGCCGAAGCCAGGGCGGTTACCATCATTCGTGATAACTGGGGTATCCCTCATATTTATGGTAAAACCGATGCTGACGCTGTTTTTGGGCTGATGTATGCTGAATGCGAAGACAATTTTAAAGGCATCGAACAAAATTATTTATACCAGCTGGGCAAACTTACCGAAGTAGATGGCGACAAAAGTTTATACCAGGATATACAGTTACAAATGATTGCGGACACAGCTGACGCGATAAAAGATTATCAAACCGCACAACCCGGATTTCGTAAACTATTGGATGCTTTTGCCGACGGGTTGAACTATTATCTATACAAGCACCCTGAGGTTAAACCGGCTGTTTTTCAGTATTTTGAACCCTGGTATGCGCTCATGTTTACGGATGGCAGCGTATCCGCCACCGTTACGGGCGGCTTAACCCTGGAAGATACACGCAATTTGTTTGGTAAGGGGGATGAAAAGCTGGGCGCTATTAATAAACCTGCAGTTGACGAAAGGGAGACAGGATCAAACGGTTTTGCCATAGCGCCATCGCGTTCGGCATCGGGGCATGCGCTGTTGTATATCAATCCGCATGTGCCTTTTTATTTCCGCAGCGAGGTGCAAATGGCAAGTGATGAAGGGCTTAACGTTTACGGCGCAGTTACCTGGGGGCAGTTTTTTGTTTACCAGGGCTTTAACCGGCACTGCGGCTGGATGCATACCAGCAGTAATGCCGATGTAGGCGACCTGTATGCCGAAAAGGTTGTTAAAAAAGACGGCCATTGGTTTTACGAATACAACGGCGCATTAAAACCGGTTAATGAACGTAAGCTGGTAATAAAAGTTAAAACAGGCGATCATACCGAAGAAAAAACAATTACCGGTTATTATACCCACCATGGGCCGGTACTGGGCAGCCGCGAGGGCAAATGGCTGGCGCTGAAAGCCAATAACCGGTCGTACAACGCCCTGCTTGAATCCTGGCTCATTACTAAGGCCAATACTTTTGCTGAATATAAAAAAGCGATGGGCCTGCTTTCCAACGGCACCAATAATACGGTTTATGCCGACGACCAGGGTAATATTGCATTTTGGTATGGCAATTTTATGCCGAAACGCGACCCGAAAGTCGACTGGACCTTACCTGTAGACGGTACCACCCCGGCAACCGAATGGCAGGGACTGCACACGGTGGATGAAATTGTCCATGTGTATAACCCCGCTACGGGCTGGATCCAGAATTGCAATTCAACTCCTTATGCATCATCTGGCAAAAGCAGCCCCGATAAAAATAAATACCCGGCGTACATGGCGCCCGACGGGCAAAACTACCGCGCTGTAAATGCCATTAAATTATTAAAGGATGCCAGGCAACTTACACTTGACGGCCTTATTGCCAAAGGGTACGACCATTACCTGGCCGCCTTTGATGTTTTGCTGCCGGCCCTGTTTAAGGCTTACGATACAGCGCCCGATTCGGAAAAGCAGCCGCTTGCCGAACCCATAACCGTATTAAAACGATGGGATAAACGTTCGGCTATCAATTCAGTCGCCACCACGCTTGCGGTGGAATGGGGAACCCTGATGATGCGCTCAATGCCCCCGGCCAAAACGGCCGAAGCAGCTGTTTACGTAACGGATAGGGTGGACAATATGGTGAACACCCTGCCGCAACGTATTTATACCGGTAATTTAAAACAAGCAGTAATTGATTTAGGTAAGCGCTATGGAACATGGAAGCTGCCATGGGGCGACATCAACCGCTACCAGCGCCCTGCAGACGGTATTACCTTTAGCGATAGCCGGCCAAGCCTGCCTGTTGGGCAAACTTCGTCGTTGTTTGGGCAGCTGCCATCATTTGTGAGCCGAACCATGAATACACAAAAACGGTATGGCTATTCGGGCAATAGTTTTATTGCAGCTGTGGAATTTGGTACCCGAATTAAGGCAAAAAGCATTATAACCGGCGGAGAATCATTCAATTCCACTTCAAAAAACTATACAGACCAGGCTGGCATGTATATTGAAGGTAAGTTTAAAGATGTATGGTTTTATAAAAAAGAGGTGTTGAAACATGCCGCAAAAACATACCATCCGGGAATGTGAGTGAAGATCAAAATAAGTATATTTGAGTAACCATTACTTTTTACCATGAAAAAATACCTGTTCCTTTTACCTTTACTGCTTTTAGGCAGCGCCAAAATGTACGGGCAAAGCATCAAATTTGACCAGCTGGTTAACCTGGCAACCCTGAATAATGATGCGGTGTATGCCACCCTTAAACAGGGCAATGCTTTTAAACAGGATTACCTTGAAGAGGTAGACGGGCAGCAAATGGAATATTTTAACAGTATTGGTGCAAAACCCGGTTCTGAAAAAATTGCAGCCGGAAGCTTTGTTAAACTTTATAATGGTACCGTATTGCGTACGCTTGAATATACCTCAACTGATGTGCAAAACATCATTAATATGGCGGGGCAGGCGAAAAGGTATGGGCTGGATCTGCTGTTTCGGGGTGTTGACGAAACCGATAACATTTATTTGTACTCCAATAGTCTTTACATGGTGAATATCCGCATTCGCCGTGACCAGACCATGGGCGTTGTTGAGATTAAGCAGAAAGAATACCTTGGGTTGGAGTAATACTTGATTTATTGATCATCCTATTATTATATTTTTCCGAACATCATCATTAATGCTATTAACATGAAAAAGTTCAAGAAAATACTTTTGTGTTATGCTGTGGTTTTAGCCGTTGCCGCATTTTATGCCGACTTTCTTTCGCATCAAAAACTCCCTTACCTGCAGGTTATTAATTTTGCATTGTCAATTTTAAATTTCACGCTCATCGGCATCCTGCTTTACCATTGGGATAAAGTAAGGCGGTGGAACCTGGAAATTGAGCATGCTGTAGAAAATGCTGAGCCGGAACCTGAAAACGCACTTGCAGCAGGTTAACCTGAATGGTCATGCAGGATCTTCCAGCCATATTTGGTATGGATCATTACCAGCGAATACCTGCCCGATCGATCAGGTAGATTATTCCCATACAAGGTAAATGCCCCGGTTAATAAAGCATAATTATCACCCAATAGCCTCACTTTCATGTCCGAATAACGCAGATTTTGTTTGGGCATCTTACCGTTAAAGTATTTATTTACATACAAAGCCCTTATGGCATCCAAACCTACCGGGCCCGACGGCATCATCATCGTTGCTGATGGATCGTACAGGTTCATGAAACTTTCCAGGTCTCCCTTATTCCATTCAGCAGCCGAACTGTCCATTGCTGCGGTAATTTGCGCAGTGGCGGCATCAGCATTAGTTGCCTGGGCATGTACTTTTGTGGTGGCAAACGCAAAAAGCAGCAACATCACCGCTAAAATCCCTTTTTTATAATACATCAATTTTTGATTTTTCAATTTTACACTTAAACCCGTCCTGCCGTAAGGCAGGTTTCACCTTTCACCTTTCACCTTTCACCTTTCACCTTTCACCTTTCACCTTTCACCTTTCACCTTTCACCTTTCACCTTTCACCTTTCACCTTTTCTTCGACGCCTTCGCCGTTGGGTTAAAAGCCAGGCAAAGCTTTATCCAGTGGTCAAAATCCTGCTGTCGATGAAAACCTTCCGGGCTTACGTAAACATAATCCCTGGCGGGTTTATCGCGGGCCATTACCATCTGGCGCACATCGTTGTTCTCCAGCGCTGCTTCCATCTCATTGGCGCCAATACGGCATAGCAGGTCATCATGGCTAACGCAAACACACATTTTGCCATTCACCATAAAATATACCCCGCTAAACATTTCTTTTTCCTCCACATCGGGCAAATGCTGCAGGGCTTCCCGTACGCGGTCTGCAAGTGGGTTGTTGTATTTGGCCATTTTATTTTAGTTAGATAAAAAATATTTTCACCCTCTTTACGGCTTGCCGTAGAGGGGGTCGGAGAGCCTGTTTGCCGGCAGGCAGGCGAAGCGAATCCGGGGTGAGTAAACTCGCCGCAATTCATTGGCGGTAATGTCCGCCGGGGTCGACTCACCCTGCCATCGCTACGCTTGGCATCCCTCTCTTCAGCAAGCGGTAAAGAGGGATAGGAAGTTTTATTACAACCCTTACAACACACTACAACTTAATCAACCTAATCTAACTCAATCAACTTTTCCCCCAACCCAACCTTCTCCCAATCCCTATAAAACTACGATGGTTTAGCGGAAATTCCAAAATCACATGGGTAAGGCTCAGTAGAAACAGCCATTTAATACCTAGGCGGTAATTGTAAAAATACAAAGCTACGGATGCGATCCAAACCACGCCGATAAAGACTGCCCTTACCATACTGATTTGGTGCCAGTCGATGATGCGCGTTTTGCTGAACCAGTTGATATAATGGTAGGTATAAGCAAAGGCAATAAGCCTTGTTAGTAAAATGCTGATGGAGTTATTAAAAATATCAAGCTTATTATTTTTTAGGGTGACGGTATTAAGGCGGCCAAAATCGCCATAGCTATGAATGGCCCAGTTTGCGGTGCTATTATGCCAATGGGTAAACAACACACATAACAATACCGGGCAGGCCAAAAAAATGAAAAAGGCTATGTAGCCAGAAATAATTTTGTCTTTCAGCGCTCCAAATAGCATAAAGGCCCCGGTAAAAAAATAAACGTGGATGAGCGTAGGCACATACAATCCGAAAATGGTTTGCAGCAGGTTATTCCCCAATATAAAATAACCCGCCACAATGAGCAGGCAAAAAGCAAGCGCACGGTAAAGCATACTGCCGGTAACCAGCAAAATAAAGGAAAGCCCGAAGGCATAAAAAATGATATAGCCGTAAGGCAACTTCAATAAATAGGCAATGATCGCGACCGCGACAACAATGGCGTAGTCGTATTTTTTTAAGGTGAAAAACTTGCGTTCATTTAACCACGAAATCTCGGTAAGGTAATGCGCAGGCCCTAATATGGCGTACGACAACAGCACCAGCTCAAACGGAATAACCACCGCCAGGCAAGCCGATAACAGCATCGCAAGGATGTTGTAGTAATTTATCCTGTTTAATTGGGTGTTGGTCATTGAGTTAAGGCAGATATTTCTCCCGGACTTTCGGACTTTCCCGACTTTCGGACTTTTTCTAAAAATAAATTAAAATCTTTTAAAAACACAATCGTCTCTATCTTTAAACAATCATACAATTGACAACAGCCGTAATGTCCGCAGAAAAAAACAACACTATCATACAAGCCATTGGTGCGTATGGTAAAAATCTGCTGGGCTTTATCAGGCGAAGGGTTAAGAATGATGCCGATGCTGAAGACATCCTGCAGGATGTATGGTACCAGTTCAGCTCGGTATTAAATTCCGAACCTATTGAACAAACCGGCGCCTGGCTTTACCGGGTAGCTCGCAACAAAATTATTGACAAACATAAAAAACATACAGAAACGTTACTGGATGACATGATTGTGGATGATGATGAGGACGAGGCGCTGGATTTTAAGGCCATCCTGATGACGGAAGCAACCACCCCCGAAACGCAATATTTGCGCAACCTGTTTTGGGAGCAATTGTTTATAGCGCTGGATGAGCTGCCCGAAGAGCAAAGGCAGGTGTTTATCTGGCAGGAGCTTGACGATATTCCCTTTAAAGAGATAGCCGAACGTACCGGCGAGAAAATACAAACGCTGGTATCGCGCAAGCGGTATGCGGTACTACACCTGCGCCAAAGGCTGCGCCAGTTGTATGATGAAATAACTGAATATTAAAATATTAAAAAGATAAAAGATGAAACCATTTTTATACAGAGGGCGATTTATATTTATTCCGATAGCAATTGCCGCCTTCGTTGCACTCACCGGGTTTGTGGTGATGAATTTATGGAACTGGCTGATCCCGGCCATTTTCCACCTCGGATTTATTGATTTTTGGCAGGCTGTGGGCTTGTTTGTACTGAGCAAAATACTTTTTGGCTTTGGTAAAGGCGGACGCGGAATGCATGGCGGTGCGCCCTGGATGCGCCACCGCATGGAAGAACGCTTTAAAAACATGACGCCCGAAGAAAAGGAGCAGTTTAAGGAAAAAATGAGGCAAAGATGCGGCCACGGTAAATGGGGCCGTAACTGGGACGATTTTGCCGCCGAAACACCTAAAGAGCAGGTGTAAAGTCTGAAGTCTTGAGTCCGGAGTCTAAAGTCACATTTGGATTAACCGGACTTAAGACTTTTGACTCCAGACTAAGGACTTAAGACTTAACAAAATGGATATACTTATTTTTACAACAAGCGTTGAAAAACCCGAACAGGTAAGGGAAGTAAAACCCCTGTTAACCTCTGTTCCGGCAATAACCGGGTGGAACTTCGACCTGGAAGATTGTGATAAAATTTTAAGGATAGAGGCCGATGATATTTCGCCGCGCTATATCGAATCGCTGCTGCAAACCGCCGGGTTTGATTGCCGGGAGCTGGAGTATTAGCCCCCTGGCCCCCTAAAGGAATTGCAGGTATGGGAAGAAGTTAATATCGAATAATGAATATTGAATGTCCAATATCGAAATTTCTTACTTCATGATTCTACACCAGCCTGCCGGCAGGCTGGTTCAGTGTTCGATATTAAACCTGACGATAAAACCTAAAAGTATTGTTCAGATTATATTGCGCTTTATTGTGCCTCATCCGAAAAAAGCTTTCGCCTTTTACCCCTGCCTGTCGGCAGGCAGGTTTCAGCTTTCACCTCTCCAACTACACAAACTGGCTGATCACCCGCTGTAATTCACCCGCCTGTATTACCCCGCTTTGCCGCCATTTGGTTTGGCCGTTTTTAAATATCATGAGCGTGGGTACGCTTTGTACCTTGTAAGCATCGGCCGCCTGCGGGTTTTTATCAATATCAATTTTAATGATCGTTACTTTCTCGCCCATGGCGTCCTTTACCTGTTTAAGGATCGGCGGCATCATTTTGCACGGGCCGCACCACTCTGCCGAAAAATCAACCAGCACGGGTTTGTTTGACGCGATCATCTCCTGGAAATTTGCCATAATTATCTTGGTTTACAGAAGTATAACAATAATATAAATAAAAGGATTTTTTTTATTCCTTAAAATGTTCCCCATCATTTTTAGATGCAAATAAATTATCGCGCTGTCACACCATGCGTTCCGATAGAACGCTTTTTCCTTCCTGTATTTTTCTATCAACCACACGAGGCTGTATCAAAAGTCTATGAACTGAAAAGCAAACGAAATAAAATATGAATTTAGTGTTCTTAGTGAATTCTTAGTGCCCTTAGTGGTTTGTTTTTTTACCACGATGGGCACAAAGAAAGTACACTATGATCACAAAGTTCTATATGTTCAAAATATAATTTGGTTGCCTTTCACATGTAGAGACTTTTGAGACAGCCTCGTTGTAATTTGCAGGTACATCCCATAGGGATGTTTGGTGGGTAGAAGATAAAAAACAGACAGCTTAATGTTCCATCGGAACATCTCGTGATTTTACGGCAATTTGGATCGTGCCCGTCATTTTTAATTTATAAATATTGTATCTTCATTGGTTTATTCAACAACCAAACGCACAATTGTAATATGGCTAACCTGTACGAACCATCCGGAAAGCAGCGTATCGAATCGATCGACATTTTACGCGGGGCCGTAATGCTGATCATGGCTATTGACCACTGCCGCGATTTTTTCCATCACGCCGGCGCACTGGGCGATCCTACCAACATGGCAACAACCACGCCTTTTTTCTTTTTTACCCGCTGGATCACCCATTTTTGTGCACCAACTTTTTTGTTTTTGAGCGGCATATCGGCATTTTTGGCAGGTACCCGCCGCACCAAAGCTGAGCTAAGTGCTTTTTTAATAAAGAGAGGTCTCTGGATCATACTGGTTGAGCTGGTATTGCTGACCTTCGCTTTAACCTTTAACCCGTTTTATAATTCATTTATTTTGCAGGTGTTGTGGGCCATAGGCTTTAGTATGGTGATACTGGGTTTAGTGGTGCGCGCCCCACTGGCGGTTATAGGCATTCTAGGCGCATTGATATTTTTTGGGCATGATATACTTGATTTTGTAACCCTGCCAAAAGCCGGCGCAGCAGCCATTTTAATAAAAATATTCCTTACGGCGCAGGGTACGGTTATCCCCCTGGGCAAAACACACTTTATATTTGACTTGTATGCCGTAATCCCCTGGACGGGCGTAATGTTGCTGGGGTATGTTTTCGGTACCCTGTTTCAAAAAACAATCAACCCGCAACAACGCAAAAAAATATTGCTGATCACCGGGCTATCGGTAACGGCATTTTATATCATCCTGAGGTTTACCAACCTTTATGGCGACCCTAACCCCTGGGCAGTGCAGCGCAATGGGGTGTATACGGTGTTATCATTTTTAAATACCAGCAAATACCCGCCATCGCTGTTGTACCTTTGCATGACGCTGGGGCCGGCCATTACACTGCTCGCCCTTATTGAGCATACAAAAAACAAGTTTACCGCCATATTAACCGTTTATGGCAATGTGCCTTTCTTTTACTATGTACTCCATTTTTACCTCATACATTTAATAACTGTGGTGTTGTTTTTTGCGTCGGGCTATACCGTTCATCAAATTAACAGCCCCGGTGCTTTCTTCCTGTTCCGCCCGGTTGATTTTGGGTATAGCCTTGGTATTGTGTACCTGATATGGTTTTTGGTGATCACTTCACTGTACCTGCCCTGCCGCTGGTTCAGCAAATACAAAAAAACGCATAACCAGTGGTGGTTGAGCTATTTGTAGGGGATTTCGGATTTATTTTAGTGTGGAAGTCGGAATGCTGATTTCGGAATGAGGGTATTGGTAACAGCTGGTAACAATAGTAACACCTGTTTCCAATGTTTCCAACTGTTTCAATCATCGCCATGGACCATTTGTCCATCAACTATGGAATTTATTTGCCAACACTACCAACATCTGTTACCAATGTTGGTAAATGTTTGCACCAAATCAGCACGTCATAACTGCTCAATATTGACTATAGTATCGGATGCCGATACCAGTATTATTTTGACTTGCTTCATTGCTGCACTTTTCTTGTTTTAAATTTTGAGTATTGTTATATTTGTATGATATGGCACGGAAAGTTATAAAAAAAATAGTTTCAAAAGGAGAGCGGCTGGGCTGGACACCACTTGATCAGGTGCAGTCGGTAACGCTTACTTCTGTTATTGTGAAGGGAAAACGTGTTAACCCCAGGCGTCGTGTCAGGGCTTCAGTACAAGCGTCACAAAACCAAACCTCCTTCTTAATCCCTTGATATTTAATTCTCCGGGCTATCCTTTAAGGTTTATACAAAGGCAACTTTGCAGGGATGGCAGTGACCACCTGTTTACTTTAATTTATAAATTTAATTCGCCGGTTACACGCTACGCGTATATTCTGCGTGCTGAATATCACTCAGAAAATGTATTTGCATTGAAATTTTATGCACAAAAAGATAGTAAAAGCGACTTTAAATATTCGCATATTCTAAATAAGGGAGATATTTTTAACATTCTTATCACTTGCTTAAGATCCGTACAGCTCATTTTACAGGATTACCCTGATGCTTCCTTTGGTTTTATCGGAGCAAGAACAATAGACCCAATTTCAAATCGGGCAGAGGATTTTGAAAACACCCAACGGTTTCGGGTTTACAGCCAAATTGTACAGGCGACAATAGGAGATCAGACTTTTGACCATTTTACCTATGAATCGGTTAGCGGATACCTTTTAGTAAACCGAAACGCAGGAGATATTGACAACAAAGAACAATTAATAAGGCAAATGTTTACCAGTACTTATAATAATTTACTTGATATCTGATCTGCCAATCAGAGCATATCTACGCCGCTATTTGGAAACATTTACCAACACTACCAACACCTGTTTCAAATGTTTCCAACAACGCCCTGGTCTATGGTCCATCAACTATGGACTTTTCTGCCTAATGCTCCACCTTCGGCCTGTCGCCTTTTACCGGTTCAATAATATTATTGTCGTACAGCCAATCGGTTAACCTGGCGGGCCAGGAGCTGATGCTGCGTAATTTGGAGCGGTAGCCCATGTTAAAGCCGTGTGCACCCTGGGTGTACAAATGCGCCTCAACAGGCACCTTAGCAGCACGGTAAGCATCCAGCAATCGCATTAACGATACCGAGCAGCAGGGATCGTCGTTTGCCGCTAATAAAAAAGTAGTTGGGGTATCCTGCGGTACGGTATCAGGGATGAACAGCGGACCGGGATAGATCTGGATCACAAAGTTTGGTTTGGCCGTAAGACGGTCAACCGGGTCAGGGGCATTGGCATCAGGGCCGTTAGGCCCAAAGGTTACCATATCCACCACCTCGCCGCCAGCCGAAAAGCCCATTATGCCTACACGGTTTGGGTCGATACTATATTCAGCGGCATGGCTGCGTACCAGGCGCATGGCGCGCAGCCCATCCTGCCGGGCATGTACCTCAATTTTAAAAGGCGAAAGCGTATCACGGCCCAGCCGGTATTTCAGCACAAATACGGTGAAACCTAAATTGCTGAGGTATTTGGCCGGGTCGATGCCTTCGGCTGTCCAAACCAGCAGGCGGTGGCCGCCGCCAGGGCAAACCACAACTGCCGCGCCGTTCGCTTTGTCTTTAGCTGGTAAAAACACGGTAAGCGTAGGATTGGTAATGTGCCGCACCCAGTAATCTTTAGCCTGCTCTGGCTCGTTGCGCAATTGCTCAAAACCCGGTGCACCGTTTGGCCATAAGGGGATAACGGCAGGATGATCCTGCGCATGTAAAGCGGCGGGCAGGATGAATGTGCAGAGTATAAGTTTGAGGTAATTGCGCATTTTAGGTTTTGTTTACTGCTAATATAAATATTTTATTTGCCAATTGCTGCCGGTTCAAAAATCCTCATGTCCACCGGCTGATCAGCTTTCACATCATGATAAGTTTCTACCTGTAAAATCTTATCGTTGATATAAAAACTGCATTTGGTTTCGCTCCAGGCATTTTTTACAGGGATCTGTTGTTCAAAAAAACCTTCTTCCTTGGTGCCGTCATCATATTTAATAAAGCGGACGGCCACCAATTTATCCCGGTCTATCCAAAGCTGGTTTAACCTGTCGCCATCTTTACCGGCCCCAAAAACATAAACAGCTTTTCCTTTCCACGTACTGGTGTGAAATTTGGAAAGATTATAATGCAATCCGGCAAAATGGCTTAAAACTTTATCAAACGGCATGGCATACATCCCACCCAGGAAAAATATCAGCTCATTTTCGCCTTTAGTTGCCCGTACCACTTTGTTATCGCGGAACGCATAGATGGAGTCGTGCCTGAAAATTACGCCGCCGCTGCTCCGGACCGAATCAAAATCGATCCTTAACAGGTCAGGATAAACCATGGTTTCGTACCAGATACTTTTCTTTATAAGGCTGTCGTTTCGGTAGCGTTCGGTGGTCTGGTTAAAGGTGAGCGATTTATGCCAGGTTGTATGGTAACGTTTGTACATCCTTTGCAGCACCTCTGTAGAGTTTGCATTTTTTTGCATTGCCGGAAGAAAAAGACAAAGCAGCAGGGTGGATAGTATTTTCATTTGGCAGTAATCAGGATGCTTTAGTTAGTTCCTCGTAAGCAGCGGTAATGCCGCGCTGTATGCCATCGCCCTGCCAGTCGGCAATACCCGGGATGGAGGTAGCTTTTAAAATATCGTCTTTACTCTTGCCTGCTTTTATGCTGCCGGCCACATAATCTTCCAGTTTTTCCATAAAATTTTGCATGGCAATCACGTCATCCATGGTGCCGGTAACCTTTTCGGGGTCAAAGGCATGGCCGAAAACAAAAAGGGTATCCTTATCAAACTTTTTCCGGGCTTTTTCCAATGCCTGCGGCCAGTGCTGTACCGATGCACCTGCGCTGTTGTCAACAAAGGGGTAGCGGCGGTTAAACACCAGGTCGCCCATGTGTACAATATTGGCGTGCTCAAAATGGATCATGGCATCGCCATTGGTATGGCCGGTACCAAAGTAATGTGCGCTAATCTTTTCATCGCCTACCTTAATTTTCCAATGGTCGGTAAAGGTGGTATCCGGGTACAGCTGTTTATCCTCGTTTTTATTTTTTATGGCGACGGCAGTCTGGTTTTTAAGCGAGTTTTCATGCGCGGCCACATTTTTTACGATGCCTTTAAACGAGATATTACCGCTGGTATGGTCGCCATGGTGATGCGTATTGATGAGCCACTCAAAAGGCAGGTCTGATTGTTTTTTTAACAGGCCGATGAGGTGCGTAGCGGGGTCGGGAAATTCGGCGTCTACAACCACGATACCTTCTTTATTGATCATCCAGGCAATGGTGCCGCCCTGTTCGGCAAACATGCCCACATTGTTGCGCAGCGGCTTAAACTGGTAAGTTGGGTCGGCAAGCAGCGAAGCAAAACTGCGGTTGCGCATCAGGGCAACCGAGGCAGCAGTTAAAGCGGTGGTTTTTAAAAAGTTTCTTCTTTCCATGGGGGTTGGTTCATTAGTTCATTGGTTCATTAGTTCATTGGTGTTTTGATGGCCAAATATCAGGTTCAACGGGTAAAAAAACATCGTCTTAAAAAGCATTTTGGGCGATTAAATATCGGGGGATATTATTGAAAATCAGCGTAAAAACAATGTAAAATTGTTGATGGGGTAAGATGGTGCGGGGTAATGATCCGGAGCGTTTTTTTATACCAATTGTATTTTTTGTAACTTTATATCACAATTAAGGTTTATGTCAAAGGAATCAATAGAGAATAAAGAGGATGCCCGTGTTTTGGCGATGCAGCAAGTGATCAGGAAGCTAAGGCACGATGATTTAAATGAAGGGCACTGTTTTATGATTTTTGATGATGAACTTCCTGAAGGGCAGGCCTACTACGAATACCCAGACGGCAGTGTCCGGGTAGAGCAATTGGATAAGTTAAATCTTGATATACCGCGCATGGTTATAAGTGAGCTTAATAAGGATGAAATAGCATCGCTGAAAGAGAAGCATGAAGTTTTCCGGTAGGCCCCAATTATTTATTATTACGGCAGTAATGGCGCCGGGAAATCAACTTACAGGCAAGCTTTGTTGCCACCCGAGTTCAATACACTTGATATTTTCGATGGGGACATCTTTTTCACTCAACAACGTACTGCCTTTTACAAAATCAACCGTTCATCTAAGGAATCCAGAAAACTCGCAGACGATGCACTTGAACAGGAATTTTTGAGGCTTGTTGATTTGAGTATTTCACAAAAAAACAATTTTGCTTATGAGGGTCATTTCACTGGTATTGGTGCGTGGGCAATCCCCGAAAGATTTAAAAAAGAAGGCTTTGAAATTCATTTGATTTTTTGTGGATTAAATACGCCTGTAAAATCAATTCAAAGGGTAGACATGCGTGTTAAAAAAGGCGGTTTTCATGTTACTCCGCTTGCTATTGAGAATAATTATTTCGGAAATATGGAAATGCTTGATAAAAATTACAGCATGTTTGACTCTGTTGACCTAATTGATACTTCTAATTTAGTTATTCCAATTGCCAGGCTTGAATCCGGAGAGCCTGTAAGTGCTGTCCCATCAAATCAAATACCTGAGTGGTTAAGAAAAGGGATGCCGGCTATTTATAAAGCGATTGAAGGCTTTAATTGTAATAGCCACAACTTGATCTGACAGTCGGGTGGTTTTAAAGATTGTCAGATGGAATTTGTGAATATAACCATTTCTCGTCTAAATGCACTGACTCAGATTCTTCTGAGCCCTTTTTGTGAGGGCTCTGAAGAATCTGGTCTTCGGCGAGCCTCTCCAATAATTTTTCCTGGGCCATCGGAATACTGCTGGTGAAAGTTTGCATCGGTGTTTTACCGAAGCAGTACTTACCGCTGTGCGTCCTTTCATTGTTATAGTTATACATCCACCTGTCCAGATCGGCTTGCAATTCAGCTATGCTCCTGTATATCTTTTTGCGGAATGCAATGGCATAAAACTCATCCTGAATAGTGCGGTGGAACCGTTCGCAAATGCCATTGGTCTGTGGGCTTTTGGCTTTAGTTTTAGTATGGTCGATGTCTTCAATAGCCAGGTATAACTGATACTCATGCTGTTCCCTTGCACCGCAATATTCGGTTCCTCTATCGGTAAGCACTCTCAATAAACGCAGATCATGCTGCTCATAAAATGGTACTACTTTATCATTAAGCATTTCTGCTGCAACCAATGCATTTTTACGATCATACAGCTTGGTAAAGGCCACTTTAGCATAGGTATCGATAAATGTTTGCTGGTAAATGTGGCCAACGCCTTTGATGTTGCCTACATAATAAGTGTCCTGTGCGCCGAGATAACCCGGGTGGTAAGTTTCTATTTCGCCATGCGCTTTCTTTTCTTCTTTCGCTTTCTCCAAAGCAACAACTTGAGCTTCTGTCAACACCAATCCTTCCTGTGCCGACTTGGCTTCCAATGCCTTTAAGCGAAGCTTAAAGGTCTGCAAATCGTGACGCAGCCAAATGCTCCTTACCCCTCCGGGAGATATTAATATGCCTTGTTTCTTTAGTTCATTGGAAACCCTTAGCTGGCCTAATGCAGGTTGGTCAATCGCCATTTCAACAACGGCTTTTTCCACCTGTTCCTCCACACGGTTTTTTAATACCGGCTTCCTGCGGCTGATTTCCTGAAGGGCCATTTCTCCGCCCTGCTCGTAAAGTTCTTTGAAACGATAGAAGCTATCCCGTGAGTAGCCCATTACTTTGCAGGCCTGCGATACGTTTCCTAAATGTTGGGCAAGCTCCAATATGCCCAACTTGTTTTTGATGATCTTTGCTTGTGTTGTCATAATACTAATCTCTGTTACGTGTTTTAATTTTTCGTAACTGTCAGATTAAGTTTTGACTATTTCACTTTAATAACCGGTAGTGATTCTCTTTCTTCACGTTTTAAACGTCGTGATTCCTTGCAATTTATTTCTCTTAAACTGTATCGTTTAAATTTCCTGTTGCGTAATGTACAATAACCAACACGAAAAACAGTATTCACTCAAACTGATCTTATGAACGTTTATCGCAAAACTCCGCTTTACTTATTGTGTTCATTTATTGTTTGCTTCGCTTCCTGCAAAAAAGGCAATAAGGTTACTCCTCAAAATCCGGGCAAAAACCTGGTGCTTACCTCATTTGAACAACAAAAAGTAACGGCGGACAATGCGTTTACGCTTCGCTTATTTAAAAACCTCGACAGCACCAATGGCATCTTCAGTAACTTATTTGCCTCGCCTTTAAGCGTAAGTTTCGCCCTGGGCATGACGAGCAATGGCGCTGCCGGAACTACGCTTACCGCCTTTAAAAATACGCTCAACTTTTCGGGTTTAACACAAGACCAGGTGAACGCCTATTATAATAACCTGGTGACCAATTTGCCGCAGCTTGATCCGAATACAACACTTAACATTGCCAACTCCATTTGGTACAGGCAGGGGTTTAGCGTGCAGCCGGCATTTTTAAAAACCGACAGCACGAACTTTAATGCGCAAATAAAAGCGCTTGATTTTAGCAGCCCCCCGGCTGTGGGTACCATCAATAACTGGGTAAACGATAAAACCAACGGAAAGATCCCGAAGATCCTTGACAATATACCGGGTAATGCAGTAATGTACCTGGTTAACGCCATGTACTTTAAAAGCAGCTGGAAAGAGAAATTCGACCCTGCAAAAACCAAACCGCAGCCTTTTTACCTGGCGGATAACAGTAATGTGCTGGCAAATTTTATGACGGGTAATATTGATTTTAATTATTATGTGAGCGATAAGGCAAATGTTTACGAACTGCCTTACTCCAACAATAAATACAGCATGGTAATTATTACCCCCGGTTCATCCATAGCAGGATCAGGCACTACCTTAAGCCAGCTGGCTGCAGGCCTTGATTCATTGCAATGGGAAAGCTGGATGAGCAAATTGCAGCCCACCAAAGGTACCGTTACCATGCCAAAATTCGCTTTTAGCTATGGTAATTTGCTGAACAGTGCGTTAACCGACCTGGGGCTGGGGATCGCGTTTTCTGACGGGGCCGATTTCTCGCTCATTAACCCAACCGCAAAACTACAGATAAGCCAGGTGGTGCATAAGGCATTTGTGGAGGTAGACGAAAGCGGCACCACCGCAGCTGCCGCTACTTCGGTAGGGATTATTGCCACCGTTGCCGGCCCGCAGTATAACCCTACCTTTAATCATCCTTTTATCTTCGCTATAAGAGAAATGAGCAGCGGACTGATCCTTTTTATTGGCACCATGAATAACCCGCTACTGACCGGAAATTAAGCCCCATGCCCCTTGTATGCCCAACTCTCGCGGGCTAAAAGGGGCTTTTTTTAAATTTACTTTCAGATAACTTTGTGCTTATTAACTTGCGGCATCAATCAATTAATAAACCTGACGTTATGGATAATTTTTTTGCTGAACTTTTTGAACGCGAGCTGTTAAAGCTAAAAGACGAATTAAATAAATTTAAGGACGAAAATAACATTTGGCAGGCTGCCGCCGGCATTACCAATACGGCCGGTACCCTTACATTGCATTTGCTCGGCAACCTGAATTTTACTATTGGTACCCAACTTGGCCAAACGGGTTATGTACGCAACCGCGAGCAGGAGTTTTCTTTAACCGGCGTACCGCGCGAAACGCTGGTTGCTGATATTGAAAAAACGATAGAGGTGATCAGGTTCAGCTTTGAAACGGTAGACCGGGCCAGGCTTGATGAACCCTACACGCTTGACTTTGTGGGCCCCAAAAGCACAGGCTGGTATTTAACCTTTTTTTATGGCCATTTTACTTACCACATGGGGCAAATAAACTATTTGAGGCGGATACTGGAAGCAGATTAAGTTAACTTTCTACCCTACTGTTGCTCTATCAACCTGCCTTTAAGGTGATTGTATTCGGCCTCGCTGATGGTACCATTGTCTAACAGTTGTTTGTAATATTGCAACTGTACATTAAATGGAATGACCTGTTTCCGCGTGGATACCAAAACGATGATGAGGCCGATTGAACCGAGTACAAAGCCAATAAAGCCTGAGGCAATGGGGCCTATCTCGCGTTGAGCGCCAATAAAATAGCATGCTACGCCAAAAACGAGGCCATGAACTACAATGAGTAAAATAACTTGTGAAACTGACATAAGCTTATGGATTAAGTGTGAAAAGCGTTTTTCCGGAATTGGCCGGTTCTTTTTGACACTAAATTTTAGCTGATGTTACAGGTTTTTAAGGCTTTAAAATGTGATAGATCTCACATTTTAAAGTATGTAGGATAGGTGCATGTCATTGGGGCATTGCTTCGCGTCGTTCGGCCAATTGCTCTTCGCCCGGCAATGACTTTATGACTTAATGACCCAATGACCCGAATGACGTTTCGCCCTAATGTGCTAAATCCCCTGCCGCGCCTTCATCCAGCAAAATAACTGATGATGGCAGTGTTTGAAAGATGGATGCCGGTATGTGCTGGGATATGTCGCCATCCAGCGCCTGTTGAATAATGCCTGCTTTTTTAGCGCCTGCCGCTAACAATACCGCCGTTTTTGCTTCCTGGAGGTATTTAAGGCCAAGGGTAATGCCTTCCGTAAGTGCAGTTTGCTTTTTAAAGTATTTTTGACCAACCTCAACAGTTACCTGCGCCAAAGGGGCATGGTGGCAATACAGGTTAAAATCGGTGCCGGGTTCGTTCAAGCCGATATGGCCGTTCATGCCAATGCCCACGATCATCATATCCAGGGGGCCATGCAGTTTTATAAAAGCATCCATATCCAGGCAGGCGGCATCCAGATCTTTGGCTTTGGCATCAAAAAACTTTACCCTTGCCATGTCCGCTTGCAGCGGGGTAAAAAAATGCTCGTATAAAAATTTGGTGCAACTGCCATCATCATCCTTACCCAAACCCACCCATTCATCCAGCCCGACAAAATAACACTGGCTCAGATCAACCCTGCCGGCCTTAACGTCTTCAATCAAATACTTAAACATTCCCGCAGGCGAATCCCCGGACGGAAAACAGATCAGCGAGCCAGGCTTAGCTTTAACTTGCTCAACAACCAGGTCGGCCGCCGCACGGCTCATTTTGTCGTAATCTTTATTTATTGATATTTTCATTTTATTGGTTCATTAGTTCACTGGTTCATTAGTTCATTTGTGGATAGCTGATCAACTCAAACTTGCATAAAAAGACTTAACGGACTTTTTACCAATGAACTAATGAACTATTGAACCAATGAACTACATAAGTGTAAATCCATCCTCCAGCCTGATATCATCCGATGCGCTGCCGATCATCAGCCTGAAATCGCCGGGCTGGGTGATCCATTGCAGCTGGTCGTTATAAAACGACAGTTTTTGTTTGTTGATTGTAAAGGTAATAGTTTTTGTTTCGCCGGGCTGAAGCGATACTTTTTCAAAACCTTTCAGCTCTTTTACGGGCCTTACCGGCTGCGATACCAAATCGCGCAGGTAAAACTGGGCCACTTCTTCGCCTGCATATTTGCCTGTGTTTTGCAGGTCGAAGGTAACGGTGATCGATCCATCCTTTCGCATCGATTTTTTACTCAGCTTAAGGTTGCTGTACTTAAACGTTGTATAACTTAAGCCATGCCCGAAAGCAAATTTAGGGCTGTTTGGCAGGTCGATATAAGCCGAGGTATAGTTTACATCGTTATCGCCGTGCGCAGGCCTGCCGGTGTTTAAATGGTTGTAATAGATAGGGATCTGCCCTTCGGTTCTTGGGAAAGTGATAGGCAGCTTAGCCCCGGGGTTATATTTGCCGAACAATACATCGGCCATCGCAGTACCGGCCTGGTTGCCCAACCACCAGGTGTATAAAATAGCCGGAACATGGTCGGCCGTCCAGTCAAACACCATTGGCCGTCCTGACATCAGCAATACCACCACCGGTTTGCCTGTCGCCATTATTTTTTGGATCAATTCTTCCTGTACGCCCGGTAAATGAATATTTGAACGGCTTTTTGCTTCGCCGGTCATATCCGGTCGTTCGCCCATGGCCATAACTACCACATCGGCCTGCATTGCTGTTTTGTAGGCTTCATCAAAACCGGCTTTGCTGGTATCGGTAATAGCGCAGCCTTTGGCATAAAGCAGGTTGGCTTTCGGCGCAGCCTGCTGCATCCCTTCGTAAAGCGACACGATCTGGCTTTCATCACCAATATTTTGCGCCCAAAAACCTTTCATTTCTGCTTTTGATTTTACCAGCGGGCCTATCAACGCAATTGAACTCAGGTTTTGTGATAGCGGCAATAAGTTGTTCTCATTTTTCAACAAAACAATGCTTTTGTCGGCCATATCTTTTGCAGCAGCAATATGCGCCGGTGCGTTTAATACGCTGTTCTCGCGGTCGGCATTGCAAAAGCGGTAAGGGTCGTCAAACAGGCCCATTTCAAATTTTTTGGTCAGGATCCTTTTTACGGCATCATCAATTACCACAACGGAAACTTTTTTATCAGCCACCAGTTTAGCCAGGTTGTTGATGTAGCTGCGGCTTTCCATATCCATATCGCTGCCTGCGTTTATGGATGCTTTGGCAGCTTCGTAATTATCTTTTACATAACCATGGTTGATCATTTCGCCTATCGAACCCCAGTCGCTCACCACAAAGCCTTTAAAGCCCCATTTCCCTTTTAAAATATCGCGCATCAGGTAGCTGTTGGCGCTGGCCGGGGTGCCGTTCAGGTCGTTAAAGGAGTTCATAAAGGTAGCTGCGCCGGCATCTACGGCAGCTTTAAACGGCGGCAGGTATATTTCCCATAAGGTACGCAAACTCATGTCCACGCTGTTATAATCCCGGCCGCCAATGGCAGCGCCATAAGCAGTAAAGTGCTTGGCACAGGCCATAACAGCATCTAAATTACCTAAACCTTTACCCTGGAAACCACGTACCCTGGCGCCTGCTATCAGCGAACCTAAATATGGGTCCTCACCGGCGCCTTCCATCACCCGGCCCCAACGCGGGTCGCGGGCAATGTCCACCATGGGGGCAAATGTCCAGTGAACGCCGCCTGCCGCAGCCTCGGTAGCCGCCACACGGGCCGAACGTTCAATAGCCGGGAGATCCCAGCTTGCCGCTTCGGCCAGCGGGATAGGGAAGGTAATGCTGTAACCATGGATCACATCCTGCCCGAATAATAAGGGGATCTTTAACCGGGATTGCATCGCTGCTTCCTGGAAAACGCGGGTGTGTTTTACGCCGGTGATATTGAGTATCGAACCCACCTCGCCGCGTTTAATGGCATCCAGTTTATTGCCTACGTCTTTGGTAACCGGGCCGGTGGCATCCCAGTCGCCGTTATATTGGTTTAGCTGGCCAATTTTTTCGGCAAGGGTCATCTTTTTTACTAAAACCTCAACCTTTTGCTGTACCGTAAGTTTTTGTGCTGACGCGATATTAAAGGACGAAAGGATACCTATAAGGCAAAACAGGATAAGCGGTTTAATGCGTGCCATTGATTTCTTTTTTAATCAGGATAAAATAATTGGTTATAACAGGATTTGATAAATCATTTCAAGATTAGTGAATTAAATTTTAATCAGGAAATAATAGGGAAAATGGAATTGGCATTCGATTTTAAATATTCAGGGTAACCATCGGTTAAAGAAAATTAAAACGCTATTCGTGCTCCGTTAGGGGCTACCTGTTTGTAGAAAAAGAAATCACAACAAAATATTACCCCGTCAGGGGTTACCCATTCGCAAAGGGTAGCCCCTGACGGGCAATTGCAGGACGCGTATCGAACGCTACAAACAGGTAGCCCCTAACAGGGCATTCGCTTTTTAAACGCGATTTTACCGAAAAATGAACAGTTTGGGCAAAATGTTCAGTTTTTAATAAAAAATTGGACATGTTTCTTTTTTTGTCCGGTTTTTGAGTTTGTTATTGCGCCAAAAAGTGCTCTACTATGTCCAAATAGGTTTTAGGTTCTTCAAACATTGGTGCATGGCCCGAATATTTCATCTCCACAAACCTTGCATTTTTAATAAGTGAAGCCACTTCCTTTCCGTCTGCCGGCGGGTTCAATCCATCATATTTACCGCTGATCACCAGCGTTTTTGCTTTTATCATGGAGAGATCTTTTCTGAAATCAAAAGCACCAATTGCTTTGTTGGTGGCATCAAATTGTTCAGGGCTTAGTGTTGTTTCGAATATCTCCAGGTGGTTTTTCATCAGTTCAGGGTCATACACCATGTATTTTAAAAGTTTCACAATGGTTGAGTGCATATCCAGGCCTTTAATTTCCGCTTCATTTTCTTTAAATAAACGCTGTACAGATGAGGTGAGCCCGTTGGATTTGGTAACCGTCAATATCAATTTATCGATACGGTCCGGAGCTCTAATAGCTACCAGTTGGGCAATATAGCTGCCCATGGAAACGCCCAGCAAATGCGCTTTTTCAATACCAAAATGATCCATGATCCCCAAAATATCGTTCGCATGATCCTCAATAGTAAATTGTGATGGTTTATCTGATTGCCCGTGACCACGGCAATCCAATGCAATAGTTTTAAAGCTTTTCGACAGTGGTTTTATTAGGTTTTTTAAATGCGCAAGGTGATCTCCGCCCACGCCATGTACTAATATGATCGGAAATCCTGCACCTTTAACTGCCACAAAAAGTTGAATACCATTAATTTTTATTAGTCCCATACAGATCGGTTAAAATTGCCTTTGTGATACAAAGAAAGCAATTAGCTGGTTGTTTTAAATAGAGATAATAATTACGGATATGATAATGCCTATGTACAAAGTAGTATAAAGAAAAAGCCCCCTGACCAATTGACCAGGAGGCTTCTTCCTATACCTGTAAATTATTGAGCCTGGTTTGATAATTTGTCGTGCCGGATCTCCTCGAGGTACCCGCGCTCATTGATCGCATACCGGGCATCCGAAGTATCCTTGTGATTTTTAGGTAATTTGATGGCCCCTGTTTTCTTTTTTGCCGGTAAAAACAGCGGAATAATAAGTAATGCCATCAGTGCGCTGATTTCTAATACTTCAATAAACATAATCTTCTAAATAAGTAAATTCATACGGATAGCACTCATTTTTAAGTACGCGGAAACATCTTCCTTGTCTGTATAATTTAAGGTTGGTGCAATCGGTTCTATCAAAGCTAAATCAATGCCAAATAATTTCATAGCTTTAAAGTATTACTTAGAAAATGGTAAAAAAGCGTTAAAATCTCAAAAACGTTTTATTAAAAACCGGACTTAAAGCTATCATTTTGATAAGTATTTACCACTTTGATAATAATTTTAATAACCCGTTTTTTTTATTTTAAAAGATTTTCGGCGCTAAAACAGGCGAATATCTGCGTAAAAATTACTATGCATGCATAATTAAATAAACAGTTGTGAGAAATAAAATACAATGCGGTAACACTAAATAGGGGTTTAAAGTGTTAAGTATGAAATTAATGATTAAAATAAAATTTACGGTTATGAATAGATTAATGCTGGGTATAGCGCTTCTTAGCGGTTTGGTGTTTGCCGGTTGCGGCGGGCAGGGGAACAAGTCGGCAAAGGACAGCTCCAACGCAACTTCGTTTGGTTCAAATTCAAACGCCAACGTATTGCTGGGGGCGGGCAGTACCTTTGTTTATCCCTTATTTTCAAAGCTGTTTGCCGAATATGCCAAAGAGAACCATGTAATGGTTAATTACCAGTCTATAGGTTCGGGCGGCGGGATCTTACAGCTCACCAATAAGACCATTGATTTTGGCGATTCGGACGCGCCGCTGAATGAGGAGCAAACCAAAAAGATGAGTGCGCCGGTATTGCATATCCCCATGTGCTCTGGCGCGGTAGTGATCAGTTATAACCTGCCCGGATTGAAGAGTACCTTAAAACTTAATCCGGAAGTGCTGGCCAATTTGTTTTTGGGAAAGATCACCAAATGGAACGACCCGCAGATAGCGAAAATTAACCCCGGCGTTTCGCTCCCTGAAACAGGCGTGTTTATCGTTCACCGCTCTGATGGCAGCGGCACCACCAACATATTTACTACCTATTTATCAAAAGTAAACAGCGACTGGAACACCAAACCGGGTAAAGGCTCGGCCATTAACTGGCCGGCTGGTTTGGGTGGCAAAGGTAATGAAGGTGTATCCGGATTAATCAAACAAACACCCGGCGCCATAGGCTACATCGAGCTGGCGTATGCCATACAAAATAATATGGCTTTTGCCGATATGCAAAACAGCAGCGGTAATTTTATAACCCCAACTGTTGCCTCAACCAGCGCCGCCGGTAATATTACCATCCCTGATGATGCTAAAGTATCGCTCAGTAATACCGGTGCTAAAGATGGCTACCCCATCAGCGGCTTTACCTGGGCGCTTATTTATAAAGAACAGAATTATGACGGCCGCAGCCTGCAGCGTGCTCAAAAAATGCTTAAACTGCTTTGGTGGAATATCCACGATGGCCAAAAATATTGCAAGGACCTTAACTATGCCCCGCTGTCGCCCGCAGCCGTTGCCGTTGGCGAAAAGATCCTGAAATCAGCCACATTTGACGGGAAACCAATATTGGAATAGGGGGGAAGAAGTCCATAGTCGATGGACCATAGACCATGGCAAAAAGAATTTCAGCCATGGACCATGGACTATCACTACTGTCCGGTAGAAAAAAGTTTAAAGAAAAGAGCTCAAAAGATTAGTTTTGAATTACCACATTTAAAACAATCCAATGAGCTCAATTCACAGAAGTAAAAGTAATGACAAGTGTTTGTTTAGCCAAATCCTCGGCTTAATTCCTTCTACAATATTAAGTAAGTGTATTAATAAGAATTCTTCCGATGATGGCTTTAGGCGCTATAATACAGAAAGTCAGCTAATTGCTATGCTTTTCGGACAGCTGAACGGCTGTTATAGTCTCCGGGACATCACTTTAGGCATGAATGTAAACACATTGTTCCTAAAAGAACTTGGCTTAAAACAATCTCCGGCCCGTTCCACAATGTCGGATGGGAATGCAGAGCGTAACTATCAAGTATATGAGTTATTGTTCTCCGAATTAATAACTTACTACAAAGGACTGTTTTCAAAAAGCGAGCATTATAAGATCATTGAAGAGATTAAAGGGCGCTCAGTAAAGTTGATAGATTCCACCACGATGACCGTATGCCTAAACCTGATTAAATGGGCAAAATTCCGGACAGCAAAAGGCGGGATCAAGGCACATGTGAGCTTCGACCTGGCAAGCCAAATACCGGAAATGGTCTATATCACCGATGCTAAGACAGATGACAGGAAGGCTCTATCTCACCTCAAAACAAGCTACCAAAGTATTTTGGTATATGACAGAGGGTACCTTGATTTTGCCTTTTTTAAAGATCGTATTGATAACAATGGCGACTTTGTTACCCGCCTGAAAGAAAAAATAAGTTACCAGGTGCTGGAAGATCGGCCTGTAATATCCGGGGAAAACACAATCATCATTTCTGATCAGATCATCCAGATCACAGGGGAAAAGGCGCGCACTACCGGCTTGGGCACTTGTAAAATGCGGAGAGTAGTGGCTTATGACAGCATAAATAATCGTGAGATAGACCTGTTAACAGCTAATTTAGAGTGGTCTGCTGAGACGATAAGTCTGATTTATAAATCTCGCTGGAATATTGAACTGTTTTTTAAGGGAATGAAACAGAACTTACAGATTAAAACCTTTTTAGGCACATCCGAAAATGCTTGTAAGTCTCAGATATACATCGCCATGATCGCTTTTTTACTGCTGGAAGTCATCAGAAGATGCATCAGTAAAACTGTACATGGCTTTTCTAATTTTGTAAACCTGATTCGCATTTGCTTAATGCATTACCATAGCCTATCCTATATCGTTAATGACATTAGAGAGATTACGGTTCGACTAAAGCTAAAAGCAAGCCCGCAAGCTAACCTTTTATTCCCGATTTAGATACTTTTTCCCAGTCAAAATCAACTTTTAAAACGTGTCTCAATCATTTAAACATGCTTTTTTTGTAAGTTTAAACTTTCTACCGGACACCCATGATGGACTATCGACCATCAACCCAATTACCAACAGTTGGAAACATTGGAAACAGGTGTTTCTATTGTTTCTAAATGTTTCTAAGTGTCACCATTCAGCAAGTTGGGACCTGTCAAACTGTATTCTAACCAGCGCCGTTAGGTGCTGAATATTGGTAGAAAAATTCATTATTGATATTTGGCGTGCCATCGGTACGCAACCCCGCCGTGTTCCGTACCTACGGCCAATGTCATTAAGTTAAGCGGACAATGGCGATCATAAACGCGCTCCGTTGACTCACCCGGACGTTGCTACGCTCGTCCGCCCTCTCTTTCGCTACGCGATAAAGAGGGCAAAAAAAAAGAAACTCTCTTAACTTAATGACATTGACCTACGGCACGGTATTGGGTGTATGGTGTTTTTTTCTACCGATATTTGACCCCGATGGGGTCGGTGATTTGGAAACAGTTGGAATCAATGGAAACAAGTGTTGGCAGGAAGGTTCATAGTCGATGGACCATAGTAAAAAGCGTTTCTGCAATGGATCCATATCAGCCGATATAAAAGGATGTCACCCTGAGGCACTCGAAAGGTGTGCGTAAAGGCCTTTGCCCGCATGGTTCAGGTGCTTCACCATGACAACCTTTATCAAATCTGGTAATGCGTTTTGATTTACCAATATTGGTAACAGGCGCTGGTATCCAAATGTTTCCAAATCGCTTTCTTCCTACTATGAACCAAGTAAAGTCGATAGACCATGGACCATAGTAAAAAAGTCAATGGACCATGTACTATAGTCTATAGCCATATTGCTTCCTGCCATGGACCATGGACTATGGTCCATCGACTAAAAACCATCTACCTAAACCCAATCTACCAGCACCTGCCTTGCTTCACCTAAACCATCGATGCCTAATTCAACAACATCGCCTGCTTTGAGGTAGAAGGGTGGTTTCATACCGAGGCCTACGCCTGCTGGGGTGCCGGTGGAGATGATATCGCCGGGCAATAAGGTCATAAACTGGCTGGTGTATGATACCAGCGTTGGCAGGTTGAAGATGAAGTTGGCGGTGGTACCGTCCTGCATTATTTTACCGTTTACTTTTAACCACAGGCGCAGGTTATGCGGATCGGCAATTTCATCTGCAGTAGCAAAAAACGGTCCGATAGGCGCAAATGTGTCGCAGCCCTTGCCTTTATCCCAGGTGCCGCCTCTTTCTAACTGAAACTCACGTTCGGACACATCATTATGCAGCACATAGCCGGCAATGTAGTCCATCGCGTCAGCTTCATCCACATAGCTTGCTTTTTTGCCGATCACTACGGCCAGCTCCACTTCCCAATCGGTTTTTACGGAGTTTTTTGGGATGACGATGTTATCATTGGGGCCTGTGATAGCGGTGGTCGATTTCATAAAGATCACCGGTTCAGTCGGTGGCGTAGCATTGGTTTCCCTGGCATGGTCAACATAATTTAAGCCGATACATACAATTTTGGAGGGCCTTGCCAGCGGGCAGCCCAGCCTGGCATCAACGGGTATTTCTGTCAGCAGGTTATCTTCTATAAAATAACTTAAACGGTTTAAGCCATCGGTTTCAAAAAACGCTTCTCCGTAATCTTCGCCAAAGGCCGAGGTATCATATTTTTTATCGTTAACAATTACACCGGTTTTTTCTTTACCCGGTTCGCCAAATCGTATAAGCTTCATGTTGTATTTTTATTTGTTATAGATGCTATCAATTCCGAAATCAAAAATCCCTGCCTGCGGCAGGCAGGCTACGTCCGAATTTCTACAAATTAATTATTTAAAGTAATAAACCCGCCGTCAATAGGGTAATCGGTACCGGTAATAAAACCTGCTTCGTCCGAGCATAGGTATAAAGCCAGTGCCGCTACCTCTTCCGGCTGGCCCATACGGCCAATCGGTTGCGATTTGGAGAGCTTTTCGAAGATCTCCGCTTCCTTGCCGGCATAATTTTTGGCGATAAAGCCGTCCACAAATGGCGTATGCACCCGGGCCGGACTGATACTGTTGCAGCGGATGCCCTCGTGCAGGTAATCGCGGGCAACAGATAAGGTCATGGCATGGATAGCGCCTTTACTGGTGGAGTAGGCAAACCTGTCCACAATGCCCACGCTGGCGGCTATGGATGCGGTGTTTAAAATTACGCCGCCGTTATTGGCTTTCATCAATGGTATAGCGGCAAACAGGCAGTTGTAAACCCCTTTGATATTAACGTTATAGATCCTGTCGAAATCCGCTTCGCTGGTATTATCGGCACGGCCAATGTGGGCAATACCGGCATTATTTACCAGGATATCAATTTTGCCGATCTTATTCATTGTTTCAACCACCTGCGCCTGCTTGCTAACATCGCAGGCATGGCCGAAGGCTTTGCCGCCAAACGCAGTTATTTCGTTAACGGTTTCTGCGGCTGCATCGCTGTTGAGTTCGATGATATGCACTTCGGCGCCCTGTTTTGCAAAAAGGACGGCCATTGCTTTACCGATGCCGCTTCCGCCACCGGTTATTATTGCTGATTTATTGGTTAGTTTGAACATAGTAGCCCCACCCAACCCTCCCCGGTAGGGAGGGCTTTAAAAAAAATGAAAAATTAAAAGTCTCCCCTACCGGGGGAGATTTAGAGGGGGCTGCTTTACAGCGATATTCCCCTCTTCCACGGAATCCAGTCATCCTGGCCTAATTGTACCGCTTTTGGTTCAGCCTCGCCGCTGGCTACCTGGATCACGTAATCCAGGATCCGTTCACCAGCCTGCTGTATGGTTTCTTCGCCTTCAATAATGGTACCGCAGTTAATGTCAATAATATCAGGCATTTTTACTGCCGTAGCTGTATTGGTTGATAGTTTGATCACCGGGGTAACCGGGTTGCCGGTTGGTGTACCCAAACCTGTAGTAAACAAAACTACGGTGGCTCCGGAGCCTACTTCGGCGGTGGTGCTTTCCACATCGCTGCCGGGGGTACATAGCAGGTTTAAACCGGCTTTTGTTGCTTTCTGCGGATAATCCAGTACATCGGCTACCGGCGAAGTGCCACCTTTTTTGGCTGCTCCTGCCGATTTAATGGCATCGGTAATCAGCCCATCCCTAATGTTTCCGGGGGATGGATTGGCATAAAACCCTGAACCATCCGCTTCTGCACGGGCATTGTAGGTGGTCATCAGTTGCATAAAATAGTTGGCCTTTTCCTCATCAACACAACGGTCGCTCAGCTCCTGTTCAACCCCGCAAAGTTCAGGGAATTCGGATAAGATAACCGAACCGCCCATGGACACCAATAAGTCCGAAACATAACCCAAAGCCGGATTAGCCGAGATACCCGAAAAACCATCAGATCCACCGCATTCCAGCCCAATGCATAGTTTGGATAGGGGAGCGGGCTGCCTTTCGGTTTCGTTTGCTTTAACCAGGCCTGCAAAAGTTTGCTTCAGGGCCTGTTGCATCAGTTCAGCCTCCGTGCCGGTTTTTTGCTGCTCCAGTATCACCAGCGGTTTGCTGAAACTGGCATCACGGGCCTGGATTTCCTGCTGAAGGATGCTTACCTGTGCATTTTGGCAACCCAAACTTAATATGGTAGCCCCAGCAACATTGGGGTTAGTGATATAACCGGCTATCAACCCACAAAGGGTTTGCGCGTCAGACCGGTTACAACCGCAGCCCATATCGTGGGTGAGGAATTTGATGCCGTCGATATTTTTAAACAGTCGTTTTGATTTTGCCTTATCGGGCGCAGCCTGGATATCGGCATTAATAATTTCTTCTACCGATTTGCCTGCCTGGTAAAGGCCGATCAGCTGATCTACATCCGCCTCGTAGCTTTTGGCTTTTTTATAGCCCAGCTTTTCGGATAGTGCCTCTTTTAATACATTGATATTCCTGTTCTCGCAAAAAACCAGGGGGATCACTACCCAGTAATTACCTGTCCCTACCGAGCCATCGGCGCGGTGATAGCCCATAAAGGTACGGCCCTCAAATTTGCTGGTATCGGGTTGGTGCCACTCGGTTTTACGTTTGCCCAGGTGAAATTCCCCGGAAGCATGGTGAACAGTTTCAATACTGATGGGGCCGCCTTTAGGGATCTCCAGCGTTGCTTTGCCTACCAGTACCCCATACATCAGGATTTCGTCGCCGGCTTTCAGTTCAGTTAAGCTGAATTTATGTTTGGCGGCAATATCCGTAGTTAATGCAAATGTGTCACCCTCAAAGTTAATCACGGTTCCGGCTGCAAGGTTCTGCAGGGCAACCAGTACATTATCATGCGGGTGGATCTTTAAAAATTGTTGTTTCTGCATTGGCATTGTATTCTTTTGAGATTTGAGACGCGAGATATGAGATTTGAGACTCCTATCCCATGTTCAAAGCTATTTTTTTTTGATCTTTTGGCTATTAAATTATCGTATCTCTCATTTTTTTACAAGATTTGAAACGTTAGATATTAGATTTGAGACCCTTGTCCCATGTTCAAACCATAGTTTTTTGTTTGGTCTTTTAAATTTCTCATATCTCACATCTCACATCTCACATCTATTGCAACGTTAATTCAACAACAGGTATTTCGTACGGTGGTTTTTTAAGCGGAACGGTTAACTCCAGGTCATCCTTATTTGCTGCTGACGCTTTTAAAATCAATTCCGAATGGTCGTTTAAAAACTGCGCGTATTTTATTTTGCCGTTATAGCCAGGCAGCGTTATCTTTCCGTTGGTAGGATAATTAAACAAATGAACATACAGTCGTCCGTTTACTTTGCTGTAAGTAAGCTTATCACCTTCAGGTACTTTATAAGCAGCAGGCGCGTAAGTGCAGTTGTAAATAGCAACGTTATTGGCATGCATCCAGTACGACAGGCTGTCAAGCGCACGGGTAGCCCTGTAATCAAATTCGCCGCGACCGGTTGGCCCAACGTTAAGGATGAGGTTGCCGCCGTTGCTTACCGAAGTAATCAGCAGGTCGAGCAATTGCCGGTGGGTTTTCCAGCTGTTTTCGTCGCGGTAGTAGCCCCATGATCCTGAAAAGGTCTGGCAGGTTTCCCATGTGCGGCCCTTGTATTTAGCCAGCTCATCAGTACCTACCTGTTCAGGGGTTTCAAAATCGCCGCCATCTTTGTAATCATACAAACCAAGCCGGTTGTTTACAATAATGCCGGGCTGCAGTTTCCTAACCAGTTTGAGCAATTCAACAGCGCCCCAGTCATCAGCTCCTTTGCCGCGTTTGGCGCCTTTATCCCAGCTCCAATCCAGCCATAATACATCAATCTTGCCATAATTGGTGAGCAATTCGGTGATCTGGTTGCGCATGTACTGGCGGTATTTAGCCATGTCGCGGCCTTTATTCAGGCGTTTGTAGTTGGCCTCGGTGGTATCCACCTGGGTAAGCGGGTGGGCATCGTCCATGGTATAATCAGGGTGGTGCCAGTCGAGCAAGGAATAGTAAAAACCAACTTTTAGCCCCTGGGAGCGAAAGGCGTTAACATATTCACGTACCAAATCCCGTTTGGCGTGGGTGTTGGTAGCTTTATAATCGGTATATTTTGAATCGAACAAACAAAAACCTTCGTGGTGCTTGGTGGTCATCACAGCGTATTTCATGCCGGCTGCTTTGGCTTCTTTTGCCCATTTAACCGGGTCGAACAGATCAGGGTTAAACTGGTCGAAATACTTTTGGTATTCCTCGTTGGTGAGGTGTTCATTATGTTTCACCCATTCGTGCCTGGCAGCGCCCGAGTAAAGGCCGAAGTGGATAAACATCCCAAAGCGGCCGTCCTGCCACCATTCCATGCGCTTGTCTTTTTGCGCATCGGTTTCGTTGCCAATACGTTTTTGTTGAGCAAATGCGGGCGAAAGGATAAATCCCAAACCTACCACTAGTAATTGTAATTTTTTAAGCATGATTGTTTTTTTAGGGTAAAGAATCAAGAACCAGGATTCAAATGTAATATCGAAAAGTCAAAATAAATTATTTTTATTCAGATTCCTGTCTGTTTTACAGTTATAGTTTGAAAATCTTATTCATTAAAACCCACTTTTCGCCTTTCAGCGCATTTTTAAGTGGTTGCTGGTATTTCCACATCAGGGTTTCCCATTCCTGTACTTTGGGGTTAGCGGCGTCTGCGGCACCCTTTTTTTCGAAACTGAAGGTGTCGTCCACTTCCATGATCATAAACAGGCGGTTGTCAAAACGATAGATCTCCATATTGGTGATCCCTGAACTTGTTATACTTTCATGTATTTCGGGCCAGATGGCTTCGTGGTATTTTTCGTATTCGGCAATCAATGCAGGGTCGTCTTTCAGATCAAGGGTTAAGCAGTATTTTTTCATTAGGGTGGATTGGTGGCTAAAAAGTAATAGTAATCAAATCAAAGGTGGAAAAAAATAACCATAAAAAAAGCGTTCCGTTTCTCACCTCGGAACGCCCTGTTAAGATTTAAAAAATCAATAACAATCAACTAAATCCAGGCCGGGTATCTCACATCCGGCCTTTTCTCATGCTCCCTTAGGGAACCCTAAGCTCTTTTTATATTGAATTTTGAAATTCATTTTTGTTATTAGACGCCTTATACTTCAATTTGTTACAATTTTAATTGTCAAAATTACACTTTTGTTTGTGATTTCCAAATTTTTCATCCGGCTTAGTGTAACGGGATTTAATAACAATTATTGAACCTGCCCGCTCACCAACCAAATTCATATGGTTGATTATCAATCAGGTCCACCCCCTGGTGGCGGCCCGCCCGGGCCACCCCCGGAGGGCCAAACCCACGGCCAGGGCCGCGTTCAGGCGCTTTGCCTGCCATTTTCGAGAAACGGTAGGTAAAAGTTAACAGGTAATACCGGCCTAAACGGTTGTAATTTGTTGTTGACGTGTAGCTGCCTGTTTGTGTACTGGAGTAACCGGTATTCTGGTTAAACACGTCAAGCACCGAAAAACGCAGCGTTGCCATATTGCCTTTCAGGAACCTGCGTTCCAGGTAGGTGTTAAACACATTCGGGTTTTTAGCACCCGGGTAGTTATAATAAAACGTTTTTGAATAATCGTAGCTGTAGGTCCAATCCTTAAACAAATAGTTTTTGCCGTTTAAGCCAACTACCCAGCTCCGGTAGTTATCCAGCACACCGGCTTGTGGTATGGAGTTTTGTGATGAATTGATGCTGTAAGTGGTGTTTGCCTCGGCATCAATAACATCGGTAATGTCCAGCCTGAAACGGATGCCTTGTGATGCGGTCAGCGTTTTCGCAACATTCTTTTCAGTATTTTCTGCAAAAGTAACCGGCGCTATATCTGTAATGTACGAGATGTTATTGCTGTAGGAATAATTGCCGACCAGGAACAAATTGTATTTCCGTTTCTCCCATGGTTTGGCAAATACAAAAAATGCCGAGGTTGAATAGTAGCCGTTAGCATTTGCATAGCTGGTACCTGTAGTTTTTGACAAATGGGTATTTGGCGTGTAATTGTCCGGGTAATAAATGGTGTTGCTGGCAATATAATTATCAGCCTGGATAAAGGATAAATTACTGAAAAATACGTTACCTGATTCAAAATTGAAGTGATTGTACCTTAACGACAAGGTGTTGTTATACTGCGGGTTAAGGTTGGGGTTACCTATTACCGGGTATAATGCGTTGCTTAGGTCAGGTACCGGCTGCAATTGCGTATAGCTTGGCATTACACTGCTTCCGCTAAAGTTTGCACTGAATGACTGCGTACGCGAGAAATTATAAATAAAGTGGGCGTTTGGCGAAAAATTAAAACTTGTTTTATGTGTAGGCGAAATGTTTGGTGAACTTCCGTCCAATACGGATGGTTGGGCTGTTACACCTAAAACGTAATTGTATTTCTTTTCAACAAAGCGGTAATTAAGCCCGAAACGATTGGTTACAAAGGTGTAGTTGTAATCGTTACTTAGTAAGGCATATTCATTTAACTGCCCGGAATCGCTTAAAGTATCCGTTACTTTATTGGAGGTGGTATAACTATGCTTGTAATTATAGTTTACCTCAAAGTATGACTTTTTGCCGATAGGTTCAATGTAGGATACAAAGGTACCCACTGTATCTGTATTGGCATTGGTAGTAATAAACTGGTCGGCCGGGGTATTTGGAGCAGAAGTAATTTTTGAATAAATATTATCCGGGTTCTGGTATTGGTCGGTAGTGGACCGGCCTACACCCACATTGATACTGAAATTGCGCCCATGGTTATTAAAACGGTGATTATACAATACATTGATTCCGTAATTTGGCGATGACGACCGGCTTATTACATTGGTAGTGTAAGCCAAAGCCGTAGTATCTGCAATGGTTTGATTAAATGTTTCGGCCTGGGTTGAATGTACACCTGCAAACGAGTAGGATGGGCTGATCTTGAAATAATTCAAAGTATCAGGCCGGTATTCCATGTTGAAAGTGAACCGCTGGTTGATTTTTTTATCGATCTCGTTATTGGTTGAACTGGTAGCGTTCGTTCCGCTTAATCCGTAGTTTTTTTGTATCGTACTGCTGATCGTGTTTACGGTATTGTCAGTAAAACTGTAGCTGCCATAAACCGTTAATTTTTTGCTCCAGTTATCACGGTAGTTTACGCCGATTGAGCGTGCTGTGGTGATACCATTGGTACTATTGCCGCTTCCCGGAGGGCCACCCGCACCGCCACGGCCGCCACCGCCACCCGGCCCGCCAAAATTAAACAGGTTGGTATTGGTGTTGTTATAATTAGCCAGTATGGCAATCTGGCGGTTGCCGTCAAAATTAAACATATTGCCTTGTGCAATGTAGCGTGCGGCATCTTTGGTGCCGTCAACCTGCGGTATTGCATCCTGGCCGCCGCCGGCGCTCACCTGGCCAAAAATGCCATGGTTCCTGCTGGCTTTTATATTGATATTTAATACGGTCTCGGGCTCGCCTGTTTTTATACCGGTAAGGTTAGCCTGGTCGCCGTAATCATTTACAAACTGCACGTTTTGTACTGCATCGGCCGGTAAATTCTGGGTAGCAGTTTTTAAATCGCCCCCAAAAAAATCTTTTCCGTTTACGCGCACCTTGGTTACGCTTTTTCCCTGGAAAGTTACGTTGCCGTTAGCATCAACATCCGCACCGGGTACTTTTTTAATCACGTCCTCAATAGGTGCGCCATCGCGTACTTTATAAGCAGCCGCATTAAACTCAACCGTATCTTCCTTTATTTTAACGGGTAATACGTCGGATATGGTAACCTCCTTCAGCATCTGGCTGGAAGGTTTTAAAATGATGGGCCGCAAAAAAACCGGCTCGTTGCTGTTATTAAGTGCGATACGTTTTCTTACCGGCTCAAAACCGATTGACTGAACAACCAAACTAAACTGTGCTGCTTTAACGCCTTTAAACAAAAAGGCTCCTTTGGCGTCAGTAGCGGTGGAGATACTGTCGGTTGCTGTAATAAGTCTCACTATCGAGCCCGGCAAAGTTACTTTTGTGGAATCGGTAACCGTGCCATGCACATCGCGGCCGGTTTGGGCGTGGATGTTCGCACTTATCAAAAGGGCGGCTATAAAAAGGTAAAATAATTTCATTTTATCTGTTATTTAGATGTGCAAATCAATAGTAAAGATCTTACACCCTAAAATGCAATAGACAAAGGGGGTAAATAAGTAGATAAAAGCCCCGCTTTAGCCTATAAAACTACTTTAAGCCACGCAATCGCCAAAAAGCGCTTTTTGGCGATGTTTTTTTGCTGCCCGTCGGTGAACTAAAGCCCCTGATAGATTATTATTGGCGTTAAGTAGTTTACATTTGTAATATTGTTGTTATAATTGAGTTACAGCCAGTTGCAAAATCTAAAAATGTTATCACCTGCGTAATCCATGGCGGTAGTTTCCCATTGCAACGAGTACAACTTTTATAACTTATTTCAACAATACTGAAATGATATTTACAAAATCAAAAAGCAAACTGGTAACCGTGATCATCCATTTATTAATATGGGCCGTTTTCGGTACGATCTACTTCACCCAGCCATTGTCATGGCGGATCTCGGTGCCGTACCAGTTGTGGGTAAAAAACGGGCTTATTTTAGGTCTGCTGGTGATGGCTTATTATCTTAACGCAATAGTATTGGTGCCCCGGTTTTTGCTGAAAAACCACACGGGCCTTTATTTGCTGATTGTTTTGGGCGTGGTGGCGATAGTGGTTTTTTTAAACAGTTACTTTGATTACTGGCTAAACCTGCACCAGTTGCTTGACGAAGCTTTTCATAAAATGGGGCCGCCAAGGCATCATAGAGGCGGCCACCAGTGGGATATCAGTATGATTGTTGCCATGATCAGTACATGCGCGCTGGTTATCGGGATCAGTACGAGTATCATCACCATAGAAAAATGGCAAAACGATAAACAAAAACACCAGGAAATGGAACAGGATAAGATCAGTTCGGAACTTTCGTTCCTGAAGGCACAGATCAACCCTCATTTCTTTTTCAATACGCTGAACAATATTTACGCGCTCACTTTGGTGAATGTTGAAACGTCGCGCAAGGCCATACACCAGTTGAGCCGGATGATGCGGTACGTCTTGTACGATACCCAAAATACTACCACGCAGCTGAGCCAGGAGATTGCTTTTGTGAAGGATTATATCAGCCTGATGCAATTACGTTTAACCGATGCGGTTAAAATTAATTATTCTTCGCCGGCAACATTAAGGGATGTCGCGATTGCACCTATGATATTTTTACCCTTTGTTGAAAATGCTTTTAAACACGGCGTGAGCGCTACGCAGCCCAGCTATATCAATATTAACATCAGCCAGCAAAACTCTTCGGTTGAATTAAAGGTGGTGAATACGATCATTAAGGAACAAAATAATAACTTAGAGGCAGGCAGCGGTATCGGGCTCAACAATACCCGCCGCAGGCTTGATCTGTTATACCCTGGCAAATACGAATTAAAAATTGAAGAAGACACTGCCGAAAATATTTATTCCGTTCACTTAACGCTCCACCTGTCATGATACTAAATTGCATAGCTGTTGACGATGAACCCCTGGCCCTGGGCCTGGTTAGTTCATTTATTGAACAAACACCTTTTTTAAACCTGGTTGGCCGGTTTTCAAGCGCTGTGGATGCCTTAAAGGCTATCCATTCGCAAAAAATTGATGTGTTGTTCCTGGATATTCAAATGCCTGACCTGAACGGGATTGAACTGGCGCGGGTACTGGATAACAGCAAGGCTAATAAACCGCGCATCATTTTTACTACTGCCTATAACCAGTTCGCGCTGGAAGGCTATAAGGTGGATGCGCTCGACTACCTGTTAAAGCCATTTAACTACGAAGAGTTTTTACACGCCGCAACCAAGGCATTAAATTATGCCGAACTGGTTGAAAAATCAAATGCCCCTGCCGCCGCAGCAGCTCCCGTGGCGGGTGTTGCGGAAGAACGCATAGAAGATGAATACCTGTTTTTAAAGGTAGAGTACCAGCTGGTGCGTATCGCCTTAAATGATATTTTGTACATTGAAGGCTTAAAGGATTATGTAAAAGTTTGGCTGAAGAGCGCCGAAAAGCCCATTCTTTCGTTAACCAGCCTGAAATCGCTTGAAGAAAAGTTGCCGTCGAAAAAATTTATGCGTGTTCACCGGTCCTTTATCGTATCGCTCGATAAAATAAATTCCATTACCCGTAACGCATTGCAAATAGGGAAAGTCAATATTACCGTTGGCGATCAGTATAAAGAAGCGTTCAGCCAGTTTTTAAGCAAATGGGTTTGAGGGAGAAGTTGTAATGTTGTAAGGTTGAAAAGTTGGAATGTTGCTTCGCCGATATAATATTAACCCGGAATTGGGCAAACGTTTAAAATTAGTTGCTATTGGTTGAAGTTTTTTGCATTCAAACAAAATACTGACCAGTTTCGGTCACCGGAGGCAAACCAGGGGATAGCGCCAATTATGACACAAGGAAAATAATGATATTAAATGTATTGACAATATTTTTAAACAAAGCGGTTATCTTTGCCCGCTTACTTATTCTTTTTACTTACCACAACTTAATGAACTTCAGTAAAAGTCTATACCGCGTCATTGGCGCTCAAATAACACCAGGCAGTATGCAAAAATTAACAATAGCAGTTTTGATGCCCTGTTTGTTGTTTTTATTTTCGTGCGGTGACAAAAATGCACAGAAGAATGCCATGTTTGCACAGGGGCCAGGTACTTACAAAGTAGTTACCCTGCAGCCCCGGACGGTAACTTTGAGTACCGACTACCCCGCAAGTATCCAGGGCTTGCAAAACATTGAGATAAGGCCCAAAGTTGACGGCTATGTTGAAAAGATCTTTGTGGATGAGGGATCGCTCGTTAAAAAAGGCCAGTTGTTATTTAAAATAAATGCCCCGCAATATGAGCAGGATGTGCGTACTGCCCAGGCCGGCATTAAAACCGCCGAAGCCGATGTAAATACGGCCACTTTGCAGGTGAACAAAGTGAAGCCGCTGGTTGAAAAAGATATCATCAGCCATTACGAACTTGAGTCGGCGCAACTGACCTTGCAAACTAAAGAGGCTGCCCTGGCACAAGCCAAAGCAGCGCTGGAAAACGCCAGGATAAACCTGGGATACACCACCATTTTAAGCCCGGTAGATGGCGTTATTGGTTCGTTGCCTTATAAGCTTGGAAGCCTGGTTTCAGCTACCACTGCAGAACCGTTAACAACGGTTTATAACACAGCCAATGTATACGCCTATTTTGCGATGAACGAAAAGCAATTGCTTGATTTTACCCGCGACAGCACCAGTAATACCAGCTTCAAATCGAAATTAAATAATATCCCTTTGGTTACCCTGGTACTTTCGGATGGAACGATATATGACTATAAAGGTAAAGTGGAAACCGTAAACGGGCTGATCAATACCACAACCGGTTCGGCAAATTTCAGGGCTGGTTTCGCTAACCCTAAAGGGCTGTTGCGCAGCGGCAGCAGTGCATCGGTTAGGATACCCAAAACAGTGAAAGATGCCATTATTGTACCGCAAAACGTTACCTACGAATTGCAGGACAAGCGTTTTGTATTCGCGGTAGATAATCAAAACAAGGTGAAGAATGTCGCAATAACCGTAATGGAAAATACACCGGGGCAGTTTTATATTGTAACCGGCGGCTTGAAAAGCGGCGATCGGATTATTGCCGAAGGCGCTAATAATATAAAGGACGGTACAGAGATTAAACCTGTTGAGGTTAACGCCGGGTCGGTTTATAAAGATCTTAAATAAGTCTTGAGTCCGAAGTCTTGAGTCTGAAGTCATCAGAATAGTTACAAGTGAGAATAATTAACAATAATTTGACTTAAGACTAAGCACCTTAGGATTAAGACCATAAAAAATAATATGCTAAAAAGATTTATAGAGCGCCCCGTACTTTCCACTGTTATTTCGGTGCTGCTGGTTATCCTGGGGGTTATCGGGTTAATCAACCTGCCGATCTCGCAATACCCTGATATAGCGCCGCCAACGGTAAATGTTTCAGCTGATTACAGCGGGGCCAACGCAGATGTGGTACTTAAGAGTGTGATCATCCCGCTGGAGGAACAGATCAACGGCGTGGAAAACATGACCTACATGACCTCGTCTGCAGGTAATGATGGCTCAGCGTCCATCCAGATCTTCTTTAAAGTAGGCACCAACCCCGACCTGGCCGCAGTAAACGTGCAAAACCGCGTGGCAAGGGCAACCAGCCTGTTACCCCAGGTAGTAACGCAGGCGGGTGTTACCGTTACCAAAAGCCAGAACAGCAACCTGCTGATATTTACCTTATACAGCAAGGATAAAACCTATGATGCTACCTTTTTACAGAATTATGCCAAAATAAACCTGGTGCCCGACATACAGCGGGTAAACGGTGTTGGTACCGTGCAGATCTTCACCCAAAGGGATTATTCGATGCGGATTTGGCTGAAGCCTGATGTAATGTCAAGATACGGGCTGGTGCCGGATGATGTTACCCAGGCTTTGAACGATCAGAATATTGAGGCCGCGCCCGGCAAGTTTGGTGAAAACAGCAATGAATCATTTCAATACGTGATCAGGTACACCGGCCGTTTAAAAAGTGCGAAAGAATTTGGCGATATCGTGCTTAAATCAGCAGGTAAGGGGCAATTGCTCCGCTTAAGTGACGTGGCACGAATTGAATTAGGCGCGCTGGACTACTCAGTGGACCTGCAGGCTAATGGCCAGCCGGCTATTGGTGTTGGCATTTCGCAGGCTGCCGGTTCCAACGCCCGTAACGTGATCAATGATACAAAAGTAATTTTAGAAACTGCACGCGCGGCTTTCCCAAAAGGGATCGACATGATCTACATGGTGGATGCCAATGAATACCTTAACGCCTCCATCGACAAGGTGATCCACACGCTGATAGAAGCCTTTATCCTGGTGTTTATCGTGGTGTTTATTTTCCTGCAGGATTTTCGTTCAACGCTTATCCCCGCCATTGCCGTACCGGTGGCTATTATTGGTACGTTCTTCTTTTTAAACCTGTTTGGTTTCACCATTAACCTGCTTACGCTTTTTGCCATGGTGCTTGCCATCGGTATTGTGGTGGATGATGCCATTGTGGTAGTTGAAGCAGTACATGCCAAATTGGATAAAGGCTATAAATCGGCCCGAAAGGCTTCGGTTGATGCCATGAGCGAGATTGCGGGCGCAATCGTATCCATTACCCTGGTAATGTCCGCAGTGTTTTTGCCGGTTACGTTTATTACAGGGTCTACAGGGGTGTTTTATAAGCAGTTTGGCATCACCCTGGCGGTGGCTATCCTGCTTTCTGCAGTCAACGCTTTAACGCTTAGCCCCGCACTCTGTGCAATATTATTAAGGCCGCATTCCGAAGAAGAAAAGAAAAAGCGATTTTTTAACTTTTTCTACCACCGCTTTGATGTGGTTTTTGACTCGGTAAAAAAGAGGTATGAACGCTCTGTCGGTTTTTTGGCCGGTAAAAAATGGATAGTAGTGGTCGTGATCGTTGTTTTTGCGGCATCTCTGGCCTTCCTCATCAAAACCACGCCTTCCAGCTTTGTACCGAGCGAGGACCAGGGGACTATTTTTGCCAGTGTTAGTTTACCCCCTGCCGCAGGCTTGCAACGCACCCAGGCCATCACCAAAAAGATTGACAGCATAGCCCATACCTTACCGGCGGTAAAAAATACGCTGCAAATAGTTGGTTTTAACTTTTTGGCCGGCAGCGGCAGCGCCTACGGCATGGTGATCGTTAAACTAAAAACCTGGGACGACAGGCCGCAAGATAATATAGAAAGTGTTATCGGCCAGCTTTACGCCAAGACGGGCGGCCTGCATGAGGCTAAAATATTCTATTTCTCGCCGCCAACTATCCAGGGTTTTGGCGCCGGCAACGGGTTTACTTTCCAGCTGCAGGACAAGGGCGGTAACAGCATGGCCGACATCTTTAAAGTTTCCAATGAATTCCTGGCTGCATTAAATAAACGCAAGGAGATTCAAAACACCAATACTTCTTTCAATCCAAATTTTCCGCAATACCAGGTGGAAGTAAATGTGCCCAAATGTAAAGAGGCCGGTATTTCCGTTAATTCGGTGGTAACTACGCTCCAGGGGTATTATGGCGGATTGTATGCCTCTAACTTTAACCAGTTTGGCAAGCAGTTCCGCGTAATGGTTCAGGCCGATTATGCTTACCGGGCCAATGCTACCGGTTTGAGTAAAATATTTGTGAGGAGCGCCGATGGCACCATGGCGCCTATTACCGAATTTATCACACTGACAAAAGTTTCCGGCCCCGAGGCTATCCAAAGGTTCAACCTGTTTACAGCGGTGTCGGTTAACGGGCAGCCCAAACCGGGTTACAGTACAGGTGATGCGATCAATGCCATTAAAGCTGTCGCCGCCGAGAAGCTTCCGCCAAGTTATGGTTACGATTTTTCGGGCCTTACCCGCGAGGAAATAGCATCCGGTACGCAATCGCTTTACATATTTATGCTTTGCCTGGTTTTTGTTTACTTTTTATTGAGTGCCCAGTATGAAAGCTATGTTTTACCTTTTGCAGTTTTACTGTCGTTGCCGATAGGTTTAACCGGTACTTATTTGTTCGCCAGGATCTTCGGGATCGACAGCAATATTTATGTACAGATCTCGCTTATTATGCTCATCGGCTTGTTATCAAAGAACGCGATACTGATCGTTGAATTTGCGCTCGACCGCAGGCGGGCCGGAATGCCCATTGTACAGGCGGCAATTGAAGGCGCTGAAGCCCGTTTAAGGCCGATTTTAATGACCTCGTTCGCGTTTATCTTTGGGATTATGCCATTGATGTTTGCAACCGGTGCCGGTGCATTGGGTAACCGTTCCATCGGTACGGGTGCGGTTGGCGGCATGCTGATCGGTACGGTATTCGGCATATTTGCCATCCCGGTACTGTTCATTATTTTCCAGACATTCCAGGAAAAGCTGCGCAGCAAAAGGCACCATGATGAGGATGAAGAAGAAATAACAACTGCCGGTTAATCACCGGGATGAAAAGAAATTAACAATGCGTAAATCCATTATAAAATATATCCTGCTAATAACCGCAATGACGGGCGCTTCATTATCGTGCAAAGTAACCAGGCCTTTCCGGGACGCCGGTACGGTAACGAACGATTTGTATCGCGGGCAAAATTCAACAGATACTACTACTATTGCCACGCTGCCCTGGGGAAGCCTTTTTGCTGACACGACATTAAATGGCTTAATAAAAGAAGGGCTTGACAATAACCTGAATTTAAAAACAGCCATTCAAAAAATAGCCGAAGCGCAAGCCGCACTCGGGCAAGCCAGGGGGGCGCTATTTCCGTCATTAAGCGGTAATGCTACCGTTACCCGGTCGAAGCAGTCTGAGGCAAGTTTAAACTTACCGGCTGGCTATTCGGTTAGTACCTTAACAACATCCTACCAGCTCAGTTTAAGCTCCTCCTGGGAGGCGGATATTTGGGGAAAGCTGGGCAGCGCCAAAAAAGCGGCTTATGCCAATTTGCTGCAAAGTGATGCCGCAAAAAGGGCGGTGCAAACGCAACTGATAGCTGATATAGCCAACAACTATTATAATTTGCTGGCGCTTGATAAACAATTGGAGATTACCAACCAGGCTGTACAATTCCGTATCAAAGACGTGGAAACCATGAAGACCCTGAAAGAGGGCGATGTGGTTACCGGCGCTGCTGTGGTACAAAGCGAAGCCAACCGTTATGCTGCCGAGGTAGCCATCCCCGATATTAAACGCAACATCCGCGAAACTGAAAACGCCATCGACCTGTTGCTCGGCCGCCCGCCGGGCCCCATAAACCGCGCCAAACTGGATGACCAGCAGCCGGTAAGTAACCTGCAAACCGGCATCCCGTCGCAGTTATTACAAAACCGGCCCGATGTGCAGCAGGCGCAATACGCTTTCAGGGCTGCGTTTGAAAATACCAACCAGGCACGTACCTATTTCTATCCGGCTTTAACCATTACCGCTTCCGGGGGCTTCTCCAATTTAACGCTGAAGGATTTTTTCGTCAATTCGATTTTCTACAATATCGCCGCCGGTCTCACCCAGCCTATTTTTAACCAGGGCATTAACAAAGCGAGGCTGAAAACGGCGCAGGCCCAGCAAATGGAAGCGCTCAATAATTTTCAGCAAACTTTATTAGTGGCAGGGCAGGAGGTTTCCAACGCGCTTTATGCTTACCAGACAGGTATTGAAAAAGATACTTCGAGGACGAAAGAAATTGAAGCATTGAGAAAATCTGTTGACTACACCCAGCAATTGCTACGGTACAGCTCTGCAACCAATTATAACGATGTACTGATTGCGGAGCAAGCCCTGCTGGCAGCGCGCATCAGCGGTATTAATGATAGGTTACAGCAGTTACAGGCCATTGTTAATTTGTATAGGGCGCTTGGGGGTGGGTGGAGATAAATATCTTTGGTTGTTTTGACAATGTTTGCTATTTTTAAACTGAATAGCTGTAATGAGTTAGTGTTTAAAAGCCTTGTCCATTTCAATCTCAATCAATGAAAATTAGCAAAATAGTTACTATTATCCTTTTCGTTTTAATGCCGGCATCATTAATTTATGTAGGTGTTTCTACCTACCTGCATCACCGTTGTGCAAATAGCTTTGGAACCGAATTTAATGGAAAACGAAAGGAACTGCATATTCCAATAATTCCTTCAGATTGGCCGGTTTACCATAAAGATGAAAATTCGACGATCTGGCAGGAGCCGAAGGTCAAAAAAGGACATGGTTTCAAATTGGTAGCTTATCACGGTTGCGAATTAGACCTTGAAGAAGATCATTATTATTTTAGTTCAAAAAAATTGCAGGACACTGTTTTAACAATGGATCATAGCTATGTTAACTCCCAACGAAAAAGAGATTCTACAATATTCACATTACATAGAGGCAACCGACTTGATACTATCACCCGGAAACAAGCCGACAGTATTTTTATTGCTTATAAAATAGATAAGGATTATTGAGGTAATTCTATAAGATGTAAATTAGCATTTATAAACTTACTACCATGGAAGAAGAAATCTGCAAACACCTTACCGCTATAAAACACCTTAAACATGCAAAAGATTATGTATGTGAGGAGTGTATAAAAACACATGATACCTGGATGCACCTGCGTACCTGCCAGGAATGTGGCGTAACGCTTTGCTGCGATAGTTCGCCCAATCAGCATGCCAGTAAACATGCCCATGCGACTGGCCACCCCGTGGTGATCTCCGCCGAACCCGGCGAGCGCTGGCTATGGTGCTATGTGGATGAGGTGATGGCGGAGTATTAGCCGAAGGTACTCCGTTATTGGTTTCGCAACTAACTGGTGTCATGTCATTAATAAATTGACGTTGAGGCTTTATCCGCACTGCTTAAAATACCGGGAGGAGGTTATGTAAAATAGTGTAAACCCTGTTTTAATAAATAAACATATAAATAACTCATTATTAGGAATTTAAAAAATTAAAAACCTTAAATGTGTAAACCTTTTGTAAACCCTTTTTGCGTTTAATGAACTTGTAGATTGACGATTGGTCAATTTATGGTTGACACGACACCAGGCTAGAAAAATATAAAAGCCGGTCTAACATAACCAGCTTTTACTCATCAAAAAAATCAGACAATAAAAATGTTTAATAATCAAATGGCGCTACCAATGATGAGGTTATCGTAATCCCTTGCTTTTTAAATACTGCACTAATGCATGCGGGTTATCTGTCTGCAGCCCGGTTAAGCCAATTGAAATAGCTTTATCCCACACCGCGGAGCCTTCTTTAGGGCCTTGTGCATCGGGCCAAACCTGCAAGCCTCCTGCCTTCGCCAAAGCTACCATATCAGCATTGTAATCAGTATAGTCCCCATCAAGCACATCAGGTTGGTATTTATTTAAAAATGACTGCAGCGATGCCGTACTTTTAACTGAATCCGGAAGGCTTAACATTAGCGGCATCGACGGATCGGTTTTGCGCCAGTCGGTATATTGGGATGGTTTGTTGATATAAACCAATACCTGCTTTTCCATATGGTATTGCTTTAACATTGTTAAAGTGGCCGTAGCGTCAGCTTCTTTAAAATCAATATAGATGTGGATCTTGTTGCGGCAAAGTTTCAGGATCTGTTCAAACGTCGGCACGCGGTAGGTTGCCGTATCTGTATTGTTCCTCGGGTTTACTTTCAGCGCTTCTACTTGCTGCAGGGTAAGGTCTTTTATCAGTCCTTTGCCATTTGTCATGCGGTTAACGCTGCCGTCGTGCATGCTCACCAGCTGGTTGTCGCTGGTGGTACGCAGGTCTATTTCAACATAATCCGCTTCGTTTTTTGCGGCCATGGCATAGCCCTCCAACGTATTTTCAGGATATTGGGTATGATCGCCGCGGTGGGCGATCACAATAAAGCTATGTTTCTTTTTGGGAACCGGGTTAGGCTTATACCCGATATCAACCAGGGTTAAAAGCAATAGTGATATAATGGTGGTGAATTTCATTGTTAATGCGATTGGAAATTGAATATTTAATTGCCGTTATCAGTTTTTGTCGTCTTTATTGCGCTCGCTGCGCTCATGTTCTTCGTCATCCATGTCCGGGCCTTTCTCAATTTTACGCCAGTCTATTACATTATGGTATCTCGCCATCGCTTTTTGCGGGTCGAAGATCCTGGTATCGCTCCTCAGGAAGGAGTAAGGCGTAAAGTCGGGCTTATCGGTAAAAAAGTCGGTGAGCAGCGTTCCGGTGGCATCATATTGGTTCACATAGGGGACGTCGAGGATATTGTAAATGGTTTTCAATATCGCCCCAAAGTTGGCATGGGTATGGCTTACGTAACCCTTTTTTACATAAGGGCCGGCCATCATTAAAATTGAACGATGGGCATCGATGTGGTCAACACCGCCCTGCGGGTCATCCTCGGTGATGATCACCAGCATATTCTTCCAGTATTTGGTACGCGAAAGAAAATGCAGGATCCGCCCAACCGCAAGGTCATTATCGGCTACGTACGATTGTTTCATCGGGTAGCCGTCTTTCGCTCTTGGGTCGGCTGTATGGTCATTGGGTACCTGCATAGTAATCAGCGCCGGCATTGTTTGTTTGCCCCTGATCCACATTTTGGTAAATTCACTTTCAAACTGATCCATCCGGAACTGATCGGGAATGTTGGTGTTAAAACCGGCATAATTATGGCTGGTACGCGGATACAAAGCTTTTTGCATCGGCACCATTACCAAATGCCCGGAGCCGGTTAAAGTATCGGTCCAGATCTCGCGGTTATGGGCGGTTTCATTACCCTCGCCAAAATTGTAAAAATTAACGTGGCTGCGTTCCATAGCTTCCCATAAACCACCGCGCTCAGCGTAGTCTTCAGGGTCCATGCTTCCTGTTGAGCCGGGAAAGCGCCGTCCGGGTGCGTCCGAAAATAATTTTGCTGTTTTATCAACATTTGAGTTGGCTTCTACCCATTCATTCGGTATAACACCCAGCATCCAATGATGCCCGTGGATGGAGGCATCGCTGTCGCAATAGTAATTATCCGAAAAGGCAAATTGCTGTGCAGCTTTAATGTGGTTGGGCGCAACATTAAGCCCCGGTAATTTAACGCGCAGTGCATCAGGCAGGGTGTATTCGCAGTGTACGCCAAACCTTGCCAGTGTACTATCGCCATTTGCATTTTTTAGCTGGCCCAAAACTTCATCGTAGGTCCTGTTCTCTTTAGTAATATAAACGATGTATTTTATTGGCGTAGCTGTCGCACCCGGTAGGGCGGGTAAAGGGTTTTTGGGATCGATGTCAACCTTCTTTGTCAAAAAGGTATTGCCGATTACCTGGCTGGTATAGCCTGCAAGCCGGTGTGCATCAGGCACCGGCAGCTTTTGGAAAAGGCCAAGCTGGATATCACCGATATAGGTTCCCTGCGGGGGGCGTACAAAGCCTTTGCCACCATTTGGGCCCGCGCCAAAGCCCCGGCAGGAGGTAATATACAGTTCTTTTTCATCGGCTGATAGTTTTACCCTGGATGGCCCCCAGCCGGTGGGGATCAAGCCTGTAGTTGTTTTTGATGGTACGTCAATTACCGCTACGGCATTGAAGCCCAGCAAGGCAACATACAGTGTCTTCTCATCTTTGCTTAAACAAATACCGAATGGAAGCAAACCACGGTAATGGTCTATCCTGTTATCGACACGGATGGGTATTTCGCCTAATATTTTGTTGTTTTTATAGTCGATAATGGATATATTATCATTGGTGGCATTGGTCACGTAGGCGTATTGCGTGCCTACGGCAATGGAATTCGGGCTGGCGCCGCCCACTACTTCAGCCCCCTCAATCATTTGCCCTACCTGGTAGCCGGTTTTAAACTTATTGATCACTTTATTGGCGCCCAGGTCGATAGTGAAAACGCTCATCGCTTCGGGCGACAGCGGGCTTCCAACGCCGGGAATTTTCCTCCCCTCAACAACGGTCCCTTCAATCGATTCTTTGGTGTCATTTCCGTATGGATGATGGGAGATCATAATGGAGTCGGCATTTTGAGGGGTTGCGCCCGTTATCAGCGGGTATGAATACATACCCACATTGGCAACAAAAGCGGTTTTTTTATCCGGACTTAGTGACAGCCCGAACGGCTGCCTTCCGGCAGGAATGGATGCTGTAATAGTTTTAGTTGCAAGGCTAAAACGCACCAGCCTGAAATTGCCGCGGTCAAGCACCAGTAGCTCATTGTTACCGGCATTCAGCAGCAGGTCAGATGTAAAACTGTCCTGGTAATCCTTGCCGCCAACTTTTCCATTGAGCGATAGTGAATCTGTTCGCTGCAGCTTTTCGGTATCGTAAACCATAATTGCGCCATCGTCGCCTCCGCTCAGGTAAACAGTTTTTGAATCAGGTGCAAAAGCCACGCCCAAAAATGAGCCATCAAGTATGGGCGAGACAATTTTTTTGTCGTAGGAGGGAACCCTAACGGCATCCATCGTAGCAAGGTCGATCAGTGTAATAACCCCATTGTGCAGCGTTACGGCTTTTTTTCCGTCAGGTGAGATGGACAGCCCGAATGGATCATGTGTGATACGGACAAAATCGCCGGCCGGCGTAACAAACCTGCCACTTGGCAGTACCGATGTTCCATGTGGGGTAATGATACAATATTTATCTGTACCGGGTACCTCTAATATCGAGACCTGTTTTTGTGCATAACTTTGACAGATTGCACAGGTAACCAGAAACATGGAAAAAAATAACTTTTTCATAGCGTTGGTGAATTATGTATTAAAAAAGTATGGGGGCCTTTAAGTAAATAAAAGCGCCGTTTAATTTTTGGATGCACTTAAAGGACCGTTTATCATTGACTTTTATTCAAAATACTAAAAATAAAATAAAGGCGGGATGTTATTCCCGCCTTCGCCAATTAATTAATTAATCCTCAATAATTAAAAAAAAGAACTTTATTTTAACACCCACATTGTGCCGTTTATGTCGTCGTTTCCTCCGTATTGGCTGGCTAAAGCAGCATTGTAGTTTGCGGTATTAGCCGATTGTTCAGACGAAGGGTATTGGAAACGCAAGGCAATCCGCTGTCCGTTACCGGTACCCGGTCCTGTTGTAAACGCTGGTACACCAGTTCTGCGGAACTGAAAATAGGCTTCCAAACCTGAGTGGCGGAATAACGCCAGGTATTTTTGCTGCAGGATTTGGGTTAAGCCGGTTGTGCTGCCAGCATATTTTACCGCCGGTTGCCCATAATAAGTGTTCCAGTTGGTGTTGATTAAATAAGTATCATAATTTGATATACTGGCAACACCTGTTGAACCCGGCTTGTAAAAATAGGCGGTAAATGAGCCTGTTGCCGGGATACTGTAAGATGCCATAGAGGCCTGTATGCCAGCGATATAATAGGATTCGGCATTCCCGGTGGCCCAGCCGCGGTTGATCCCTTCGGCGATGTTGAACATCAATTCAGGGTACCCGATCTGTACGCTTGGCTCGCCGGTATAGGTTGAGTAATAGCGGTGGCGGTTAAGGAATGAATAATCCTGTGCGTTTGCGTTGGCATACATGATACCAAGGTCAAGGCCCGGATCCGCTCCAACAAAGGACGCAAAATCGGTTGGGCTCTGGTGAAGATCATCTACCAAATGACGCGCAGGTTCAGCAACAGCATAAACCCTTGGATCCTGGAAGGTGGTCAGCAATTTGATATAGGTTTGCGACGAGTTTTGCCTGGAACCATTTTGCCCGAAATTATCAGGCGTTTGCGGATAATAGTTATTCGGCCCAACAAAAATGAATTGCAGGTTATCAGATGAACTTGCCATTAATGGATATTTTGCCGGATTGCTAACGATGCCTGCAAATTGTGCCGGGACATTTAAGTCGGCATCGGCAGCTTGTTTGCTCAATTCCAGCAATAAACGGATATGGAAAGCATTAACCGCCTTTTGCCATTGAGACAGACTGCCACTGTAGAAGAAATCGCCGGCTAATGAACTGTTTCCGGAAGCGATCAGGGCGGTCATATCCGAGTTTGCACTTTCCAGCCAGGCTAATGACTGGATCATTACTGCTTTTTGTGTGTCATATTTTGGAGAAAGGTTACTCAAACCCTGTAAAGCCTGGGTCATCGGGATATCACCCTCCTCGAGACTCATTTTACTAAAGAAGTAGGCTCTGAAAAATTTACCGATAGCGCTGTAAGGGTTTACGGCCGGCGAACCTGCTTTTTCTGCTTGCTGCTCCATTAATATCACATTTTTAAGCGTGGTATAATAATTGTCGCCCGAGCCAAAATTATACTGATTGTTGCCATAATAGTTATAGTTATAGATATAATACTGGTCGTAAATTTCCGGCGAGTTATCCGGAAAATCCACCATATTATATTCTATACCGTTCAGTAACAACGAGGCTGGTACGCTCGTCGGAACGTTGTTATTTATCGAGTCAGCAAGAAATGTTTTCTTACAGCTGCTTACCGTAAGTGCTAAAAGCACCGGCATTAAACAAATTTTTATTAATTTTTTCATGATCTTTATCCAATTTAAATTAGAATGAAAGTTTTATGTTCAGGCCATAACTGCGAACCGACGGCGACTGTAAGCCTGTGCCTCCTGCCGAAGAGTTTGCGTATTGATCCAGGTCAACGTCTTTAAATTCCGGATTTTTGTAGAAGTACAATAAGTTGCGACCGTAAATGGTAAGCGAAGCCTTAGTGATAAAGGTGTTCTGCAACCAACGTTTCGGTAAATCGTAATCCAAAGTTACTTCCCTTAGTTTAGCATAGGTTTTGCTCATCAGGTTGGCTTCAGTTACACCATAATATTCGCTGGCAAATTCCTGTACAAAAACCGGCGTGGTATTAGTGCCATATTGCAATGCGCTATAATTTAATACTTTACCGGTATGTGAATCATAGTTTGGCGCTACACCGTTAGATATAACTACCCCCGGGGCAACGTAGCTGCCGGTATAGTTTGGATTGGGAGTGATATTGTTTAGCGGGAAATTTTTCCAGTCCTGGTAGCGTGCCGCACCTAATGCACCTTCGGCGGTTAAGGCATTTGCACCACCGCGCATTGTTTTATTGTGCATATAATCTGAAATAACGCCACCCACAGCACCATCAAACTGGAAGCCCAGGCTTACGCTTTTGTAATGAAATTTGTTATAGAATGACCAGTTAAAATCAGGTGTGGCATGTCCCAGGTTTTGAGCTACCGGGTTTACCAATGCTTCACCGTTTGAGCCAAAGATAATTTGTCCTGTTGGCGTTCTAACAAACGCTGAACCGTAAACAGCGTCAGTTCTGTCACCCTGGTGGAAGAAGGTGTTATAGGTTGACTGTCCCGGAGGCAACTGATCAAATATTTGCTTGTAAGTAGAGAAGTTGGCCAAAACATCCCAGCCAAAACCGCCAAGATCCTTTATTGGAGTACCTGTTACGCTCAATTCATAACCGGTTGTTTTGGTTTTCAAAGCGTTAATATATTCGATTGTATATCCGGATGCGGTTGAAATTGCGTTGGCCAATATTTGTGGACCGTCAATGTACTGGAAGGCTGTACCACTTAGTCCTAAACGGTTTTGCAAAAATTTGATGTCGAAACCTTCTTCGTAGTTAACACGCGTTGAAGTTTTGATACCGTTAGCATACAAATTGTCGGGGCCGTAACCTGCCGTTTGGCTGTTATAAGGCTTAGCCGTTGAATAGGAAGTATTTAAGGCATAAGTTGGGCCATTGTAAGGGGAGTTATAGGTACTGCCGTAGCCCAATGGGTTGTCAAATAACGATGGGCCTGTACTGCCACCAAATGCGGTGATTGAACTATATGGAGCAGGGCCAATGGTTGGGCTGGTGGCATCACTGCGGATATTGGCATAGGAGGCCCTGGCTTTGAGGAAGGTGATGAAATCAGGCATTTTAATATAATCCGAGATCACGGTAGCAAGTGATAAACTTGGATATAAATAAGTTGTAGGTTGCTGAAATGCCGATGAGTATTCATTACGGATAGTACCTGATAAAGTAGCATATTTGCCGAAAGAAGCATCTAATGAAGCGAATTCGCTTAACTGCAGTTGCGCTGAATTAAAACTGGTGGCCTGCAGGGCATTTTCTGAGTTGCTGAATGAGTAAACACCCGGTACATTCAGGTAGTTGGTAGATACCCAGCTGGAGTTGTATTTAAAGCTGCGCAGATTGCTGCCCACCAAACCTGATAAGTTAAGGAATTTTGCTACGGTATAATTGTAGTTTAATGTTAACAGGGTATTGTTGTCAAACAGGTCGCGGCGATCCTCACGGTAATCACCCATGTTGCCTTCACGTCCGTAAGGGTGTGCCGAATATGGCATATCTTCCGTCCGTAACAGGTTATAGGTACTGATCTGTGATTTTAATGCAACATTCAGGTTATCATTCAATTTATAAGTACCACCCAGGTAACCGTAAACATCGTTTTTGTGATGACCGCGGGTCCAGATCTTTGTCAGGAAATAAGGGTTATGGTAACGGGTATATTCTTCAAATTCCGAAGCTACACCAACTTTACCCGGCTGCCAGATGGCTTTAATGTCAGGCGAGTTAACGCTCCAGTCAGCGCCTGTCCAAATCGCCATGTTGTAAATGATAGAGTTAGGGCCGTATTGAACATCCGGAAAATCATCTGTGCTCTGGCGGTTAAAGTCAAGGCTTGCTTCAAATTTTAAGCGGGAAGACGCATTAAAGGAAGCATAAACGTTTGCGTTGGCAATATCAAGGTACTGCGAAGGAATGTAACTTTGCTGATGTTCCTGCGAAGCTGAAAACCTGATGTTGTAATTATCGCCATTGGCAGTTATCGCAACATCATTATTGGTTTGATAACCTGTTTGTAAAAAATTGGCCAGGTTATTTGCACCGAGGGCTGTCCACGGCGTACCCTGGCGAACGCCGTTGACAACTGGGCTGTCATATTGCGGGATCAACTGACCATTAAAATATGGCCCCCAGATATCGTAATCACTATCTACGCCGCCGGGTGCGCCGCCTTTACCGTCAACAAATTCATAAAAAGTGTTTTCGCCCGGGCCGAAGGAATGCTGTACCCGCGGAAATGCGATGAACCCTTTATTTAACACGGTGCTGCTGTTGATATCAACAGTAATACCTTTTTTGTTTTTATCGCCTTTTTTGGTGGTGATAATGATGGCGCCAAACTGCGCGCGGCTGCCGTAAAGCGCTGCTGCCGCAGGTCCTTTTAATACGGTATACGTTTCGATGTCATCAGGGCTGATATCATAAGTATCAGAGTTGAACGGTAATCCGTCAATAATGAACAATGAAACGGTATTACCGCGAATAGTTACGTTTGGTACGCCTAAAATTTCTGAAGTGGCGCCTACCTGCAAACCGGCAACTTTACCGATCAACCCGTTAATTGGGTTGGGGTCGCGGGCCGTGGTCAGATCGTCGCCATTAACTGATTGGGTTGCGTAACCGATGCGCCTGGTTTCTTTTTTAACACCCAGCGCGGTTACTACTACTTCATTCAACCCTTTGGCACTAACCTTAAGGGTAACATCAATAGTTGTCTGATCGGCAACTTGTACACTTAGTTCTTCGTAGCCGATAAAACTAAATTTTAATGTTTGCCCTTTATTAACAGCAATTGAATACCGGCCGTTAACATCGGTAATGCTGCCTGTTTTAGTACCAGCTACCCTTATGTTTACGCCGGGCAATGGCTGATGTGTGTCATCAGTAACTGTTCCTGAAATTTTGGTTTGCGCCATTAGTGCGTATGGCGCAACACAGAATAACAATACCGTTACTACGGTTTTGATTGTTTGGTAAATCTGTTTCATCTGTTAAAGTTTAATAGTGAAGGAAGTTGATTTTTCATTCAGCAATACTAAACTTTGTTTATTATTGATAAACAAACTCAGGATTAAGCTATATTTAAGATTAGATTTTGATAAGGTTAAGCGTTGGCTTTATTTATAACGGGAATATTACATATAACTCACACGGAGTTAATATTATATTAAAATAATATGCTTATAATTTGGGTAGATATCCGCTTAAAACCTGCTAATGCTTATCAATACCAGCGTAAAGCCCGTTTTTGCGGTAAAAAGTGCTGCTATACCTTGTTGGCAGCCCGGTTGGTTAAATGGTCAAGCGCAAGCATTTTAAGGTGCCCGATATTGTTAACCGCTACATCTGTTTCTTTTGCCATATCATCCCAGTAACGCAAACGGATGATCAGGTCAAGATCTGGCTTTTGTTCAAATGCTGCTGCTTCTTCCGGGCTCATCATCCCTCCCTGGAATTCCAGTGTTACTTTACTGGCGGGCGAAAGTTTGTTATAATATTCGGCATATCTGTAAGTAAGGTAACGCTTGGCAATAACATGTGCCTGCACCAATTCGGCTATCCGTTCTGAAAAGCCATGTGCTAAAAGGTAATCAGCACCCAATTTTTCATGATCCATATTACCCATTCCGTCCATGCTTTCAGTTTGTCCCGCTCCGGCGCATAAATGGCCAATGTCGTGAAAAAATGCCGCCAGGATCACTTCATCGTCGTACCCTTCTTCTTCAGCAAGCCGGGCCGCCTGCGACATATGTTCCAGTTGCGAAACCGGCTCCCCGATGTAATCTTCATCACCATGCTTTTCATAAAGAGAAAAAACTTCGTTAACAACAGCTTCAGGGTTGATGGTTGGGCTCATAAAATATATTTTGCGCAAATTAAACTATTGAATGTTATTTAATTATTAAAAAATCATTCACGTTTAAGTCAGTCAAGTCAAACCTTTTTAACTATAATTAACAAAAATATTGCATTGCGACATTTACTAATTTGTTTATTTTGCGGCCATAACCTATTGTCGATAAATGGAAGAAGATGTTCTGATACAGATCAGCAACCGCATTAAAGAGCGGCGGCGCGAAAAAAACATTACCGTGCAGGAACTGGCTACCAGGGCCAACGTTAGCAAGGGCCTTATTTCGCAGATTGAAAACAGCCGTACCATCCCTTCCTTACTGGTACTGATTGAAATTATTAAGGCGCTCGAGATCGATCTGAATGAGTTTTTTAAAGATATCCGCTCGCGCACTGCGGACCTGCCCGTTGTTATTAAACGTAAAAGCGAATACGATCATTTCGAGAAGGAACATGCCAGTGGCTTTCATTACCAGCGGATATTTACGCAATCCATCACCCAGTCAACCATAGATATTGTTATCCTGACGCTGGAACCTGATGCCATACGCCCCCTGGTTGAAACGGATGCATTTGAATATAAATATGTATTATCCGGAAAGATAGAATACCAGTTTAAAGAAGAAAAAATCATTTTAAACCAGGGAGATTCCATGCTTTTTGACGGGCGCATGCCCCATACGCCCATCAACCTGGGCACTACAGAAGCAAGCATGCTGGTGATTTATTTTTTTGAAGAGAAGAAATGATTTTGATTTGAAGATTTGACAATTTGCTAATTTGAAAATGGGAATGAATTCGTTTTTCATGATTTTCAAATGCACAAATCGGCACATTTTCAAATTGCCACATCTTCAGATGTCAAATTGGATATCATTTTCAAATTGTCACATCTTCAAATTTTCAAATTAGTGCGATCATTTTCAAATTACCACATCTTCAAATCTTCAAAATAACATTAAGTTTTTGTTAACCGGTAACGTCGTTCAAAAGCAATTGCTACTTTTGATCATCAATTTATCGCTATGAGACTAAAACTGCAACCGCTGCTCGTCGCCGCTATTTGTTTAACCGCTTCTTTTGCTTACGCCCAATTGCCGGGGAAGATCCGGAAGACCGGGCAGGTTTTGCTGCCTAACGGCTGGAAACTTAGCCCGGCCGGGCGTGCTTTGCAACTGGGAGATCTGCCCCTTAATATGCAGTTATCTCCGTCAGGTAAATTACTGGCGGTTACCAACAACGGCGAAAGCACACAGTCCATTCAATTGATCGACCCAAAAACCGAAAAACAGCTGGATGAAAGAATTGTTGGCAAAGCCTGGTACGGGCTGGCATTCAGCAATGATGAAAAAATGCTGTATGCCGGTGGCGGCAATGATAACTGGATCATGGCATTTCATATCCAGAATAATAAAATTGGCAAGGCAGATACCATAAAGCTGGGTAAACCCTGGCCGGATAATAAAATATGCACCACAGGCATCGCTGTAAATAAGGCCAATACCCGCCTTTACACCGTAACTAAAGAGGATAGTGCATTATACGTAATAGACCCCGCGAGCCGTAAAATTGTTAAACGGGTAAAGCTGGCGGCCGAGGCCTATAGCTGTATCCTTTCGCCTGACGAGGCAACTTTGTATATTTCTATCTGGGGTGGATCGGAAGTTACCTGTTATAATACCCATACCGGAAGTATGACTGGTATTGCTGCCGGCAGTCACCCGAATGAACTGCTGTTAAATAAAACAGGCAAAATACTATTTGTGGCCAACGCGAATGATAATTCGGTTTCGGTAATTAACACCCTAACAAAAAAGACGATAGAAGTAATATCGACAGCGCTTTACCCCACCAGATTAACCGGTTCAACCAGTAATGGGCTGGCGCTGTCTGCCGATCAGAAAACATTGTATATTGCCAACGCCGATAACAATTGCCTGGCCGTTTTTGATGTAAGCCAACCCGGCAGCAGCCATAGTTTAGGCTTTATCCCCGTAGGCTGGTACCCAACTTACGTGCGTACTTTGGGCAACAAAATATTGGTGGCTAACGGCAAGGGTTTTACCAGTATGGCAAATCCTGAGGGGCCGCAGCCTGTTAAAAAAGCTGACAACAGCGGTTACAAAAAAGCGCCTACCTCAAGGGGCGAACAATACATCGGCGGTTTGTTTAAAGGCACGCTGTCATTTATTGATGCGCCGAAGGGCGATCAGCTAAAAAAATACACCCGGGAAGTATACGCCAATACCCCTTTTAATAATAAGGTATCAGCATTTGCGGCCGGTATCGAGGGCAACCCGATACCCCGGAAAAGCGGACAGGCATCACCCATAAAACATGTATTTTACATTATTAAAGAAAACCGCACTTATGACCAGGTTTTGGGCGATGTACCGCAGGGAAACGGTGATACTTCGTTATGCATTTTTGGCGAAAAGGTTACCCCCAACGAACATGCCCTGGTAAATAATTTTGTTTTGCTGGATAATTTTTATGTAGATGCCGAGGTAAGTGCCGATGGACATAACTGGAGTACTGCTGCATACGCCACCGATTTTATTGAAAAAACCTGGCCCACCAGTTACGGTGGCCGGGGCGGTAACTACGATTCAGAAGGCACGCGCAAAATTGGCGACCCGCGCGACGGTTATATCTGGGATTATTGCAAGAGGGCAGGGGTAAGCTACCGTACCTACGGCGAATTTGCCGACGACTATAAGCCCAATATTAAATCACTTATTGGCCATTACTGTGTTAAAGCGCCAAGCTTTGATCTCGACATTACCGACCGCTACCGTGAGCAGGTATGGGCGCATGATTTTGACTCGCTGGTTAAAATCAATAAAGTACCGCAATTAAGCACTATCCGTATTTCCAACGATCATACCAGCGGGCAGCAAAAGGGCGCCATCTCGCCGATTGCCGCTGTTGCCGATAACGACCAGGGCGTTGGATTGTTAATTGAGCATTTATCCCAAAGCCCGATCTGGAAAGAATCGGTAGTGTTTGTGTTGGAAGATGATGCCCAAAACGGCCCTGATCATATTGATGCGCACCGGTCGCCGGTTTACCTGGCCGGGGCTTATGTTAAGCGCAATGCCGTTATCCATAATATGTATTCAACATCCGGCGTATTGCGCACTATCGAACTGATATTGAACCTGCCGCCCATGAGCCAGTACGACGCTGCAGCCGTACCGCTTTTTGAGTGTTTCAATGATCAACCCGACTTATCGCCCTACAAAGCCATACCGGCCCAGGTTAACCTGGAACAACGTAATGTGGCGGATAACCAAAGCAGTAAACGTTCGCAATTTTTTAATCTCGCGAAAGAAGATGCCGTTCCGGACCTCGACCTGAATGATGTGATCTGGAAATATGTAAAAGGTGAAAGCGCCGTTTTACCCGCGCCAAAACGCAGCGCCTTTGTGATTTTGGAAAAGAAAAAGAAGGATGATGATTGATTAAAATAAGGCTTGCAGATTGATTTAAAGCTACTTATTCATACATTTAAGCCACCTGACAAGTGGCTTTTTTGTTAAACTTAAAAACGCTATCAAAAAACGGTTTGGCTGTAAAAATAACATAATATGAATTCATGGAAAGTATTTAGGGTTATTGCTGGTGCATTTTTTATAATTATTGGAGTTCTTTTATTTGTTTTTTTACGAGAATTGAATGACCCGGAAGTAGAAGGAGATTCAGGAAGGATCGGTTTAGGTTCATATTTAATATCCCTTATTCTTATAATAATTGGGGTAATTATTCTATTTATTCCAAAAAAACAATAAAAAGTCAAACCGAGACTTTACCAAAATATCCATAGATCGCTTTTAAATTTTAATTAAATAAATTTGTTTATGGAAACATTGATCATGCATCCCCCAAATAAAGAGCATACACAGGCTCTAAAGGCCATTGCCAAAGCATGGAAAATAAGGGTTGAAACAAGCCCCTATGATCCCGCTTTTGTCGCGATGGTAAAAAAAGCTGAGAAAAGAGGAAATTACAAAGAACTTGATCCTAATAATATAGGGCGCAATTCAAATTGTCGCCTATATCCTGTTTGTTTGCCTCGCTTATCCGACCTGCGGAATTTGGCTAAAGCCATACCTTGACGCTCCTTTGTCCGTCGGTTAAAACCGACGGCAATAATGAAAGGTGTAATTAATTGCCGTCCCTTTTAAGGGACGGGTCAGTAACCGCCAGGCTATGGGCTTTAGCCAAAATTAGCTGGTTAGCGACAATTTGAATTGCACCCGATAATATATGGGGCAGTTTATAAATCCTTTATATTCTAAAAAACGAGGGGTGTCACCCTGAGCCTGTCGAAGGGCGCGCGTAAAGGCCCTCGCCCGCATGCTTCCCTTCGTTAAACTCAGGGCAAGCTCACCTCAGCATGACACCCCTGTTTCCTTTATTATCTACACCTCCGCCAGATACTTATGCACAAAGCTGATCGCCATCGAACCTTCACCAACGGCAGAGGCAACGCGGTTCATCGCCCCGGAGCGTACATCGCCGGCGGCAAAGATACCTTTGCAGCTGGTTTCCAGTAAAAACGGGTCACGGTTCATTTTCCATATTTTGGCAAAATTATCATACCGCCTTAGTTCGCGACCGGTTTCTATAAAGCCCTTTTCGTCGCGGATAATATCCAGCTTTATCCAGTCGGTATAGGGTTTGGCGCCGATAAATACATACAGCGCAACAGCCTCTTTAGTAACGGTCTCTTTTGTCTTCACATTGATGAGCGTTAGTTTTTCAAGGCAATTGATACCATGGGCTTCCGTTATTTCCGTATCGGTAATCACCTGGATGTTCGGGATATTCTCAATCTGTGTGATCAGGTAAGCCGACATGGTGTAACTTAAACTATCCCGCCGGATAATAATGGAAACCTGTTTTGCAAATTTTGACAGGTATACTGCCGACTGCCCGGCAGAATTCCCCCCGCCGATGATAAACACATCTTTGTCTTTACAGGCGGAAGCTTCCGTCATCGCGGCACCGTAATAAACGCCGGCGCCGGTAAAATGCTCAATGCCTTTCACTTCCAGCTTCCGGTAATCTACCCCGGTAGTAATGATTACCGTGCGGCTGATGATCTCGGGCCCGTCTTCCAGGATGATGGTTTTATAACCATCTTTTTGGGTGATATCGCTTACCGATTGCGGCGATAAAAACTCGGCGCCTAAACGCAATGCCTGGCTGATGGCGCGCCGGGTTAAATCAGCGCCGCTAAGGCCCGCCGGGAAACCAAGGTAATTCTCGATCCGGGAACTTGAACCTGCCTGTCCGCCGGGTGCTTTTCGCTCTATTAACAACGTTTTTAATCCTTCGGAAGCACCGTAAACTGCGGCGGCCAGCCCGGCTGGTCCTGCGCCTACAATCACCACATCATAAATTTCGTTGGTAATCTGCGGGTTTTTACCCACCTTTTCGGCAATCTGCCGGATGGTTGGCTGGCATTCGTAGCTGCCGTCTTCATAAACAATTAAAGGCAGTTTATCCTCACTGATTTTGTTAAGCGCTAATTTTTGCCTTGCTTCCGGGTTCTTATCCACGTCAAACCACCGGTAGGGAATCAGGTTGCTGGCCAGGTAATCCTTGATCATATGCGATTGCGGCGAAAACTGGTAACCCACTACTTTTATGCCTTTAAACTCGGGGATATAGCTACCCTGCCAGTCGTCCAAAAGATCGTTTAAAACCGGGTATAGCTTTTCTTCGGGCGGGTCCCATGGCTTCATCAGGTAATAATCAAGGCGCACATCGTTGATCGCTTTTATCGCGGCTTCCGTATCAGAATACGCAGTAAGCAGTACCCTTTTGGCATCAGGGAATATTTTGATGGCTTTCTCCAAAAAGGCAGTACCTTCCATTTCGGGCATACGCTGGTCGCAAACAAACAGCGCCACCACATCCGAACTATTTTTCAGGTCAGTCAAAGTGTCCAGCGCTTCATTAGCCGATGTTGTACTCAGAATTTTAAACTCCTTTCCATACATCGTTCGCAGGTCGCGGCTTATCGCCCGCAGCACCTGCGGGTCATCATCTATTGAAAATATTATAGGTCGTTCCATGTTTTCTTAGTGTACAGGTAAATTTTTAAGTCTTGAGTCGAAAGTCCTAAGTCTTGAGTTGAAAACAGCAATATCTGACTTACGACTCAGGACTTAAGACTTCGGACTCAGAACTATCCGTCAATCGGGAAACAAACGATAAACTCTGTTCGCCCGGGTTCCGATTTTACTTTTATGGAGCCATTGTGCTGGTGTACTATCCGGTGCACCACCTCAAGGCCCATACCTGTGCCTTTTCCCATTTCTTTGGTAGTGAAAAACGGGTCAAATATCCGTGATTTTATTTCATCGGGTATGCCCGGGCCATCGTCAATAATATAAACCCGCACAAATTCCCTGTCTTTTTTTGTTTTTATGGTCAATGTGCCCTTGCCGTTGGGCTCCATTGCGTCCAGTGCATTGTCAATCAAATTCGTCCAAACCTGGTTCAGCTCGCCTATCATGGCATTTACCGGCGGCAGGGTTTGGTCAAATTCCTTCACCATGGTGATGTTGCCTTTCTTGATTTTATAGATCAGCATCATCAGCGTGTTTTTTATCCCGATATGGATATCTGCGTACTGCTTGTCCGATCCGCGGTCCATATGGGTAAATACCTTCACCGAGTTTACCAGGCTGGCGATGCGGTGTGATGACTCCTGGATATTTTGCACCATTCTTTCCGTAGTGAGCAAATTGCCTATCCAGTTAAAAACCGGCGAACAGGAATCCGTCGGGATATGGCTGCAAAAAGTCTCCAGGTTATCTACACCAAAACCAAAATCTACAAAATTCTCGGCAAGGTCGTACCTATTTTCAATATTTCGTTCATCAAGCCAGTCTGCAATCTCCTCTTCGCGTTTGGTCCTTTCCTTAAGGGATAGCTCGGGGTTGTCCTTAACCGCCAGTAACCTGAATAATTCATTATTCACAGCATCTATCTGTTCGCCGGTCATTTGAATGGAAATCACTTTTTTAAAGCTTACCGGTTCCATTTTTAAATGTTCCAAAAGCGACACCGAATCGCGCACAATGGCCGATGCCGGGTTATTCAGTTCATGCGCCAGGCCTGCCGACAGTTTTCCCAGCGCCATCATCTTTTCATTTTGCTGCTGCATAGCCGTAAACTCGCGCACGCGGTTACTCATTACATGTACCAGTGCCTGGGTTAATTCAAAATGGTCTTTAACCATTTCCCTGATCTTTTCTGTCGGAAACGACATGATCTGCGCCCCGCCAACTGCATGGCTGCTGGCAGTTGCTGTAACGCCGCGGGAATAGGGCAGATAGCCCGAGATATCGCCGGGGCGCATTGTGGCAATTTCGCGCCGGCTGCCATTTTGTATAATGTAAAGCACTATCCGGCCTTTGATCATAAAATGCGGCCCGGCAAGCGGTTGGCCCTGTTGGGTTAAATATTCTCCATCAGCCAGCAAGCGGTCTTTGCTTTTGTCAATGAGCCATTGCAGCTGATCATCAGGCACATTCTTTAACGCCTCAAAAGTTTTTAAAGTTGAAACGGTTACTGTTTCCATACATTTAAAAGTAAGGATTATTCTTTATTTTTACGGGAACTGAGTTTTAATTTTTAAGAAAATCCGAAAGTCCGAGTGTCCGGGAGTCCGAAAGTCGGGAAAGCCCGCATGGCGGGCGGCCAGGTCCGGAAGCTCGGAAGAAGCTGCAATTGGCGTTTCGGCAAATAACTTACGTACATACTATACAATGGAAATACAAAACAAAAACGATGGCAAACGTGGTGCTTTTTATATAGAAGACGGTGGAAAAGAGATTGCTTTAATGCACTATATTTTCTCCGGGCCGGGTAAAATGATTATCGACCATACCGAAGTTAATGATGCATATGCGGGCAAAGGTCTTGGTTTGCAGCTGGTAAAAGCCGGCGTTGCCTATGCGCGCGAAAACCATATGAAAATATTGCCGCTTTGCCCTTTTGCGAAAAAAATATTCGATATTACTCCTGCGTTTGCCGATGTGCTTTTTGGTTCATAGTTCATGGATCATAGTTCAGAACCGAATTCGGCAGATGGTGAAAATTAATGTGAGGAACAATGAAATCTTTTTTAACCCTCTTTACGCTTGCGGAAGAGAGGGTCGGAGAGCACAGCGAATCCGGGGTGAGTAGACTCGCCACCATGCATTAGCGGTAATGTCCGCAGGGTTTACTCACCCGATCATCGCTACGCTCGACCACCCTCTCTTTTGCAGGCAAAAAAGAGGGTAGCTGCAATTCTTTTGATTTCGAACAGATCGTAACCGACGAAAAATAGAAATAAAAATACAATGAAATACAAGTTTGAGCACCCCATTATTTCCCGCATCGGGACGGAAAAATATAAATGTACCGTTGAATGGCGCCACGGCAAATTTATTACGGATGAACCCGAGACCTCGGGTGGCAAAGACCTGGGACCAGATCCCTATACTTTATTGGTATCGTCCGTGGCTACCTGTACCATCACCACCCTGCGGATGTATATTGACCGTAAGGGTTGGGATATCCCCCGGATTTCAGCCTCGGTAAATATGTATTTCGAGGAAAAGGATGGCCAAAAGGTTACCGTGATTGACCGCGACCTAGATTTTTCAACGCCTGTAACGGATGAACAACGTGAGCATCTGATCCAGATAGCAAAAGCCTGCCCTATTTCAAAAATACTTGAAGGCGGGATCCGGATCCGCACATTTGCATATAGTGAAAACGAAGAAAAGGAAAAACATACCTATACAAACGATGAGATCACGGTAGCATGGAAACCTGAACTTTGCCGTCATGCCGCGCGCTGCGCAACGCAGTTGCCACAGGTTTTTAATTCCCAGGCTAAACCATGGGTTAATATGGATGGCGCCACCAGCCAGGAAATAAAGGAACAGGTAGCCAGGTGCCCGACAGGAGCGTTAAGTCTGGAAGTTAAGCCAAAAGCATAAAGACCAAAGCGAGAAGCTAGATGATGTTTTCTTTCGGACTTTCTGACTTTCCCGACTTTCGGACTTCCAACACCGGCTTGTTCATCACCCGATAAAAAAACAAACCGCCGATACAGTAAAGGAACACATCCACCCAGTCGGCGGTATAGGTTTTGGAGAGTAGCGGCAATAACCCTTCAAAAAGCGCACTGATATAAATCACCATAAAGACAACCTGCAGGGGTGACAATACATAATAATTACTTTTAATGATGAACACCCTTTGCAGCCAGAGGCCTATGCTGGTAATTACGGGCACGGCAAAAAAATCGGTGAGATAGCTGTTTAACCAGGGGACAGGGATATCAAGCACCCGGGTTGTTTTTACGATCAGCCATACCAGGCAACCGGCAATGAACCATGGGTTGAGCAATGTTTTCATCTATACGGCCATCAGGCTTAGTAACACCAGCAAACAGGTTGCAAACAGAAAAAACGCGATCTGAACATAATACACCGTCCAGCGCAATGAATTTAAACTGCTTTTATACCAACGGGTAAAAGCGCCGTCGCCGGGTTTTATAAACAGGTAATCGTTTTCTTTTAACAGCTCGCGGTTTACTTTTATTTCTACCTCGCGCGAAAAGCGCTGGGGCTCCAAAAAACCATTGCAATACAGGCAGCGGTCGTCAATATCCCCGTTCCATAAAGTCCATTCACCGCAATGCGGGCATTTTATTTCCCTTACCTGGCTCATTTATAAAATCTGCAAACCAAATATAGGCAAATAAGGGCCAGTTTGGTGACGTTAAACGTTACAAATAGCTACAGGGAGTTTGGGAATTCAACGTATTTTTTGTGCTTATTGCCTGACCAATCGCTTTAACAATGATCGCTTTTTAGGTTCAACTATGGGTTTTTCACTCTCCGTTAAATAAATAGCGCCAGTTCTCGAGGTGACAGGCTTTAGCATTTCCCGCTTTTCAATCACCAGCATGCTGTCATAGTAATGCATGGAGCTTGCCGATTTGGTAAAAGAATCGATCTCCTCTGCCTTTTTAAAATGCCAGGCGTTCAGTTTATCGATCAACTCTTTTGAATATTCGATAAAGGTACCGGGCAGTTTATAGCCACCGCCGAAATTATCCCAGTACGAGGTATGCAGGTCCTCGCACAGGTAGGTGCCGTCGGGTTTAATATGATCAAATAATTCTTCGAACGAAACGATCTGTTGCTGCATGGTATGGCCGCCATCGTCAATTAAAATATCAATCGGCGGGATATCTTTGAGCACGTTCCTTAAAAAGTTACGGTCGGATTGTGAGCCGATAAATACTTTGATGTTTTCTTCCTCTACCTGTTTACAATCAGGGTTGATATCAATGCCATAAATTTTGGCCTTGTCACCAAAGTAATGCTTCCACATTTGCAAACTGCCGCCCTGGAAGGTGCCGATCTCTAATAAAACGATTTCTTTATTCCGGTATTTGCTGAAATGGCGTTCATAAATTTCGAAGTAATGATGCCATTTATCAATTACCCGTTTGTTATTTTGTTTAAAATAGGTTTCCAGATCGTTCATGTGCTGAGTAGATTAGTCAGGGTGTTTTGCGACAAAGGGGGTACTATAAATGTATTAAAAAAATATCATGGTTTAGCCACCCTGCCGTATTTATATTACGTTACTGTTTTAAAATTTGTAACACGAATGATAAAAAATTTCGCAATTGTTTAACTTTCTTTATCGTTTTCGTCGCCCCAAACCACCTTCTTATCTATAATTCTTCCCTGCTTATCGATTCGGATTTTATGTAAATGTTTATATATTTACCTTTAATTGTGTCGATAAAACACAATGAGCCGATCGACCTCGTTATCTGTTATAAGCCTGTTTAATAACCACCAATTATTAATGTGTATTCCTGTATTTATTTATGAAGAAGAACTTTAACTCATCTCCAATTCTTTACTTTTCTGCAGCGGCAATTGTTGTGGCATCATTAGCCGGAATGTCGGCAGCCAGTCATTTTGATCCTTCGAAAAAATGGTTTTCCAGGCCTGCGGACTCCACTGGTATTGTTTTGGTAAAAAATGCCGGCGGGCCAACGCTTGGGTATTCCACCAGGTCGGGCGTAAAAATTTTAACTGTGGATGGCCTGGCATTTAAGGACCTGAACAAAAACGGCAAACTGGATAAGTATGAAGACTGGCGCCTGCCGGTTGATGAGCGTGCGAAGGACCTTGCTGCACAGCTTTCTATCGACCAGATAGCGGGGTTAATGCTGTACAGCGCACACCAGGCTATTCCGGCCATGTCGGGCGGGCCATTCGGTGCCGGCACGTATAACGGGAAAAAATTTAATGAGGGTGGTATTGATCCGGCGGACGTATCCGATCAGCAAAAAAGCTTTTTAATCAAAGATAACTTAAGGCATGTGCTGGTCACCTCGGTACAATCGCCTGCCGTGGCGGCCCGCTGGAACAATAACGTGCAGGCCCTGGTAGAAGGTTCGGGTTTTGGTATCCCGGCAAACAATAGTTCAGACCCGCGGCACAGCGCCAATACCGGTTTTGAATATACCGCCGGAGCAGGCGGAACTATTTCGCAATGGCCCGATGAACTGGGACTTGCTGCTACATTCGACCCGGCGGTAACCCGGCAATTTGGCAGCATAGCTGCGCAGGAATACCGGGCACTGGGGATAGCCACGGCTTTATCGCCGCAAATCGATTTGGGATCGGAGCCACGCTGGGCGCGGATCAACGGTACATTTGGCGAGGATCCGCAGCTCGACGCAGATATGGCAAGGGCCTATGTTGACGGTTTTCAGACCTCGGCAGGAGATGCCGAAATAAAAGATGGCTGGGGCTATAACAGCGTAAATGCCATGATGAAGCACTGGCCCAGCGGCGGCCCTGAAGAAGGGGGCCGTGACGCGCATTTTGCTTATGGCAAATTTGCCGTTTACCCGGGCAATAACTTTGATGAGCACCTGGTTGCATTTGTGGACGGTGCTTTAAAACTATCAGGCAAAACAAAAATGGTGTCGGCAGTAATGCCTTATTATACCATTTCGTACAACAGGGATAAGCAGGGCAATGCGGGCAACAGCTATAGCAAATACCTGATCACCGACCTGCTTCGTGGAAAATACGGGTACGACGGTGTGATTTGTACCGACTGGATGGTAACCGCCGACGAAGGTAAAACACCTGATACTTTTTTAGGGAAATCGTGGGGGATGGAAACGGCTACCGTTGCCCAGCGCCATTATAAAATATTAATGGCCGGGGTTGATCAGTTTGGCGGAAATAATGATGCTGGGCCGGTAATTGAAGCCTATAATATGGGGGTTAAGGAACATGGCGAAGCGTTTATGAGGGCCAGGTTTGAGCAATCGGCAGTAAGGTTGTTAAAGAATATCTTCAGGGTGGGCCTGTTTGAAAACCCATACCTTGATGTGGAACATACAAAACAAACGGTTGGCAAACCTGAATTTATGACCGCCGGCTACAATGCACAGCTGAAATCAATAGTAATGTTAAAGAACCACGATAACGTGCTGCCGCTGCAAAAGGGTAAAACCATCTACATGCCCAAAAAATACTTCCCTTCAGTAAAGGGATTTTTTGGCCCGCCATCCAAAGAAAGATGGGAAGACGCCGTACAGGCCAGCCTGATCGGTAAATATTTTAATGTAACAGATGATCCGGCCAAAGCCGATTATGCCATTGTTTTTGTGAGCAGCCCAAGCGGCGGTGCTGGTTATGATGCCGATGATCTGAAAAATGGCGGTAACGGTTATGTGCCCATCACGCTGCAATATGGTGCCTATACCGCCACTGATGCCCGCGCTCATAGTATCGCCGCCGGCGACCCGGTTGAACCCGGCATTACTAACCGCAGCTATAAAGGCAAATCTATTACGGCAGCCAACTATAACGATTTAAAAACTATCGAAGAAACTAAAAAGGCGATGAACGGCAAGCCGGTGATCGTTGCCATCACATTATCAAAACCTGCGGTATTGGCCGAATTTGAGAAAGATGCTAACGCGATAGTGGCAGGTTTCGGTGTGCAGAACCAGGCGATGCTGGATGTTTTAACCGGCGCTGCCGAACCATCAGGTTTGCTGCCATTCCAGATGCCGGCCAATATGCAAACGGTTGAAGTGCAGGATGAGGATATTCCGCATGATATGATTTGCTATACCGATGCGGATGGACATACCTACGACTTTGGCTTCGGGATGAACTGGAAAGGTGAGATCCATGACGCACGTACTGCTAAATATGTGGGGATTGTGGCGAAACCCGTGTTCCATTTAAAAGGAAATACCGTTACCTTGACATGTTCGACACCTGGAACAAAAATCTATTATACAACCAACGGTGTAATACCTGCATTTGTTGATGAATACGAATTTACAAAACCGTTCACCATCAAAAAAGGCACCACTATAAAAGCTATTGCTAAAAAATATGGTGTGGATAATAGCAGTATGGTGGTATTGGTTAAAAATTAACACTTTAAACGTTTAATAAAAGGTTTGTGATTAAATGTTCGCGCGGTGGCGCTTGATGTCGGGCATAAATAATGTCAGGCCGGGGCTGCAAACCTAAAATAAGATTGCCGGTTGCAGCGAATGCGCCCTGGCCGATCTGATGGCGAGATATTGGCCTTGAAACGTTTGTTTTAAACTAATTATTTTGAAATAACAAACCAGCGGTTAACGGAATTATAAGGAGCCCCGATGTAAACTTTGTAAAAGTTGGATGGTAAGTTTTTAACGGATACCAGCGCGTGCTGATCCGCCACGGGAACTTCGGCAAGCATTTGGTAATTGTCGGGGTTCCCGTCTTTAAAATTATTGGTTGAAGCTACCCAAATTTTCACCTTGCCTTTTTTATCAAGCGCCTTCCATGTAACATCCAGGTCACCCTGGATATAGTTAACCTGGGGCATCGCGATTGATACAGGCCCGATCAGTGAGCTGCCATCAATTTCGCGCAATTGGGCTTCGGGTATTTTTACCTCCAAAAAGTTTGCTATTGTAGGTGTGATATCAATAATGCCTGGCGTAAAGTACCGGGCATAATCATTCAATGCATTGTAGTTGGTAACCATCCATGTAGTACGTTGCCTGGCAGATTGCCCGCCGTGATTTTTACCGCTCTGTTCATCCCGCCCGTGGTCGGTAGTGATAAATATGAGCCAGTCCTCATTGTTGTGTTTTTGGCGGTATTGGATAGCCTCCCAAATCCGCCCAATTTGTTTGTCGGCCATCTGCACAGCTTCATAGGTTTGGGGGCTGTCGCCGTAACGATGGCCCATATCATCGGTGTATTCCAGGTACACCCAGCTCAGGTCGGGCGCTTTATCTTTAATGCAGACGGCAGCTGAGTTGGCTACCTGCTCATCAATTAAATGCATATACAGGCCCGCTTTATCGTGCGGAAATTTTATCGTATCCAGTTCATAACCATCATAAGCATAGTCAATTTTTAAATTGCCGGTTTGCGGCAGCCCTTCGCCAAGCAGTTTGGTGCGGTTATCTGTCCAGCTGGAAAATATTGCCGTTGTTTTGTTTGGCCAGGCATTTTTAAACATTCGGAAAATAGTCCAGTAATTATAATCAGGGGCCTTAATTTCGTTACCCCAAACGTTATGCTTATTTACCCACGTACTTGTTAATAAACTGTTATACCCATTGGCCGAAATGGTAGGCGTTTGCGAATAGCCGCCCTTTTCGCCGCCAACATAGGCCCGCATATAGGCGCCCTGTGTTTCGATAAGCCTGAGGTTTGGTGTGTTTAATTTTTCAATCACATCGGCCGGTATGCCGTCAACGATAATGAAAACTGCTTTCCTGGTCCTGGTTTGCGCAAAGGCGGTTACCGCAACAAGCAGTAGTGGTAATAATAAGATTTTTTTCAACTGTAACATATGGGCCTAATAAAGACAAATTTACCGGCTTGTAAAAGATGGGTGAGTTAATTAATTGTTATTTTTTGCGCTTTGCTCTATGAACAGCCCAATTACATCTATAAGGGCGTTGTTTTAAGCGATAAAAACTATATTTTGCTTATTATTAAGCAATTACAGTGTTTGAAGATTGATTTTTTGTGTTGGTCTATATAAAAACGCTGGTGGTCTATTTCATTTTTTAAGGGTTTAAAGTTGCCGTTACTTTGTTCTGTCAAATAAAACGAACAATAATTTAAAAACATTTAAAATAACAAGATCATGAAAAATTCAATCAAATTAACCGCATTATTAGTATTGGCAAGTGTAGGCGTTTTTGCAGCAAATCCGGCTAAAGCCACAGTACCTGCAGGCGATAAGATCAGCTTTTCGGCACTGCCCTCACATCAGGGTGTTGATATTAAAGTGCAGTCTGCCTCGGCAGCCAAGGCTATTGTAATTATATCCGACCAGGACGGAAATGTGATTTTTAAAGACGCTATGCCGGCCTACAAAGAAATGGAGAAAGGTTATATCCTTAACCAGTTGGACAACGGCGACTATACCATCGAGGTTATTGCGGATCATCAAACCGTAACTAAGGATGTGCATGTTTATGATGAAGACGGCGCAAAGGAGTTTATCATTTCGGAATAATTGCGATCCAACTATTCGCAAAACAAAAAGCATCGCCCCTTATCCGGGCGATGCTTTTTGTTTTAGGAGCTTTTTTTAAATCATTATGCCAGGTGCATTACCGCATATAACGCCCCCGCGGATATGGCTATCCATAAAATAACCCCCTGCAGGAAGGGTTTAAAGCCAACGGATGAGATCACCTTCCGCGACAGCCCGGCGCCGATCAGGAAAAGCGTAAGGGTTAACCCCGCTTTGGCTATTATTACCAAATATGGGCTTAACAATTTTACAGCGGGCAAATAGGTATTGGCAATCAAAGCAAGAATAAACAAGCCAATAAAATAGGGGACGCTTGTCCTGCCCGACCCGGTTTTAAATATATAGGACGAAATAAAAGTGACAGGTACAATCCACAAGGCCCTGGCCAGTTTTACCGTAGTGGCAACTTCTAATGCATGTGCGCCGTATTTGCCCGCCGCGCCGACTACCGAACTGGTATCATGTATGGCGATGGCGCACCATAAACCAAACTGGGTTTGGGATAAATTTAAGTGATGCCCGATTACCGGAAAAATAAAAAGGGCGACAGAATTCAAAATAAATACGCAGCCCAGCGCCACGGATATTTGTTTTTCTTCGGCCTTGATAACGGGTGAAATAGCGGCGATGGCGCTGCCACCGCAAATTGCTGTACCGGCTGAAATAAGAAACGACGTTTTTTTGCCTGTTTTTAACCATTTGCCCAAAAAGTAACCGGCCAACAAGGTTCCGCTGATGGACGCGGCAGTAAACAAAACGCCTTCTTTACCTGCCTGCAATGCTGCCTGCAAATTCATGCCAAAGCCCAGGCCTACTACCGAGGCTTGCAATAAAATATGAGTGGCTTTATGGTTTAAATGCAAATAAGGGTGCCCGGTTGATTGGGCAATAATAAGCCCGAGTAAAAGCGCCACAGCTGGGCTGGCATAGGGCGTAACACAAAATGCAGCGCTCATAATAAATAAAAGCTTCCGTCCATTGTTATTGATATTGATTAAAAATCCGTGCTGTTGTGTTAGTTGATGCTGGCTATCCATAACCTGTAATTATTTGATAGCGCAAAGATGCAGCGTATTATGCTGGATTTTTTATCATAAAATGAGATAGGGGATAACTGTTTGTTATGGGTTGAATAAGTTGATTAAGTTGGATGAGTTAGAGGAAATAAAATTAAGTTGATTAGTTTTTAGCCCAATCAACCTAATCTAACTTAATCAACTAAACAACTACCTCTCCGATTCAACAATATCGCCGCTATCAATTCGGCTTCTTTTGATGTTTACGGTGACGTTTCCGCGGTAAAGTTTGTAGTTATTGAAATAGTTTGGCAGCCCTTCCGAAGCCAGCTCCTTTGAGCCGTTGGTTACCGAATAGTGCAGGTGCGGATACATTGACCGGCCCGAAAAACCAACCGAACCAAGTTCATCACCTTCCTTAACCATTTGCCCGGGCCTTACCTTCAGGCTGCCGGCTTCCAGGTGCAAAAGCATGCTGTACTCGCCGTTGGCGTGTTGAATAATTACATAGTTGCCCATGCCCTCGGGATCAATAGCGGATGCTGATTTGGGTGATTTAATGGTTTTGCCATCATATTCATTATCGGGAACGCTGTTTTGTATGGCGATGATCTTCCCATCTAAAGGAACATAAACAGGTTTTCCGAAGCTGTACCAGTTTTCTTTTTTATAAGGCGAACCGCCATACATCGACCCGTTACCATCCACATTCATCAGGTCGTAGGCATAACGGCTGGAGTTGGAGGTTATTTCTTTTACTTTAGCATCGGCAATATCAGTTGACCTGCGGTTACGGGAATAAAAATCATGACCGTCCCAAACAATTATTTTGCCCTTTAATGGCAAAAAGTAGTCGTTTTTGGCAATGTATACCTGCGGGGTTATTACTTTTATTACCGCAGCATCAAAATCAACGGGCAGCCTTTTCTTATTCATGTCAATTTGCTGCTGCGTATCAGCATAATTAAAAAAGAAGCCATATTTAACAGATGCTATCGTCAAATCGGGCGGAAAAGTATGAAATGGGTTAAAAACGTTAACCGTTTCGCCAGGTTTAATGGTGGTATAAACCAGCAGGTCTATCCCGGGCGCCTTCCCGTTGCTGTTCATGAATTTTCTTAGTACCAGTTTGCCTGTTTTATCCATTACAGAGGCCTCTACCGAACTTAACTCAATGGTATGTGTGGTTTGATTTTTTATAGTGATATCAAAATTCATGTAATAACCATAGATATCTTTTTCTATCAATGGCCTTACCGGAGAAATGGTAATGGCAACCTTTGAGGTGTCTGTGTCGGGCCCCTTCAACCCTGGTCGGATATTACCGCCTTTAAAGCTATTCAGAATCAATAAAAGGCAAATCAAGGCAGTGTATTTAAGCATCTTAAATTGTAATAAAAACAGTTTAAATTATTAGCCGCTTTTCGTTTTTTTGAAAATTTGGCAAAGCGGTTTCAGTTATCGTATCCTTGTACGCTATAAATGGGGTATTTGTTGCGCAGCGGCGTTACAGGGAGATTTTGGGCACAATAATAAACCCTGCATTCCTGGTATTAAGCTGGTTAATACAGGAATGCAGGGTTATATAAAAAAAGCTATTATTATTTGTGCAGGGGCCTTAAGGCTTAAAAAAATCGAGGTTTTTTGTTTTGAGCAGGAAGTAAGGAAAAGCCATTACCAGCGCTCCGCAAACACCGGAGATCACCAGCGCTTTTGTAAGTACACCCATGTCCATAGCTACCTTATAGCTGCCCAACCCGATGGGTAAAAACAGGAATATGGCCGTGAACATACCCGGGGAAAATTTCCTTTTGGCACGGACATATGGAATAATATGAAAAATGATGGCATTTACCAGCATCGCAGCCGGGAAAATAAGGCTAAAAGTTGGGTGTGCCCAGCCAACTTCGGCACACGAAAGGCCTAAAAACAAAACTGCTGTATTCATCACGTAAAATGTAGTCCAGTCCACATCAAGTTTCATGATTTTTTGCGACCAGGTCTTCCAGTCATAGCTATATTCTTCTAATATATGGAATGCGTAAGCCGCCACAGCGACCCAAAAAAGGTAATCAGGTTTCATCAATAATCTGTTTAAAAACCTGAAGATAGAGAAAATTATCGCGATTGGGGGGGTAAAACTTAAAATAAGTGCTACGCTTGCCAAAATTGGCTTCTGGCTAATAAGTGTTTGCGCGCAGACATTAATATCAACTGCAAGGCCGGGTTGCCCCGGCCGTTGCAGCATCAACCCTAACTAATTTATTTTCCGATGAGGTAGTATAGTTTCTTCCAGTCAATCAATTTTATTACCGCGTTAATATCAGCGGCATCGCCTTTTATCTGTACCACAATATTCTGGGTAACGGGTACACCGATTTTTGATTTATCAAAGGCGATAGCATATCGTGTTCGTACTTGCCCGTCGTGCCTGTCATCAGCTGTTTGGCCCGCAACAGGTTTGCCCAGGAATATGATGGCATTATCATAATAAGCATCACCCGGAGACATGTCCGGCCGGCCGTCTGACATAAAAGGGCATCCATCAGAATGTGTACCTATTAATGCAAGGGTAGTGGGCACGGGTAGAGTGATTTTTTCAGGCGGGTTTTTGGAACAATAGCTCAACAGAAACGCACCTGACTCGCCTGAGGAGATATTGACCATTACCTGGATTGATAGTTTTGACTTCGCTGTGCTTTTAAGCGCCGCAGCAATTTGGGTGGCATTGTTAAAATCAGTAATTGTTTTATAGGCGGAACCTGCGAGGCCATCGCTCTGCTCAGACGGCATGCTGAATTCTATTTTATAATTCAGCGAATAGGGATCGCCTTTGCCTAATGAAACCGGGCATTTCCCGCGGCAGCTATTGTCGGCATATTCAACGGGGCAAAAATATTTGATCACATCAAAATCTTTACCATCGCCAACAGCTTTCCAATCAAGGTATTCGTGGGGTACAACGTTGTATAATACGGGGTAAAGGTTATTGAACCAGGCAATTTCATCCTGCCTCAATGGCCGCTCCTGCCCGCTTGCGGTAAACAGTATGCCGTTAACAATTAAACAAACCAATAAGATTTTTTTCATTTTTTGCTGATATGCGTTTTTACTGAGCCGGTGTTTAGTTTTCGTTCACCATACCCAAAAAAGGAAGTCGTTGCAATGGAACTTACCATCGTTTTTAAAATTATTGTTTTACAAATTCCACCCTGCGGTTATTGGCTTTACCTTCAATAGTCATGTTATCGCCGATAGGTTTGCTGTCGCCAAAACCTTTTGACGAAAGGCGCGATGCATCAACACCCATCGTGATCAGCCGGTTCATTACGGCGTCTGCCCGTTGTTTGGATAACATAAGGTTATGCTGTGGGGTACCGGTATTGTCTGTATGCCCGTCAATTTCAAATTTTACGTCCGGGTTATCCCGCAATACGCCGGCGATCATATTAAGCGTACCCATGCTTTCGGGTTTAATGGTAGCTTTATCCACATCAAAGTTGATCCCATGGGTGATGATCCTGGCATCGGTAAATTTTTTACCCAACATATTCATCCCGCCGCCATTAGCAATGCGAAAGTTTGCAATAACAATAGGGGCTTTAGCATCGCCTATGCCTTCAATGTCAATGGCATGTGGTGCTATCCCTACATTAGGTACTACCAATACACGATACTGATCAACATAAACCTTTATCTGGTTCTTTTTATAGGCAATGGCAATGTGGTGCCATTTATTCAGATATTTTTCTCCGGTTATGTCAGCCGGAAAATTACCCTGCAGGTCAATGGTTTCGCCTTTATATTCAATGCCGCCCCAGCCATTGTGGTCGCCTATGGCCAATTCGCCCAATACCCCGCTGGCAGCAGTTGCGCTGGCATTTGAACCATAAAAGTATAGATGAGGCTGATACCCGCCGGTTGAGTAACTATCAAACTCGATAGTAAAAGCATCGCTTAAATAGGAGGGCGACTTGATCAGCGGGCTTACATGTGCATAATTTCCGTCGGTTAATAAAATGGCTTTTACGGTGCCAATGGTATTCATTACTGCCTGCCCGCTTCCCAGGTTCCAATGTGCCGGGAACTCGCCGTTCTGGTCGTCGGCAAAATCGTCATAAAAAACAATTTGATCACCCGGTACAAAATCGTAGTTATTATAGGCCGCAAATGAAGCGCCTGTTGCAGCAGGGGCGCTGTTGTTAATGCCGGGTTCACTTCTTTTAACAGTGGAACTGGAGTCAGCTGGTTTTTTCTTTTTTTTGAAAAGTCCTTTTATGGCGCCTTCAGCTTTACCCAATCCATTATCAATTGTACTGTTTTCATTGCTGTTTACCCGGCTTGCTGCGTCATCTGCCGCAACATCTTTGGGTTTGTCAATTACCTGTGCATAACCTATGCCGGTAACAGCGCTTAAGGCAATAAGGATCATCAGCTTTTTCATTTTTATGATTTTTTGTAGCATAAAAGTGAAAAATACCCCGTGTGATTTGCAGCTCCTTTAGTAACTGGCGTTTATGGCTTAATAAGTGGTGGTTATATTGACGAAAGCAGTTCGAGGAATGCACTTTTGCGCCTGCGGCTCACTTCTATTTCAACATCATTGCGCATAATCACGCTGCCGCCTTCGCCCTTTATGTATTTTTTGATATGGTTCATATTGATAAGGTATGAATGATGCACCCTGAAAAAGAAATGGGGTGATAAAAGATCATCGAAATCCTTAAGGTTTTTGGTGGAAGTAATAACGGTATTATTTAAATAAACCTCGGTATAGGCATTGTCGGCCTTGCAGTAGACAATGTCATTGATGTTCACAAATTCGATAGCAGTAGCTGATGCTATGGCTATTTTATCAAACCTGTTTTTAGATTGTTGTAACTGTTGCAGTAAGTGTGGTACTTGCTGAACAGAATGTACAGGCAGGCTATTTAAACGCTGTATGGCTTTACCAAGGTCATCCAGGTCTATGGGTTTTAATAAAAAATCAATGGCGGATAGCTTAATTGCATTGAGCGCGTAATGATTATGGGCCGAAACAAAAATGATCTTAAAATCAATGTTACCAAGTTCCTTTAACATATCGAAGCCGTTTTTGCCGGGCATTTCAACATCTAAAAACACTACGTCAGGCTTCCATGCATCAATACGCCTGATGCCTTCGTCGGCATCGGCGGCCGTTGCCACTACTTTTATTTGCGGAAAATGCTGCGTTAATAATTGCAGCAGGATGTTTCTGCCCTTTGGCTCGTCATCAACAATAATGGCTTTCATCAGTATTAAAATTCTAATGGAATAATTATAATTACCTCAGTTCCGCAGGCGTCTCCATTCGCGTCTTTTAAATCATTAATGGTAATGCTTGCTTCTTTTTCCAATAACTGCAGCCTTTCCTCTGTAATTTTTACCCCCATGGAATGTTTTTTTATTTGTGTGTTTGTATTGACTTCGGCCGCCAGGTTTCGGCCAACCCCATTGTCTGTTATGATGCATTCCAAATTACCATTTTTCTGATCGAAACATAAGGTAAGTTTTTTTTCGCCTTTTTTACGGATCAGGCCGTGCCAAAGGGCATTTTCAACAAATGGCTGGATGATCATTGCCGGAATATTAACAAATGAAGTGTCCAGTTTAGGGCCGATATCTATCCTGTATTCAAACGAGCTGTCGAAACGTAATTTTTCGATCGAAAGATATAACCTGAGGGTCTCGATCTCATCAGCCAGTGTTATAAATTGTTTTTCTGAATTTTCAAGTATCATCCTCACCAGTTTTGAAAAATTTGAAAGATAGGCGTACGCCGTATCGGTATTTTTGGTGATGATGCACTCCTGGATGGAATTAAGCGCGTTAAAGATAAAATGCGGGTTCATTTGTGCGCGGAGGGCTTTCATTTCCAGTGCGGAAAGCTGTAATTGCAAGGCTGATTTTTTTTGCTCCCGCAGCCGCACACTACGGATGATTAATAATAGCGACAGGACTAACAGGAAGATCAGTAAACAGATAAACCAAACCGTTTGGTAAAACTTTGGCGCTATGGTAAAGGCTACTGATTTTTCATCGCCGGCCAGGCCATCTGCTGTAACAGCTTTATACCTGAAAATATAATGGCCCGGCGGCAGGTGATTATATTCAATATGGCCTTTATTGCCGGTGTAGTTCCACTCTTTGTCAATTTTTTCAAGTTTATTGTAATACCTGTTTTGCAGGGGGTTGGTATAATTAAGCAATGCCCATTTAAAGGTGACTTTTTCGATGCCTGCCGGTACTATTATATTTTTCAGGCTGCTCACATTTAAACTTGTATCATCAGCAATTATTCCGGTAAGCAATAACTTCTTTTTAGCAGGGGTTCTTAGCAGTTCAGTAGGCTTAAAGCTGGTAATATAGTTTTCGCCGGCATAAACCATTAACCCGCCTGATGCTTTTTTTATCGTGCCGTCCATATCATTATTGATCAGGCCGTCTTCTTCGGTGTATTGGTTGAAACTATGATTGGCCGTATTAAATACTACTAAGCCGGTACGGCTGGCTATCCAGATATTGCCATTCCGGTCATCCGTATAATAATATACATGTTTATTCATCCCGGCCGGCAGGGGCCAGCTGTTGGTTTTGCCGGTTAGCGCATTAATGGCTACCACGGCGTCGTTGTCAATCAACCAAAGGTTGTTTTTTATATAGATGATATTAACTGCGCGGGAGTAAGGCGTGATATCTTTGTTTACAATGCGTTGGAATTTTTTAGTTGATGCATCATATTTTACGACGCCATAATCCAGATCGGTCAGCCATATATTTCCCCTGCTATCGCTTACAGCATCCTCCACATTTACCCCCTTTGGCTTTCCGTAAGCATCGGGCAATGTTTCAATCAAAGGTTTGAATTTATTAGCGGTGCTATCAAAACGCCAAATCCCCCGGCGCCATGGAAAACACCACAAACCATACCTGGTGCTGAGCACATTGTTAATAAACCCGGATATTTTTTTAGTGCTATCTCCAACTGTTTTGCATAGTGCCGTTATTCTATCAGTTTTGGTATCCAGTTTTAAGATGCCCGAGGTTGTTGCAAGCAGCAGAATGTTTTGCCGGTATGGTGTAATATTCATTATAGCAATACCCGGTTCGTTAAAACCGGTAGTATTTTGTATGGCCCGGGTGTAATTTTTTAGCAGGTGAAACTTATCGTCGAATACTTCCAGTTGTAATTTAGTATCTCCGCCCATCCAAAGGCGCCCGTTTTGCTCCAAAAGTGCCGGGTTTTGGTTGGTAATACTATTTTGCCCCGCAATAAAATAATGTTTAAAGATCTGCCGTTTAGGATCAAGTATAAAAACGCCCTTTACCGTTGAGATCCATAATAGGTTATCCCGCGACACATAAACGCATCGCGGTTCTAGGGAGGCCGCTTCAGGAATCGGTTTCAGATCATGCTGCTCAGTTTTTAAATCTTTTTGGTTAAACTCGGTCAGGTATTCGCTTAGCCATAAATGGTATTGTTTGTTTTCATCACGCTGTTCAACAATACTCATAATATGTGCAGGTATTCCAGCCAAACCACTAAAGTTGATGACGGTGCGGTTTTCAGGAATTACCTGTTTTAAACCGCCGCTCCAGCAGCCTGTCCATATTTTACCATCATGGTCTTCAAATATGGTATTCACCATCCCATCATATTGAGGGTCGTTTTTAGGGCCATCGTATTGCCCGTAGGTGAGTTTTGTGGTGTCAAACAGCCAGAGGCCATTCACGGTGGCCAGCCAAAGCCTTTTTTTCGAATCTAAAAGTAATGCATTGCATTCATTGTTCAAGCGGCTGGTGTTAGTGGATTTGCCTGCGGTTTCATTTAAAAAATGCCTGAATGTTTTTTGCCGGGTATCAAACAGGAGCAATCCGTCGCCGGTGGCTATCCATAGTTTAACACCGTCAACAGCAAGGCTACGCATCCTGTTGTCCCCATCATATTGCCACGAATGTATTTTTTCAGTACCCGGGTCTATAACGGAAAGGCCGTTTGAGGTAGCCATCCATATCCTGTGCATCGCATCCTCGGTAATAGCATTTACCTGGCCGCTTAAAAGCTGGTCGTTTGAGGGCTGGTCGCCCGGGCGCCAGGTTTTTAGTTCGGAGCCATCAAACCGGTTAAGGCCATTTTGTGTCCCCATCCACATGATCCCCTGGCTATCCTGAAAAAAACAGTTGACCATATTATCAGCCAGGCCATCTTTTTCGCTGACGTGGTAGTAAAGCTGTTTTGCCTTGTTAACCTGCGCCCAAAGCCTGCCGCAAAAGAGTGGCAGTATAATTAACAGGATATAGTATTTTAAGCGCAAATGGGTTGATTGTGAAAATATTAATAAATATTAAAAGTACATTTTATTTACTAAGTTGAAAATGCAATAAGCCGGATTAATAAAAATAGCTTAAAGAAAAACAATACCGGAAATTTACTTCACAGGAAAAAATAATTTTTGAAAGTTGTTTTATAATGCACTATATTTAGTGGATCAATCTTGTACACAAAGACATTGAAAAAATTAATCGCTGCTTTCCTGCTTTTTATCTACCTGTTCAACGTAGGTGGTCAGCTGGCTTTGCACCATTATTTTTCAATTTTATCCGACCGGTTCTTTACCGAACAAACAGCAAAAGGGCTTTACAATGTGAGTGACCTCACCGAAGTTAAACTGCCCGTAAACATGCCCGGTATAACTGATTGGAAGGGATATGAAAATATAAGCGGACAGATAAAGTTTGAAAACAATAGCTATAACTATGTAAAAATGAAGATAACCAGGACTGCTCTATACCTGATGTGCATCCCTGATTATCAAACTACCCGCCTGGCCAATCAGAATGTTATTGATGCCAAACAGGCAAAAAGCGTTCCGGTACCCAAAAAGGAACATGTGCCGTATACCAAAACAACACTGTCAGATAAATTTAGCTTTGCCTTTACGCAATTTGCTTTTGTTGCTTTTTCAAAAACAAGGCAAACACTACGTGTTCAGCATGTACAAAGGGTAATATTCCATCATTTATCCATTCCGGATCAGCCGCCACGGCTATCCTGTTAATTTTTCTCTATTCTAATTCATCCCGAAGGGCGTATCAAAATTGCTGCTTTTAAAAGCTTTAATTTGTTGGTTTTCTGTCGACTGGTCATTTGGCCTTAATTCCGGCAAATCAACACAACCAGCCAATTGAGCAACTGATGTTTATCACTTTCGGTTACTATCAAATTTTCACATATTCATTATGCCTTATATACCATTGGAATCCCATCTGCCGGGGATAACCGGTTTGCTGGAATATCGCCGCGACACGGCGCAACCTATCAGGGAACTTACCGAGATCTTACTTCGCGGGCCATCAAGCCTTACGCGTGGCGAACGGGAATTGATCGCCACCGTAGTATCCAACGGTAACCAATGCAAATTTTGTTCGGCGGCCCATGCCGCTACGGTGGACATGCTTTTAGGAGAGCACGAAACATCAAAGCAAGTGAAAGCTGATATTTTAACAGCGCCGGTGAGCGAAAAAATGAAAGCACTTTTAACTATTGCCGATAAAGTGAGAGAAGACGGTAAACTGGTAACAACCGCGCATATTGAGAAAGCAAAAGCCGAAGGCGCAACAGACATTGAAATACATGATACGGTATTGATAGCCGGTTTGTTTTGCCTGTACAACCGTTATGTTGACGGTATGGCAACTGCTATGCCAGAAGATAACGGCTATTTCACTGTGTTGGCCGACAGGCTGGTTAATCATGGTTACTACCGTTTGCCGCAGGGCTATGATCATTTAAAAAAACATTAAAACAATGCAGACAGAACTAATAGCTACTCCTGTGGCGCAACAATCGGTAAAATCAGTTCGGTTGATTTTATTATTTATCGTTTGCTTCGCCGGCAACATGTTTGCCGGGTCGGTTTCCACCCTAATGGCGGTTTACCTGCACGTAGTGGTAAGGGAATTCCAGGGCAACCAAAGCAGTGCCCAACTGAATAGTATCAGCGCCTATATCAATTCACTGTTCATTTTTGGCTGGGCGACCGGCGGATTTTTATGGGGATTGATCAGCGACAAAACAGGCAGAAAAGCCGCCTTGTTGTTATCAATAGGCAGTTACGGCATATTTACGATGCTGACCGCCTTTTCACAAAGTTGGGGCGAAGTGATGATATGCCGGTTTTTTAGCGGTTTTGGCGCCGGAGGCCTGCTCGTCATATCTTTTACATTAATAAGCGAGGTTTGGCCTGAAAAAAGCAAGGCGGTTTTTACCGGTATATTATCAATTGCAATACCTATAGGTATTTTTTCGACGGGCTTACTCAATTATATTGTTGCGTCGTGGCGGCAAGGCTTCCTGGTAGGAGTTTTGCCGGTATTGTTTGCTATAGCAGGTTACTGGATGATAGATGAATCGGGACTATGGTTAAAGGATAAATCGGAAGAGCAGATGGATAAAAAGCACGCTCCTCATTTGTTCGGAGCTTCCAACCTCAGGATATTGATAGTGGGTTCCGTCATATTCGGGACGATGCTCATTGGCTTATGGGCTATATTTTCGTGGCTTCCAACCTGGATACAGAGCCTTATGAGCACAGATGCCCATAAGGAAGGTGATTTAAGCATTATGTTTTTGGGTATGGGCGGGCTTATCGGGGGCTTCCTTTCGGGTTGGGTAGTAAAACTGGTGGGTTTGAGAACGTCGTTGATTGCCAGTTTTGTGGTATGCTTCGCTTTGTCCTTTATTTTGTTTAAGACTAACAGCTCTTTCTCACCGGTAATTTACGCTGAGATAGCCGTTTTAGCATTGTTTTTCGGGGCTAGCCAGGGCATTTTGTCGCTTTATATTCCGGCGCTGTTTCCGGCAGTAATAAGGGCGTCTGCAACAGGTTTTTGTTTTAACACAGGCCGCCTGCTTACTGCTTTAGCCGTTTTATTTGCGGGGGTATTGGTAGATGTTTTAGGCGGCTACGGCAATTCCCTGTTTATTTTTTCATTTGTTTTTTTAATGGGCCTGCTGGTTGTTGTATTTGTTAAAAACATACAGCCGGTTCAACCTGCAGAATAAACTAAAACTAACAATGATGGCGCATATCGAACTAAATAATGACTTACCCGACATACGGGGCCTGATGGCCTACAGCCCCCAAATAGCTGAAGTTTTAAACGCTTTAGCGGAAACGCTGTTGCGGAACGACGATAATACCTTAAGCCGCGGCGAACGTGAATTGATAGGTACCTATGTGTCCTATCTGAACGATTGTTTCTTTTGTCAAAACGTACATGGTGCAATGGCGGGGCATTACCTTAACTGCGACATCCAGCAGATTGATGGCATTAAGCATGATTTTAACTCAGCAGACCTGTCCGGCAAAATGAAAGCATTGCTCAGCATTGCAGGCAGTGTTCAAAAGGGCGGAAAATATGTAACGGAAGCGCAGATTGAAGAAGCAAAAATGAATGGCGCAACAGATAAGGAGATCCATGATACGGTTTTGATAGCCGCCTCGTTTTGTATGTTTAACAGGTACGTTGACGGTTTGGGTACATGGGCGCCGCAAGACAGGGAGTTTTATGTAAACAGGGCGCCTCAACGTGCTTTGGAGGGTTACCAGTCGAGTGTATATAAATGATGGTTGATTGAGTTTATCAGGTTGATTAAGTGAATAGTTAATTCAACCCGGTAAACTAATCAACCCAATAAACTTAATCTAACTCAATAACTAACAAATATGCCACATATTAACTTACCACAGGAATTTCCGGGCATCAGGAGCCTGTTTATGTTCAGGCCGGAAACTGCTGCCCCATTGAATGCGTTGGTGCAGGCGATGCTGCATAACCCGCACCCAACATTAAGCGCAGGCGAGCGGGAGCTGATAGCCACCTATGTATCGCGTTTAAATACCTGCAAATATTGCTGCAACATACATGGCGCCATCGCGCAGCACCAGTTGGGTAATAATGCCGGAATTGTACAACAAGTATTGGCAGACCCGGAAACAGCGCCCATCAGCAATAAAATGAAAGCATTGTTAAAAATTGCCGCCAAAGTACAGTCCGGCGGGAAAAACGTGCTTCCGCAGGATATTGAACTGGCCCGGAGCGAGGGGGCTACCGATATAGAGATCCATGACGCAGTTTTAATAGCCGCAGCCTTTTGCATGTATAACCGCTATGTTGACGGCCTTGCAACCTGGCAGCCCGATGACCCGGCACTGTATGATAAAATGGGAGAACAGCGCGCCCGCGAGGGCTATTTAACGCTTCCGTTTAAGGTGGTAATTAATCATTAGTCATTAGTCATTGCTTAACTGAATTTTAACATTGCAACTTTACAACGTATCAACATTACAACAAATAATCAAACCAATAAACTAAATCAACCAATATGGCACATATCAAATTATTGAACGAAGAATTACCAGGCATAGTAGGCCTGTTAAACTACCGGCCCGAAACCGCGCGGCCATTGCTTGACCTTGCGGAGACCTTATTAAGAGGAGAATCGAGTTTGACCAGTGGCGAAAGGGAAATTATAGCAGCCTCAGTTTCATACTGGAATGGCTGCCATTTTTGCCATACCTCGCATGCCGCAGCTGCTGCCGCGCACTTAAAAAGCGGTATAGGCCTGATAGACGATATTAAAGCCGGCTTGCCCACTACTCCGGTTTCCGATAAACTGAGGGCTTTGCTGCACATTGCACACCAGGTGCAGCGCAATGGTAAAAATGTTACTGAGGATGATATTGCAGCAGCCCGCGCTTTGGGTGCAACAGATATTGAATTGCATGATACCGTTTTAATAGCTGCTGCCTTTTGCATGTATAACCGCTATGTTGACGGACTGGGCACCTGGGCGCCCGGGCCTAACGAAGCCTATGCCGAAATGGGTGAAAGAATGGCACATGTTGGTTACGGCAAATATTAGTAAAACAAATTATAAATATTAAGGGGCGGACCGTTTCACCGTGTTCGCCCTGTTTCGAAATATAACGTTGTGCTTTAAGCCAACAATTATAAAGTGAAAAAATTAATTGCCATAGCACTGCTTTTAATCCACTTCTATAATATAGGGGGGCAATTACTATTTCATGAATATTTGGTGTACCAGTCTGACAAGTTATTTAATGAACAGATCAGTCAAAATCGCTACAATATTGATGACCTCACCGAAATCAGGATCCCGGCAAATATGCCCGGCATCAGCGACTGGAAAACCTATCAGAATTTAAACGGCCGCATCCAGTTTGGCAATACAGCCTATAATTATATAAAAATTAGAATGACAAGGACGGCCATTTACCTGGTTTGTATCCCCAACTACGCAACTACCCGTTTATGTGATAAAAACGTTATCAATGCTACACAAATTCCCGACATACCGGTGCCAAAAAAAGGTCATGTGCCTTTTGGTAAAATAAATTTGGCAACTTATAGTCATCAATGTGTACATTACAAGTTTTCAATCCCCATTTTCATGATCCAGGCGGGTATTTTCTATAAGCAAGCCGATATACTCTATTTAACTATGATCGGCCCTGGTAGGCCTCCTGACGTAAAGACAATATTTTCCTGAACAAATTTTATGATGGTTTATCCGGAATGAACCAGGCTTGCCTTACAGGCTCATCACTTTATTCAAATATCGTGACGGATTTGAAAGCAGTGGGTTCCTAGTGGCACCGCAGTTGGCGCTTCATATACTTTCCGGCAAATACACCATGCAGATAGAAATTATTTAATAATAAAATATAGCGCCGCAGTAATAAGCCGGAAACAGGTTTGCTGCGCGCCGGTAAATTAATATGAAAATAAAATGTTTAAAAATAGAAAAATTCAGATAGGTCTTTTTTTACTGTCGGGCTTTGCAGTCTTGTTGTTGGGGTTTTCGGTTATCAATTATTACCACGAATCTTCCCATCAACAAATGGTCGACTTGCTAAAAGCACTTACAAAAAAAAATCTGAGTGTCCAAAATCCCTTCAATCCCGAAGTGAAAAAGGCACGTATTGATTCCCTGCTTCAAATACCGGGTAATAATAACAATAGCTACCTGCTGGCTTTAAAAGCATCGCTCGCGCTAAAAACCGGGCAGGAGGAAGAATCGGTAAAAACATATGAAGAGGTTGTTAAAAATATTGATGTCATGTCTGTTGACCATATGATGCCCGATATTGCCATAGCGTATATGCGATTAGGGGAAAGAAACAATTGCATGCTTAACCATAACGGATCTTCATGCATCTTCCCGATAAAAGACGGCGGCATCCATGTACAAAAGACCGGATCAACCAGGGCGATTGAGGTATATGAAGAGATCTTAAAAAATCACCCGGATGACTATGAATCAAAATGGTTGCTTAATATCGCCTTTATGACGCTGGGCGGATACCCTAAAAAAGTACCCCGGGCGTTTTTGCTTCCCGGGTTAGACGCGGATACTGCTTATAACGTAAAACCTTTTACAGATATAGCTGCCGACCTTGGCCTGAATGTAAATGGAAGAGCAGGGGGTGTTATTGTTGATGATTTTAATAATGACGGCTACCTGGACATTGTAACATCAGGCTGGGACCTTACCGACCCTTTGCATTATTTCCAGAACAATAAAGATGGTACTTTTAGCGACCTTACTGAACACAGCGGTTTAAAAGGGATAACCGGCGGCTTAAATATCCAGCAGACGGATTATAACAATGATGGCAACCTTGATATTTTTGTTTTACGGGGCGCATGGAATACACAGGGTTTTGGCAATCAGCCCAGTTCGTTACTGCGAAACAATGGCGACGGCACGTTTACTGACGTTACCATCCCAAGTGGCCTGCTTTTTTATAAACCCACCCAGGCCGCTGTTTGGGCAGATTTTAACAATGACGGCTGGCTGGACGTATTTGTTGGCGCAGAAGATTCAGGAACGATAGACGCCGGTGGTATACATACCTGCTCGCTGTATATTAATAACCAGGACGGGACATTTACTGATGTTGCTGAGCAGGCACATTGCAATTTTACAGCATTTGTTAAAGGTGCAACCTCTGCTGATTTTAATAATGACGGCTGGCCGGATTTATTTTTATCAACCATGAACGGAAAAAAATATCTTTTGAAAAATAAAGGAAAGCCCGGAATAATACCTGACTTTGAAGATGTGAGCGACCAGTCGGAAATTGCAAATAACACCATGAGTACTTTTACCACCTGGTTTTACGATTATAATAATGATGGCTGGCCGGATGTTTTAGTAAGCGGTTATGGGTTTAACAAGAGTTTGGCCTACTATGCCGGAGCGGCTGCAGCAGGGAAGCCTGTGCCCCAGGCGGGCAATGTGTTTTTATATAAAAATAACCAAGATGGTACTTTTACCGACGTTACCAAAAACGTTGGGCTCGACAAAGTAGTTTACAGCATGGGCGGCAATTTTGGCGATATTGACAATGACGGCTGGCCGGATATGTATTTTGGTACTGGTAATCCCGATTTTAAATCGTTGGTACCCAATAAAATGTTTAAAAATTTGGGTGGAGAGAAATTTGCGGACGTTACCACATCTTCACGGACGGGAAACCTTCAAAAAGGACATGGTGTGGCTTTTGCCGATATCAGGAACAGCGGGATCCAGGATATTTTTATAGAAATGGGTGGGGCCTATAAAGGGGATTCGTACACCAGTTCGCTATACATGAACCCGGGGCAGAGTAACAATAACTGGATAAGTTTAAAACTGCAGGGGGTGAAGGCAAACAGGGCTGCGATAGGAAGTCGTATAAAGGTTACTTTCACCGAGAACGGTCATAAACGGAGTGTTTACAAAGATGTTAACTCAGGCGGAAGTTTCGGATCTTCGCCATTGCGGCAGGAGATCGGGATAGGACAGGCCGGCTTGATTGACGAGATTGAAATCAGGTGGGCCGGATGTAACGCAGTTCAGCATTTTAAAAATATCGCCCCAAACCAGTTTTTGCACATCACGGAAGGAATTGGCAAACCTGAAGTGATTAACCTGGCCAAAATGGCTTACAAAAGAAAACTGAACGGCCCTTTGTGTATGCCGGTGGCTTCAGCATTAACTGTAAAATAAAACAACAGGGTTTGTTTAAAAATCAACCACAAACCAACTATCGCTCTTTTAATTATATAAACAATTTATTACCTTTAAACTATAAACACCAATTAATTCATTAAAACGATGAAAAAACTATTTTTAATTTGCTGCCTGTTTGTTGGATTAACCACAGCAGGTTTTTCTCAACCCAGGAGCGGGCCACCGTCTGACCCGGTTCAGAAAGCCAAAGGATTGCAAAAGGAATTAAAATTGACAGATGATCAAACGTCAAAAATTGCAGGCATCTATAAAGAGTCGGCCCAGCAATTTGATAAAATAAAAGCAGCTGACAACGGTAATACCAATAAAATGCTGGTTGACGTAGGCCCGTTGCGTAAGGCAACCATCAAAAAAATAAAATCTGTTTTAACAGCAAGCCAGTCGGCAAAATACGATGCTTTGTTGAAGGAAAATAAAAACGCCTCATTAAATGGCGGTTGGAGTGATGGCTGGGGTTGATCAATTTAGCCCGGTAACCCTAACAAAAGAAGAGCGGCCGTTTAGCCGCTTTTCTTTTTACTGAATTTTAAATTTTATTCAAGCACCCCGAATTTACCTGATTGAAATTCCTCAAACGCTTCCTGCAATTCGCGATGGGTATTCATTACAAAGGGGCCGTACTGTGCAATGGGCTCATTAATGGGCTCGCCACTTAGTAACAGCAATACGCCTTCTTCATCAGCGCTGATGGCAATTTCTTCGCCCGTATTTTTAAACAATACAAGATCATGTAACCCTGCTTTTTCGCCATTGACGGAAATAGCGCCGCTTACCACCAATAATACCGTATTATGATCGGCTGGTATGTTAACAGCAAGCGATTTACCTTTGTTAATTCGGATATCAAACATATTAACAGGTGTAAAAGTGGTGGCCGGGCCTTGGTGCTGGTTAAATGAACCGGCGATCACGTTAACTACGCCACCATCGTCGTCAAGTATAACTTTTCCCATCTGGTCGGCAGTAATGGCCTGGTATTTTGGGCCGGTTAATTTATGTTTAGCCGGAAGGTTTACCCAAAGCTGTACCATTTCAAAAGGCCCGCCAGTTTTGGAGAATTCTTTTTCATGGTATTCCTTGTGCAGGATCCCTGAACCTGCAGTCATCCACTGCACATCGCCCGGATTGATCACTCCGCTGTTTCCCGTACTGTCGTGATGCGCAACACTGCCTTTGTAGGCGATGGTTACTGTTTCGAACCCTTTATGCGGGTGCACATCCACGCCACGTAAATGGTCTGATGGGCCGAAATCAAATTCAGCGTTAAAATCCATCATCAAAAACGGGCTTACCCTTTGCTGGCTCAAACCATTGTTAGGGAAATAATTAAAGACCCTGAAACCATCGCCAACCATACCTGGCCGAAGCGGCCGGCTATATATTTTTTCAATTTGCTTTTGCATTGTTATTTTTCCTTTTCAATGCAAAGATAACATCTATACCCCGTTAGGCTGCTTGATGTAGATTAAGAAAAGGGTGGAGGTGTTTTATCGTGTTGAGGCCTCATCCACCAAACTTTTTAATTCCGTATACCTTTCGTGCCGCCCGGCACTTTTTATATAATACGTCATCATAAAGGCGGCGTACTTTTTATCGTTATTTACCCAGGGAAAGCTGCCAAATAAACCGGGGCTGGTAACGGTTTTTTCGTCCATCACCCATTCGCCATAACCATAGCCAAATGTACCGGCCTCTGCGGGCGCATAGGCGATCTTTACATTGGGCGTACAGCGGTTCAACTGCATTTGTGCAACGCTGGTTTCGCTTAAAATTCTTTTGTTATTAAAGACGCCTTTATTGAGGATCATCACCAAAAAATCCAGGTAATCTTCGGGAGTACTGTAAGCGCCACCGGCAGGCAACGCCACCTTTCCGTTGCCGAAATCGGTATTTTTCATTTGCAGCGGTTGGGCAATTCGCTCAGCAAATAAGGTTTCAAAACTTTTTCCGCTTATTTTTTCCAAAACAGCCCCGGCTATTTGCAGCCCAACATTGCTGTAGCGGAATACTTTGCCCGGCTTGCCCTCCATAGGCATCGCGGCTATTTGTTCAATGGCTTCGTCCATGCTGCTCACCTGTTTCATATCTTTAAGGCTTTCCTTTAAATCAGGCGCTTTTATAGCGGTTAGGTGCGAAAGGCATTCGCTTACAGTAATATTTCCTTTGCCATGCCGGCTAAGCACCGGGAGATACTTGCCCACCGTGTCGCTAAGTTTTAGCTTGCCCTCATCAATAAAGGTCATTACCAGGGCTGCACTAAACCATTTACTGCAGCTGGCAACCGGAATTCTGGAAGTTGGCGTGAAGTCATCCAGATCGGCAGTTTTGCCCTGACGCCGGGCTATCATTTTATCTATAAATTTTTGTCGCCGGTTCATGTCGTTTACCGCATGTGAGTAAACAATATGACCGTTTTGCCAAACCAGGAGGATTGATCTTCCGCCCATTTCAGCGGTATTTTCCGAAAGCCATGAATCGATTTTGGCGCCTTCAAACTGTGCATTTGCGCGCCCCCACAAAAGGAAAAAGGCGATAATCAAAAATATATTTCTAGTATTCATTATAATTCAATCGAAATTAGTCGTGTAAAGCCAATGGGAACTAAATTAGCAAAATTGAAGTTTATATAACGTGAAATTTGCCGCGAAGCTGATAAAATCGGGTGCGAAAGGTTTATAATTTACTTATTTAAAAAATATTTGTCAAAAAGAAAATGGAGGATGATTTCAATCATCCTCCATTTTCTTAAATATACAAAATGTAAAAATATTCCTGAAAACCGTATTTACATAAAATAAGTATTCGTAATAATGTCAACGGCCAGCTTATCAGTACTGGTAGTGCCGGCGTTTAGGCCGTGGAACCAGACAGTGTAAAGGAAGCCGCTTTGGAATTTAAGATTGTTGAGTGTAGCCAGAACGGTTGAAGTGCCTGCTGCATGTACCTCCAGTGTATAAAAATCGGCCTGTACAGGTATAAAAGTTGAATGCTCTTTAAATGTCATGTTGGAGGCCAGTGTGGAACCACTTTTTATAACAAGATCTACCGCCGGCGCATCGGGGCTTAAATCAATAAAACGTATGGCGGCATCAGAGCCTGCCGGTTTTGATAGCGTATCAGGTAATAAAAACAATTGCGGGTGACTTACTGTATTTGTCAGAAATAAGGAATATGCCACATTTTGGAGCAGCGTCAGGGTGTCAGTTACTATGGCTTTTACTGTGGCATCATTATACAGTGCAACAGGGACTTTTCCTGCATTTACCGTAGCATAGCTGAAAGTATTTCCGTAGGAAATAGGGGTAGTATTGTATTTTGTATTGTTGAAAAAAATATCCAATACGGGTTGATCAGGAGAGGCCTGTACAAATGCAACACCGGCAATAGGTGTGCTTACATTGCCGTTTACTACTGGTTTTGAACACGATGCGAGAAATAAAACCGGTAAACCCAACGCCAGGACCGTAGTTAAAATACTTTTGAGATTTTTAGTAGAATTTTTCATGTTTGAAAATTAGTGAAACAAACTTATAATTTATATAACGTAGTCTGTTTAAAAAACGTAACAACCTTATATAAATTTTAAATGCGTTTAAAATTTGCATGGCTTAAAAATAATCCCTGCTTTTTATAAAATAAAGAGGCTTTCTCAAAAGTCTCTCCATGTAAAAGGTAACCAAATTATATTTTGAACAGTTAGGTCTTTGTAGCCATAGTGTTCTTTCTTCGTGTCCGTTGTGGTAAAAAAACAAACCACAAGGGGCACAAAGTATTCACTAAGAACACTAAGTCCAAATTTTATTTCGTTTGCTTTTAGTTCATAGACTTTTGATACAGCCTCTTTACTATCAACGCCGGTTAAAGAGTTTTTGTGCGTTTGGGTTTTTATTATAAAGCAAAGCGGATGGTTGATACAGCGCCGCAGCCGGGCCCGTTACTGCTGATTGCGAACGAGCCTGCGTGGCTTTCAATAATAGTTCGGATATTGTATAGCCCAAGGCCGGTGCCATTTTTTTTGGTTGTAAATCCGCGTACGAAAAATAAATTTGCTGTCTGCGCGTCAAACCCCTGGCCATTATCTGTAATAATTAACTCCAGCAGGTTGTCAACAGTATGCATGTTTATGGTGATGATTTTCTCGGGCGCGTCTATGTTTATCGCCTCAATACTGTTTTTCAGGATATTTAATATCACCTGCATCAGTTTGGTGTGATCGCCTTTAATAGTGTATGTGCCTGGTTGTATATTTATACTGAACCGGATACCCTTTTTATCAATACTGGCGAAAAGCATTGATTTGCAATCATATAATATATTTTCCAGGTTCACGGGTTTTCGTTCGTGCAACCCCTTATGACCGCGTACAAGTTGCCTTTGAATATTCAGAATTTCCTGTATATGGGTAATGATATTTAATAATTCGGTTATCGAGGTATGTATTTCGAGGCCGTTATTTGTTTGCGTTGCTTCAAAACCTTCGGTTACCGAAACCAACGCTGCCGCTTTGTGCGCACCTATTGCACCTGCGATGGCCGTTTGGTTGGTTTTTAGGAATACGGTTAAGCTTTTAAGGTTATTGAGGTTATTTTGGTCAACAACCCGGTTGATGCGGTTCAGGTGCGAGCCGAGCCCAACCATGGCATTGCCGATGTCATGCAAAAACTCTGAAGCGATCTCAAATTTCCCCTGGGCTATTGCCTTTTCAAGTTCCTGTTCTTTTTGTTTTTCCAACTGCAGGTTAAGCGCTTTTAAATCGGCAGCTTGTTTACTCAATTCTTCCGACTGCAGGCGAAGATCCTCGTTGAGTTTTTTTAATACTTCGTCGGATTGTTTACGCATGGTAATATCGTGCCCGATGCCTAAAAGGCGAATAATTTTCCCACGCCCATCCTTAACCGGTAATTTTGAAGTAAGTAACCAACGCTTTTTACCCCTGCTATCTAAAAAATATTCTTCTTTATTGATAATAGCTTCGCCTGTTTTTATGATGCGCATATCATCTTCGTAACCGCGAATGCCTATATCATTATTGCCAAACAGATCGAGGTCGGTTTTGCCCAAAACCTCCTCTTCTGCCGAAACGCCGATACATTCAACATCGGCGCGGTTTGCAATAATTTTCCTTCCCTGGATGTCCTTCACATAGATGGTATCCGGCAGATTGTCAATCAACGTTCTTAATAAGATCCGTTCGCGCTGTATTGCTTCTTCGGCTTTTTTATGCCTCGTGATATCCACATGGGTGCCTATGGCGCCAAAACCCGACTTTTCGTTTTGAAAAACTCTGCCTCTCGACCAAATCCATACCCAGCTCCCGTTACTGTGTTTCATCCGGTAATAGCTTTCGTGTGTGCCTTTAGGGTTTTTTAAATATTCGGCAAAATGGTTGGTGGCAACATCCTTATCTTCCGGGTGCAGCAGGTCAATCCAAACTTCTTTTAAATTATTGGGGCTTGCAAAGTCATAGTCATTGATATCCCTCCCCAGCATCGAAAAATAAATATCATTGCACCACAGCGATTCCGTATCCGGAAAATACTCCCAGGCGCCAATGTCTGATGCATGCACCAACGCTTTATAACGTTCAAGGTTGCCGGATTCTGTCCGGGCAGCTGAAAATGATTTATTATTTGCGATTGCGGCAGGCCGGGTATTGCTAAATTTCATATTTGAAAATAAGAAGGTAAGACTGATTGGTTTTTACAGGGGCAATGTTATCGTAAATGTAGCGCCATTGTTGTTATATACAGCTATTTTGCCACCATGGCCAATGATGAATTGTTTTACAATAGACAGCCCTAAGCCTGTTCCGTTCTTTTTATGGCAGGTAACGAAAGGTTCAAACAGTGTATCCTTTATTTCGGGCGGGATCCCCGGGCCATTATCCGTAATTTTCAATGTCACTTCTTTCCCTTCTGCATGCGCTGATATCGTGATCGCACCGTTATGTACATTTTTTTCGTGGAGTACATCAATCGCATTATTTACCAGGTTGATGATGGTGCCCCGCAGCTTGCTTTCGTCGCCCGGAACCACTAATGAGTCGGGAATATTTTTGCTGATCGTTACCTGCTCAATACCAGCCCTGCTTTCAGCCTGTTGTATCGCTTCACTTACAATTTTATTGACGTTTACTGATACCTTGGTTATTTTAGTTTCTTTAATAAAGTCGAGGAAATCATCAAATATTTTTGCCGCCTGTTCGGCCGATTGATCTATCAGATCTACCATTTCACTGGTATCGCCCTCATCCCGCATTAAACCGGTAATTACTTTAATGTTTTTTATAGGCGAGCGGAGATCGTGCATCACCATTGCCAAAACCTGGCCTACGGCGGAAAGCTTTTCCTTTTGTACCAGCTTCTCGTTTAATTCCGCATTTCTTATCGCCTGGGCCGCGTTTTGTACAAACAGTTTCAGCATGTACATTTTTTCGGTTTTAAGCTTTCCATGGTTTTTTAGCAGCGCGAAAACCGAATAGTTATCCATCCGCGCTAAAACAAGGTCCTCCAGTTGAATCACCTCATCCCTTTCAATTGATATATTTTTTATGCGTGAAACAAGTTCTTCAAGGTTTACCTTATCCTCAAATGCCCCGATTGAAAATAGTTTTTCATAAACAAAACCATCATGCAGTTTGCCCAGCAGCGCCATGTCGGTTTCCAATGATCCCGCAAGCTGTTCCAATATGTTTTTTAATAATGACGTTAGCTGGTGGTTATTTAAGCCGATCTTTGAGATAGACTCGATCAGTTTTTCAAGGTTGCGCAATTTGTTATAATCCGTTACCGCTTTGGTCGCCAGTTGAATGATCTCTTCAGATGCATAAGGCTTGCAATGGTAACCCACGTTTTGCCCGGCCTGTTCAACAATTTCTTCGATGGAACAATCGCTGTAAGCTGTAACAAAAATGATCTCCGCTTTAATATCATATTTTCTTATCTCGATGGCAGTCTCCAGTCCGTTAATCCCCGGCATGCGCATATCTAAAAAAATAACCGCATAAGGACGGCCCTGCTCAGCAGCTTTGCGTACCTTTTCTATGCCTTCCATCCCATTGGATGCTTTATCGACTGTGAAAACCGGGATATTGCGGGTGCGGGGCGCAAGCAGCGTAGCAGGTGTATCAAACAAAATGTTTACTGCGTTATCAATTCCGTATTGTTCCTGCGAAATGCTGCGCGGCACGAGGATATCCTCAATATTGTCGCGAACCATTTCTTCGTCATCGATTACTAAAACTGATGTGTTAAGTTCATTCATATGGTGTGTAATATTAGGTATTGCTATCACTAAACCTTAGTGACAAATTTCAACCTTATACGCGCTTGATTTTATTTTGTTATGGTTAAATGATATATTAAAATATTCAGCGCCGCTTTTTATTAATGTCTATATTACAAGTGTTTATACTGGTGGCGTTAAATTTGATAAGATTGCAATGGCAGGTTACAAGAAATAATAGATCAAAACAGGAGGGGTTTAATATTGGCTGCCTGGGGTTAAATTGCCGTCGTCAATTTCGCAGATAGTTGCACTGGTTGCAGTTACCTGCAAGCTGATGGAATGTAGCATCATTGTTATACACAAGATTAAAAAAGCAGTAGCGTTTTCGAGCAATTTGGTTGATATTTGATTTATTCAGCCGGTGTGCTGATCTTACAACCAATTGTCAATTCTTCAGGAAGGTAAGCACCTATATTATGGAAAAATCGCGTCGAATTTTTATCAAACAGGCTGCATTGGCCGGTACCGGTGTATTGCTGGCAAAAACCGGCTGGAGCGCCGCAAGCTACAAACGCATTATCGGCGCTAATGACCGGGTGCGGGTGGGTGTAATAGGGTTTAGCGACAGGCACAAAAGTTCGCATATCCCCAGCTTTATGAATCATTACAAGGAGCTTAACTTTGAAGTGGTTGCGGTATCCGACATCTGGAGCAAACGCCGTGAAGAAGGCGCTGCTACCTGGAAAGCAAAAATGCAGAACGAGGTAAGGGCGTACCGCAACAACGAAGAATTGTATGACAGTAAAACCATAGATGCCGTATTTATCAGCACCGCCGATTTTCAGCATGCGCGGCATGCCATTGAGGCGGTAAAGGCCGGCTGCGATGCCTATGTAGAAAAACCTTTCGCCGAAACCATGGAGGATAACCGCGCCGCGTTGAAAGCGATAAAAGAATCGGGTAAGATCGTCCAGATCGGCTCACAGCGCAGGAGCGGGGCCAATTATCATGCGGCGAATGATTTTATCCGTTCAGGGAAGTTTGGGCCGATCACTATGGTTGAACTCACCTGGAACGTTAACCAGCCGGGCCGCTGGCGCAGGCCTGACCTTTTAGGCACCCTAAAACAAGAAGATACCGATTGGAAGCGCTGGATCATGAACCGCCCCTATGAGGAATTTGACCCGCGTAAATATTTAGAGTTCCGGCTTTTCTGGCCGTATTCATCCGGGTTGCCGGGGCAGTGGATGAGCCACCAGATTGATACGGTACATTGGTTTAGCGGGCTCAAACACCCGCGCAGTGTGGCCGCCAACGGCGGTATTTACATGTGGAAGGATGGCCGCCGTAACTGGGATACCCTAACGGCGGTATTTGACTATGGTCCTTTGGATGATCTATCAAGCGGTTTCCAGGTTACTTTTGCTTCGCGGATGCACAATGGGGACGAGAATCCCTCCGAGATTTACTATTCAAACGGGGGTGAGTTGAACCTGATCACCAATAAAGTATCACCAACCGGGGGCCTTACCGAAAAAATGGCCGCAGCCATGGGCATGAAGGCCAATCTGCTGCCGGAGATCGACCTGGCCAATACCGAAAAAGTGGTGGCTTCAGCCAATACAGGCGGAGACGTGCTTACCTCCAACCATGTACGCAACTGGATGGAATGTGTGCGCAGCCGCAAGGAACCCCATGCACCGGTGGAAGCTGGTTACAGCCATTCCATCGCTAATATCATGACCAACGCTGCCGTGCATACCGGCTATAAGGCCACCTTTAATGAAGCGACGCAGGAAGTAATGGCGAATGGCAAAGTGTTTAAATATTAGTTAGCGCCAGGAATCAGGGGTTGGGAACCAAAAATGTTTATATGACAAGGTATAGAAGTTTGGGTTTTGCTATCGCGATGGCTTTTGCAACTTCCCTGTGTTTTGCTCAGAAAAGCGAAAACGTGCAGGTGGTCAAGTCGGCCACTGAAAACAGGGATGATATCCTTATCGGAGGCCAGCCTTTTACGAGTTTCCTTTATCCGGATAGCCTGGAAAAGCCGGTTTTATATCCTATCCGCGCGGCTAACCGTACTGTTGTTACCCGCGGTTTTCCCCTGGCGCCCAATGCCGGCGAGCCCACGGATCACCCGCACCATGTGGGCCTTTGGTTTAACTTTGAAAATGTAAATGGGCTCGATTTCTGGAACAACTCCTATGCTATACCTGCTAACAAAAAAAGCCTGTATGGCTGGATCCGGACTGATCGCATCACCGAAACTAAAAGCGGCAGTACCGGTATATTAGCCTACCATGCCAATTGGGTTAACCAAAAAAAGCAGGTATTGCTGGAAGAAGCCACCCGCTTCGAATTCAGCGCGAGTGCGAGCCAGCGCATTATTGATCGTTTTACCACTTTAAAAGCCGATACAGACGTTACTTTTAATGATGCCAAAGATGGTATGCTGGGCCTGCGCCTGGCACATGAACTGCAAATCCCTGCTAATGAAGACCAGCAGTTGACGGATAATAAAGGTAACGTAACGACAGTAAAAGGGGGCACGGACCATATTGCCAATGGTAACTACCTCACCAGCGCGGGCAAAACGGGCAATGATACCTGGAGCACCCGCGGCGTTTGGTGTAAAGTATTCGGTAAAATGGGGGCCGACTCGGTGAGTATTGCAATCATCGATCACCCTAAAAACCCCAATTACCCTACCTTCTGGCATGCGCGTGGCTATGGTTTGTTTGCTGCCAACCCGCTTGGCGAAAAGGTTTTTACCAATGGTAAATCTTCACTCAACCTGAAACTAAAAAAGGGAGAATCGGTAACCTTCAGGTACCGGATTGTGATCAACAGCGGCGATAAAACCATCAGCATTGCCGTATTAAATAAGTTGGCCTCGGAGTTTGCGGGAAAATAAGCGTGGCTGCACACGTTCCGCATGCAGCGTGTTGAAAGTGATTTTGGTTTGTTTTAAAAGAATCATCGCGACATCCTCTCCCAAACAAAAAAACAGGACCTTTTTACGGTAGCCCTGTTTACACAAAACAATACAGAAAAAGAACTTTTTATTTACGGGACAAAAATCCAGTAGATGAGGCAACAAATTGCGCCGCCAATGATGAGCAGGATGATACCGTTCACTCTTTTTTTCTTCAGGAAGCAAAGCATTATGAGGCCTGTTAGCGATACCAGCGTTAAAAACACCGCCGATACATCGATCAGCCAGCTCCAGCCGGCGCCGCTGTCGCGGCCCTTGTGCAGGTCGTTCAGTACGGCCACTACGCCAAGCCGCAGCTCGCTTAACTGAAATTTGCCGTCTTTGCGGCTGATAAAGGCGTCGGCGCTGTAGCCGGGCCCTTTAAAGGATACAGAACACTGGTCGTCCTGGATGATAAAATCGCTCACATAACCTTTGATGCCATAGTTTTTACGCAGCAGCTCCACAATTTCCAGCTTTTTGATCTGTGCAGTATCCCGCACCTTTACCCATGCTGCAGGTACCGCGCCCTTATACTTTTTTTCAACCTGTTTGCCATCAAACCATTCGGCGTGGTTTAAGGTAAGACCGGTTACAGCGAAGAAAAGCACCACTACAAAGCTGAGCATCGACAAATAAATATGCACCCAGCGCGAAAAAGTGATGGTTCCTTTCTTCCATGCGGATTTTGGCTTCTTCGCGTCTTTTACAGGTTTGTGCTGCACCGGGTTAATTGTTTCCATCAGTCTTTTTGCGGTAATCAAATGATGCGGAGGCCACTTCAGCATTGCCGGTAAGGTCAATGTGCTGCGGTTTTTTCGGGTTAAAATCCTGGCTCAGCAGGTGGTAGCCGGCATGTTCGCGCGCCGATTCAATATTGATGGTATAGGTGCCTTGTTTTACCAGGTTGCCTTTATCATCCCTGCCATCCCATTTGAGCGTATATTTCCCCGGCGAACGGGTAGCGCTGGTGGTTGAGCTGATGCTGGCACTGCCCGCTGAATAGCTGTCGTAATAGGCCTCATACCAGGCAGGTAATTCGTTCAGCCATCTTGGTTTATTGTACCAAAGCGCAATCTGCCTTACGGGTTTTTTATCAGCATCCACTACCCAAACTGCTACAAAGGGGCGGTGTACCCGCATGCCTTCCATGGTAGCCAGTTCCAGGTTGATGGCCAGCTCATAATTAGGATCCCATGTTTTATCACCGGCAACAGCGGTAGTTGTTGTAAGCACAGGTTTTTCTTCGGGCAATAATGCTTTTTTCCAGCCGGCGCTTTCAAATTGTTTACCATCAGCAGTGATCAGCATATATTCAGCGCCGGGCACTTTGGCTACCAGCAGTTTACCTTCGCCCGGGCTAAGTACGCTTAACGCGGTCGCTAATGCCCCGGCATCGGTAGCTTTATCGGCGATTACGGTTGAGCTGATCACCTCACCAGCCGGTATACCGGTCCGGGGGTCAACAATATGCGAATACCATTTACCATTTATCAATTCGCCGCGGCGGTAATTGCCGCTGGTAGCAATAGTTTTATTGCTTACCTGTACCCTGGCAACCGGCGCATCATTTTCGGCATCCGCTTTAGGGTTGCTCACCTGCACCTGTTCGGTATGCTGCCCGCGTACCAAAATATCACCACCTATATTAATCACCAGGCCGTTTACGCCTGCTGTTGTCATAGCCACATTAGCAGCCTTGTTCATGATATAACTTTTCGCAAAGGAGTTCAGGATCAGCGGCGCATCATCCAGGCGTTGCGCGGTGTGGTTTTGTGCATTTAATATATAATGCTGCTGTTGTACCATTTTTACCGCATTTGCAATTTCATCGGATGATGGCAGGCGGTTTTGTTTGGCCGCATTGCGCCATACCTTCGTAATAGTTTCGGCCGAGGCATCCAGCGCGCCGTTGCTTTTAATGCGCCATTGTTCAAAAAGCGATAGTACTTCATAAAGCGCTGCCGAAACAACTACAGGCTTTTTATCCGCTTTCATCCACCGGCTGAATTCGCTGGATGGGTTATAGCCGCTCAGGATCATATTCAGCCTGTCCACTTCGGCCAGCGCGGCGTCTTCCGCTTTTGATGCGTTGGGCTCCGTGTTCGCTGCGATTTTTATTTCCATGGAAGTGCCCAGCACGTTCTCATAGTCAGAGACATATAGCTTATTTGTTTTGAGCGGGGGTGTGGCACTGGCCATTACCAGGAGCAGCAATAAAGCCCCGGATAATAATGTGATTGGTTTTTTTAACATGTCGGGATTTAATTTAAAAATAGTTATACCATCAACCTTTAACGTCGTTTTGTGTTTTAAATGCAGTAACATTTGCGATACAGATTATCCACCGTTGATCATGTCAGACACCACCCCTTTGTGGCCCTTTCGTTCGCCCAAAACCACCCCGGCCAGGTGAATAAAAATAAAGCCCAGGATCAGGTACATAGTAAACTCATGGATATCCCTTAAAAAATGCATATTTTTAAGTGCGGCAATATCATCCCTGAAAGCCAGTGCCAGCCCGGTAACAACCATCACCAGCAACAAAACATAAAACAATGCATATGACGTTTTAACCAGCATTTCGTTACGGGATGCAACCCGGTTTTCCTGCCTCAGTTGAAAAGCTGCTTTTGCAGCCCTGATCTTCCGGATCAGTTTTTTATCAGCTACTTCAAAAAATTCGAGCAGGATGCGCAATACAAACAATGCTGCCAGTGCATAGCCCAAATACGTGTGTAATGCCCATACTTTATCGCTCAGGGCAAAAGCCACAGGTTTCGCCTGTTCTTCCGATATTTTTACCCCGTTTTCACCCAGCTTATCTGCAATCAAACCGGCGTTTGTCCATGGTTTTAACACCGTGGAGTTAACCAGCACTGTTAATAATGAGCCAGCGATTACCAGTGCGTTTAGCCAGTGCCATATGCGCATTCCTGAGGAGTATTTTTTGGTGCGGTTTGCATTAACGGACGCTAAAACCGCGGTTGCCTGTAGTTCCATGTTTATTGTTGTTATTCCGGCACGAATAAACAGCATCAAATGAAAAGATTAAAATGGAATAGACTATGAGGGGTTAAAAGTCGACTACGGGCTTTTTTTAATGGATTAGCGCTGGATTTAAGCATAATCGCGCTTTCATCGTTAAAAAAAGGGTTTATGTCGATAGGATACGGGTTTTAGGCGATGACAACCCTGAGGCAGAAAAACTAATCGCCTAAAATCTTCCCCCTGTCGATAAATTCCCGGCCGGGGTCGATTTTAAAAAAAATTGATATATGAGGTGATTAACTTCGGACACTGAAAGAAAAGTTTTATGCATTTTAAAAATCGACTTACCATAAATATCAGCATGCTTATTGTAATCGCTTTAAGCGTTGCCGCCAAATTGCCGGGTAATCAAAGTTCACAAGCGGGCTCAAACGCACAAACTCCTGTTACCCGCTCGTCCATCACGTTCGAAATTAAAAACCTGGGTATTAATACCGGGGGATCCATTGGCGGGCTGGCAGCCAAAGTCAATTTTATCCCTGCCAATCTCAGCACCAGCAGTATAGAAGCATCGGTTGATGTAAATACGATCAATACTGACAATTCCAGTCGCGACGAGCACTTGCGGAGTGCGGATTTTTTTGATGTGGCCCGCTTTGCAAAAATCTCGCTCAAATCCGTAGCGTTTAAACATAAAAGCGGCAACAATTATACCGGCACTTTTATCCTTACCATTAAAGATAAAACAAAGCAAATTGAAATGCCCTTTACGTTTTTGGATAAGGACAATACCAGTGGGTTTAAGGGTACCTTTAAAATAAACAGGCTTGATTTTGGGGTGGGCAGCGAAAGCATGATCCTGTCCAACGATATAACCGTTACTATCGATTGCGAAGGAAAAAAACAGGATGCAGCTTAACGGGGTATTATAGCTTGGTCCTTATTAAAACCATTATTAACTTTAAAGTATCGATCTATAAATTATTCCTACCATGAAAAATATAAAACCCCGTCTCATCAGGGTACTCGCTGCTGGTTTACTAATGTGCACCCTGGTTTATACCGCCAATAATTGCGCTGCGCAGGCAACACCTGCCCGCACATTGCTTGCCCTTTCGAAAGGCGATCATGTTTTGGCGATCATCGACCCGGTTAGCCTGAAAGTAATCGCCACAGTTCCGGTAGGTTCTGATCCGCATGAGGTGGTGGCTTCTGCTGATGGAAAAACTGCTTATGTTACCATCTACGGGGGCGGCAGCATGCATGAACTGAATGTGATTGACCTGGTAGGGCAGAAAGCTTTACCAACCATTGATACCCGCCCGATGATGGGTCCGCATGGTATTACCTTTGTTGACGGCAAAGTGTGGTTCACCGCCGAAGGCACCAAAACCGTTGGCAGGTATGATCCTGCAAGCGGTAAATTCGATTGGGTGATGGGCACGGGCCAAAGCCGCACGCACATGATCTATGTTGTGCCGGGTGGCAAACGCGTGTACACCACCAACGTTGCTTCGGGCACCGTAAGTATTTTGCAGGATAGCCTCATCGTTTCAAGGCCGTTCCCTAATGGTTTTACGCCGCCACCGCACCACGACTGGGTACAAACGCTCATCCCCGTATCTACCGGTTCCGAAGGGTTTGACGTTTCGCCGGACGGTAAGGAATTATGGACTGCTGCGTCTGATGACGGCACCATAGCGGTGATCAACCTTGCCGCTAATAAATTAGCCACTACAATTGATGCAAAGGCCATTGGCGCCAACCGCCTTAAGTTTACGCCTGATGGCAAGCGTGTGCTGGTAAGCAGCCTGCGCACAGGCGATCTGTTTGTATTTGACGCAGCAAGCCACCAACTCATCAAAAAGTTGAACACCGGCAAAGGCGCAGCAGGGATCCTGATGGATGACGATGGCTCGCGTGCATTTATCGGCTGTACCGGGGATAACTACGTAGCGGTTATCGACCTGAAAACCCTGGAAGTTAGCGGGCATATTGACGTAAAAGGGGCGGATGGATTGGCCTGGGCGGTGAGGCGGTAGGGAAAATCTCTGTATTTATATTAGACTTTTCTTTTTTCTTTACTAGGGCCAAACGTTTTTCTTTACTAGGGCCAAACGTTATTTATCCAAATTTATCCAAAGCTATTGAATTTTCTTATCCATATGCGAATCTTTCATTGAATCGACCAAAGCCCTCGAAGTTGATAGTAAAATCAAATTAGCCTATTCAATACTGAAATATTAGAATAAGTTTGTATATAAATATTTAAGGGCAACGCTCTGATCGAATAATTATAGTATAATTGTTTTAATTGTATTGATCTGAAATCCATGAGTGAAGAGAATTTCATAGCTGAAGACGAAATCGAAAAGGAAGATATTGGCGCCAACCTATTAATGGAAAAACCATTTGATCCGAAGAAAATCGATATTAAACAGAAAACATTGTCAATTGACTTAATTGTGAAGAGACTGGCCGCTAAGCCGCCAGAAATTGATCTTTATCCAGATTTTCAGCGAAAGGATGATTTATGGGATCCCGCCAAGCAAAGCCGACTGATCGAATCCATTTTAATAAGTTTTCCGCTGCCAGCATTTTATTTCGACGGGACTAACGACAATAAATGGCTAGTTGTCGACGGCCTACAAAGATTGAGTTCTTTTCGAAATTTCATGGTCACTAAGTCTTTAAGATTGGTAGGGCTAGAGTTTTTACACAATTTAAAAAATAAATCATTTGATGAGTTACCTAGAACGTTGCAAAGACAAATTGAAGAAACTCAAATTGTAGCATATATCATAAATCCGGGAACTCCTGAAGAGGTGAAATTTAATATTTTTCAAAGAGTAAACACAGGTGGGTTGTTAATGGAACCTCAAGAAATTCGTCACGCACTTAATCAAGGCATCCCGGCAAAGTTTGTTGCAGAACTTGCATCAAGTCCGGAATTTATAAGTGCAACTTCCGGAAAAATCAAATCTGATAGAATGCTTGACAGAGAATTTGTCACTAGATTTGTGAGTTTTTACATAAAACCTATTTCCGAATATAAACCCGATTTGGATACATATATGAGCCAAAAAATGGGAGAATTAAAGACGCTCAGCTCTGATCAAAGGACTGATGTGAAATCCAACTTCGTCAAAAGCATGAAATTAGCCAAGGAAATATTTTCTCATTGGGCTTTTCGAAAAGTGTTTAATAAAAATGAAAGGCTTAAACCAATAAATAAAGCACTTTTCGAAGTATGGAGTGTTGAACTAGCTAAGCTTTCGGATGAGCAACGCAAAATAATAAAGATACGAAGAGATACAATATTTGACAATTTTGTGAAGCTAATGAACAGTGATGAAACGTTCGTTGCAGCGGTTACTGCAAGCACAGGAGATAAAACCAAGGTTTTATACCGTTATACTACAATTGAAAATTTGATAAAAGAAACTTTAAAATAATGATTTCAAAAATTGAAATAAGAAATTTCAAATCTTTAAAAAAGATAAGGTTCGATGCTAGGCAGTTATGTATATTGATGGGGTTGAATGGAATGGGCAAATCTTCGCTTATTCAAACTATATTGCTGCTTAGGCAAAGCAGGGACATATATAGAGGAAATCTTAGTTTAAACGATTATTTAACTGAAATCGGTAAAGGCAAAGATGCGATGTACCAATATAGTGTCAATGAAACAATTGAATTCGACTTCGAATTTACAGAACAAGAACCATTAAAATGGGCTTTTAAATATAATCCTGAAAGCAATTATCTGCAAAGTGATCAAAATTATGATTTTAATATTCTAAATACCTATTCGTTATTCAATGCCAACTTTCAATATCTACGGGCAGAGCGCATAGGGCCTCAGACTGACTATCAAACATCATATTCGGAAGTGATAAATGATAGACAGATTGGATCAGACGGAAGACTTGCAGTACATTATTTAAATACTTTCGGGAACGAAAAAGTTAGCGACAAGTCCTTACATCATCCGAAAGCAAAATCGAGTGTATTAATTCATCAAGTTGATGCGTGGTTAGGTGAGATAACACCTGGCGTGAAACTTAATACAACTGAAATTCCCGGTACAGATAAGGTCTTGTTAGATTTTCAATTCGAAGCGGGATCTTTATATACAAGCCGTTTTAGACCAAAGAATGTCGGTTTTGGATTGTCATATGTTCTTCCTGTGATTGTGGCTTTACTATCCACGAAACAAGATAAACTTCTTATAATCGAGAACCCAGAATCTCACATTCATCCAAGAGGGCAGTCTGAATTAGGAAAACTAATTGCGTTGTCCGCGCAATCAGGTACCCAGTGCATAATTGAAACACATAGCGACCATATTTTAAATGGAATCCGTGTTGCAATAAAAGAGAAACTAGTCGAGAAGAGTAACGTAGGTATCTCCTATTTCGAAAGAATTACAGAAAATGAAGAACAATTTACAAAAATGATTTCTATTAAGGTAGACGAAAATGGAGAGTTAAGTGACTATCCTAAAAACTTCTTAGACGAATGGAGTAATCAATTATTGAAACTTATTTAATTACTCTATGCAACTAATTTGTAATGAATTATCATTTCTCCCGTTGGCGGAAAACGAAAGTATTGCCGAGGAAAGATTTTATCAATTGATTAAGACATTCAAAAAAGCAAAAGAGAGATATGGATTCAATCATATTCGCTTTCCGCTAAATCACCATGACCAACAAGTTACTTTAAAGCGAAACTTTTATGAAGTGGTTTCAAATTTCAGTAATCAAACATATAAGAACCTCATCGTCGATCTTTGTAAGTCCCCATTCATAGACGACTTAGAAGACGATGAATTAAACATGTTCTATTCAAGTAAATACGAAATTATCGATGAGGATGTTCCGACGAAAGCATCCCCATTGGGCTTGCCGGTAGCGTTTATTAAATCGTCACCGGCTGTAAGCTTAAACTCCCATCCATTTTGGAGAAAAAAGAAGATATCAATATTAAAGTCCAGTGAAAATGAAATCGAAAATGCTATTTTGATTGTTTATAACATCTGTTTAGAAACGGACGTTGATGCCAAAGAGCTTTCCGAATGGGCGGATAACTTTTTACCGAGTGAGTTAACTACGGAAGAAGAAATAAAAAAATATTTAAACTACACAAAGTATTCCATTGTATTTTCCCCGGAATTTTTGGTGCAATTTTTCGAATGGAAAACTAACGACACCGATAAATACAAGTACTTATTGCAGTTATTAAAGGATGTTGAGGTACATCCTTTTACAGGGGGCATGGGACAAACAGAAAACTTAAAGTATAGGGGCAAAGAAGCCTCAAAAAGGGTGACTCAGGCAGATCGACTCAGTTATACATTGGATAATAATTTAGTAACATTTTTGGCGTGCAAAGGACATTATAAATTTCATTAATGCTCCGTTGGCACACACGGCACATATGCAGCTGCACTGCTTCGATAGCGACGACACATTTTCATCGCAACTTCAAAGCCCCTCACCTCAATATTTAATCATCTCAATCTTCACCGGCCCTAAAAGCCCTGACGATTCCAACCCCGACTTCGGATCAGGCCCGAAAGTGGCCGAAACCTTTCTTTGATCCGCAGGCAGCTTGCTGTCGCCAATCAGCCGGTTCATCCAGGTATTCACTACTTTTATCTCGATTTTATTGATGCCTGGCTTAAGTGCTTTGGTAATATCCAGTTGGTAAGGTGGCGTCCATGCGCCGCCTACTGCCATGCCGTTAACGGTTACTTTGGCAATCGCCCTGGCAAGGCCAAGGTCGATGATATAATGAGCACCAGGGGTAAGTTTGCCTATTTTAAAAGTATTATGATAAAACGCCGGGCCCGAGTAGTATTTGATGCTGTCATTCGCATTAAGCGACCAGTCGGTTAGCGTATTGAACACTACGGGCTTTGCCGGGCCGCGCATAGCCTTATCAAAATTAACTATCCATGGTGTCGTAATGCCAATGGTTTTGGTGGGCGACGGATAATTTGATCTGCTGGTATCTCCCTTTGTTCCATTTTTCCTGAAGATCACAAACGCGCTTTCAAAGGGCTCCAACTGCAACGGTACAGAGGTAGTGGTTCCGCTTTGGCTGTATGCGGGCAGCATACGCCCGGTGCCGGTAACGGCATTCCATAATTCAGGGCTTTTGCCGGTGATGCGGAAGGCCGTTGAAATATTTACAGGCGTATATTTTTGGTTCGACACAAAATAGATCGAACCGTCCTTCAGTTGCCTGTGGATAAAAAGGATGGAGTCACTCTTGGTTATTTTAAGGTCGGGTTGAACTTTTACCAGGTCCAGTGCCTGCTGCATATCCATGCCGCTAATTACCATGCCTTTGCCATAATGATTAACTTTTGTGGTTACCCCATCAACATTACCCCAAAGTTCGGCCGTAAGGCTTTGCACCTGCTGATCAGCTGCCGGGTAATTGGCCAGGCTGGGCGACCTGTCGGGTTTTGGTCCTAAAACTACTGCCCCCTGCTTTACCAGCTCTTTAATTTTTGCCAGCAGTTCGGGACGGATGGTGCGGAGTTTTGGCAGCACGAGGATGCTGTAGCTGATGCCGTTTGGCAGCACCAGTTTTCCATCCTTTACGGTTAGCTTTTGTTTGATCACATCGCCGTTGATATAGTCGTATGAGTATCCCTGCGGCAGCGCCGGATCGGTAACCCCGATCATTTTTGGCGCATCTTCGCCAATAAAGTAGGCCACGTCGGCTACATATTGGCCCTGCTGCAGCATCATGTTGCATCTTTTCATGTATTTTAAAAATACATCCATATCAAAAAACCAGGTATTCAGGCGGTTAAATTCAACGCCAAACCAGGCGGTTACCCCCGGCCCTATATCATCTTTTGGCTGCGAGACATAAACATGCAGCAGGGTGTTGTTGATACCTTCGGTAAAAAAGCGGTCGCCGCGTTTTTTAAACATAGCCGGGTACCGGTAAAACGGGGCGCCTGCCGCTGTGAACGATTCGGCAGATACCTTGATTTTTCCATAAATATGGGCGGATGAAGAAGCCGCGCGGTTTTCTATATCTCCCAAATCTCCCTCACTCCAAAACTCCCCGCCTACCTCGTCCGACTGCCCGCCATATTGCAAAAACTCGCCGGGGTAGCCCCAGTGGCCATAATTTTCCAGCCAGGTGGTTAACCCGTTTTTGTGGCTGATCTCGCGCAAACCACCCACATATTTAAAGGAAACATCATCGGCTACCAGCCGCCTTAAGTCCCATAAAAAACGATCGGACTGGTCTTCGCTGCCCACCACCTTTCCCTGTAAAACGGGTATATACGGCGTTGGATCGTAATTGTATTTTTGTTTGAATTCGGCGATCAAATTATCGGTCCAGTTCTGGCTCCCGGTTTCGTAGCTATCTTCAACGGCTACCTTAAATGATTTGCGGTCCTCCGCCGGGATGCGTTTAAGGATTTGGCCTAAAAAAGCGTTAAAATGTTCCGCCACGTGTGCCTTGCTCATTTTGTCAATTTCCAAACCCTGGCCCTCGGGCGGCGCAGGGCTGTTGGTAACATTGGTGGGCGTCATCCCGGTGCGTTCAATGATCCAGTTACCGGTGGGCACCTGCCAGTTAAGCGTACCATCCGCCGCCATGTAGCTTGAAATATCAATTACTTTATCAGGGTCGATGATATATTTCGAGGCTTCGTCCGGTTGCGGCGCCCACTGGTAGTTTTGCCAGAAAGGGTGTGGGGTGGGCCACATTTTTGCCAGCGTTTTTTCGATATAATCCTCTACCATCGGGGTTGATGAGAGCTTTAACTCCGTAATGCCACAATCATTGGAGATACTGGTAAACACCAGCCTGATGCTGGTTGCCGTGCTTGCGGGGATGGATATAGCCGCCTGCCCCCATGGCGTAAAACCTGTATTTAACGCAGGGTTTGTACGGTCAATGGCGAAGTGTTTTATGGTGACGTATGCGCCGTTTATTTTGGCCTGTACGTCGCCTTCCAGGTACACGGCCTGCTGCGTTGTGTTAATGATGATGCTCCGCAAGGTATCGGGTGTTGTTTTGCTGATTTCCAGCGAAAACTGCTGCCCGTTATGCAGATGTATGGCCGTGGCCGTATTATTATCCGTTAAATTGCTCAGCGAATCAATTGCCGGTATAGAAGACAGCTGCGTACCTATGGCAGCGTCATAACCAGCAGGCACAGGGTAGGCCAGCACTTTAACATCCTGGAATTCTTTTTGCGGCTGAGTGAGTTTTTGATGATATGCCATTGGCCCCTGAACAGTAACCTGTGAGGAGGTTAAATAACGCATAGACTGGCCCGGTTTTACCCACGGCCCGCCGGATTGGCTCCAGCCCGGCCCGTTAAAGATACCGATCTGAATATTGAGGCGTGTTGCCGCTTTTAGCGTCGCGTGCAAAATGTCCCACCATTCGTCGGTAAACATTTTTACTTTACCACCGGGCACGTTATCCAGGCCAATATTGCCGATAAAGGCCCGGTTGATCCCCACTTTTTTCATGGCTTCCAGGTCTTTAACAACACCCTCTTTGGAGATATTACCTGAGATCCAATACCAATAGATACTTGTTTGAACGGAATCCGGGATGTTTTTAAAGGTGGTTTCAATAGCGCTAAATTTCCCCGCTTGCAGTTTTGTTTTCGCCTTTAACTTTGCCTGCCCATAGGCACAGGTAACTAATAAAAAGAGAGCCAAAACTAAGCATCGTATTTTAAATAAAAGCGGTTTTACAGTACGTAATAAAAACGATTTAGCTAGTTTTTTTTTCATTACAGAACAGGGTAAGGTATATGAATACAGTAAAAATTCTAACAGATTAAAACCCGGATATTTTAGTTTTAAATATCAAAGATATAAGACGCCAAAGTAACAAAAACAATAGACTGGCAATTGTAAAATTTGTAATGTATTTTAATTTGCTTTTTGGTAAACATTTTTAATAATCCCGGTTAGCAAAGGGTGTGTTTTTTTGCCTGTTGATAGTCATTTAATTAATAGATCTATCGGGGCATGTTTATTGTGCTATATTGCGCAGTTCCGGTTTTTTTGCGCTTAGCATCTCAAAATCAGCTTTACACTTTGGCTATCGGCCTGTTCGGACAGGGGGGATAGCCTTTATTTAAAAAGAGGATTATGATGGGCAGGAATGAGCTTTCAGAACGATTGGTGATAGCCAACGAAGAAAAAGCAAGACTGGAAGCAGAGCTTATCCTTGCGAATATTGAACTGGATTTTCAGAACGAAGAAAAGAAAAAGCGCGCTGCTGAACTTAACCTGGCGAATATTGAGCTGGAATTTCAAAACAGGGAGAAACTTAACCGCGCCAGGGAACTCATCATTGCTAACAGGGAACTTGATTTTCAGAACGAAGAAAAAGGCAAACGTGCCGCTGAATTGATCATCGCCGGCAAGGAACTGCTTTTTCAAAATGAGGAAAAGGAAAAACGTGCAGCGGAGTTACTGTTAGCTAATACCGAACTGGTTTTCCAGAATGCAGAAAAAGAAAAACGGGCGGCCGAACTGATCATCGCCAACAAGGAGCTGCTTTATCAAAATGGTGAAAAGGAAAAGCGCGCGGCGGAACTGATCATCGCCAACCTGGAGTTGATTTTTCAAAATGAAGAAAAAGAAAAACGGGCAAATGAGCTGATCATTGCCAATAAAGAATTGACTTACCAAAACGGCGAAAAAGAGAAACGGGCGGCCGAATTGATTATTGCGCTGAAAGAGTTGGGTTACCAGGATGAAGAAAAAGCAAAACGCGCTGCTGAACTGATTATTGCTAACCGTGAGCTGTTGATCCAACAGCAGGAAAAAACAAGACGGGCGGCTGCAGAGGCAAAGAAAGATGAATTCTTTAATATGGTTAGTCATGAATTCAAGACACCATTGACCAATATAAAAGCCATAAACCAGCTGCTTGAAAAAACAACTGACCGGGCCAATAAACATTATCCATTTATTTTAAATGCCGGCCATAGCATTAAACGGCTTGAAAAACTAATTGCGGACCTGCTGGATGTAACCAAGATCAACTCAGGCCAGATAGACCTGAATATCGCGGCGTTTTATTTCCCGGATGCACTCACCAACAGTATAGCCAATATCCAGCTTACGGCAAACAACCATGAGATTATGCTGGAAAATTCGGCAGATATCCTGTACGCCGGCGACCAGTTCAGAATTGAACAGGTACTGATTAACCTGTTAACTAATGCCATCAAATATTCTCCTGAGGCCGGCAAGGTATTGGTAAAAGCTAAAATTGAATCGGGCGACCTGGTGGTGACCGTGCAGGATTTTGGTATTGGGATTGCAAAACACGAGATCGATCAATTATTTCAGCGTTTTTACAGGGTAAGTGAAACGGCTATGCTTTTCCAGGGCGTCGGCTTGGGTCTGTTTATTGCGTCCGAAATTGTCAAAAAACATAATGGCAGGTTTACTATTACCAGTGAGCCGGGCGAAGGCAGCAGTTTTAGTTTTACACTGCCATTGCCCGCCTGAGATGGATCGGCAAATCATAAAAAAATCCCTCAACCAATTGGTCAAGGGATTTTTAAACATAATTGAATCATAGGCCGGGGTTACTTCCACCCGCCGCCTAGAGACCTGTAAAGTTCAGCCACTGCGCTTAATTCTTCACTTTTTATCGATGCCAGTTCAAGCTCACCTTGTAATACGTTACTTTGGGCGGTAATCACTTCCAGGTAATTGGCGATGCCGTTTTTAAATAACAGGTTGGCATTGGCAGTAGCATGCTGTAATGTATTTACCCGGCTGGCAGCGATGTTTTGCTGCTGCTTTAGCTTTTCAATTTTCACCATTGCGTCCGATACTTCGCCCACCGCATTTAAAACTGACTGACGGAATTGCAGTACGGTTTTTTCGCGTTCAACCTGCGCTACATCGTATTGGGTTTTTAATTTTTTGTGTTCAAGCAGGGGCTGTGCGATGCCGCCTGCCACAATGCCAAACAAGGATGCCGGCATATTAAACCAGTTACTTGCTTTAAACGAATTGACGCCGCCGGTTGCTGTAATATTTAAAACAGGATACATGGCGGCTTTGTTGATGCCGACATTGGCATTGGCCGTAACCAGGGCAAGTTCGGCGCTTTTGACGTCTGGGCGGCGACTTACGAGGTTGGCAGGTAACCCGGCCGAAACATTAGCCGGGGTAACCATTTGATCAAGGATGGCGGTACGCTCAACCCTGCCGGGCAATTCGCCGGTGAGAATACGAAGGGCATTTTCCTGGATGCTGATGTTTTGTTCAAACTGGGGCACCAATTGTGCAGCGGTCTGTTCCTGTGCTTCGGCTTGTTGTACAGCCAGCGAAGTTACCTGCCCTGCATCATATTGCAGCCGGATAATGCGCAGCGTGCTGTCGTTTAGCAGTACATTTTTATGGGCGATATCCAGTTGAGCGTCCAGCATCAGCAGGTTATAATAACCCTGCGAAATATTGGACACGAGGGTAGTTTGGATAGCCTTTTTAGCCTCAACAGTTTGCAGGTAAGCAGCTAAAGCTGCTTTGCTTTGGTTATGGATTTTCCCCCAGATATCTGCCTCCCACGAAACAGCCACATTGGCCGAGTAGTCTTCGATATGGTTGGTGCCGATATTGTACTGGCTTAAACTGAGCCCGGTAAGGCTGTTGTTTGATGGACGGTTGGTGTTGGCGGTGACATTCAGGTCCACCTGCGGTACATTGTTCCACTTTACCTGTTTGAATAATAATTGCGACGCCTCCATATTTTTTAGGGCGATCTGCATATCGTAGTTTTTAGCAATAGCGCTGTCGATCAGCTTTTGCAAAACCGGGTCGGTAAAGAAATTCTTCCAGCTGATATCTGCGATGCTGCTGGTATCGCTTGCCGCAGCCGCGCTGCCGAAATGATCGGGCAGGGCAGGTTTAGGCGTTTCAATATCTTTTGAAACTTTACAGGCGCTTAATATCAACAGGATAAAAGCGAGACTGATTATGTTATTTTTCATTTGTGTGATTTTTAATTTGTAAAATTCTACTAAAGCGATGGGTTTTAAACCAAGGGTGCTCGAAACCTGGTCGCCTTAGCTTTTGGCCTTGTGTGATCGGTTCCCCTCTTGAGAGGGGCATGGGGTGTGTTAACGAACTTTGCTCTAAAACGAACCTCCACCCTTACGTTCCCGACACACCCCTCCGCCCCCTCTCAAGAGGGGAATCGCACGAGGCCGCCGCCTTTTTAAACGTTTCGGACACTTAGTTTTTCTAACCCATCGCTATTGGCGATGAAAATCATCCCTTACTATACTCTCCCTGCAAAGCCAACACATCCACATTATTTGCGCTGTCATCCGCTTTTTGCCGGTGCAACACCGCTAGTGGCACGCCGGTAACTTTCTCCTGCAAATGCTGGAAGATGACGAACAATACCGGGATGATAAACAGCCCAAGAATCACTCCCGCAACCATACCCCCGGCTGCGCCGATACTGATGGAGTGGTTACCCTGCGCCGAAGGACCGGTGGCAATGCTCATAGGGAACAGGCCGAAAACAAAGGCCAGCGAGGTCATGAGGATTGGGCGGAGCCGTAACCTTGCCGCTTCAATAGCCGAGGCTACCAATTGATGCCCCGCCTTGCGTCGTTGTACCGCAAATTCCACAATAAGGATGGCGTTCTTGGCCAGCAGCCCGATCAGCATGATAAGCGCTACCTGTACGTAGATGTTGTTTTCAATCCCGGTAAGGCCCAGCACCGCAAATACGCCAAACACGCCTGTTGGGATAGACAGGATCACCGCCAGTGGCAGGATGTAGCTTTCGTATTGCGCCGAAAGCAGGAAGTAAACAAATATCAAACACAGGATAAATACGATGACCGATTGCCCGCCGGATGAGATCTCTTCGCGGGTTTGCCCGGTAAATTCATAGGCAAAGCCTGATGGCAGCTGCTCTTTGGCGACCTCTTCAATTGCCCTGATCGCATCGCCCGAGCTATAACCCGGTTTTGGTATGGCGTTGATTTCGATCGAATTGAACAGGTTAAACCTTGATGCCGTTTCGGAACCGTAAACCCGGGTTAGCTTTACCAGTGTGTTGATGGGCACCATGTCGCCGGTTTTGCTTTTTACAAAAACCCGGTCGATAGACGAAGGATCTGTCCTGTCGGCGATATCCGCCTGCACAATTACCCGGTAATATTTACCAAACCGGTTAAAATCCGAAGCCTGCGCACTTCCGAAATAGGCCTGCATGGTTTCAAGTATGTCCTTTACATTTACACCCAGCTGGTTTGCTTTTTCATCATCCACTTCTAATTGTAATTGCGGGTAATCCGCTTTAAAGGAGGTAAATGCATAGGCTACGGCCGGTTTCTTCATCAGCGCGCCAATAAAATTGTTGGCTACGCCGCTGAACTTGTCCAGCTGACCGCCGGTTTTATCCTGCAGCACCATATCCAGAGCCTCCACATTGCTAAAGCCCGGTACGGTAGGGAAGCTGAAAACAAAGAAACTTCCCCCGGTTATTTGGCCCAGCTGGCCCCTGATCTGGTCCATAATGGCGTTGATGTCCTTTACTTTACCTCTTTCATCCGGTTTCTTCAATAACACAAAAAATACGGCAGATGATGGACTGGTAGAGTTGGTGAGCAAGTTGAAACCGGGTAAGGAGGTTACAAACCTGGCCGCTTCCAGTTTACCAACGGTATTTTCGGCCTGCTGCATTACTTTGGATGTACCATCCAGCGAAGTGCCCGAAGGTGTATTTACAGCGATAGCAACGAAGCCCTGGTCCTCGGTAGGGATAAAACCTGTTTTGGTGTTCCTTACCATCAAAACGGTGGCTGCAGTGATCAAAATAAGCCCGGCAATACCCACCCATTTATTTTTCACCAGGAACTTTAATCCACCCACATAGCGGTTGGTTATGGTGTTAAAACTGCTGTTAAAACCGGTGAAGAAACGTTGTTTAAACCCTTGTTTAACGGTGCCGTTTCTTTTATCGGCATGGGTGTCTTTTAAAAACAGCGCGGCCAATGCCGGGCTAAGCGTTAAGGCGTTAACCGCCGAGATCATAATGGCGATGGCCATGGTAAAGGCAAACTGCCGGTAAAAGATCCCTGTCGACCCCGTCATAAAACCAACCGGTAAAAATACGGCAGCCATTACTAAAGTGATGGAAATGATTGCGCCGGTGATCTCGTGCATCGCTTCAACTGTCGCCGGTTTTGGGGCGAGGTGTTTGTGCTCCATTTTGGCATGCACCGCCTCCACCACAACGATCGCGTCGTCTACCACAATGCCTATCGCCAGCACCAGCGCAAACAGCGTAAGCAGGTTGATGGTGAAGCCAAACAGGTTCATGAAGAAGAAGGTACCGATAATGGCTACCGGCACGGCTATCGCAGGTATCAAAGTCGACCGGAAATCCTGCAGGAAAATATACACCACAAGAAATACCAGGATAAATGCTTCTATCAATGTATGCTCTACCTGGGTAATAGATTCATCAAGGGCTGTTTTGGTTCGATAAAAATTATTGTATTTAATACCTGCGGGGAAATCTTTGGATGCTTTTTCCATCAGTTTATCCACCGCTATCTGGATCTCATTGGCATTTGAACCCGCCAGCTGGATAATACCGATTGCGATACCGTTGTGACCATTTAAGCGGGTTAAACTGGTATACGAATAGGCGCCCAGTTCAACACGGGCCACATCCTTTAAATGCAGTACAGAACCATCAGCATTGGCGCGGATGGCAATGTTTTCGTATTCTTCGGGTTTGGTAAGCTTGCCTTTGTATTTAATCACATATTCAAAGATCTCCTTGCTTCTTTCGCCCAGCTTACCGGGGGCAGCCTCCAGGTTTTTATCCTGTATGGCGGCCATTACCTCGGCCGGGGTGATCTTATAAGCGGCCATCTGGTTTGGATTGAGCCATACCCGCATGGAGTAATCCTTCACCCCGCCGAATATACTTGCAGAGCCTACACCCGGGATCCGTTTAAGCTCGGGGATAATATTGATCTGCGCATAGTTGGCTACAAAAGTCTGGTCGTATTTTTTGGGGTCTTCGGTATAAATACCCACCGCACCGATCAGGCTGTTTTGCTGTTTGGTAGTGGTGATGCCCTGCTGCACTACTTCGGCAGGCAGCTGGCTGGTGGCCTGTGCCACACGATTTTGTACGTTCACGGCTGCCTGGTCGGGGTTGGTGCCCTGCTTAAAGTAAACCGTAATGGCTAAAGTACCATCATTACTTGCAGTCGAGCTCATGTAGCTCATGTTTTCCACCCCGTTAATGGATTCCTCCAGCGAGGGCGCTACCGAACGGAGTACCGTTTCGGCATTGGCGCCGGGATAAACCGCGGTTACCAGCACCGCCGGTGGCGCTATATCCGGGAACTGCTGTAAGGGTAATTTAAACAGGCTTAGCAGCCCGAGGATTACCAGCAGTATGGAGATGACGGTAGCGAGTACCGGTCTTTCTATAAATTTTTTAAACATCGTTTTAATTTTAATGTGTGTGAAGCCTCACCCAACCCTCTCCAGGGGAGAGGGCTTTAATTTCTTTTGCTCCCCTCTCCTTTGGAGAGGGGCCGGGGGTGAGGCGTTTTAATTTTTAGCCAAATTATCGCTGGCTTTTTTGGGCTGAATTACGGTACCTTCCTGCAAACGATCAAAGCCGCTCAGTACGATCTGGTCGCCAACTTTCACGCCGTCTTTTACCAGGTAATTGTTGCCGCTTTTGCCAATAATAGTGATAGCCTGTTTTTTAACCTTATTGCTGTCGGCCACTGCAAAGACAAATACTTTGTCCTGCATTTCAACGGTTGCCGATTGCGGGATGATCAGCGCATCTTTATGCTGAAGGCTTAAACGGATTTTACCTGTATTACCTGATCGCAATAAACCCTGTGCATTCGGGAAACTTGCTCTCAGCGTAATAGCGCCGGTGTTTTTATCAAACTGGCCGTCAATCATGTCGATCTTTCCCTGTTGGGTAAACTGGCTGTTATCAGCTAATACCAGGCTTACAGCGGGCAGTTGTTTTAATTTGTCCTTTAGGGTACCGCCCGGATATTGCTCTTTAAAGCTCACAAAATCCTGTTCGCCCAGCGCGAAATAAACGTGGACATTATGTACGTCAGATAATAGCGTTAACGCTTCGGCATCCGCAGGTGCAACCAGGCTGCCCTGTTTCTTTAGCAGGCGGCCGATATAACCGCTCACCGGGGCTTTTATTAAAGTGTAACCCAGGTTGATCTGCGCGGTAGATACATTTGCTTTTGCCTGTTCGATATTGGCTTTGGCGACATCGTAGGCAGCCTTTGCAGTTTTTAACTGGTAATCGGATACCACCTTGTTTTGTACAAGCAGGGTAAGTTTGTCAATTTCCAGCTGTGCATTGGCTAAAGCGCCTTCGGCGGCGTGCTGGCTGGCAATGGCATTGTTTAAAGCGGCGCGGTAAGGCTGATCGTTAATTTTAAAGATCGGTTGCCCGGCGTTTACAAAAGCGCCTTCGTCAACAAATACTTTATCAAGCGAACCGCTTACCTGCGGGCGGATCTCCACATTTACCGCACCCTCAACCGAAGCAGGGTATTCCTGGTAAGTGGTATCGGTACCCGCAATAATGGTGGCCACCGGCAATGATGGTGGCGGCGGTGCTACAGCCGTTTGCGGTTTTGGTGAACAGCTGTATAGCGTTAGGGCGACAAGCGCCAGATAGATGGTTTTCATGTTAATTATTGATTTAGTGAATTTGCGAACTGGTGAATTAATGGGTTTGTGACCGGTTGGAATTCGTTTCCACCGTGGCAGCGGCCCGGCCACTTTGTTATTTATTTAACACTGTTAAATTATCTAACGAGTGTAAATATTTCTGAATAAATTTGTTTAACCTTTTTCATGACATTATTAATTTAAATTAAGTACTAAACCTTCCGGTGAAACCGGAGAACAAAACTCACTGCCTGGGGGCAGTATTAAAACCCGGTTCTTGCGTTTCTGGTTGTTTGCAAACGGGTGGCGGCTCTTATGTGCCGGTTTTATTTATGGGTATGTTATTTATTCAACACTTTTATTTTCTTTAACGGGCGCAGTCCCTGGCGAAAATTGACCAGTCATTGACCTGATAATTGCGCCGATGGCGTCTTTTAAAACCTGCCGGTTAATCTCGTCCGAGTTTCCGCGGCTCAATATATTGATAGAGATTAACCCATGCACCACCGACCAAAAGGTATAATATTTTGTACAGATCATGTTCGACTCCATATCCTGTATACCCATCAATTCGCCAATTACCGCGGTAAACAAGTCCCAGGGTCTTTCTGCCTCGGGCAGGGTGTTCATCAATTCGCAACTGTAATTCGTGTTCACACCGTACATGGCCTGGTATAATTCCTTATTGGCAAAGGCAAAGTTCCAATAGGCCAGCCACATGGCTTCCAGTTGTTTTGCAGGCAGGCGGTGCTTGCTTTTGGCCTCTTCCAAATCCCTCGACAATATTAAATACCCCTTGCGGGTAAGCTCCAGTATAATGGCGTCCTTGTTCGAAAAATATTCGTAAATAATAGGCGCCGTATACTCAATTACATCGGCAATTTTACGCATGCTTAACGCCTGCCATCCCTCTTCCTTAACAATCTGAAGCGCAGCCTTCAGGATGTTCATCCTGGTATCTTCTTTCAGACGTTGTATCCTCTCTTTGCTTGCCATTTTAAACTCACAGCATTAAATCATTTAACACTGTTAAGCAAATGTACACCGATAAATGGAAAAGTGTGTTCATCTGATTGTCAAAATTTGTAAATGGGGCTTTCCGCGTGAGTAGTTCTTTTGTTGGTTAGACCGGAATAGCATGGTTAGCCTTACGGAATTTGCAGAATATAAACCTATTAAATTATTGCCGGTTAGATAATTACGCAAAAAGTATTAAATTTATCACCATCTAAATATATTTTATCATGCCGATATTCATGGATGTTCATATTGTTCCGGGCGTGAAAGCCAAAGATGTGGCCGAGGCGCACCGTTTGGACCTGCTCCACCAACATGAACATGGATGTAACTGCATGACGTATTGGATAGATGAAGCCCGCGAAAGTATTTTCTGCCTGATTGATGCCCCTGATAAAAATGCGGTGGCCGAAATGCATAGTAAAGCGCACGGCCTTATTCCAAATAAAATTATTGAAGTGAACAGTAACCTGGTGGAAGCTTTCCTGGGGCGTATCTATGACCCCACTGATGCACCAGTATCCAATAATGGCTTGAAAGTTTTTGCCGATCCTTCTTTCCGGATTTTACTGGTGACCAAAACAGCCGACCCGGTATTGCTAAAACACCAGTTTGGGGATGAGCAGGCGGGTGAATTATTAAGCGCGCATACCAGCATCATCCGTAAAAATATTTTAGCGCAGGGCGGACGCGAAGTTGAGCATGAAGGAAGCGGTTTTGTGGTTTCATTTTCATCTGCAGCTAAAGCGGTGGATTGTGCCCTATCGGTCCGCAAGGAATTGCCGTCTTCTATTGCGGAACAAATCGATTTGCGGATAGCGGTAAATGCGGGCGAACCGGTTGAGCGTAGCGAGCACCTGTTTGGCGAAACTATTGAATTTGCAACGAACATGTGCCGGATTGCCAAAGAGGGGAAGATCGCCATCGCATCAGCGGTTAAAGAATTGATTGCGGAAGATATTTTCCAGAAAGAGCGAAAATATTTCCTGAACCTTTTACCGCCTGAGGAGCATTTATTGAAATTGCTGTTCAGTAAACTGGAGGAGAATTGGCAGGACGCGGATTTCGACCTTTCAGATTATTGCAACGCCACGGCGATGAGCAGCTCTCAATTATACCGAAAAACCATCGCACTAACCAGCCTGCCACCCAACTCACTGTTAAAGGATTTCAGGTTGCATAAAGCAAAAGACCTGATGCGGAAAAAGTATTACAATATCGCACAGATCACTTTTGATTCGGGCTTTACCAGTGCGTCTTATTTTACCAAATGCTTTAAAAAGAAATACGGCCTGCTGCCCATGACCTATCTTGAATTACTCCACTAATAATTACTACCGGTTAAATTTTACCATTTATTGACGGATTTGTTTCATCCCGTTTGCTATTTATTGAATGATTTGTTATAGCCGCCGCTATTGGCCGCCGCTAACTTTGAGTATTCTTAAACAATTAAACTCAACGTTATGAAACTCATTAAAAACGCCACCCTGATCCTGATGATCGTCCTGTTCGGCAGCATGATCGCCAAAGCGCAAACCTCAGTAAAAGACAGTTCAAACAAATTAACCACAGCAACAATGAAAACTTACCTCATCGAAAGAGACATCCCGAACGCCGGCAAGTTAACGCCGGAGCAGTTAAAATCAATTTCGCAAAAATCATGCAGTGTCCTGCAGCACATGGGGCCGCAAATCCAATGGATCCAGAGTTATGTAACCGGCGACAAGATTTTTTGTGTGTACAAAGCAGAAAATGAAGACCTTATCCGCGAGCATGCCAAAGAAGGAGGCTTCCCTGCCAATGTGATTACAGAAATTTCAACCACCATCAGCCCTGCAACTGCCAAACAGTAAGCTGGTAGAAGAAATCATTTATTGAAGAAACCCGCTTGATGCGGGTTTTTTTATGCAGACTGCTAAGTATGATATGTTGTTTGCACCTCTACTCCACGGGCGAGTGTTTGGTATACCACACAATACCTTTCGGTTAATTTTTTAAGGGCCGAGATTTGCTCTTCGCCGGCATCGGTATCGATGTCAAATTCAAGGCGGATAACTTTAAAGCCCACGGGGGCTTCTTTACTTACCCCTAAAGTTCCTCTGAAATCGAGGTCGCCTTCCGCCCGTACAGTGCCGCTTTTGAGATTCACTTCAATTGCGGTTGCCACGGCTTGCAAGGTAACGCCTGCACAAGCCACCAGCGCTTCCAGCAGCATGTCGCCTGAGCAAGCCAGCATGCCCGTGCCTCCCGTAGCAGGATGCAGTCCTGCTTCTACAATGGATTTGCCGGTTTCCACTTTACAGGAAATACCCTCGCCGATCTTTCCTTCGGCTTTTAAGGTGATGATCGCCGACCCGGGATGCTCGCGATATTGATCTTTGATCGGGGCCTGGAGATTTTTGAGTTCTGTTGCATTCATGATGACAAGTTAAAAAAAATCTGACAAGCTGTACGGGCAATAATTTTGGCAGGTTTTTTTTCTGGTAGTTTTACTAACAGATATGCCCCCGGCGCTCTGACCATCCGGCCATCCCGCTTCGGCGTATCAATTTTGCTAAATCGTTTTATTTATTAAATATCGTTTGTTATTTTTGTTTTTTATCCGGTATAATTGCCCCGGTTAAACGTTGAAAATATAAATCATGAAATACCTCAAAATTTTAGCCCTGCTGCTGTTTTGCCAAACAGCATTTGCACAAACCGATCAAAAACCTGCCGAAGTAAAAACAGAAGAGCAAAAAAAGCAGGACTGGGAGAACTTTCAAAAGATGATTGAACACCGCATCCATAACGACTGGGCCTGGCTGGAGCGCTATGCGGATGACAACCAAAAGCTGCCAGCACCGGCAAAAGGCGAACGGCGGGTAGTTTTTTTAGGCAATTCCATTACCGAAGGCTGGATCAACACCGACCCTGATTTTTTTAAAGGTAAAAATTATGTTAACCGCGGCATCGGCGGGCAAACCACGCCGCAAATGCTGGTGCGTTTCCGCGAGGACGTGATCAACTTACAGCCCGAAGTGGTGGTGATCCTGGCGGGGATCAATGATATTGCCCAAAATACCGGCCCTTCGAAAATTGAAAACGTAGCCGGCAACATATTTTCTATGGCCGAGCTTGCCCGCGTTAACCATATCAAAGTGGTTTTATCCTCTGTTCTTCCTGCTGCTGCTTTTCCATGGCATCCCGGCATCGATCCGGTACCCTCTGTCATCAAATTAAATGAACTGCTGAAAGCCTACGCCGAAAAAAATCACCTCGGCTATATCGATTATTATTCGGCCACGGTAACCGGGGACAAAAGCTTTAAAAAAGAATTGACCGTTGACGGGGTACATCCCAATATGGCCGGCTACAAAGTGATGGAGCCGCTGGTTGAAAAGGCGATAGGGGAGGCGTTGAAGCAAAAATACAAATAGACAAATAATCAGATAAAGAATTTTCTTCCTTGTCTGCCGGGCTTCCTGCAGATTGTCCCGCGTTTTTGGAGGCATGGTACAGCATGGTCCCGTGCCGGTTTAAGTTAACCCATAAAATGGTGGAGGAGGCCCGTCATGAAAATTCCGCGACCACCAAACGTTCCGTAGGAACGTAAAAACAGGTTTCGGCCATGTTGCAACCGACCAGGCGTTCCTATGGAACGCTTTTTTGTTCTTTCGTCCGGTACGGACGTATGGTTGGTAGAAAAACAACAAGGTGTAAACGCGTTCCGGAGGAACGCCTGGTGAAATAGACACCATACCCAACTGACAAAGTTTTATGGGTTAACTTAAACGTGCCGGAGACTGGAAGGTGCGTATTCCTAACGATTCGCTGAAAAAATGACATCGGCACTGAAATATTTTCACCAAAAAGCTGTAAATTTTACATCAGATTGAGTTTGGCATTGACCTTGCTGTTGGGGTTATAGTTTAATTAATTATTGATCATTTATTTTTTAGATTAACATTTAAAGGAGAAAAGGCCATGACCTTAGTTAAATTCAACAACAACCGCAACAACACATTATTGCCAGGCTTTAATGATGTTTTTGAATCAATTTTCAATGATACTTTTTTTAACGACCGGCTGGTAACCCGGGTGCCTGCTGTTAATATCAGCGAAAGCGACAACCACTACCATGTGGAACTGGCCGCGCCTGGCTTAAAGAAAGACGACTTTAAGCTGCACCTGGAACATAATCAACTTACCATTTCAGTGGAGCAATCAACAGACCACCAGGACAATCAAAAAAATTTCAGTAAGCGTGAATACAGCTACAGTTCGTTCGTTCGCTCATTTACCCTGCCCGAAAGTGCCGATGATAACCGGATTGATGCTAGTTATACCGATGGGATCCTGCGTATCGATATTGCCAAACGCGAAGAAGCCAAAGCGGTGCGCCGCCTGATTGAGATCAAATAAGCGCTAAATAGTTTTTAACCCAGAGAGCTCCTGCTTGCAGGGGCTCTTTGATTTTGTGAAAGGCTATGAGAACACAATTTTATATCTTACTGAGTCTGAAAACACCGCAGGGCTTTTTGGACTACGGGCAATATTTCTTCGGCAACGACCGTGAAACTGCTTACGGCCTGTTCCGGCAATTGAAGGGGGACGAAAATATTAAAGATTCATGCCTGCTGCATATCGACCTAATGGAAACAATTGATGAGTTGCCTGTCAGGATCAAAACAATTTGCTGTACCCTGGATGAAGTAGGCGCTAATTGCAAACTTATCGCCCGCGAGTTGTTTCGCGTAAAAAACCTGGAGGAAATGGGATGAAAAATAAATTATCGTCGTTACAAACATTGATCGCCTTGCTGACGATCGGGATATTGGCCTGGGATATTCTTTTATGTCTGACCCGGCATATGCGATCTTTACCACACCAGGACATGGTGCTTACGGGCTCCCTGCTCTGGCTCGTTTCTTTGTTTTTTCCGCAGCAAAGCGACGATGACTGGGCGGGACAGTTTTGATTCGCTTAATGATTGTAGTACCGTAGTATTATTATTTAGTCATTTTAACCGGCCTGAGTAATGTTGAGAAGGTGAGAGATCCCATTTTCCATTTGCCGTCTTCTTTCAGGTAAACTTCGGTAACCATAAATGCATGCACGACTTCGTTGCTGCCCACTACTGCCAGCAAGTCGATGTCGTTTAATAAGATGGCAGTATTACCAAAAATATTAACAGATGCACCATAAACTTTAGCTTTTTTATACCAGATAAAGCCGCCTTTAATAGTATTCAGTTCCTGGGTTTTGCCCCAACTACCGCCCATATGGACAAATACGCAATTTTCGGCAAACAGTCCACTTAAAGTATCTACGCTTTTGTTCGCCATCCATTGCCACTTGCTTTTGGAAAGGTCAAGGAGTTCCTGTTCTTCTTTCGTTGGGCTGGCTTTAGGCGCACTGGGTAAACTTGCCTGCGCATGTGAAATTTGTATGCTGCCTATGCAACACAGGATGGCGATAATTGCTTTTTTCATGGTTTTAAATTTTAGTTTATAATTGGTTCAGTTTATATTGATCTGTAATGATTAATCGTTCATTTTTCGCTCGCCCAGCCACTTTGCCATTTTAGGGTCGCGGTGGTCAAAGAAGCTGCTGGCTTTGGTATCGAGGGTTTTGATCTTTTCCATCTCCTCAGCACTTAACTCAAAATCAAGGCTGTTTAAATTCTCTGCCATACGTTCTTTGCGAACTGATTTAGGGATGGCAACTACGCCACGTTGCGTGAGCCAGCGCAGCACCACCTGTGCGATTGATTTATTATACTTGTTTGCGATGGACTGCAGCAGTTCATTATGGAAAAGATTGTTTTTGCCTTCGGCGAATGGTCCCCAGGATTCGATCTGCACTTTGTTTTCGATCATGAATTGCTGCGCTTCGTTTTGCTGGTTAAACGGATGGGTTTCTACCTGGTTTACCGCAGGGACTATTTCGTTGTTCACGATCAGGTCCATCAGCCGGTCGGGTTGAAAATTGCTCACGCCTATGGCTCTTATTTTTCCTTCCTTATAAAGTTCTTCCATTGCCCGCCATTCGCCATATACATCGCCAAAGGGCTGATGGATCAGATATAAGTCCAGATAGTCGAGTTGCAATTTCCGTAAGGACTTTTCAAAGGCTTTTTTTGCGCCTTCGTAGCCCTTGGCCTGGATCCAGAGTTTGGTAGTGATGAACAATTCCTCACGCGCTATTCCACTGTTTTTAATCGCTTTTCCAACCGCTTCTTCGTTCATGTAAGATTGCGCGGTATCAATCAACCGGTAGCCGGTTTCAATGGCGTCAATCACACTTCTTTCACATTCCGCCAGGTCTGTTACCTGGAAAACGCCGAATCCTAAGATGGGCATTTCAACGCCGTTATTTAATTTTACTGTTTGCATAGGCTCTACTTTAATCATTCTTACAAGCTGAAATTTATGCCATAATGGCCTGATTTACTTTTGACAATACAAAGGTCGGGCGTTTTATCTGCACCGACAGGATACAGATTACGGATGTTAGTACCATTTTTACTGATTGCGGAATTGATAATGGTGAAATGGCAGATTAAGTAATAACTTTGATTATAATACATGAAGGAAATGGATAAGCTATTAAGGTTCAATACGATCAGCGAATACAACGCATTCAACAATAATGCAACCAAACATCCGCTGGTTAGCGTTGTCGATTTTTCAAAGGCAGCGCCAAGAAGCGGCTCAAAGATGTATTTCGGCTTCTATACCATTTTCCTGAAAGATGTAAAATGCGGCGACCTGGTTTATGGCCGGAATACCTACGATTACCAGGAAGGTACCATGGTTTTTATGGCGCCCGGGCAGGTGGCCGGTGTAAACAGCAATGGGGAGATTTACCAGCCGAAAGGCTATGGGGTAGTGTTTCACCCTGATTTTATCCATGGCACTTCGCTTGGCCGGCACATGCAGGAATATACCTTTTTTGGCTACCAATCGCATGAAGCGCTGCACCTGTCGGACAGGGAGAGGGAAATAGTGCAGGATTGCTTTTCAAAGATCGACTACGAGCTGGATCATACCATCGATAAACACAGCAAAAGATTAATCTCAACTACCATCGAATTACTGTTAGGTCATTGTATCCGATTTTACGACCGCCAGTTTATAACGCGTGATCACGTGCACCATGGCATCCTGGAGAAATTTGAGCAGCTTTTAAATAACTATTTTGCCACTGATCAACCGCAGCTAACAGGGCTGCCTTCTGTTGCCTGGTGCGCAGATAAACTCAACCTGTCATCAAATTACTTTGGCGACCTTATCAAAAAGGAAACAGGAAAAACAGCATTGGAGTTTATACAGGCCAAACTGATCAGCGTAGCTAAAGAACGGATTTTTGATACCGAAAAAACAGTAAGCCAGATCGCGTTCGATCTGGGTTTTAAATATCCCCAGCATTTCGCCCGGCTTTTTAAACAGCAGGTAGGGCATACGCCGCTTGAATATCGTTCACTGAATTAAGACGGGGCCTCCCGCAGTTTATTAAGGGCTGAGCCACGGGCGCTGTTGACAGCCCTTTCTTTTTAACTCAACGTAACTTTTCGATCAGTCGGCCGGCCTCTACCTGCGAGCGGAGCGTCTTTTCTGCGATCGGAATAGCTACCGGGCTGGAGGAGCACCGTATCTACAGTTCTATATTTTATTAAAATTGTTTTGGTAGACCCTATGTTCCCCTTTATTAATTTGACGGATTCGCCGCCTCCATTTTTGGTTATTGGATTTGCTTTCTACTGGGCTATCCCCGCCCTTGTAATTCATTATTTCATCGGTAAAATTAAGCGGTCGCAAAAAAAGATGATTCCTTCCCGGTGGGGTACCGCGCAAGGTTCCGTTCCTGATACCGCGTAAAGATGTTATCTAAAGGAACGTCATCTCTACAAACTGATATTTGACAAACGGTATCAACTAATTAAATGGTTATTTTTGCGGCGGGTAAAAATTCAAAAATGTCAATAGCCACCGAAAACGAAAGAATTGGAATGGAGCAGGCCAGTGAGGCTGTAGCCATCACGCTAAAAAAGATGCGGGCATATGCCCAACCGGGCATCTCCACAAAAGAACTTGACGAATACGGCGGCGAATTGCTGGCAGCTTTGGGCGCACGTTCGGCACCTTTATTAACCTACAATTTCCCCGGGCATACCTGTATCAGTGTTAATGAGGAGTTGGCGCACGGCATCCCGTCGGCTGATAAGATTCTTAAGGAAGGCGACCTGGTAAATATCGACGTTTCGGCCGAGCTGAATGGCTTTTGGGCGGATAATGGCGGCTCCTTTGTTTTAGGAGAAGATATCCAGGGCCATGGCAAGCTGGTTGAAGCATCGAAAGAGATCTTGAAAAAAGCGATCAGCAATATTAAAGGTGGTGTCAGGATCTCCGAGATCGGCAGACTGATAGAGACGGAGGCAAAAAAGGCCGGCTACGTAGTTATCAAAAACCTCACCGGGCATGGTGTCGGTCGCAGCCTGCACGAGGAGCCACATGAGATTGCCAACTACTGCGACAGGTATAATACAGCACGTTTTAAAAAAAATTCGGTGGTAGCGATCGAGACTTTCATCTCCACACGGTCGACCATTGCCGATACACAAGCCGATGGCTGGACCCTGAATGGTAACAGAGGTGGTTTTGTGGCACAGCACGAGCACACCATTATGGTAACTGGTGGCGAACCGGTGATATTTACTGCGGGGAATGGGATTTGGGATTGATAATTCCAATAATACCCCAACGGCACAGGGTGGGCAAAAGCCCGTTTTTAGAAGTTTGCAAATTAACAGCCCCGGACGCTATTTTTTTTAAAATTTAATGCACAAAAATTCCGGTAAAAGCAAGGAAATTACTAATAATATTAGTGTACCAGGTGTACCGGGCTTATTCATGCGTCCCGGGTGGTTCAGGTGGCCAGGGTATTAGACTTTGTTTTTTTTGTCCTCTCAGGGGGGATCGCAGATAGGTCTGCGTTCTCCCCATGCATATTGCAATGCATGGTCGCCATGGCGGAGATTCCGGTATCATTAATCAAAAATTAATATTTAACCGCCATTTCCAACAGCGTAAAAATCCCGCTCTCATAATGCGCAGGCAGGTCGGGGGTGTAATCCACCGTAGTATTGGTATTAATAACAGTAAAGCCGCAGCGTTCGTAGTAATTGATGAGGCGTTGGTTGCCGCTGCCGGTATCCATGCGGATAAAGGATAATTGGTGCTGTTGGGCATAGGTTTTAGCCCATTCAATAATATGTTTAACCAGGTCATTCCCCCGGCTGGCCTGTGCCGTGGCAATCCGGTGAATATATACGGCAGGGTCATCCTGTGCAAGTTTCCATATCAGTTTGTCGTCCAGTGTAATGATAAAAGTACCGCCGATCTTTCCGTCAAGCAGGATTTTAAAATGGCGGTTTTCGTTTATTTCCTTTTCAATAAGCGCCACCCCGAAACCGAGCCAATAGTTATTGCCAACCTGTTTCTGGTAAGCAATGGCCTCATCATAAAGGTTGAAGATCGCCGGGATGTCGGCAGGCGTCGTATTTTGGATCTGTATCAGCATTGCTCAATATAAACTATATAAACGTAATCAACAGGCGTTAAACCTGCTTTCGTCAACTAATTTTTGAGGTGTAATTGTGGCAATATTTGTGTTATTACATCTTGCTGCAACAACTCAGGCTCGGTTACCGGGATCAGGTGGCCTGATTTTTCAAACCAGAATATTCCCTTTTTGGGTGCAACAAGTTGCTTATAATATTTTTCGGAGATCATGTAATTTGTTTGATGATCTTTCCGTCCCACAAAAAAATAAACCGGGCAATTAACTTTCGGCAGCGAAGTGGTTAAATTAATAAAGTTCGCTTCTTTAAAAAGGGCCGTCATTTCGGAGTTCTCCAAAAAGTATTTTTTAAATTCGGTAGTGTCGTCAATGGTTTCCCCGTTAAAAATAGATAACCATTTCCGGTCGTAGTAATTTTGCAGCCCATTCTCAAATGGGATTTTAACTTTGCCGAGTTCAGCTATGGCACGTTTATTTTTTTGTGCTGCAGCCCTTTGTTTTAATTCTTTTAAAGAGATCCGTTCGCTTTCCCATTGATTAACTGCCGGGCTTACCGCCAGATAGGCATAAACCTGGTCGGGATGTTTGTCTGCCATATAAAAGCCCAATACTGTTCCCCATGACCAGCCCATAATAACCATCTTTTTTTGATGGAACTGTTTCAATAAGGCAGAGACCAATTCATGGGTATCATTTTCATATAACTTCACCGTAAGTTTTACGGGTGATGGGTTGAGCTTTAAGGTTTGCCCGCAGTTACGTTGGTCCCAGGTAACCACCACAAAATGTTGTTTTAAAAGATGAAGATAACTTTGGTTTTCTTTGTAAATCCCCTCCGAACCCGGCCCGCCCGTTATAAAAAGGAACAAAGGTTTGGTACGGTCCTTTCCCTGTATGGCGATTACCTGTTTAATTCCGCCTGCGTTAACAGCTTCGGTAGTGTCAATCGGCGTTTGAGCGAAACAATCAATGGCGAAAAAAATGGCCACTAAACCCAGACAGAATTTGGGCGCTGATTTAAGCATCTTTATCATTAATTTTTTGAAATAATGATAAAGGTACTAAATGTAAATTGAGATCATCAATTGAGGCACCTTTAAACCCGTTTCAGCGCAAGGCGGCAGTCGCTGCGTCAAACACCCGGCAAAAATTACCGCCGCCTGCCTTGCCGATCTCGTCCGCGGTAAATCCGGTCTTTAACAGTGCATCCACCACCAGGTAATAAAACCCTTTTTGCTGGTCCTGCCAGGCCTGGTTGGTTCGTTCGCCGGTCCGCGCGCCACTTTGTCCGCCGCCGGGGCCGATATGGTCTTTATCCATGGGTGGTCCGTCGCGATGATCGGCTGGTTCGCCACCGGGAGGCGGCGGCGGGGCGCTTGGTTTTGGGCTGAGTCTGCCCGGGCTTCTGTAAGCCGGGGTGAGTTTAGTATCTGTACCGATGCAAACATGGTCGATGCCGATCACATCCACCAGCGCCCTCACATTCTGCGCATAGGCCAGCGGTGAGTCCGCCAGGTGTGTCCAAACACCGATGACGCCACCCGCACCGGCCACTATTTTAGCCTGTTCTTTGCTGATAAGCCGTGGCCGCATCATACGGGCCATGCCTTCATTGTTGCCCAGCTGCGTATCAAGGCCGGTGTGCGATATAATTACCGGGTGTGCCGCCACTTTCAATGCCGCAGCAATGGTTTCCTTGCTGGCATGCGCCAAATCTACCAGGATGCCCAGTCGATTGCATTCGCGGATGACATCGGCCCCAAATGAGGTTAGTCCTCCATAGCGGGGCGGGTTGGTATAAACATCGCCCAAAGGCACGGAAGCATCGCTGTCGTGCAGTAACCCCAGGTGCCGCAGGCCGCGCTTATAGGCTGCTTCAACCCGCTCCAACCTGCCCTCCAAAAAGTGGCCTCCCTCTACGGATTGGATAACGGTGGGCTGGCGTTGGTCGTGGGCAGTCCGCAGGTCGGCCATGTTTAGCGATCGCTTCATGCCGTTGGCAGCCAGTTGCTGATCCATGGCATCCAGTCCATTCAAAAACCGTTCATAGGCTTCGCCGGGGTTTTGTAATTTCTGATAATCGAGGGCGAAGGTCATGCAGATGGCTGACAAGCCTGATATTTTCATTTCGCGGGCCAGTTCAATGCGCGGACCAGGCACTTCGGCGGCGATAAGCGGTACATCGATATGGTTGTGCGTGTCGACGCCTATGGTTGCGGCAACAATGGCTGCAACCCCAGGGTCGATGCCATCAAGCGCCCACGCTGCAAGCGGCAGCTGCGCAAGCGCTGTACCTGCGCCGGCGATGCCTATGGTTGATAGAAATGCACGGCGTGACCAATTGGATTGAAACTTCATAGTTATTGGGTATAATATCGGTTGAAGGTAAAAACTGTTTAGCACATAGCCGTGGGTAATCGCCGTTTAACTACAATACACCGACGAAACGGCTGATACCAACCGCAGGAAAACAGAATGGTGGTCATTTTTAAATTATGTATAAAGTGTTACTGCCTGTATTTTATTCCATGGGTTTTAAAGCAGGGTTGGCTTTTGGCGAAAATTTTGTACACATAATCACCGCCACCAGTATAAGGAATGTTGCGCTTGCATATAATATTGCAGGGCTATAAAAATAGATTGCCGCCGCCACCAGCGGAATAAGCATATTATTGGCCGCCTGCAGGCTTTGGCTCACACCCTGTAATTTGCCCTGTTTGCTTTCGTCAACCAACTGCGACAACTTCCCGTTGTAGGCAGGGTCAAATAAACCTTCGCCCGAAATTATAAATATGATAGCAAGGGCAACAACAATTACCGAATGGATAAAGATGCTTGCCAGGATCAATCCCAGGCCAATTCCGAGCCCGAGTAAACCAGCTATCCTGATACTTCTTTCGTTAAAATGTTTCAGCAGCCAGGGTAATAACAATGCGCGGGTAATAATATCACAAATACCTACAATCGTTAGCATCCCGCCAATAATTGCCGGCCCCCATTTATAAATATCTTTCAGGAAAACAATAAAATTGAACTGGAAAATGCCCAGGCCGGTATAAAAAAGTACACCCAATATTAGCAGTAGTTTAACTTCCTTCAAGCTGAATATATCTTTAAAATGTGAAAAGGTATTGAAGCTGTGAAGCGTTAAATGTTTGGTTCTCTTTTCGGGGGCCAAAGATTCAGGCAATAAAAAATACACAGCCAAGCCCGAAATAAATATCAGTGCGGCAGTAACATAAAAGGGCAATGCAAGCGCAATGCTTCCCAGTAATCCGCCCAATGCCGGGCCTCCCAGTTTGCCTATGCCCATCACCGAGCCGACATAGCCAAACCACCTGGTCCGTTCTTCGGGTTCGGTACTGTCTGATATATAGGCAAACAGCGTACTGATATTACCGGCGGTGAGTCCATCGATAATGCGCCCGAGGAAAAGGATCCACAACGCGCCCCCGATTCCAAACAGAATATAGCCGATGACAGAGCCCAGCAGGCTGATGATCAAAATGATTTTCCGTCCGTACCTGTCGCTTAAAGCGCCAAAAATTGGCGCTGCAAAAAACGTGCAGGCAGCAAATACGGATAGGAGGGCACTCATACCAAAAACAACCTGTTGAACGGGAAGATATTTGCCCACTATGAAAGGCAATAGAGGAAGTACCACAGACAGGCCAATAGAATTTAATGAAACTATCCCTATAATGATCCACAGCCTGTTATTTTTCGACTTCAGGTTTGCGTGTGAATTTTGTTTGAAGTCCTTGCTTTCCGTTTTTGCTATCATACCGGCAAAGTTCCGGAATCCAACGGCCTTAGGATTGTACAAACGCGACAAAATCGCTGCCTGTAGCCTTTTTCCTTTGCTTTGCTTTTTGGGCGAATGCCGCCGGCGTGGTGCCGCTGTAGCGTTTGAATTCCCTGCTCAGGTGCGATTGATCCGTATAACCCAATTCATGGGCAAGGCCGGCAAGTTTCGAGTCCGGATTGAGCCATAATTGATTTCGTGCCTGCTCAAAACGCATCAGGCCGGACACATCCTTAACCGTGTAGCCCGAAGATTGCCTGAAGGTCCTTTGTAGTGTGCGAACCGTAGCATGGGCCGCAGCCGCTACCTGGCTTACAGGCAGGGTGCCGCTCGCTTCCCGCATAGCAACGCCCGCCTTGAATAACATGCTGTCAACGGCAACGCCCGCCCGTTCCTGCAGGAAATACTGTGTCACCCTGGCCAGCGCTTCATCTATCCTGCCGGTATTAATTAAATTGTTCAATGTGGATTGAAGCCCGGCGACAGGATGCTTAAATATGCGTAGGCCATCTTTGCCCGGTGGCAGTCCGAGCAAATCAAATACGGTCCAGGGAAAGCACCGGATCCCAATGATCTCTAAACGGTTTTTTGCGGAAAAAATAACAGGCTGACCGAGCAGGCCGATCATAAACGGCGATGGCAAGGGTTGCAGGCTTCCGTTGTTTACAATGCTGCAGCCGCTGCCAAAATGAAAGATAATTTCAGCATAACCATCAGGCACCACCTCGAAACCTGATTGCCGTTCTCCAAAGTCCCTGCTGTTGTACCAGAAACACTTTATGGTATCCCGGAGTGCTTCGGGCGGTTCAAATTCCTGGTGCTGCATTTTTAAAGATAGTGTTTTTTGCCGTTGCAGAAAGATTCGCTAAAGAATTTGCGCCGGGATAAAACTGACGTGTATTTGTTTTTTATGTGATACTGCTCATGTTTTTACCCTATCGGCGCCGATACTTTTGCCCGGTATTTTAGCACCCCTCATAATCTATTCTAATTTTGAATTCCCTCAGTATGCTTTCTCCGCTTCGTCCTGCCAAATCAATCCGCCGGATTTTCATTTTCATGGCTTTCTTTTTACTGGTTAATAACGCTTTCAGCCAGCAAACTACGCCGGCTTATCCCCGCATGGTGGGCTATTTCAGCGTTTACCACCCGGTCGAAACACTAAGCAGCGGTTCTTTTACCGGCAACTTTGGCAAGGCGTATACGGTATCGTTCCCCTTTGGCCTGCATATTTTAAAAAGTGATCATTTTGGAGTGAGTTTCGAAATATCCCCCTGTATCCGTACCGAGCATAATATTTCAAAAGTAAGTTCGGTAGCCTTTAACCCGGGCGCGTTGTTCAGGTTTACACATGGCTACACTTTGGTTTCGCGGCTGGCTTTCGAGAGCAGCGGCCGGTTTGGATTTACACCTGCCCTTATCAAGGTACTTAAAAGAGGTAAAGATTGCAACCTGTTTACGGCGGTGGCCTTTCCTGCGCGCTTTGGCAATAACCTGGCATCTACCTTTAGTTCGGGCTTGCAACTGGGGGTTACTTTTTAGAGAAGCCGGATCAACCCATTAAATTGAAAAAAAGCCTTCAACTTTCGTGAAATGCTTTTGTATTGTTTATAAAAAATTCCCGGACTACTTTCCGGAAGAATTAAGAAAATGATTTTTGTCAAAGGGTCAATATCATTTCAAACCGGTCAATAAACTGTAGGACCTTTTGGGGTTAACAAGTTTAATACGGCCATCAGCCGAAACATCGGCGCCGCTTTTGATCAAACTGACTATTTCAGGCGGGCTGAGAGATGGTTTGACGGCAATAAGCTTTGCAGCCAGATTTGCGATATAAGGTGTGGCCATAGAGGTGCCGGATAGCAAAATTTTCTTGCCACCGGGGGCATCGCTTTCTACAAGGTAACCATTTGCATGAACGGTAACTTTGCTTCCCGTGGCTGTAAAATCTGTTTCGAGGCCAGCGCTGTTAACAGAACCCACACCTATCATATTAGGTATTTCCAATGCGGCAGGGTAACGAAAGTCCATATCTGAATTGGAGTTTTTATTGCCATTGGAAGCGATGAAAAGTATTTCGGGCGCAGCGTGAAATGCTTCATAAAGTGCATTTTTACGCATGGTCCACAACTTTATGGCAAGGGCTTTTTGCTCCGCTTCCGGCATTTTAGGGTTATATTTTTGAATGTCATTTTGGTAATCGCTTATAAAATAGCCCCAGCTCATTGTTACTACACGCACTTTTGCAGCTTTCCAATATTTTACAAGGTCCTTCAAATTTTGGGCTACCTTTAATTCAGTTTCAACACTGGGCGATTTTCCGTTGGGCGTAAAACCCACATCCTCACTAAACCTTACGGTTAGCAACCGTGCATACGGGTTGCCACGCATGGCTATGCCTGCAACGTGTGTACCGTGCGCATAGTCGCCTACAAAATTAATCATCGCCCATAAAGAATCCCGTTGTACCACATTGGCTTTTGCAATCTCATCTTTATAATAATGGTAATCGGCGCTCTCAATCCCAGCCTCTTCGTCCCCGTTACCCCTCATTAACCTTAGCGCATTGGGATACAATTTTTCTTGCTGTGCTGTTAAAGGCGGAAGTAGTTGGCTGTCTTTATTCTCCTGCAGATCATAAGCAACGCCATGTATATCATCTATATAGCCATTATGGTCGTTATCGATGCCGTCAACTTTTTCGTTTGGATTTGTGTATAACCTGTCTTTAAAAAGAGAAATATCCGTACCTACGTCAAATACGCAGATCACCACAGGTGCATATGGTTTTCCTGGCGGCAATTCCAGGTCGCGCGCCGGCCAAATATTAACCTGGTTGCGTGCGTTTGCCATGGTTAGGCTATCCATAACAGCTGTAACTACCTTGCTTACCTTATCAAAGTCATGCATCTCGTAAAATAAGAACAATACATAATCCAGGTTTCTTACTGAAAGCGGGCCCGCTGCGATAGGTGGGTTTAAATCGCTGGCGGCAATTTTAACAAATTCGGCCGCCGTCATATTGGCGTACTGCTGCCTGATACGCTGTAATGAAGACGCTGCGGAAATATATGGAATGGCAGTTACGCTTTTAGTAAATATATTGCGAAAATTGCTGATATAATTTGCGGCTGCCGGGTCGCCTGATGCTATCAAACTTCTTTTTACCAAAGCGCTTGTTACTTTCGCCGCAGGTTTTATTTCTAAGGATCTCAAAGTATCATAATAGGCTAAGGATTTGCCGTTCTCGCCATCATAAAACGCCAGGTCACCCAATATCCGGTAATGGGTCTTCAACGCTGCTGTATCGTGTATCTCATAGCCGGATAGATCGGTAATAAGGTCATGTTTCAATTGTTCTTTGAGGGCTTTTACCTGCTGCGCATCCGCCAGTAAAACCGCGAGGCTATCCTTAATTGAATAAGTGTGAACAGGCGGCTGTTTATCAGAACCCTTTGCAGTATTTTGGCTATACGAGAAACCAGCAAACATGAATAGTAAAGGTAGTGTAGCAAAAACTTTTTTAAAGGTACGGCCCGGGCTCATTAAAAAATAATGGTGATAACGATTCATGTCTAAACGGATTTAGTTCAAATATATAATTATAGTAGTAAAATAGTTGAAAAATTGTGACCGGCCGTTATTGCATAAGTAGCCGGAGTTAAAAAAGCAAAAGCCTCAAATCTTCCTACTTGAGGCTTTTGACTTAATGTAGCGGGGAGCAGGATCGAACCGCCGTCCGTCCGGCAATTTGACGGACGGATATGAATCCTGCGTTCTAACCATCTGGGCTGTCAAATTTTTCCTGAATAATATCCCGGGCGAATTTCCTGCCCTGTGTCGATTTTAAATAGTTTTCTCTTTTAATGGCTTCTGTTTTGGATTGATATTCTTCAGTGTATGCAATTACCCAGGGGCGATATTTAATGGTATGGCCTTTAGTTGCTAATTCGTTATGCGAAAGGAAGCGGTTGGGTAAATCAGAAGTGTAACCAATATAAATTTGGTTGAATTTGTGAGAATATAATATGTAGACAGTAAACATAAGTTTTAGGTAAAAATAAAAAGGCAACACCGAAAGGTGTTGCCTGGTAGCGGGGAGCAGGATCGAACTGCCGTCCGCCTTGAGGCGGATATGAATCCTGCGTTCTAACCATCCGGGCTGTCAAATTTTTCCCGAATAATATCCCGGGCGAATTTCCTGCCCTGTGTCGATTTTAAATAGTTTTCTCTTTTAATGGCTTCCGTTTTGGATTGATATTCTTCAGTATATGCAATTACCCAGGGGCGATATTTAATGGTATGGCCTTTAGTTGCTAATTCGTTATGCGAAAGGAAGCGGTTGGGTAAATCAGAAGTGTAACCAATATAAATTTGGTTGAATTTGTGAGAATATAATATGTAGACAGTAAACATAAGTTTTAGGTAAAAATAAAAAGGCAACACCGAAAGGTGTTGCCTGGTAGCGGGGAGCAGGATCGAACTGCCGACCTTAGGGTTATGAATCCTACGCTCTAACCATCTGAGCTACCCCGCCGGGTTTTATTTTTGTATGGTTACTTTAATAATATTTTAACTCCAGAACTGCCGTCCGCCTTGAGGCGGATATGAATCCTACGCTCTAACCATCTGAGCTATCCGCCTTGAGGCGGATTGTTTTTTGTATGGTTACTTTAATAATATTTTAATTCCAGAACTGCCGTCCGCCTTGAGGCGGATATGAATCCTACGCTCTAACCATCTAAGCTATCCGCCTTGAGGCGGATTATTTTTTGTATGGTTACTTTAATAATATTTTAACTCCAGAACTGCCGTCCGCCTCGGGGCGGATATGAATCCTACGCTCTAACCATCTGAGCTATCCCGCCGGATTATTTTTTTTTCCTAAAACACCCTTTCTGATTATATTGAGCCGATTAATAATTTTAACAGGCCATCCTTCTCAAAAAGGTTTGCAAATATAGCAGAAATTCGTTTTCTTTAGAAAAAATGTTAACATTTACAGCTTACACCAGTATTCAAGCATAAACCTTCAATGTCTGAGAAGAAAAAATTTAATATCGAGTATGAAATAAAATCGTCTCCGCGCATACTCTACGGATTCCTGAGTGAGCCTAATGGTTTAACACAGTGGTTTGCTGATGATGTGAGTGTTAGGGACCAGGTTTATACTTTTACCTGGGATGGTGAGCAGCAAAAAGCAAAGCTTTTGGCCATGAAGGAAAACAAAATGGTACGCTTCAGATGGGTTGACGACGACCCGTCCTATTATTTTGAAATGGAAATTATTCAGGACGAATTAACCAACGATGTGGCCCTTAGTATTACTGATTTTGCAACAGAAGATACCATTGGCGAGCGTAAACTGATATGGGACAACCAGTTTGAATACCTGGTAAGTGTTTTAGGCGCATGATTTCAAGTCCAAAGTCTTAAGTCCAAAGTCTTAAGTCGTGTTTTTTGTTGACTCTGGACTTAAGACTATAGACTCAAGACTTAAAAAACAACATCCCGGTATAAAAATTATCCTATTTTTGCGCCGAAACATTTTCGTTCCATTTTATACCGTCAGGTAAAAATGGACGTTATTGTGAGTGCCCGGTCCCTGGTAGGTTTCCGGCCCTGCAAAACAGGTCATTCTGATGAAGAAAATACACCTTTTAATTCTTAAGTCATTCATAAGGCCCTTTTTGGTCACCTTCCTGATCGTGATGTTTGTGTTATTGATGTTATTTTTATTCAAATACATCGATGACCTGATCGGTAAGGGCTTTGAATGGTATGTGATTGTCGAACTGATGATGTATGCATCCGCCACCAACGTACAGATGGCCCTGCCACTGTCAGTCTTGCTTTCGTCCATCATGACCTATGGCAGCCTCGGCGAGAACTACGAACTGGTAGCCATTAAAGCAGCAGGTATTTCGCTAAAGCGGGCCATGTACCCTATGCTGGTGATCATCATGATCTTAAGTGTTTCGGCATTTGTATTTTCCGACTATATGCTGCCGATCGCCAACTTAAAATATTACAATTTGTTGTATGACGCCCGGCAGCAAAAATCGGCCAATTTTTTGCCCGAAGGTGTATTCAGCAATAGTTTTACCGGGTACTCCATCAGGGTAGGAAAAAAGGACGCCGATGGGCAGACACTACATAATGTAATGATCTATTCAAAAAACCAAACGGAAAACAATACAGACATTACTTTAGCCAGGGAAGGTAAAATGTACCGGACGCCAAACGGGCAATTTTTGGTTTTTAAATTGAAAGACGGTATAAGGTATTCTGAAACACCCGGAGAAGTGGCTTACAATATCCGCGAAAGGCTAACGCGGTATCGTTTTAAAACTACCGAACAAAAGTTTGATATTTCAGGACTGAAATTACACCATACCGATGAGAGCGAGTTCAAGTCGGCATTGCAAATGATGAATTTGAAGCAGCTAAACGATAATGCCAAGTTGTCGCACCGGCAAATAGATAGCGCTGTTAACGTAAATTATACGCTGCTCACGGCTTATTTTAAATATTATTCGATACCCGTAAAAAAGAACCCACGGATAAAAATTCTGCCGTCGGATGGTAATGAATTTTCAAAGGCCGACGTGCACCAGCAGATGAGCCAGCTGGCAAACGCGGCAAGCGAGGCCCGCTCCATACAGGACCTGTTAAAAAACAGGGCGCAGCACCTCAAAGACCTCCAGCAAAACGAACAAAAGGCCCGGCTGGAATACCAGAAAAAGTTCACACTCTCTGCCGCCTGTATCGCATTGTTTTTGATAGGCGCCCCGTTGGGCGCGATCATCAGGAAGGGTGGCCTGGGCCTGCCGGTAGTGGTATCTGTTATATTCTTCCTGTTTTATTATATCATCAGTACCATAGGCGAAAAGTATGTTAAAGATGGGGATCTTTCCCCGATTATCGGTTCATGGATCGCCATTGTCATCATCACCCCGATTGGTTTATTCCTTTCGTATAAAGCAGCTACTGACTCTGTAATATTTGATATGGAACTGTACAAAAGGTTTTTTAATAAATTATTTAAAAGGAAGAAGATTGTTAAAGCTGAATGAGCTTGATCACGCTGGCAACCAATAGTTAATGCCGTACGTACATATTTACAAAGCGCCGACCCGAATGATCTTAATATCTCGTAAATTTGTACCTGTAAGAAAGATGATCAGGTTGTAGGTTAAAAGTGACAATGGAAATATTAGGGTAAACCAACATTTCAACTTTGCAACGTTACAGCCTTTCAACAACTTATCTCTAAAAAAATAATAATGCTAAATACCATACAGGAAGCCATTGAAGCAATCAGGAATGGCAAAATAATTATAGTAGTTGATGATGAAGATCGTGAAAACGAGGGCGATTTTTTAACAGCCGCACGAAATGCTACCCCCGAAACCATCAATTTTATGGTTAAATACGGGCGAGGTTTGGTTTGTGCGCCTATTACAGTAAAACGCGCTGCAGAACTTAACCTTGAACCCATGGTTAGCCATAACACCACCTCGCACGAAACAAATTTCACCGTTTCGGTAGATTTGCTTGCAGGCTGCACTACCGGGATTTCAGCATCTGACAGGTCGAGGACAACGCTTGCGCTAATTGATCCGGCCACCAAACCTGAGGACCTGGGCAGGCCCGGGCATATTTTCCCGCTGATAGCCAAAGACGGCGGCGTGTTGCGCCGATCTGGCCATACCGAAGCTGCTATTGACCTTTCAGTAATTGCCGGTTTTGAACCCGCGGGCGTAATCTGCGAGATTATGAAAGAAGACGGTGAGATGGCGCGCTTGCCCGACCTGCTTGAAATGGCGAAAGAGTTTGACCTTAAAATTATCTCGATAAAGGATCTGATCGCCTATCGGCTCGCTACTGAATCATTGGTAGTTAAAGATGTATCAGTAAAAATGCCTACCCAATGGGGTGATTTTGATATGATCGCCTACACCCAGGTAGATACGGGTGATAATCACCTGGCCCTGGTAAAAGGTAGTTGGGAGCCTGATGAGCCTGTTTTGGTACGGGTGCACAGTTCATGTGTAACCGGCGATATCTTTGGATCCTGCCGCTGCGATTGCGGCCCCCAGTTACATGCCGCCATGGAAATGATCAACAAAGTGGGGAAAGGCGTCATTGTTTACATGAACCAGGAGGGAAGGGGCATCGGCCTCATCAATAAACTCAAGGCATATCATCTGCAGGAAAACGGAATGGATACGGTTGAAGCCAACCTGGAACTCGGCTTTAAAATGGATCAGCGCGACTATGGTGTTGGCGCACAGATATTGCGCAGCCTGGGGATCTCAAAAATGCGGTTAATGACCAACAACCCTAAAAAAAGGGCCGGGTTAATTGGATACGGCCTGGAGGTTGTTGAAAATGTACCGATCGAGATCGCTTCAAACCCGCATAATGAGGTTTACCTGAGAACAAAAAGAGATAAAATGCAGCATACCATTATGCTCGATCACTGATCTTCATCCTCTTGCGGGCCCGCAGGCTCTTTGGGAGGTGTGGTAACCGGTATATCGGTGGTGGGTTTTGGCGGGGTATTGTTTTGATTGATAGGAATGATCTTTTTTGGATTCGTTCTGAAAAGATATCTCAGGAACTCGCCGAAATTATCAAAATCCCGCTGGTAAACCAATCCTAAACCGTTTACATATTGCTCGGTAAGGTTACTGTAAAGCGTTGTTAATGTGGTACTGTTTAACACCCTGTAGGAGTACCTGGCGCTAAGGTCGCCATTTTTCCTGATCAGGTACTGCGCTTCAAAATCCTTGGTTAACTGGTTGAAGTTGGAATTAAAAAAACTGTTGGTGTTTTGAAACAGCGTATTACTATAAGCGCTGTTGCTGTTGTTTATTTTTGTGTTAAATAAGCTCCCCGTAATAGTTAGCCTGTTCATAAACCTGAACGATGCGCTGGCGTCATTAAACGACCGTATGTTGAGATCGAAATTTTTAATATTCGACTGGGATATCAGGTTGTTTAGCTTATTAAACGCAAACTCACTTACGGCCTCGCTTGCAGTGCCGAAAACCTGGTTAGTAAAATTACTATTGGCGCCGTTGGAGAATTGACGCCGTACGATAATACTTAATGCTTGCTGGCTGCGATTGTTAGCATCTGAAAGATAAGTGCTCAAATCTTCCTTAACAGAGGGATCCAGCGGGAAATTGAAATCGAAATCGATGGTAGGCTGCAATAACGATTTGGTTAATATCAGGTCAGCCTGCACCAGCTCAAGTGACTGCCCCTTGGGAGACGCTGAACCTGCAGCAGTATACAGCGGAGAAATGTCTGTCCGCACTTCATAAATGGCGTTAAGGTTAATGGTAGCGTTGGATGGGTTTCCCGTCCAGCGGATGGTGCCCCCCTGGTTCACGGTAAAGTTTTTACTGATAAAATCTTTTGCGGTAAACTCAAATTTCCCTGTACTTATCAAAAAGTCGCCAAACATTTCAAAGTCGCCCAAACTATTTATATTAAGTTTCAGGCCTTTTGCCTGCCCGTTACCTTCCAGTACACCATAGTCGGTGCTGATCTTAACCGTGGTCTTTTCATCCACGGTAAGGTCAAAATTCAGTGTAACGCCATTGAAGGCGCGCGGCTGGGTGCTTTGTTGTTTGGTGGTGTCGTTGTGGCTTACAAATTTTATAAAGTCATAATCACTTACGGTTGAAGACGTATTCAGCGGAATGTTAAATACCGTGCCGGCTTCTGTTTTTGCAGTAATATCAATTTTCATGTTATCAACCGGGCCGCTAAAACTAAATTTGCCGCTGCCGTAAGCGGTGCCGTAATATACATGGTTATCCCTAAAGGTAGTATTCAGCGCCATCAGGTTTTTAGCGGTTACCACCGCTTCAATATCCGGGTTGGCAAAATCGTTAAGGTCTACCTTTCCTGTTACAATACCTACCCCTTTTTTATTATCCCTTAGCGTCATATGGTTAATGTTGATCACACTATTCACCACATCTACGGTGTCGGTAATGGTATAAGGTGTTTTCAAATAATTAACCGTAATGCCGGTATTGGCTAAAATTATGTTGCCGTTTAACTGCGGTTTTGATGGTGGCCCAGTTAACTTAAGGTTGGTGGTAACTGTCCCTTTAATGTTGGAAACCAGGTCTTTTATAAAAGGTTCAAATATAATCGCCTCCGTCTGGTTCATTATTACATTAAAATCCATACTGTCATCCGTTTGATGCCCCAGTAAATAAACCCCTGCAATATTCATGGTCTCCAACCCGTGGTTGTGGATGTTTAGTTTGATATTGGCTTGTTTGCGGTCGTTCCCAAGGTTCGATTCAATCTTCACATTTCCAACCAGTGTTTTGTTCATCGTAAGCGAGTCAATTCCCAGCAAGGCGTCAATCCCCGGCGACTTCATGATGGATGTAAATTTAACATCGCCGCTTAATGTGCCTTTTAGTTTAATGCCGGCAGCCTTGGTCAATTGGTTAAGGGTAGCCATATTAAATTTCTCGAAGGTTAGCTTGAGCTGATCTGCCGGGTTATCCGAAATAAACCCGTCTATCCTAACCTTTTGCGGCCCGTTTGAAAGCTCGAAACCCGAAACCTGGGTTTTGCCATCAAGCAACCTTACCCTTACCTTTTCCTGGAGCCGCCAATCCCGGTGCTCCAAAATCACATCCGACGGTAACAGCTGCAGCTTTGCAGTAGTATCCCGGCCGAAATTAACAAGGCCGTATAAATCCAGCGAATTTACTGCGTTCTGATCCGAAAGTTTGACGTTGAAATTTAAACTGTCGTTTTTGACTACGTTAATAAGCGTGATGTTTTTAACAAACAAACTATCGGTAATATTAATTTTGCTTAATGACATGTTTAAAGAAAGGTCGCTGCTGCTGGTGCTTTCGTCAATAATAAAATCATGAAACACCATTTTACCTAATTGTATGGTTTTTACGTACACGTTTAGGGTGGCCGTTTTATCTGCCGAATTAAACTGCCCTATAAAGGTGCCCTGGTCTGGTATTTTAAGCTCAGGTTTAAAAATAGCAATCAGCAGGTCTGGGTTTTTGAGTGTCAGGTTAAACGCAAAATCCTGTGGTTTTGGAGGCGCAATATCCGTTTTTAGTGATGGGATGTATTTTTTTATGATAGTTTTAAAATAGGAGGGAAGCGTTGCCAGGTCAAATTTTCCTTTTATATAGCCGTCAGTAACATCCGAGCGCAGGCTGATCATCCGGTTGTTACCCGTACCAGTTGAAGAGAGGATCACCGAGTCAATAGGCACATTGTTTCTTGGGTCGATAAGCCTGGTGTTTTTCAGGGATATATTGCCGGTAAGGTTAGTGAGGTCATTCCCCGCAAAATCAGTGGATAGGGTTGTTGTCAGCGTAACGGTGTCGCCCATTAATTTTAAATCGTGCAAATGCGCGTTGGTGATACTGGCATCAATTTTATATTGGGGTAGGGCCGGGTTTAAGTTTATGCTGCCGTTTAAATCAAGCTTTATGTTCTTGTCATCAATATTAATTTTTGCGATCGCTGTTTTTTTATTAAAAGAGCCGTTTATAGTTACATTTTGGTAAGTATAGCCTTTAAAATCAATTAACCCCGCGCTTGCGTTCAGGGTTGCGTTCAGATTTTTTAATGCGTCTCCGCTACCTTTCACGTTGGCAGTTAGTGTGGCGCGGCCAAGGTCAGCCTGGCCTAAAAAACTGCCAAAATCAAATGCATAAGTATCAAGCTTGCCACTATAGGATGGAATGCCTGCTTTATTGATCTTTAAATTGATATCCGGATCAAAGCGGCCCAGTTTGGTTTTAAAAGTACCGTATGCCACAAAATCGTTCTGGAAGCCGGTGAACCTGCCGTTAAAATTTATGTTGCCGAATTTGGCTATTATTTCAGGCGCATGCCGGTTGGGTGTGCCTGTAAAATTGCTGTACAGGTAATCCATATCGGCTTTGTTGGTCGCTATCTGCTCAAAATTCAAATCGAGGAAAGTGTTTTCCCAACGCGGCAGGCCGCGTAAATTAAAGTCGCCTTTAATATAGGTTGCTTTACCGCCGGTGATCAGCAGGTTTTTTGCCTTCAGGTTATTCACCAGGCCTTTGATGCGGCCATCAAGGCCAAGGTCAAACCGAACACGGTCAAGCCCGCCGGTAAAGTAAGAAATATCGCTGGACGATATCTGGGATGCGTGGAAATCCCCATCCATAAAAACTTTGTCCTCAATATCCTGGAAGTCGTCAAACGACTTAAATTTCATCCTGAAATAATTTTTTAGAGATGAACGGTTTGTTAACACATACAGGTTTTGTGCAAGGATCTGGTTGGTATCAATCGTAGCGTTGGCATCAAACCTTTTAAGGTAGAAACCGCTTTTTTCGCGCAGCGTCAGATTAGTTACATTGGCTTTAAACAGGTGGTGCACAATGTCCATATTTTTGATGGTGGCGCTAAAGTTCTTCACATCTATATCATCAAAATTCACCTGCTTCATAAAGGTATCCACCAGTTTGTTTTTATACCGGAAATGGAGATTATGGATCACTGTTTTTTCAAAAATAAGCTGCGTAGGCGCAGATTTGGTTTTCGTTTTAGCAGTATCCTTTGAGGCAAAATAATCAAGGATGAATTTAAGGTTGGAGGTACTGTCCTTTTGTTTTTTCAGGTAAACCGAACCATTATCCAGCTGGATCAGTTTAAAATCAATAACATGTTTCTTTTTGCCGAAAAGCGTTAATGCATTCAGCTCCACCGTTAGTTTAGGGGTACTTACCAACGTGTCTTTTTGTTTATCCAGCACATACAGGCTATCGATAACCACCGAGCTAAATGGCTGAAAATAAAGGCCTGCAATACCTACTTTGGTTTGAAGCTTTTCAGACAAATAAGCCGCAGCTTTTTTTGCCGCCCAGGTTTGTACAGGTTTGTATTGAAATAGCAGCAACACGATACTCAGCACCAGCAGCACAACCAATACAATACTTAACGCTATTTTGAGTAGTTTTTTAATAACTTTGCAGATTAAATAATTAGTGATTTAGTGAATTGTTGAATTAGTGATTTAATTTCCATACTAATTGAAAAATTCCACTGCTGAATTAATGATTTTTTTATCGTTTAACATTATTAACGGAATATAGTTTAATGATCAGGATCATAATTCAATAAAAACTCATTTATTCAACAATTTACTAATTCACTAACCCACTTAATTCAATAACAGTGTCTGTAATACTCGGGATCGAATCTTCATGTGATGAAACATCAGCCTCCGTTTGTGTTGATGGTGCAATATTAAGCAATGTAATTGCAAATCAAACCATACACGAAGCTTATGGTGGTGTTGTCCCCGAGCTTGCCTCGAGGGTTCATCAGCAAAATATTGTCCCTGCCGTACAGCAGGCATTAATTAACGCAAAAGTAAACAAAAATGATATTGATGCAGTAGCATTTACCCGCGGCCCGGGCCTTTTAGGCTCATTATTGGTGGGCGTATCCTTTGCAAAGGCTTTTGCGCTTGCCAAAAACATCCCGCTTATTGATATTAACCACATGCAGGCCCATGTGCTGGCGCATTTTATCGGAGATAATAAACCCTCATTCCCGTTTCTATGTTTAACGGTATCGGGCGGGCATACGCAAATTGTTTTGGTGAAAGATTATTTTGATATGGAAGTGATCGGCCAGACATTGGACGATGCTGCCGGCGAGGCCATGGATAAAACAAGCAAAATTTTGGGTTTGCCTTACCCGGGCGGCCCCTTGATTGATAAGTATGCCCGCCTGGGCAATGCTGACGCCTACAAATTCCCCGAGCCGCAGATCCCGGGGCTTAATTTTAGCTTCAGCGGCCTCAAAACATCAATCCTGTATTTTATCCGCGACCACGTTGCCGCTGATCCGGAATTTATTCAAAAAAATTTAAACGATATTTGCGCCTCAGTTGAAAAACGCATCGCTACTATTTTATTGAACAAACTAGCCAAAGCCGCAAAGGAATATGATATAAAAGATCTGGCGCTGGCAGGCGGGGTATCTGCCAATACAGGTTTAAGGCAGGGATTGCTTGAATTATGCGAAAAAAATAACTGGCGCAGCTTTATCCCCAAAATGGAATATTGTACCGACAATGCCGCGATGATAGCCATAGCAGGTTATTATAAATTTTTAAAAGGCGAATTTACAGGGCAGGGGGTTGCGCCGCTGGCGAGGTATCCGCTTTAGTTCATGGTTCGATAGTCCATAGACCATGGACCATGGATAATATAACTTAAGTATTAATACAAAATTTCTAAAATAACTATGGACTATGGACCATGGTCTATGGACTAAAAAAAATGAACATACCATCACTTATCTTTTACTCAGTTTTTGTAATACCGCTTGTTGTATTTTTAGTTTGGCTGATGCGCCAGGATAAACGCAAAGGTAAAGCAGGCCTCATAGTGCTCGCCTTTATCGTTATCGGGGGGATTGCCTATATGTACTGGAAAACCAAGGGGCAGTAAAGCGCTACATAAAAAACTCCCGAAGTTTTTAAAACTTCGGGAGTTTAATAATTTATCTGTAAATCTTTGCAATCTTGTAAATCGTGTCCTATTTACCGCTGCCCACCTGCATCGGGTTTACCCCGGTAGATTGCCCGCGGCCGCCTGCGGCAGCTTTTTGTTTAAACACCTGGAATTTTGACGGCTCGGGCAGTTTGCCCCAATAATTATTGCTTTCGTCAATATCGCAGGTTTCCCTGTAGGGGTCAACCTGTATCGAGGCTACTTCCTTATCCTGCACGTAAAATTTAGATACGTGCTTTTCATTCAGCCGCCATACCTGCGCAGGGATCCGGTCGACCAGCTTACTGCCATCCGTATAGGTAAACTGTACAATGATCGGCATTACCAGGCCTCCTTTATTGCTGAAGTTCAGCTCATAAAAAAACTTATTGGCATATTTAGCTTTATCAGCATCAGTAAACGGCTCGGGCGTGCGGTTGTCAGCCATGTTTTTAGCCTTCGTCATGTCCTTGAATTTCGAACTGTCTACCGCTGCAAGCCCGCGGTCATAGCGCCAGTAAAAGTCGCGAACGGTAGTGTCCTTGTCAACGTAAAACTGGATCGTCTTGTCCTCGCGGTTGCGGATCTTCGAGATATCTTCATAATTGTTCACAATCGGCGCCGCAACCTTATTGGCAGGGGCGGTGCCTGGCGCTCTGCCCTGGGCAAATGTTGCCGGAAGGTTGCCGTCAAGGTCGGCTTTGGCCACCTTTACCGAATCAAGCGAAATATCGCAAGGGTCGATACCATAGAACCATCCTCTCCAGAACCAGTCGAGGTTTTCGCCGCTGGCATCTTCCATCGTCCTGAAAAAATCGCCGGGGGTAGGGTGCTTAAACTCCCAGCGCCTTGCATATTCTTTAAAGGCAAAATCAAACAGCTTGCGGCCCATAATGGTTTCGCGCAAAATATTTAAGCCGGTTGCCGGTTTGGTATAAGCATTTGGCCCAAAGCGAACGATGTCCTCAGAATTGGTCATGATAGGCTCCAATTCGTTTTTCGGCAACTTCATATAGTCCACCTGGGTATAAGCAGCTCCTTTTTTGCTGGGGAATTTATTGTCCCAAAGCTCTTCGGTCAAATATTCAACAAATGAGTTAAGGCCTTCGTCCATCCAGCTCCATTGGCGCTCATCGCTGTTTACGATCATCGGGAAAAAGTTATGGCCCACTTCGTGGATAATTACACCGATCATCCCATTCTTGGTGCTTTCGCTATAGGTGCCATCGGGCTGGGTACGGCCATTGTTAAAGCAGATCATCGGGTATTCCATGCCGTTTGCTGCTTCAACGCTTTGTGCAACAGGGTAAGGGTAAGCAAAGGTGAAACTTGAATATGTTTTTACCGTATGTGCCACAAGGCGGGTTGAGTATTTACGATAAAGGCCATAAGCCTCTTTACCGTAAAAGCTCATACACAATACATTATTGCCTTCAACAGGCTGGCCCATGCCGTCCCAAATAAATTTACGGGACGATGCCCAGGCAAAATCGCGCACGTTATTGGCCTGGAATACCCAGGTTTTGGTAGCAGTGCTTGGGTTGGTTTCCCGTTTTTTAGCCTCATCAAGGGTAACAATCTCCACCGGTACTTTTGATGTTTTTGCCTGGTTGTAACGGGCTAATTGTGCCGGGGTTAACACCGCGGCATAGTTGATACATTCGCCGGTACCGCCAATTACATGGTCGGCCGGAACGGTCATTTGCACGTGGAAATTACCGAAGGTTAGCGCAAACTCGCCACGGCCGGTAAACTGGTGGTTTTGCCAGCCCTGGAAATCGCTGTAAACGCAAAGGCGGGGGTACCATTGCGTCATGGTGAATAAATAGTTGCCGTCGCCAGGGAAATATTCATAACCACCGCGACCGCCCATAGTCATCCTGTCGCTTATTTTATAGCTCCATTTTACATGGAAAACCATATGCTGGCCGGGTTTTAAGGAAGCAGGCAAATCAATCCTCATCATGGTTTTGTTGATGGTATAAGGTAGTGCTTTACCCAGTGCATCGGTAATGCTGGCAATTTTATCGCCATAACCATTGTCTTCTGTCGCAATTTCGGCCCTTTCAAGTGCGGTTGTGCTGGCCACCTTTGGCATAGTGGTACTGCTCTGGTAGTTGGCATTGTCAAAGTTGTTATGCTGGTTTTCATCCAGCTGCAGCCAGATATAATCCAGCGGGTCGGGCGAGTTGTTGTAATACGTTACTGTTTCCGAGCCCGTAAGTTTAAGGGCTTTCTCGTCCAGTGAGCATTTGATGTCGTAATCTGCGCGTTGCTGCCAGTATTTGGCGCCCGGTGCGCCGCTGGCGGTTCGCTGCTCATTTGGCGTAGGCAAAATAGTGCCCAGCTGCTCAAATTTATTCCCGTGGTTGCTGCCCGGATTATTCTGGATATCCTGGGCTTTTACCATGCCGGTAATAGCGAGTGCGAAACATAATGAAGAGTAAACTTTTTTCATGTTATTAATTATTTAGAGGTCAGTTTTGTTTTTTAGTCCGGAAAGTCGGAAAAGTCCGAAAGTCCGGAAGATGCATTGTTTTAGTCCGAAAGTCAGTAAAGACCGAAAGTCCGGAAGATGTATTGTTTTTTATCTGGGAAGTTGGCTCGTGCTATTTTTTGTCTTTCGGACTTTCCTGACTTTTCCGACTTCCTCAAAATGGAATTCTCTCCAGCGCCATTTTAACCGAAAGTGCAAACACGCCCGAAGACAGAAAAAACACCCAGTCCCGTTTTTTAATTTTTAAAATATTTAAGAACAATATACCGATGATCAGGATAATGGCCACGCAAAATATCTGCCCGGCTTCCAGCCCTATATTAAAACCAAAAAGGCCCCAGCCGATGGTTTGATCCTTTGCCAGCATGATCCGGATGGCGTTGGCGAAGCCCATGCCATGGATCAAACCAAAACACAAGGCAAGATAATAATTTATCCTTGCGCTTTTACCCTTGTTATCCACCTGGAATATATTATTCAGCGCAGTTATAAAAATAGTGCAGGGTATTAAAAACTCTGTCCATTTGCCGGGGAACCGGATAATATCATACACGCTTAACGCCAGCGTAAGTGAGTGCCCTATGGTAAAAGCAGTAACCAGTATCAATACACGCTTTATATCGCCAATAGTGTAAACGCAGGCCAGCGCCAGGATAAACAGCTGATGGTCAAGCGCATCTTTGCTGATGATATGTTCCCAGCCCATTTTAAAATAAAAACCAAAATCGGACATTGCGAACTCAGCGATTAAAGCACTAATTTAGGGCGTTTTTTTAATTATTAAAATTTCAATACACTATGGGGGGCTTTATTTTTAAACCGCTATTATATTGTTACATTTTGCTTGGCCAACTGGCACCGGTAAAGCCAGCGGCTAAATTGCCGCACCCCATCCATGTAAGCACCAGCAATATTGAGTACAATGTAAAGGACAACAGGTTCGAAGTGATCTGCACGGTTTTTACCGATGATTTTGAAGCTGCACTTGTTAAACAGTACCATGCTAAAACCGACCTGAACAAAACCGAAATGCATGCCGCCATGGATGCGCTGATTAAAGAATATATTGCTGCAAACCTAAAGCTGAGCGCTGATAATGCGCCGGTAAAATTAAACTACCTCGGTTTCGAGATCAATCGCGGTTCAACGGATATTTACCTTGAATCAGACAAATTGCCGCCGGTAAAAAAGGTAGATGTGGATGCCAGCCTGTTGTATAACCTTTTTGACGACCAGATCAACATTGTACACATTATAGTAAATGGAGTACGGAAAAGCGAAAAAGTAAATTACCCCGATAAAAGGGTGGAGCAGGTATTTTAAGGGGCGGTATATTTAAGTATCAGCAAATGAACCTTGCCAAAATCAATCTTATTGCCTATAAGGCCGTTTGCATCATCTGTTGTGCTGCATTCCTGTTCATTGGCCTTAAAATTCTCTCCGATAACCTGTACGTTAAGGGGATGGTGTCACTGATATGTGCTGCTATTTTTTCATTGATCATGTTTCAAAAGCCGGCGCTGCGTACCTGGTTACAGGTTATCGCGGTAATCATCACCGGCGTAATGATCATTGGAGAATTAGCGAGGATTTGAGTCAGCCAGGTACCGCTAATCTTCCTGTACACCCTGCTCTTAACTCCCGGATTAAAAGCCGTTGCACTTGCCGGTTTGACAGTCGTTGGTCTTTCAGCCGCTGAAGAAAACAGGCGGCAAGTGGCTGTTAATATTATTTTACAATCATTATCAATTATTTAAATCAATGGTTGTTAATAGGTAAAGTTTCTATAAAAGAAACTTTATTTATTTTATAAAACCTTTAGTTAATTTTTTTGTTACTTATTCATAAATTAGTTTAACCTCCATTTAAAAAACATTTTATGAAAAAGATATTATTAGCTGCAGCAGTGTGTATGGCTGGCTTAAGCAGCGTTAAAGCGCAAATAGCCAAGGGGAATTTATTTGTCGGTTCGGATATCGGCACGGCTACCTTCAATTCAGGTACTTTAACCTATGATTATTCCACAGGAAATATTCAAAAAACAGACCATAAAAAATTCGAGATCGGTGTTAGCCCTGCGCTCGGCGTGTTCGTTACTGATCATTTGGTTATTGGCGGTAATCTTAATGTTAACTACAGCCATATTAAAGATAATATTACCCTTACTGATGCGTCGGGAACGGGCACAGTGGCCACATCTAACAGTTCAACGTACGCCATCGGGCCTTTTTTAAGGTATTATTTTTTTAATACCACCCCGTCAAAAACCTTATTATACATACAAGGTGTTGCTTTGGTAGGTTCAGGTAGCGGCAGTACAAATGAATCGCACGTTTCACCGGGCGATAGTTATGTTAGCACTTCAAATGATAACAACATGTTCATATTCAGGGCAAACGGCAGTTTGGGTATTACTCATTTTATCGGAAAAAGTGTAGCACTGGATGTTGCGCTGGGATATTTGTACAATTATGAAAAATATACTACCAATTATAATATCCAGCCAACCAATGGAGCAGTTAACTCAGGCAGCGTAAAAACTACTGTGCCCGAAAACGGCGTTGCACTTTCTGCAGGGTTTCACTTCTTTTTGCCCTAACCGGAAATTTTAAAAACGTTCTTGGTCTTTATAGCTAAAAGTCCCTGCCCGTAGCATTTGCAAAGATCACCGGCAGGGATTTTTGTTTACTATTGGCTTTATCATTTATTAATTTCCTAATTTTAGGGCTTAACCTTTCAATTATGGAAATCCTGGTCAAAGCCTTAATTGCCCTTGTAGCGGTATTGCATCTTTATTTTTTATATCTCGAAATGTTTGCCTGGACAACCCGCGGGCCCAAAGTTTTTAAAACTATCCCGGCTGATCAGTTTGCTTCAACAAAAACAATGGCTGGTAACCAGGGTTTGTATAATGGCTTCCTGGCGGCAGGCCTTATCTGGAGCCTGCTGATCAAAAATCCCGGCTGGCAGCAAAATGTGAGCCTGTTCTTCCTGGCATGCGTGGCTATCGCCGGCATTTACGGTGCAATAACAGTAAGCCGGAGGATTTTTTTTATACAGGCGGCGCCCGCGCTGGCGGCAATAGTATTATCGCTGTATATCGGCGGGCGCTGATAAACCGGCGATACTACCTCCCCCGGGATCAGGCAGGTAAAAGTATTATTGTTACTGCTGTAACAAAATACAAAATCTAATGTTAACAGAATCAGGTTAGTTAACATAATGATAATATGGATTTTATGTTCCGTTAACGTAACTTCGCATCAATCCCAATAACAATATGAAAAATAATGATCATAAATCCGCGGTGAAAACCGCCAGGAAAGCCGCCGCTGCCGATATTGAACAAAGCGTGCTGAAAGCCCTTAAATCAGCTGCATCCAAGCTCAAACAGGAATCGGAATCTTTTGCAAAAACCATAGAAAAGGCTGCAAAAAAGCTGGCAAAAAAACTTTCCAAAGAAATAGAATTTGAAAAAGAGGTTTTATCGCTTGAAGTGTTGAAAAATGTTAAACCTGATGTAAAGGCCCCAAAGGCAAAAACAAAAAGTAAGCCATCTGCCGCACCTGCAAAACTTGAAACACCGGCCGTTGTAAAACCGGTTGAGACAATGCCTGCAGCCGATGAAAAAGCGGTGGCCGTTAAATCTTCAACAAAACCTGCAAAAAAATAGCATTTCAATGCTGGCGATGTTACCGGTTTTCCTTAGAAACCGGTAACATCGCTACTCTGTTATTTCGGCGGTGCAATAATGCATTGCAAAGGTCGCCGCCGGATTTGCCCGGTTCACCTCTTTCCTTCCGGTTGATTTACCTTCCTGGCATCATGAAATCGTTTCTCTCATTTATTTGGAACGGAAAAACCGCTCTTCACCCGGTGCGGTTTGAGGCCTATTTATAGGATTTTAAAGGCCGCAGCCCGCCATTTTTGAAAATTTCCCTCAGGTATTTGTACCACTTTTAACAATTGGTTCGTTTAAAGTGTAGTTTAGTTCTGTTGCATATTGTGCGGCGGGCTGCTATAAATGTTTAATAAATTCACAAAAAATTCGAAAAACCCACTATGAAATTTATCCGTTCAAGTTACGTTCCTATAGCTATTTTATGCGCACTAATTTCGTTACAGGCATGCAAGGCCAAAAAGGTGATCGCAAAAAAAACGGTGCAGCCGGCTGAAACTACAGCCCCTGCAGCAGCTCCGCCGGTTGAACAGCCAAAACAGCAGCCGGAAACCGAAACCAAACCGGTTGCCCCGGTGGAAAGAGAAAAGCCTGATTACAATTTTGGTAATATCCAGTTCGATTTTAATTCTGCAATATTAAAAACAGCTTCGTACCCGGTTTTGGATAAAGCAGCAGCAACAATGAAGATGAATCCAAACGCCAGGTTTACATTAAGCGGGTATGCTTCCGTTGAGGGCACTGAAGAATATAATAAAACCTTATCGGGCGACAGGGCAAATGCAGTAAAGGAGTACCTGGTTAATTCAGGGGTAAGTGCGGCAAATATAACCGCTGCAGGGTACGGAACCGCCAATCCCGTTGGTGATAACAGTACTGAAGCAGGCAGGGCTTTAAACCGCCGGGTTGAAATTCATAAGCAAAACTAACCGGCTCAAACTCCGGCTCCTATCCCTTTAGGGCAGCGGCAAAATTAAAGGCCAAAGTGTAAATATATTATGCTTTGGCCTTTGATGTTACCAGCAGGTTTTAACCCGCGTTAAACCGCGGGAGGAAGAAACATTATCAAACAAAAAATTTTGCATAAAATGCATCAATTTTAGTTGAATTCCGGTATAAGGATAAAACATATTAGCTGCAAATGCCTTGTAACTAAATGGATATTCCTCATATGACAATTTTGAACAATGAGTTGGCTTTTTTGATATGAAAAAACTTGTCGTGCTTTTTTCTTCAATGATGCTGCTGTCCGTGGTTTGCTACGGACAAATTGACGATATCAAAAATCTTCAAAAACAACTGCCCTTAATAAAAGATAGCCTCCGCTATGTAGACGCATTAAACAAACTGGCCCTGCTTTTTTATGAAAACAATGTGGACAGTACATTTGCCTACACACAACTTGCACGCAACATTGCCGAAAGGCTGCAATATGATAAGGGAAAGGCTGAATCAGCTAACAACCTAGGGATAGTTTATGATATGAAGGGCGACCTTGAACTGGCGCTTCGCTATTATAATGATGGCTATAACCGCTTTAAGTCTATTGGCGACACGGCCAACATGGTCCAGTCGATGATGAATATTGCCATGGTATACAATGAAAAGGGTGTGGATAAAAAAGCGGTGGGCAGCTTTAAAGATGCCCTTGAAGCGGGCAGGCGGCTCAGCCGCGATTCCATCATGTCATTGGTTTGGTATAACTATTTAATATTATATCCCGGCAATTTTCAAAAGGATTCGCTCACTGTCTATATCAACAAGGCAAAAAAAATCGGCGAGAAATATAAAGACAGGCGTGTTTTACTTGCTATTGAGCAATTGACGGCTGATAATTATATCAAAAACGGGCAGCGTGACAAAGGCCTGGCCCTATTGCAGCAAGCCGCTTATGATGCCATAAAAAACAAACTTTTTTATTTAAGCCTCGATATCCTGATTGACCTTGGCGACTTATTTGCGCAAACTGATTCGGCCCAGGCGGTAAGCTATTATAAACAAGCGTTGTACATTACCCAGCTAAAAGATTATAAAGTTTATACAGAATCAATCACCAAAAAATTATATAATTTTTACACCGCCCGCAAGGATACCTCAAAGGCTTTTTTTTACAGCCAGCAGCTGGTAATGTTGCATGAAGAGCGGGACAGGGTTGAAAATAAATCGGGAATTGATTTTATTGCGTACGCGCTTAAAGATCAGCAATTGGAGGCAGCCCAGGGGCAATCCAGGTACGAGTTAAGGTTTTTATTCCTTGCGGTGTTTATTTGCGCACTGATGATAGTTATCCTGGTGATCTTATGGCGCAACTGGAAGAAATTGCGAAAAACATCAGATGCCCTGCGCCTGCAGTTTGAACAGTCAGAATCCACTATGGAAGCGCTTGACGTAATGAATAAAAACTATTCAAGGTTGATAAAAATTGTTGCGCACGATCTTCGTAACCCAATCAGTGCGATTAGTACCATTAGCGGAATGCTTCACCCCGATGAAAATTTACCTGCAGATATGAAGGAGTTGATGGGCCTGGTACAGGTAAGCAGTAAAAATTGTTTAGACCTGATCAATGAACTGCTGGAAACAGATTTTGACCAAAGGCAAAAGATTAAAACTGAAACTATCAACCCCGATGAATTGCTTCAGCAGTGTGTTAGCCTGCTCAGTTTCAGGGCACAGGATAAAGGCCAGCAACTCACTTTAAACAGCAATGTGCAGGTTAAAATTAATGGCGATACCGAAAAGTTATGGCGGGTGATGAACAACCTGGTTGTAAATGCTATTAAATTCAGCCCGGAAGGCTCAGCGATACATATCGAAAGCAAACAAATTGAAGATAAATTGCTGATCAGCGTAAACGATGCCGGCCTGGGTATACCCGAAGACATCCGGAATAAGATCTTTGATCCGTTTACCTCGGCACGCAGGACTGGTACCCAGGGTGAACAACCTTTTGGCCTTGGCCTCTACATCAGCAAACAAATTATTGAGGACCACAATGGCCGTATCTGGTTTGAAAGCGTACCCGGCAAGGGAACAACTTTTTATGTGGAGCTGCCTGTTTCTGCGGCCGCCTGATCCATTTTCTTTACATACAATTCGTCTACCAAAATAACCAGCATGGCCAGCAGCGGCACGGCCAGGATAATTCCTAAAGCGCCCGACAAAGCACCCATAATTAACTGGCTGATCAACGTTAAAGCAGGTGGCAGGTTGATCATCTTTTTTTGGATCAGCGGGGTAACTATATTGGCCACAATGGTTTGTGATACGATATACAACAACGCCACGATAACAGCGGTGCCGCCACCAACGGTTAACCCAAGCAGTACCCCCGGCGCCATTGCGATCAGCGGCCCGAAGTTGGGGATGATTTCCAGTATTCCTGTTATCAATCCCAGTACCATGGATGCAGGTATGCCGACAATGGTTAAGCCAACAGCGATTAAAATGGTAATAAGCACCATGGATAACAGCATGCCCTTGAGCCAGCCTTTAAGAGCCAGGCTTATCCTGTCGAAGATCCGGTTGGCCACCGGCTTTTTATCCAGTGGGATCAGCACCAGCATCCCGTCTTTATAAAGCGAGGGGCTGGCGGTGAAAAATATACCAAGGAACAGAATGATATACAGGTCGCCCAATACGCCAAAGCTGGTGTTAAAAAAAGTTTGTACCGTATCATAAAGCTTTTTTGAGTTGTCGCCCGAAAAACTGTCAAGCACTTTTTGTCCCACCGGGGTTTCATTCAATTTAGCTTTTGCATTATTGATGGTGTGCGGCAGGCCGTTGCTTAACTGGGTTACCTGCGTTTGTATTTTTGCACCGATAAACCAAAATAAAAGCCCCACAATGATGATCGTTCCTGCTATGGAAATCATCATGGAAAAGGTGCGTTTCATCCCTGTGTTTCGCTGGATCATATCTCCAAGTCCGTGAAAATAAACCGCCATCAGCGATCCGGCCAGCGCCATCAGCAATACATTAAAAGCAACCCGGGCGATAAGGATAAATACTACCAGTAATGCTACTATGGCTACTGTTTGCCAGACCTTGTCAATATAGGATAACTCTTTTTTGGTAGTTCCGGAGGATTTATTGTCTGCTGGCATTTGATGGTATTTAGCGAAAGTACTTAAAGGTACTTGATATTCCTTATATTTTAATTGCGTTTAAATTATTGCGCATCGCCGACCGCAAAAACTATACCCCAGGCTTAAGTTTTTCAGTTACTTTCCACACCACAATAATTTTTAAGGATTTCAGTTTTAAGTACGTAAATCCATCGCGATGAAAAAGCCTTTCACCATTATTTCAATTATCATTGCCGTTTATTTTTTTGTTACCTCCTTCAATATAGGCAAGCCAGAAAATAACCGTGTTGCTGCCGGCCTGGCCATATTTAAAAGCCGTGTGCAGGAGTTTCAAAACAGCGATCTGGCTAAAACTGATCCCGATTTAATGGCGCTTTCCTACGCAGCTTCCAATAATAGCCTTTTGCTTTTTGATGCACGGGTGGATGATTTTTCAGCCACCAGGCTGGGCCGTATTAAGTTGAAAGATGATGAACTTTTTTATGCCTGTTCGGTAAATGACCTGGCGACTTTTAAAAACCGGCTGCAGGAATTCCAGAACGTCGGCCTTGACGGTCTGGACGTTTCGCGCGGTGCATTATACTATGCAGGGTCAAAATATGACCTGGTTACTTTTAAGGCCCGCCTGGCCGAGTTTGCGAAAGGCCCATACGCTCATGGTGATTTTGCTCGTTACAGCAACGATTACGCCCGCTCAGTAAATGACCCGGATACCTTTAAAGCAAGGCTGAAAGAATTTAAGGCGAGTTCACTAAACGATATAGCGGTGAGCATTGCAGCATCCTTATATGCCGCGTCCGGCAATTAGCCGCTATCTTCAACGCTTATTTCTTCACCACGGGGAAAGCAACGATCCGCACCTTTGTAAATCCATACGGAATCAAGGTAAAGTGGGATAAGGTATCACTCACAGCTCCCCTGTAGCCGCCGTCCCTGTCGGTTACGGGCTGATTGGCCACGCCATCGGTTAATTGCCAGTTGGGGATCAGCCTGCCCTCGGCCTTTATTTCAATCGGGGCATGTTGCAGGTTCCACACAAATTTCCCGCTTAATGGCTTTTCTGTAACTGTAAGGGTTTTGGCAGGGTCGCTCACAATTTGTTCAGACAGGCCATAATTCCAGTTACCGGTGGGGTAAACGCTAAAATAATCGCCTTCATGTTCATCATGTCCCTTTTCCCACCGTTCGCCAAGTTTGAGCGCGTAAACCAATGGCCCGCGTTCAACCGCCCTTGAGTTGCGCCCCCATTCAGATACGCTCACTTGCATAGGTAGTTTCAGGCCGATCTGATCGCCATTTTTCCAAATCCGGCTGATGTTAACCAGTTGCCCGCCTTTACCTGTTTTTGCTGCAACGCCATTGATGCTGATGGTAGCCGAGCTACACCAGGAGGGAATCCGGAACTGCCAGTCAAACTGCACCGGTTTTGGGGTTGATAAATTGAACCCGATCTCATCGCTGAAAGGATAATCCGTCACTTCAGCAACGCTGATGGCCGTATTACCAGCACCAACGGTGGTTTTAAGTTGATTAGGGCCGTAAACCAATGATGCCAGCCCGTTATGCTGCGTTTTAAACCACAGGTGCTGCGTATATTTCGTCCAGCCCTGGTGCATATTGGCCAGGCAGCAGGTATAACCGCTGCGCATCCCCAAAACATTGTTCATCTCGCGGCCAAAGGGCAGCGAGAAATCGAAAACGCCCCGGGCAATTTCCACCTGGTTAGCCACCTGGAAATATTGTTTATTATTATAATCGTCCGTTGTTTGGGTAGGCAAAGCATTAAAAGTGATCCGTTCCAGCGCATCCATATAGCGGGTATCGCCGGTAATGGCCATAGCTTCTTCCATCGAGTACATGGTTTCCACCACCGCGCAAAGTTCGGTTCCCTGCGTGGGCAGGTTGCCGTGCAGGTCCTCATCTGCGGAGAAGGCGCCCATCGGTAGGCCATTCAGCGTCATGATATCGCCAAAGCCGGTTTTCATGGCATTTAAATAGGCGGGGTTGCCGGTACGCTGGTAATTAAGCGCGGGAGCTTTTATGGCCATGCCTACATTAACGCCATGGCGGTGCATCCAGTCTTTGTCATCCTGGTGCGCGGCGGCGTTGATGGCCCAATTACGGCCGGCAAACCATTCGCTCCATGCAAAACATTGTTTATCCAGCAGGTCAGCTAAAGCCAGCAGGCTTTTGTCCGCCGTTTTTTGGTACAGCCATTGGGCCACTAAAATATTTTCGCTGCCACGACTTTCGGCCCAATCGCTCCATTTATTGATGGGGCAAATTTTAAGCGCCCGCAATTCATAATGAAAATACGCCGTCATAAATTTAATCACCCTTGGGTCGTTCGTTGCCGTATAATATTGCTGCATGGCTTTTAGCATCACCATTTTAGGCCACCAGTCTTCGCCTTTCTGGCAATTGGCAAGGTTAATAACCGCGCCGCTGTCGCGCTCTGCTTTCGTAATGGGCCCAAAATAACCGGATGGACGCTGGTGATCGATGGTCCAGTTAATATATTTTAAAACTTTGGCTTTTAAGGTGGCATCATCAAGCTGCCAGGCAAGGGGTACGGCGCCATCCAGCCAGTAAGGGGTTTCTTCCCAGCCATCGCCTTTACCGCCCAGCCAGCCGTTATCGTTTTTTAGTTTCGCATACACTTCGTCAAGGTGGCCTGTGGTGCCATCACGCATGATCTCCAGTTGGTCATTCAGCCAGCCACGCGGGCGGATAGCGCCCAGGGGAATTTCGAAATAGAGCGGCTTTGTAAAATGATTAGATACAATACTTTTAGGGGGGCGGATGAAAGACGTTAATCCCATCAATATAATAATACCCAAAGATGTTTTTTTAAGCATTGATAATGTCGGTTTTAAATTATTAAGTCGCCCAGGCATATAGCATGTATTCCATCCGCCAAATGCCATTTCTTTTTATGTAAACATACAAGCCTCCGCCCCCGCATAAGCTGCCGCAGTCATAATCCTTATAGAAAATGCAAACAGTGCTATTTCGAAGGAATATCGGTTTACTAAAGCTACAAATTTGCCCTCCATAATGTTTGTTTATGTATTGCCAGGCGGAAAATTGATTTGAATCTGCAAATAATTTTCTGATGGTATCGATCTTTACAAATTTCGCGCCTGTTAACAGGCCAGGTTGCCATGTAAAAGATTGTAAGGTAGAAAGTTGCTCATTTATATATAATTTCTCCGCCCTTGTAAAGCTCAATTTTCCTGGTTTTTTTTGTTTTTGCCTAAGTATAAGTAATTGTTCTCGGATAAGCTATCTATCGCCTTTTTAATATTTTTAAGGGTAGCCCCGCCCAATGAATCGGTATAGGTTATCCCCTTGTCGTGAATTACAGATCTTATAAACTTTATTGATGCAGGGTCATTTTGGGCGTTTACAATGTGAACTGACAATAATAAAACAGTAAGCAAAATAAAATACTTCATATTTTTTATTTAAATAGAGCTACTCCTGCAACTCAACCGAAGTTATATAATAGGTATGAGCGCCGCTGGTAATGGTGTCTTTAAAGGTGATTTGTAATTTACCATTTGCAGTGCTTACAACGCCCGGTACCTTTTGTGGGTTACCCGGGTAAGTCATGTAAATATTATTCCCTTTTTGGCGCCAGGTAGATGCCAGAGGCAATAACCCGGGAATGCCATAATTTTGTGCGCCATCAGCTTTTATATGAGTAGGCGTGATAAAACAGGTGTCGATTCCCGAATAATTCTGGCTCGAGGTAGAATCAGCATAAAAAGTTAAAGTATTATACCCCATACATGGGTATTGGGTAACCGTTGCGTTTACGCCAATGCCAAAATTGGTTTGGTATGAGTATAAGGTCCAGTTGCCTATAACGCTATAAGTAACCGACTTGACAGTCTTTTTCTCCTTTTTACAGGTAATCAGGAAAAGCGAAACCAGCAGGCAGGGTAATAATGTCTTTATCATGGCTTTAATTGGTTTAACAGGCCACAATTTAAGTATTATTTATTTAGAAATGTAAGACGGTGTTTTTATTTAACAGGGCTACTTTTTGTATCCAATCACCTTTAAAAATATGATGCTTCTGTGCGGTATGCCCAGTGTTTTACCCGGGGTAACGTTAAGATAAAGTTTAAGGTACCCGTCTGTTATCCCCTTCATGGCCTCGGTCATAGGTTTTACAAATTCCGGCATCATGAACGTAATTGATTTGCGGAAGGCAATGATGCCTTTTTCATCAACAAATGCGGTGTACTCATACGAGAAATCATCATATGCATGATGGATCACAATATCATAAGTTGGCGAAAGATAGGTATCGTATGATTTGCCGCCATCAACTTCGTCGGGTACTGCCTCTTTTTTACTGTTACATACTTACTTTTAGAGACCAGCACAGCAGGTTGCGTACAGGCAAAAGCGCTGTCGGGAATTTTTCCGGCAAGCATTGTTTTGTCTTTAATATAGAGGGTGTCTTTACGGCTCGGCCTCCACAATTTCAGCGTATCCGAATGCAGTACATTTTTGATATAATCGTTGGTATAAAAGGTCATAAAAACGTGCACCTTTTCATCGTCTATAATATTATCGTGCACATGCAGTACCATAAATTGTATGCTGTCTTTTTTGATATAGGTAAGTTTTAGCCAGGCCCAGGCCACGTTAAAAATCGAATCATGGTCAAACATGACCGGCGCATTGAGAAAGCGATTTTTTTTAGGACTGAAGATGGTAACCGAGTCGACAGATGGAAAAGTGATCCGCCATTCAGGCACCAGTTGAAATCCAACAGGACTAAAAGAGAGCCCGTTATCAAAACGCCGTTTAACTTCTGTAAATGGAATTCCCTGAATGGTTTTGAGCAAATTTTTAGTGCGGTTTGCTGCAGCGGCCTTTATGGCTTTTTCATTTTCCCTGTCCGATTCCATTTTTCTGAACTTGCTATTGCACCGGGCGGCAAACATCAAAATAAACGTAAATAGCAGGACTAAACTTGTGGTGATATAGCGCGTAGCAGATGTTTTATGCATGTGTTATGGGCAGAGCGTTATTAAAAACGCTAAAATAGTGTTTTTGTTTGATTAGGGGCGATGGTAAGCAGTTGATTGGGTTGATTAAGTGAGTGGTTGATTGGGCTAAATTATGGATAGAACCCGATCAGTTTGATTAAGTGATTGGTAATTGAGTTTTTGGGATATCAACCTAATCAACCAATCAACTACCCCAGCGCCTGCTCCAAATCACTGATCAGGTAATCCGCATCCTCTAAACCCACATACATGCGGATCAGTTGGTGGCGTGGGTTGTCGGGGCTATAATCTGCAAGGGAAATCCCTGCAATGGAGGGGATGATCAAACTTTCGTGGCCGCCCCAGGATACCGCCATCAGGATATGCCGCAGCCTGTCGCAAAAAGCTTCAATTTTTTGTACCGATGATTCTTTTAGCGTAAAACTAAACATGCCGCCGCAGCCCTGCATTTGCCGGTGTGCCAGCTCGCTTTGTTTAAACGTTGGGTTAAACGGCCAGATCACTTTATCAACCGCCGGATGTTTGGCCAGCCATGCTGTAACCACTTTCGCGGTTTCAAAACTGCGCTGCATCCTCAATGGTAAAGTGCGCAAACCGCGGATGAGCAGCCAGGCCGAATGCGGCGACAAAGTGGGCCCGATGTTCATGAATTCATGATCGAAGATCCGTTTGATCACCGCTTTGCTTCCGGTTAATACGCCGGCCACCACATCTGAATGCCCGCCGATATATTTGGTAGCCGATTGCGCCACCAGGTCAATACCCAGCCTTATGGGTTGCTGGTAAAGCGGGCCGCAATAGCTGTTATCAATCATGGTAAGGATGCCTTTTTCCCTGGCGATTTTGGCTATTGCCGCCAGGTCCTGCAATTCATAACTGAATGTGTTCGGGCTTTCCAGGTAGATCAGTTTAGTTTGTGGCGTGATGGCGTTTTTAATATTTTCTACGTCAGAACCATCAACAAAGGTGGTATGGATGCCAAACTTTGGTAAAAAGTTATTGAAGAGTTTGATCGTCCAGCTATAGGGGTTTTCAACGGATACCACATGATCGCCCTGTTTAAGCAGCGCCAGGATAGGTACGCTTACCGCCGCAATGCCGCTGCTGAATACCAGCGCATCTTCGGCGCCATCCAATGCCGCAAGTTTTTGCCTTAATATGGTTAAGGTGGGGTTTTGCCCGCGCGAATACAACAGGGCATCATACTCTTCGGCCAAAGCCTGCCTGAAATCACTTACCGTTTTAAAAGTAAAATTGCTGGTTTGGATAATGGGCGGCGAAACGGCGTTGAAATAGTTTTCGCGTTCTTCACCAAGTTCGTTCAGTATGTAGGAGATGTCCATGTTTATTCTGTTTGCGTTTTTTTATTCCAGGTGCAGGCGTAATAAATGACCAGGCCTAAAGCATATGCCGCCAGGCAAATGAGCGCGGCATACGGATTTTCCCTGAAAGTGATAAAAATATTTATGGTTACAAACCAATACGAAATAATAAAGATGACCGGCACCAGCGGAAACCATTTGATGGTATAAATGCCGGTACCATCCAGGTGTTTTGTTTTCTTCCGCAGCAGGAAGATAGCTACCGCCGCCATAGATAAGCCTATCGTATCAAAAAACATTACATACTTTAACATCTCGCTAAATTTGGCTACAAAGAAGAGAATGATGATAATAGCAGCGATAAAAAAACTCATCCCAAATTCCTGCACCTGTGTTTTTGGGTTTACTTTTTTAAATATCGGGGGTAAAATACCATCTTCGGCCATGGCGTAGTATACACGGGGATTGGCCAGCACGTTTACATTCACATAAGCCAGTACCGATAAAAAGATCATAATTGAAGTGATCTTATAGCCCGTCGCCCCAAATATCACCCCGATCATTTTAGCAGCTAAAGCAGGTGTTTTTTGCAACCCGCCAATGCCAAGGATGTGGAAGTAAGCATAATTAATAGACAGGTAAAGGATTATAACCGTTATTATGCCAAACGTAACCGCTTTGGGGATATTGGTTTTGGCGTTAATAATATCGCCGCCAAAGTTGATGGTTTGCTGGTAGCCACCGTAGGTGAAAAATACTGCCACAAGGCTCAGCCCGAAAGCAGTGATTAAACTACCGGAGTGGGGTACAATTGCTGTTTCTACAGGAACATAATTGCTTTTAAATACCGTAGTACAGATCAGCACGATCATACTCATTTTAAAAATGATCAGTACGCTTTGCGTGCGTGCGCTCATTTTAATGCCTAAAAAATTGATAACATATAATATGGCGACAGAGGTTATGGTGATGATCTTGGTGCCAAAGTCGTTTTGCATGTTGGCAGGTAATAAAAAAGGTTTAATATAATCGGCCCCAATAAGCGCCACCGCCGCAACTGATGCTGCATTACTGATCACCAGTACCCAATTGATCATAAAAGCGATGGCAGGGTGATAACAATAACTGAATACCTTGTAAAAACCGCCCGTCGCCGGGAACCTGGCGCCGATCTCGGCAAAGGTGAGTGCACCGCATAAACTTACCAGGCCACCAAATATCCAGGCGCCAAAAAAAATATAAACGTTTCCCGCTTTATTGGCTACATCGCTTGGGGTGGCAAAAATGCCCATACCAATTACTAAACTGATGACGATCATCGTCAGGTCAAAGCGGTTGAGTTTCGGTTTTATGCTCATTTATTTATGTAAATGTTAACTTTCTAAATTTATATTTTAATTTTGTTAAACTTGGTAATCCTGGTTAATTTGACTAATCTGCATATAAAGGCACTTATGGCAACTATTGTGGGGCAATTTAAGCAAATATTATTTACAGCAATATGCTTGCTTGTAGCTTCCCCGGTATTTGCCCAGCTAAGGCACAACCAGGCAACAATGATTAAAAAGCTGGTGCCAAATGAACAAAAAGCAAATTTTTACCATTTAGCCACGCAAACCAACGTTGTTTTTGATTGGCCAAAGGGCTTCGCAGAAGTGCAGGCGCCCGATGATGAGGATTTCTCATTTGATTTTGCGCTTGAATTACCCGGGCAGGACTTTGAGGTGTGGTACCGGCTAAAACCTGAAAAAGAAGATTGGGCAAGGTTTAAAGATAACCCGCAGGCTGCAAATCCCGATTCAATTTATAAAGCAGTTGGCAAAGCCACTGCAGCAAGCTTTTGCGGTGATGAGAAATATTTTGAGCGGAATATACCGCACAGCGTTTTGGCCAGGAATAATGCTGATGCCGGCAAATCGTACCTGTTAACTTTGCTGGATCTGCCGCAAACCAAGCATTATAAATACGCGCTGCTCATCGTCCTTCAAAAAAATCATACCGGCTCCATCGTTGCGGTTTGCTTCACCAACGAAAAAGGCCCCGAGTTTTTTAAAAATGTAAACAGGGCTACCAACAGCCTCCGGTTTAAGCCCTGAATGATAATGTTGAAAAGTTAATACACAGGATGGATAACTTCCGGGTGTAAGTGCTATTTTTGCCATGATGGGGATGTCATTGAGTCATTAGGTCATTAAGTCATTGACATGTTTGATAAGAATACCAGAATGAACGTCTTTCCGGAACGAAAGCCAGATCGACCGGAGTTTCCCGCTAACCAATGACCTAATGACGCAATGACCCAATGACTAATTAAAGAAACATGGCTTTACCTGCAGATTATAGTGATGACAGTATCCGGTCGCTCGACTGGAAAGAACATATCCGTTTACGCCCCGGGATGTACATTGGTAAACTGGGCGACGGTTCAGCTTACGACGATGGCGTTTATGTGTTGCTGAAAGAGATTATTGATAACTCCATTGATGAGTTTGTGATGGGCGCCGGCAGAACCATCGAGGTTACCATGAGCGATCATAAGGTAACCGTACGTGATTACGGCCGCGGTATTCCCCTGGGTAAGGTGATCGATTGCGTATCCAAAATCAACACCGGTGGTAAATACGACAGCAAGGCCTTCCAAAAATCAGTTGGTTTAAATGGGGTGGGTACCAAGGCAGTTAATGCGCTTTCCAACTCGTTTATCGTGCAATCTTATCGTGATGGGCGAACCAAAGTGGCTGAATTTGAGAAAGGTGAGCTGATAAGGGACGAACCTGAAAAGGAAACCACCCAACGCAATGGCACGGCCATCAATTTCTTCCCTGATGATACTATATTCAGGCATTACCGCTTTATCCCGGAGTTTGTGGAGAATATGATATGGAACTACGTGTTCCTTAACTCGGGCCTCACCATTAATTTTAACGGCACAAAATATTTTTCGGAGCGAGGATTGCATGATTTGCTTTCACGCAATACCGATGCTGATTCCATGCGCTATCCCATCATCCATTTAAAGGGTGAGGATATTGAAGTAGCCATGACCCACGGCCAGCAATACGGCGAGGAGTATTACTCCTTTGTGAACGGCCAACATACCACACAGGGTGGTACCCACCAGGCGGCCTTCCGCGAAGCGGTGGTAAAAACCATCCGCGAGTTTTATAAAAAGGAATTTGATGCTTCGGATGTGCGGGCTTCTATTGTTGCAGCGATAGCGATAAAAGTGCAGGAACCGGTTTTTGAATCGCAAACCAAAACAAAACTGGGTTCACAAAATATCGGGCAGGATGGGCCTTCCGTACGCGGCTTCATCAATGATTTTATGAAGAAGGAACTGGACAACTATCTTCATAAAAACCCCGCTGTTGCTGATGCGCTGCTGAAAAGGATCTTACAATCCGAACGGGAGCGAAAAGACATTGCCGGCATTAAAAAACTGGCCAATGAGCGTGCTAAGAAAGCTTCGCTGCATAACCGCAAGCTGCGCGATTGCAAAGTGCATTTTGACGATACCCACGAACGGAAACAGGATACCACCCTATTCATTACCGAAGGTGACTCGGCCAGCGGGTCTATCACCAAATCGCGTGATGTAATGTGCCAGGCAGTATTCAGTTTAAAAGGTAAGCCGCTGAACTGTTACGGGTTGACCAAAAAAGTGGTTTACGAGAACGAGGAATTTAACCTGCTGCAGCACGCGCTGAATATCGAGGATGGTTTGGATGATCTGCGCTATAATAATATTGTGATAGCTACTGATGCCGACGTGGACGGCATGCACATCAGGCTGCTGCTGATGACTTTCTTCCTGCAATTCTTCCCCGACCTGGTAAAGGCCGGGCATGTTTTTATTTTGCAAACACCGCTTTTCCGGGTCCGCAATAAAAAGGAAACCATTTATTGTTACAGCGACGAAGAACGACGCAATGCCATAGCCAAATTAGGCGTGAAGCCTGAGATCACCCGGTTTAAAGGTTTGGGTGAAATATCTCCGGATGAGTTCGGCTTATTTATAGGCAAGGATATCCGCCTTGATCCCGTGATCCTGAAAGATGCCAATATAAAAGGCTTGCTGGAATATTATATGGGTAAAAATACCCCTGCCCGCCAGGTGCATATCGTTGGCAACCTTAGGGTGGAAAAAGATGATGAAAGCATTAATCCGCTGGTAGCCGAAGTGGTGGAAAGTGTGGCTTTGCCTGTAGCGGTGTAGGATTAGATGGGCTGCACCCATCTTTGACATATTTCGCCCTTTCAGGGCTGAGAATCAATTTTTCTGACCCTGAAAGGGTCTAACATACCAACACAGGGCGAAGTTCTGTGTTGGATGCTATGCCGAATGCTTATAATCAAAAGGCTTTAAATTAAGCTCCCTGGTTTTTTCGGCTGCAAGCTGTAAATTAAATTTAGTTTGCATGTTAGCCCAAATATCGGCAGTTCCCCCAAATACTTTTGCAATCCTGAAAGACATTTCAGGAGTTATGTCTGATTTTTCATGAATAATTTTATTCAGACTCTGGCGGGAAATCCCCAGCATTTCCGCAGCATCCGTCACGCTTATTTCATTTGCATAAATAACCTCTTCACGTAAAATTTCGCCGGGATGTATGTTTCTCATTTGTCTTTTCATGGCGTTTATTTAATGATAATCAATGTAGTCAAGATCGTAAGCGTGTTCCCCAACAAAACGAAAAATGATCCGGTAGTTTTTGTTTACTTTGATGCTCCGGTAATCCTTCAAGTCATCTTATTTAAAAAACCCATCGGATTCAACATTATAATAAGCTATTCTTATTTTCCCGTCCTCATCTTTGATCATATCAATTTCTTCCTTCGAATCGTATTTAGTGCGATGTATTTTATAAAGGAATTTATATTCCGCGGAATTTTATGTCCCCTTAACTATTTTTGTCTGCCAATCTATCAGGCTGTCACTAACCATCTCTCCAAGCCTTTTTTGCGACCCGGTAAGGATAGTATTTAGTTTTTCTTTAGAAGCTGCTTCATAAAACTTTTTGCTGAACAATTTATAAACGGCAGCAGTATCGTTTTTCTTTGAATATTCGAAAAATTTATCGGCTACCTTTTCCGCATCTTTTTTATCGGCATCCCTATTGGTATAACTGCTGGTAAAATTGCATCCGTATAAAACAGCGAATAGTAAAATGGCAATTGGCAGGGATAAGCGTTTTAGGGATTTCATTTGAAAGTAATTAGTGTTTTAGATTATCAAAAATATGATAATGGATGCAAATAATCTGTATCTTGTATCCCCTTATTTTTTAAAGGGGCTGAAAAATGACTGACCACGAAATAAAAATAAATTTCAAAGCGTATAACTCTATTGATGATCTTGATAAACCTGCCCATGATCTTTGCCTTGAAGCGGTAAAGGCTTTGAAGAACTCACATTCACCCTATTCAAAATTCAGGGTGGGGGCCGCATTGCTTTTGCAGAGCGGTAAAATATTGCATGGCAGCAACCAGGAAAATGTGGCCTATCCATCAGGTTTGTGCGCCGAGCGGGTGGCGTTATTCAACTGGGGCGCCAATTATCCGGATGACCCTATCATTGCCATGGCGGTAACGGCCCATACCGATGAATTTGAAATTTTGCAGCCGGTAGCTTCCTGCGGCTCCTGCCTGCAGGTTTTGGCCGAATATGAAAAAAAACAAGGCAAGCCGATAGAAATTATACTATTTTGCGCCAAAGGCCCCGTATGGGTAATGAAAGGTGTTGAAACCTTCCTGCCGTTTTTATTTTTTGAGAAAAGATTGATATCATGAAAATCAAAGTTCTATTATTTCTTTTGCTGGCATTTGCCGCGGGCGGAAAAGTTCAGGCACAAACCGGTTTTCCGTTTGATAATGAGATTCGGGCATTTAAACACCAGGACAGTATCAGCTTCCCGGCAAAAAATGGCATTTTATTTATCGGTAGCTCTTCCATTCGCCTTTGGGACGACCTGGAAAAGCGTTTCCCAAAAGCGCCAGTCATCAAACGTGGCGTTGGCGGCTGCGAACTTTGGCAGTTGGTTGATTATTACACCCCCTATATCCTGTTCCCTTATCATCCCCGCAAAATATTTATCTATGCAGGCGAAAATGATATAGCCGGAGGCAAAAACGGCAAATTTGTATTTGATAAGTTTCAGCAGCTTTTTGAAATGATCAACAAAAAGTTGCCGGATGCAACGGTTTATTATATGTCGGTAAAAATGAGCCCGAGCCGGGCAAAATATTTTAAAGAAGTTGCGGTAGCAAATGATCTGATCAAAACCTACCTGGCCAATAAACCAAACAGCGTTTTCATTGATCTGAACACCATATTGCTTAAAACGGATACCTCTATGCCCGATTCCTCCCTTTTTCGTGCCGACTACCTGCACCTCAATAGCAAAGGATACGACCGCTGGCAGCAGGTGCTGGAGCCTTATGTTCAGTGATTAGCGATTGGAGATTAGAGATTAGTTGGAAAGTTGTAATGTGGAAAATATTGCAGCTTCTTTCGGTCTTTCTGACTTAAACTAATCTCTAATCTCCAGTCTCTGATCTCTAACTCACGAATACACTGTAAACATTGGTGATCTTCCAGCCATTGGCGGTATGTGCTATGGTGACGTAATTGCTCCGGGTGAAGTTTTCGAATTTCATATCTACCTTCACAATGGCAATGCCGGCATTGTTTTCAACAACGGTGGTGCTGGTGGTACATTGCTGTTCAACGTTCTTGTTGCTTTGAAAATAGTCGAGCATTTGTTTTTTGCCGAAACTAAGCACCTGTTTACCCCGAACCATGTTAAATGCGGCCGACTGATCCAATACTTCGTTTAAACCGGCTAATTTACCCCTTGTCATGGCGTCAATATAGGTGTTGATCGCATAGTTTTTGGTGAATTTACTATTGTCGTTTGTGTTTGCTTTTACGGCACCGCAAAGTGCAAGCATGGCCAGGCCAAGCATCATTGTTTTTAAAGTTTTCATGATATTATAATTTAAATTGTTGTGTTGATTTATATACTTACAAGACACAAATACTAATTGATTAGTTACAATAAAAGCGTCTTTAATGCTATATTTAACAGTTTTTAACAAGTCTTAAGTCGTTAGTCTAAAATCCTGAGTCCATTGTGGCTTTTTTCTTGACTCAAGACTTGCGACTTTAGACTCAAGACTAAAAAATGATCGACTTTACCACCATTATGCTGCAGTTTGCGGAGCAGGGCGAAAAAACCGGCTGGACCTATATCGAGATCCCTGCTGATATCGCGCAGCAACTGAAACCCGGTACCAAAACCTCCTTCAGGGTGCGGGGTATGCTGGATAGTTGCGCGGTTAACGGGATGGCCCTAATGCCTATGGGCGGCGGTGATTTTATTATGGCGTTAAAAGCAGATGTACGAAAACGTCTCCATAAAAACGCGGGCGCTATGCTGCATGTAGTGATAGAAGAAGATACCGACTATAAGGTTGAGGTGCCCGACGACCTGCAGGAATGTTTTGATTTTGAACCCGAAGCGCTGGATTTTTTTAATAGCCTGCCCAAATCACACCGCGATTATTTTATCAAATGGATAGATGGCGCAAAAACCAATGAGACGCGCGCAAAGCGCATTGTAAATACAGTAAACGCCATGTTGCGCAAGTGGCGCTACAACGATATGATGCGGGCGATGAAGAAGGAATAGTTTTTTATGCTGTTTGGTAAAAGCCCTAAGTCAACACCCGGATAAACTCGGATGGTGTCAGCACAGGCAAAACCGAAATACTGTCTTTTTGCAGTTGCTTGTCCCTCGAAATAAAATAATCAATTTTATGATGTATGGCTGCGTAATACTGAAGGGCATCTTCAATATCATCTATCTTTGAATGTAAAGCAACCAATGCTATTTCATGGGGTGCATCAATAACAGCTATATCTGCCAGAAAACTGATCAGTAATGTTTTAGCCGTTTTGTTCCCATAAGCTTTTGCTATCCAATAACCCACTATGTGTAAAACAGAGGTGGTTATAAAGGCATTTACTTTTTTAGTGGCCACCATATTTAATACTGCTTCGGCTTCGTCGAAATCCGGGCGTTTCAATGTATAATCAAGTAATATATTGGCGTCCAGAAATATTTTAACCGCCATGTTTAGGATCGTTATAATATAAATCTTTAAGGTCTGCCTTCGGGTCGATATGATGTTCGCCTAATTCTTTCACCAGGTCGATAAAGTTTTTTCGTTTCACAGGTCTCGTAATCTCTTTTAAATAGCTTTCAACCAGTTCGGAGATACTCGTGTGATGCTTCTCCGCATATTGCTTCGTGCTTGCTATCAGGCTTTCTTCTATCGTTAAGTTTAAACGGCTTTTCATAAATCAAATATACGCATAAATTTAAAACATGCGCATGATGCTGCATTTGGTCGCTCAAAAAATATTACAGCAAAAAATATCAATCTTTTATGTCGGCTTTGGTATCTTCACTTTCTGAATCGGGAAGGTCAGCTAATTCATCATCTTCACTGACTTGAAATTTTAACCCCATACCCGTTAATATAGCCTGTACTTCAAGCATATCTTCTTCTTTATCTATTTGTATTTTCAGTTTTGTCATATTATCAAAATTAATAAAATGGCAGGAGTGGTCACAATTTAAGCGGTAAATTCTGGCCAAAGTATAAACCCGCCAACTCTTTTTAATCGGCACATCTGAAATCTGCACATCTGCACATCAAAATATGTTGAAATGTCTCCGGGTGTTTAAAAATCCCCTCATCTAAAATCCGCACATCTCCACTATAACCTTTATCTTTACCCATTCCTAATTTTTTTTATTTAGAATGAGTGACGATCTGAGCGAAAATCAATTGCCTGCTGACCAAGACGATAAACTGCATAACATAACTTCACTCGACGGCCTGTACGAAAACTGGTTCCTGGATTACGCTTCTTATGTCATCCTCGACCGCGCCGTTCCGCACATCAATGATGGTTTAAAGCCCGTGCAGCGCCGGATCCTGCACTCGCTGAAGGAAATGGACGACGGGCGCTTTAACAAAGCCGCCAACGTTATCGGTAATACCATGAAGTACCACCCGCATGGGGATGCCTCAATCGGTGACGCCATGGTGCAGATAGGCCAGAAGAACCTGCTGATTGATTGCCAGGGTAACTGGGGCGATCCGGTAACCGGCGACTCCGCGGCAGCGCCACGTTATATCGAGGCCCGGCTCTCCAAATTTGCGCTTGATGTTGTTTTTAACCCGGACACTACCGACTGGCAGGCCAGCTATGATGGCCGTAACCGCGAGCCGATCACACTTCCCGTTAAGTTCCCCTTATTGCTTGCACAAGGCGCCGAAGGTATTGCGGTGGGTTTGGCTACAAAGATCTTACCTCATAATTTTATTGAACTGCTGGATGCTTCTATTGATGTATTAAAAGGCATTACGCCCAACCTGATGCCCGATTTCCCTACCGGTGGCATGGCAGATGCATCGGCCTACAACGACGGGCAGCGCGGCGGCAGGGTGCGTATCCGGGCCAAGATAGTAGAACGCGATAAAAAGACTTTAGCCATTACCGAGATCCCTTTCAGCACCACCACAGGCGGGCTGATGGAAAGCATTGTCGCGGCTAACGAAAAGGGCAAGATCAAGATCAAAAAGATAGAGGATAACACCGCTAACACAGTAGAGATTATTGTACACCTGGCGCCGGGGATCTCGCCGGATGTTACCATTGATGCCCTGTATGCCTTTACCGATTGCGAGGTTTCCATATCGCCCAACACCTGCGTGATCCAGCACGATAAGCCCCGCTTTATGAGCGTGAACGATATGTTGAGCGAAAGCACGCATAACACCCGCAGGCTGCTGAAAATGGAACTGGAGATAAAGCTGAAGGAACTGATGGAGAAAATATTCTTCAGCTCGCTGCTTAAGATCTTTATCCAGGAGGGGATGTACAAGCACCCCGACTACGAAACTTCAACCAATTTTGATGTGGTGGTAGAGGTATTGAACCGCTTGTTTACTCCGTTTTTTCCGCAGTTTTACCGTACTATTGAGCCGGAAGATTATAAAAAGCTGATCGATAAACCGATGAGCAGTATCACCCGTTTCGACGTAAAGAAAACGGATGAACAGATCAAAAACCTTGAAGGCGAGATAAAAGAAGTAAAACATCACCTGAAACATTTAACCGATTATACCATTGCCTGGTTCCTTAAACTGAAGGAAAAGTATGGCAAGGGCCGCGAACGCAAAACCGAGCTGCGCACCTTTGATAGGGTTGAAGCGGCACAGGTGGCATTGGCTAACGTGAAGCTATACGTAAACCGTGATGACGGCTTTATCGGCACCGGGTTAAAGAAGGATGAATTTGTTTGCGATTGCTCGGATATCGACGAAATTATTGTTTTCAGGGCCGATGGCAAATGCATGATCTCCAAGGTGCAGGACAAAGTTTTTGTCGGTAAAGAGATCATCCATGTAGCCGTATTTAAAAAGAACGACGAGCGCACCGTTTATAACATGATCTATAAAGACGGGCAAAGCGGGGTAAGTTATATCAAGCGTTTCTCGGTAGTAGGCGTAACCCGCGATAAGGAATACGACCTGACCAAAGGCACCAAAGGTACGCGGGTGCAATATTTTACAGCCAACCCTAACGGCGAGGCCGAGATCGTTAACATCCAGCTAAAGCCGCATAGCAAGCTCAAAAAGCTGCAGTTTGATGAGGATTTTGCCGCTATCGCGATAAAAGGCCGTGCTTCGATGGGTAATATCGTTACCAAATATCCTGTCAAGAAAATTTTACTGAAATCAAAAGGCGTTTCCACCCTTGCCGGGCGGAAGATCTGGTATGATGATATTTTAAAACGATTGAATGCCGACGGCCGTGGTAAGTACCTGGGCGAATTTGACGGCGATGATAAGATCTTAACCGTTTTAAGCACCGGCATTTACGAGCTCACCAGTTTCGACCTGAACAATCACTTTGATGATAAGATGATCCTGATCGAAAAATATAACCCGGAGAAAGTTTATTCGGTAGTGCATTTTGAGGGAAAATCAAAAAACTACCTGGTAAAGCGCTTTGTGTTTGAGAACACTGCCATAGGCAAACAAACCAGCATCATCAGCGATGAAAACGGCTCAAAACTCATCATTATTTCCGGCGCAAAAAGCCCGGTAGTAAAAGTTGACCAGCTGCGGGGTAAAGAACAGGCCCCCGAAACCGTTGAAATTGAACTGGCTACCCTGATTGATGTTAAAGGCATGAAAGCCATGGGCAACCGCCTGAGCCAGCAATTGGTGAAAAAGGTAGAGCTGTTAGCCGCTGGTGAGGAAGAAGAACCGGAAGCGATAGTTGACGACCTTGAAGGAGATGATCCCGGAGAATTAGAAACCGATAGAGCAATCGTGGATGATTCGGAAGCAGCAGAAACTGAGGAAGCCGCGGAAGAAAAGCCTGCAGCACCGGAAGTAAAAGCGCCAAAGCCCAAAGCTGAGCCAATAAAACCTGTTGCGGAAAAACAAGTAGAACCTCCTGCGAAAGCGGTGGAACCTGTTAAAGAAGAACCGGGGGAGCCCGCCAAAGAAGAACCAGCGCCGGCTCCGCATAAAAAAGTAGATTTTGAGATCACCAACCCTGATGATATCGAAATTGACGATAAGGGCCAGTTAGGTTTGTTTTGAGATAGATAAATCAACGCTGGTTTGATTTAAGAATTGGATATCATGTCGTATGCTCCCATGAGTCAATGTCATTAAGTTAAGGGGGATTTATTTTCTCAGAGCACCTTTAGGTGCCTGATATTGGTAGAAAATATAAAAGAAGGGATAGCACGCCGTCGGGTCAATGTCGTTAAGTTATGCAAGATATGCTCTAAAATTATTTTTTGCCCTCTTTTTTGCAGGGCAAAAAAGAGGGCAGATCGAGCGCAGCGATGATCGGGTGAGTTAACCCCGGCGGACACTACCACCAATGCGGGGCGGCGAGTCTACTCACCCCGACTGCGCTACGCTGGTCGCCCCTCTCTTCCGCCAGCGGAAAAGAGAGGTAAGACAAATATTTCCCTTAACTTAATGACATTGCCCACAGGCGGACTAACGCTTTGTAGCACGTTATTCAAACGTTATTTTTGCTGCGTCAGTGGCTACCCAATTCGCGAAGGGTAGCCACTGACGTGGCAAATTATCCTTGTATTTGGTTTCTACAAAGCGGTAGCCCCGATGGGGCAAAGATTTTTCTTCTTGAATTTACATTAAACTACTGGTCGAACGGATCGTATACAATAATCTGTCCTTCCCTTATTTCTTTTTCTTCAATTGCAGGCGGTATTTCCGTAATTTCTGGTGCATGTAGCCCCGGCGTTTAAGCGCATCCGCCAGCGAGGCCTCATTGGAATAATTGGGGTCAAATATTTTAGGCACGGCAATGCGTTGCGAACTGTAAATGCCCGAATGTCCGCTAAAAAAATAAGCCGTAAAACAGGCGACTGCAAATAACAAAGCATATTCGCCGCCAAACAGTTCAACCCCCATAAAGGTGCAGGCCAGTGGGGTATTGGTGGCCCCGGCAAACACGGCGATGAAGCCCAAAGCGGCAAACAAACCTACCGGGGCATTTAGTAAACCGGCAAGGGTATTGCCTAAAGTAGCGCCGATGTAAAAGAGTGGGGTAACCTCGCCGCCTTTAAAACCTGTGCCGAGGGTAACGGTGGTATAAACCGTTTTCCACAGCCAGCTCCAGGTATCGGCCCCGCCAGCACTAAATGCAGAAGGGATGGTTACCGCGCCGGGATGCTCCGCATCAACCCCTAAACTTAAATAATCGTGCTTGCCGATAAGCAGCGTAAGGCCGATGATCGCCAGGCCGCCAAAAACCGGGATCATCCATTTATATTTAAAAAGTTTAAGGCAAACGTTTTTAATCTCGTTTACCATGCCTGCAAACAGGAAACTGGCCAAACCAAAAGCCGCCGAAGCTACAATTACCTTGCCCAGCAGCAGCATATCAAAATGCAGGTAGCCGTTAAGCGCATTGGTAGTGTGTGTAAAGGCAGCAATATGGTATTGCACATGGGTTACGTGCCAGGCGCCGACCGTTATATCAGCCACTACGGCGGCTATTAAAGCGGGCAAAAGGGCGTCGTACTGGATCCTGCCGATGGTTAACACTTCCATGGCAAACACCGCCCCGGTTAAGGGTGTACCAAACACCGCCCCGAAACCTGCCGCAATGCCGGCGATGAGCACCATGCGCATATCTTTCCCCTTCAGTTTAAACCAGCCGCCAAACATGGCCGCAATACTGCCGCCAATTTGCACCGCTGTCCCTTCGCGACCGGCAGAGCCACCAAACAGGTGGGTAATAATGGTAGTGCCTAAAATAACGGGCGCCATTTGTTTGGGCACGCCGCCGCCTTCTTCGTGGATCTGTTCGGTAATCAGGTTATTGCCTTTTTCGGACGATTTGCCAACCGACTGGTAAATAAAATGGATGAGCACCCCCGCCACCGGCAGCAAATACAACAGCCACGGATGACCGAACCTGAAATGGATAGCCGCGCTTAACAACCACAGGAAAAACGCCACCACGCTCCCAATTGCAATGGCTATGGGCACCACCAGGACGGTCCACCGGATGAGGTGTTTAAATATGGCGAAGTGTTCTTTTAAGGGGATGGAGTTGTTTTCAGTCATGTTTGATGCAGAAAGCCGGGGTACCCGGCCGGTGTATTTTTGTATGATTTTGTACGATTTGCATTTTTCACCTGCAAAATAATAAAATCAACAGCAATATTGAGGGGGTGTGATTGTTTTATTGTTTTATTGTTTTATTGTTGTATTGCTGTATTGTGGTATGGTGTGATACAGCGATACAGGGCGATACAAAAACGTTACAGCATGTCATCCAAACAAAAAAGTTGTCATTTCGACCGTAGGGAGAAATCTTAAACGCCATGCATCCGGACTATGCAGGGTGGTATTGTCAAGGTGTATAAGATTTCCCGCTCGCGCTCGAAATGACAAAGTGGGGGTGTTTGTATTGTTGTATCGTATACTGGCGATACAAAAACCATAAAATACATCAATGATGAACAGTAAGCGCGACGGGTGTCATGGTGAGGTTCTCGAACCAGGGTGCGGTGGGTTGACGAATGCCAGGTAGAAGATGATCCCGTATGCAAGGCGGTAATGCATTGGAGGGCTAAGGCCTTTGCGCGCTATGGTTCCCTTCGATTCACTCAGGGCAGGCTTCGCCTCACCATGACACCCATTTGTATTGCGTTGCATTGCCGCATCGTGCTATGCCGAAACAAGTTCGGCATTACATTCTTATCTATTTTCATCTCCGCAGATTCGGGCGGCGGACCTCTGCACTGCAATATGCCAAGGGAATCTTCTGAAAATATGGCCAACTCGCAGCTATTAAACTAAAATAGGCGCTTTGATGATTTTTAAAATTTGCCTATATTTACACCAAACTTTATCCAAATAAAATATGAATTTGAAACACTTTCATCATGTACTAATTTGCACAATATTTCTTTTTACAGCTTGTTCAAAAAAACAAACACCAAGCCCGGAAACTAAAACCCCAACAACTCCAATAACTGATACGGTTGTGTATGCAGCCGGCTATGTTAACAATAGTGCCGGTAATAAGGTAGCTACCTATTGGAAAAATGGCACTCCTGCTACGGTGGTAAATTCATCCTCTCCTTCATCGCTAACTTCCATAGCCGTTTCCGGCACTGATATTTATGTTGCCGGTTTTTATACTGCTGTTAACGGCTATCAGGTTGCTGCGGTTTGGAAGAATGGTGTTGTTACCAAACTTACCGATAGTGTAGCTAATTGCGGCGTTAATGCTATGACTGTGGTAGGAAACGATGTTTATTTAACCGGCTATATTTCTGACCCCAGCGGAAAGACAACTGCAACTTTCTGGAAAAATGGCGTAGAAACATTGCTTGACAGCAGTCCCAATAAATCATTTGGCCAGGGTATAGCAGTAAACGGAAGTGACATATATATTTCAGGTTACATAACCAATAATTCGGGCCTTTCTTTGGCGGTTTACTGGAAAAATGGCACGGTTACAGTTCTTGATTCTTCAACTGGTTCTGGGGCGCTGGTTATAGCAACATCCGGGAGCGACATATATGCAGCCGGTTACGCTGTTAACAATACCCCATTCTACCTGATGGCTACTATCTGGAAAAATGGCATCCTGCAGGCACTTGCCGGGGGGCCATCCTACTCTTATGTCTCCGGCATAGCCGTGCAAGGAAATGATGTTTATGTAATAGGTAATACTTATCCGCCCACAGGTAATACTAATACGGCACTTATCTGGAAAAATGGCAAAGAAACGCCGTTGACAGATGGTTCGTTATATTCATATGCTAACGGAATTACTCTTTTAGGCAGCGATGTATATATTGCCGGTGATTATTTAGGCGGAAATGCGGTGTATTGGAAGAATGGAGCGCCGGTAAAACTCGCTAACGCCAGATCTTCTGCAAATAGTATAGCTGTTGTTGTTCAATAAATGGATTTTCGTCCTCGCATGGTCACCTCAATGCTATTAAGTTAAGAAATTATGATTTTTTTGATTGCGCCGTCAGGTGCAAAATATTGGTAGAAAAATAGATAATAAACGAAAAGCGTGCCATCGGTACGCAACAATTGAAGCGGCATTAGCGCTAATGCATTGCGTTAGGTTCCGTACCTATGGCCAATGTCATTAAGTTAAGGAATTTTAATATCGAACACCCAATGCCGAATATTGAATAATGAAGTAAGAAACTTCGAAATTCGACATTCAAAATTCATTATTCGATATTAATTCCCTTCACTTTTTCCTTAACTTAATGACATTGACCTATGGCACGGGAATATCTGATTATTTTTTTCTACCAATATTAGCCCCCGATGGGGGCCGGTCACCTTAACTTAAAAGCATTAATGGTCACCTGAAAGAGACCCTGCGTAGCCGTCAAATAAATGGCAATATTAGGGGAGTGAATGTTTATTGTGAAATGGTGCGCCCGCAAAAACCTGCAAAATGCCTCACCATGACACCCCTTTTTGTTTTGCTGGATTGTTGTATCGTGCTGTATTGTTAGATTGTTGTATTGTTGGATTGTTGTATTGTGTGATACGGCGATACAGGGCGATACGCCTCTCCTGTCATCCCGATGTATATCGGGATCTCACATACCGGGCAGCTGTCAGGTGTGCCAACATGCATTGGCGGGTTATGTATCTGCGGGCTACCTATCAGTTGGCTACCTGTCCGTGGGGTGCTGAAACAAGTTCAGCATGACATTCTTTTTTTATTCATAACTTTGGATAAACCTTTCTTTAATGGACCTTTCATTCATTCCCAAACTAAAGTTAAACTTCAGTATTACCCAAACAACCAGTATCACACCAAAACAACAATTAGTTTATTAGTAGCAGAATTAGAGGACAGAGAATATAAGATACTTGATGAAACCAATAACAGCCTGGTATTTTATAGCAGCGCCTGGAGGCTCAGATGGAATTTCCAGCGTAATATTGCACTAAATGGCGGCAATGCCGATGTCGGGATTTCTCAAGACGGCAACGCCATAATTTTTAACTATTACGTTGACTTCTTCCCTTTGTCTCTATTGGCAACTTTTGCGGTAATTTTAAGTATTACCAACCGCGATTATTATGCGGCTTTGCTTGCTGTTTGCATTTGCATTTTAAATGGTGTAATATTAATTGTCCGGGCTAAATGGGCAGCTAAAAGAATATTAAAAAAAATACTCTTCCGTCCCCGCAGGGTCTCCTGAAAGGGACCCTGCGCAAGGAGATGTAAGAGCAACGCAGGGTCCTCTGCGAGAGACCCTGCGGCGACGCCCCCCTTTTGCTAAATCCCTTTTCTCGTCCGTTTATAAATTGACCCAAATTTGCTGTTTTTGTGAAGTTATTCTTTCATAAGTGCCTCATTTTCAATATTACGATGGTGTCCCAGGTGTCCCAGGTGTATTCTTGTATTCATGTGGTTCACCTGGTTTACCGTTGCCCGGCACTGTATCCTTGTATCGAACCATCCAACCATACAACCCTACAACCATCCAACATTAAAATAAAATCACTAATTTGTGATGCCAAAATAAACTATGGACCGCTTACTTGATGTGCTTTTAACCATTGTGCATTGCCTGATTATCGGGTTTAACCTGTTTGGCTGGGTGTGGAAACCGCTGCGCAGGGCACACCTTATTTGTATCGGCATTACGGCTGCCTGCTGGTTTATCCTTGGCATTTGGTATGGCATTGGCTATTGCCCCGTTACCGACTGGCAATGGCACATTAAAGAGCAACTGGGCGAACATCATCTGCCGGCCTCGTTTATCACTTATTATGCCGATAAGATCAGCGGCAGGCAAATTGATGAAACGCTGATCAGCAATATTACTGCGGCAAGCTTTTTTCTTGTAGCAGCTGTTTCGGTTTACCTGAATTTTATAAAAAAGAAAGCAACAAGTTCGACGCATTAACCCATGTTTTTTATCAATTGGGGTTGATTTCCTGTTGAGCGAAAAGAGGCAGGCCGACCGAATATTTTAGTATTTTTATGGTCATCTAACTATAAAAAATCAATGGAAAAACTACCGGAAAAAATGCGGGCAATGGTATTCGAAAAACCTGGTGAACCGCTGCACCTTAAAGAGGTGGCTATACCAAAGCCAGGCCCAAACCAGGTATTGGTTAAAGTAATAGCCTGCGGCGTTTGCCGTACCGACCTGCATATTCTGGATGGGGAACTGAATAAACCCAAACTGCCGCTAATACCGGGGCACGAAATTGTAGGTTCGGTAATCAAAACGGGCGACCAGGTTTCGGGGATAAACGCCGGCGATTTAGTGGGCGTACCCTGGGTAGGCTACACCTGCGGGCATTGTAAATACTGCAAAGCCGGGAAAGAGAATTTATGCGAAAATGGCGAATTTACAGGCTATACCGTAAACGGCGGCTATGCGGAATACACGGTTGCCGATTACCGGTATTGCTTTCATCTCCCGCTGGCGCATTCAGGGCCCGAAGCGGCGCCATTGCTTTGCGCCGGGCTCATCGGGTACCGCTCATACCGGATGGCCGATCCTTCGGCGGTTAATATAGGGATGTACGGCTTCGGAGCTGCAGCCCATATCCTTATCCAGGTGGCCAATCAGCAGGGAAAAAAAGTATTTGCATTTACCCGGCCCGGCGATACGGTTTCGCAGCAGTTTGCGCACAGCCTAGGCGCCTTTTGGGCAGGGGATACCAGCCAAACGCCGCCCGAACAACTGGATGCGGCTATCCTGTTTGCCCCGGCCGGCGACCTGGTGCCGAAAGCATTACAGGTGTCGGATAAAGGCGCGTCCATCATCTGCGGCGGCATTCATATGAGCGACATCCCGTCTTTTTCGTACGATTTGTTATGGGGCGAACGGATCATCCGCTCGGTTGCCAACCTGACCAGGAACGACGGGCGCGATTTTTTTGAACTATTGAAGAACATTAATGTAAAAACCGAAACAGAATTTTTTAAACTTGAGGATGCCAACCAGGCGCTTGATAAACTGCGAAAGGGCGATATTAACGGTGCTGCTGTTTTGATCCCGTAAAAGGCTGTCGACCTGAAGCATAAACTTTAAAAGAAAACCGCTAATTTGCCTTGCATATCCTTTTAAAAATAGAACATGAATTTAAAGACAATAGGCTTAGTATGCATGTTTACTGCCTTTTTTTGCCAGGGGGCAACTGCGCAGCCCTTGCCGGTATGGAACAATCCGACCCAAAAAACAAATACCGGCGACTGGCTCATTACCCAACCGGCGGCAAAGGCGCAGGTTTTTACCAGCAATAACGGCCGCGGGGTTATCCTGTACAATGGCCTGCTGAAACGGGTTTTCAGGATAAGCCCTAACGTGGCCTGTATTGACTATGAGAATTTAAGCAACGGCCGCCAGTTGCTGCGTTCGGTTAAAGCCGAAGCCCGGCTAACCATTAACGGGAAGGAGTACAACATAGGCGGCCTATATGGGCAAAAGGAAAACGCCTACATCCTGCCTTCGGGATTGGATAAACTGAAGCCCGGTAGCAACGATTTTCAGTTTGTTGATTATACTGTTAATTCCATCGAACCATACCTTGACTGGAAAACCAGGTTCTGGATCCCCGCCATGCCCAAAGCATCGGGCAAAATGATCTCGTTTAGGTACAAAGCCCAAGCGACCGAACTTGCCGGGCTGGAAGTAAAGATGAATTATGAGCTGTATGATGGGATCCCGCTGATAGAAAAATCGCTTACTATCGAAAATAAAGGCGGAAAGGTTTTTAAGATCAACCGCGTAGTGAACGAGGTATTGGGCATGGTGGAAGAGGAAAGCGCCGTAGTGGGCAAGCCGGAGGACATGAAAAAGAACCAGGGTATTTACTTTGAAACCAATTATGCCTTTAACAATGCCATGCGCTATGCCCTGAGCGACCAGGTTACCCACTGGAAGGTGGATACCGCCTATACTTCGCAGGTAAATTACGACCTGCAGACACCCTGCCTGTTGGAGATCTACCCGGAGCAGGGTCCGGGCGTGGAGTTACAACCCGGCGGGGTATTTAACTCCGTCCGCACCAATGAATTGCTGATGGATAGTTACGATAAGGAGCGGCGTGGGCTTATGGTTCGTAAGATGTATCGGGTCATTGCTCCCTGGACGACTGCCAACCCTATTTTTATGCATTTGGTTAGCAAAAATGATGAGGATGTGCGCAGGGCGGTCGACCAGTGTGCTGCCACCGGCTACGAGGCGGTGATCCTGAGTTTTGGCAGCCATTTAAACATGGAGGATACCAGCGCGGCCAATTTAAAACGATGGAAAGAACTGGCGGATTATGCCCATAGCAAGCGCATCCGGATAGGGGGCTATGATTTGTTTAGTTCGAGGAGGATCAGTGACACAGATGACGTTATCGACCCAAAAACCGGTAAACCCGGCGGTGCGCTGTTTGGCAATGCGCCATGCTTCGGCAGCAAATGGGGACTGGCTTTCAGGGATAAGATTAAAAAGTTTTTTAACGAAACTGATTTTGATATTTGGGAGAATGACGGCCCGTACCCCGGTGATCTGTGTGCCTCAACCACCCATCCCGGTCATAAAGGGTTGGATGATTCGCAATGGCAGCAAATGGAGATCCAAAAAGAGCTTTACCACTGGCTAAACAGGCGGGGCATCTACATTAACGCGCCCGACTGGTATTTTTTGGATGGTACCAATAAAATAGCCATCGGCTACCGCGAAGTGAATTTTTCGCTGCCGCGGGAGGATCAGAAGATCCTGAACCGGCAAAATATTTACGATGGCACCTGGGAAAAAACACCATCGATGGGCTGGGGCTTTGTACCGCTAACCCGTTACCAGGGCGGCGGCCCCGAAGCGGTGCTGGAACCCTTAAGCGGGCACCTGGATGATTACAAAGCCCTGATGATGGAATATTATGGGTCGGGCGTGCAGGCCTGTTACCGCGGCCCAAGGCTCTACGATACGGAACAAACCAAACAAACGGTAATAGGGGTGATCAGCTGGTACAAAAAATACCGGGAGATTCTGAATGCAGACATTATCCACCTGCGCCGTGCCGACGGCAGGGATTGGGACGGGATATTGCATGTAAACCCTCAGTTAAAAATAAAAGGATTGGCAATGCTGTATAATCCCACCAATAAAGCCATCACCAGGCATATCCAATTACCGCTTTATTATACGGGTTTAAAGCTTAGCGCAACCATCCGCCAATTGGAAGGCCCGGCAAAAGTATACCGGTTGAACAGGGATTATAGTGTTGGTATAGCCTGTACTATCCCGGCCAATGGGTATACCTGGTTAACGATAGAATAGGCGTGCAATAAATTTTAAGATTTTACAAATGCTGCAAAATAAAATCAGCATCTACTTTTAATTCGGTGTACACCGCTTTCAGGAAATCTACATCGGGCTTTTGTTTGCCGTTCAAAATGAGCGAGAGCTTTGCATCACTGATTTTTAGCTTTTTTGCAAGGCTTTTTTGTTTTAAGCGCATTTCGTACATCTTCATCTCAATCATCCCGGTAAGTGTTTTAGGCGCTTCAACTATATATTTTTGCTGTTCGTATTGCTGTGCAGCAAGTGCCAGTTGCCTTATTTCTTCCAGCTCCTCTTTCGAAACATTATTGCTTCCTTTAGCCATCAGGCCATCAATTTTAGCCATTACGGTAGTGTAATCGCTATCATCATTAATCACTTTATTATGTTCCATAATAATAACTGGCTCCTTAAACCTGTGAACAATCTTTTAATTTATCATATGCCGCATGGGTGCCAATAAAACGTACATAAACCGTTCTGAAATCAAAAAATATCATTGCAACCAACCTGTATGTATTTCCTCTTATATTAAAAACATATCTATCATTCCCCACTGCATCAACTGTGTTAAACATTTTCTTTACGTCATGGTAATTTTACCAATCGGCCATCAGAACTAACCGGTACCAGTTATTTAATGCATCTTCTGCATCGGCGTGAGCCTCAAAATAAGAACGAAGCGTACCATAACTTATCAAAATCATAGGTGGTAAAGTTTGACAAATATAAAATTTAGATTTATTAAAAACAATTTAGATTTTCTAAAAAATAGATATTGCATAAAACAGGTAAACCGTTTAACAGGTATAGTGTAATCAGGGTTCATAAAGTAATCGGGTTTAAATTCTTAGTTCTGCATTAAACCCTTTTATCTATGAATAGCTTAGCCCCTGATAGGTGTTTGCACCCGTGTAGTTGGCGTTGTTGCCGCCGTAGCCTGCTTGTTTTCAGTGGCTTTTAACGTTGCGTATACGCCCGAACTAACGCCCAGCAGAATGAGGTTATTGGCAGAAATAACGGGGATAACATGATCAGGGTTAAAATGACCGCTAAGGTTGATCAGTACATTGATGATAAACCAGATGCCAAAAACAAGGTTGAACACTACCGTTTGAAAACGATGTACATTTACCCCGTTTTTATCCGATAAAATATCGAGGAAGAAATTATCGCCCTGCATATCCTGTGCAAGCCCGCTTATATTAGGATTGGTTTGATCGCTTACATCAATTAAAGTAGCGCCAATGGTAGTTGCCGAACTGATGCCGAGCAGATAAAGTGTGGACGCATCGAATGTTGGCGCCGTCCCTTTTGAAATAATAATGATACTGATGAAGGACGTAAGTACAATGACCGTCCACCAGGCTAATTGTACCCGCGAGAAACTGTAAGGGCGGGGCAAAGCAGTCCCATTATCGCGCAGCATAAAATAATACCGGTCGAAAATAAAAACTAAAGCAAACAGGACAATAAATGTTGCCCAAAAAATTAAATAGTTCATACGTTGTGATTTTAAAGAAAGGTTAAAGAAGCGGCCTACTCTATGTTCCGTTTTCGGCTCCCCGGTTTTTTAGGTTTGTTTTCTGATTATTAGCGTTTTAACTGGTTTTAAATATAAAGCTACAAAAAATATAACGGCTAATGCAACTGTCTTTTTAAGAAAATTTTGCCCTTGTTTTGGGTGGATGAGCGCCGGTATGCCTATATTTAAAGCGTTTATGAAGGCATTGCCTTTTATTAATACGAACTGATGCTCATGAAAAAACTATTCTGCTCTTTCTTCGCTATAACCTTACTGATTAACATCTGCGTTGCTCAAAAAGCCAAACATACTTTTGCTTTGGGCGATTCCACCTTTTTGCTGGACGGGAAACCGCTGCAGTTGATCTCGGGCGAGATGCATTGCACCCGGATACCCCGCGCTTACTGGCGCGCGCGCATGAAAATGGCCAAAGCAATGGGCCTCAACACCATCGGCACCTATGTTTTCTGGAATGCCGAAGAGCCGGAAGAAGGTAAATTTGATTTTACCGGTAATAACGATATCGCCGAATTTGTCCGCATCGCCAAAGAAGAAGGCTTGTGGGTAGTACTGCGCCCAAGCCCTTATGCCTGTGCCGAATGGGAATTTGGCGGCTATCCGTGGTGGTTATTAAAGGATAAAACCTTAAAAGTACGCAGCAAGGATCCTAAGTTTTTAAAGTATTACCACGATTATATCATGCAGCTGGGCAAACAACTTTCGCCCTTGCTGGTAACCAATGGCGGTAATATTTTGATGGTGCAGATAGAAAATGAATACGGCTCGTATAGTGATGACAAAGATTACCTGGACATCAACCGTAAGATCTTCAGGGAAGGCGGCTTTAGCGGTCTGCTATTTACCTGCGACGGGCCTTCGCAAATGCCGCGGGGTTATTTGCCCGGTTATTTGCCTGCTGTTAATGGCGAGGATAACCCGAAAGCGGTAAAAACACTTATCAACAAATACCATAATGGCAAGGGGCCATATTATATTGCCGAATGGTACCCGGGCTGGTTTGACAGCTGGGGCAGTGCGCACAACCACAGCAATGCCGACGAAGACGCCAGAAAGCTGGATACAGTTTTGGCGGCTGGTATTTCCATCAATTTATACATGTTTCATGGCGGTACTACCAGGGGTTTTATGAATGGCGCCAATATGAGCAGGACGGAACCTTATTCGCCCCAAACTTCCAGCTATGATTACGATGCCCCGGTGGATGAAGCCGGAAATGCGACGGCTAAGTTTTATAAGTTCAGGTCGGTAATAGAAAAGCATTTGCCTGCTGGTGTAAAACTGCCGCCGGTACCGAAAAAAATCAAGACGATCGCCATTAATAATATTGTATTGAACAGCCAATCTGCCTTATTCAGTAACCTGGGCAAACCTGTAATTGCGGAACACCCATTATGCTTTGAAGATTTGAACCAGGGATATGGCTTCGTTTTATATCGAACCACGTTAAAAAGCGCTGTTAATGGCTTGCTTAAAATTAAGCAACTGCGTGATTATGCTACCATCTACCTTAATGGTAAACGGGTGAGTATTTTAGACAGACGGTTGCGGCAGGACTCTGTACAAATTACAAGTACCGAACCCAACACGGTTTTGGATATTTTGGTTGAAAATAACGGCCGTATCAACTATGGTCCTTATTTAACCGACAACCGCCAGGGCATCACAGAAAAAGTAACTTTAAATAACGACGAGTTAACAGGTTGGAAGATGTATAAATTCCCCTTCGGCACAACAACCGGGTTTAAATATGCTGCCAATAAGGATACTCATGAATTGCAGCCAGCCTTATACAAAGGCTCATTCACCCTTACCAAAACCGGCGATACCTTTTTGGATCTGCATGGCTTCGGCAAAGGCTTTGTGTTTTTAAACGGGCATAACCTGGGCAAATACTGGTTCATAGGGCCGCAGCAAACTTTGTATATCCCTGCATCATGGCTTAAAAAAGGAGTTAATCAGATGGTTGTTTTTGATCAGTTGAAAGGCGGGCATAAAACTATCAAAGCGCTGGATCATCCCGTTTTAAACGAGGGGGTGAAACAATGATTTTTTGGCGGAGTTGGATGATTCAAATTGTCGTTACCTTGGCTAATTGCTTAGCAAACGGAACCTTCGGAATTTGGCTAAAGCCCTTTTGTCGGTACTTTTCTTTATCCATCGGTTAAAACCGACGGCAATGAATGAGCGAAAAATCTTTTTCATTGCCGTCCCTTTTAAGGGACGGTCGAGTAAATAAAGAAGGAATGGCTTTAGCCAAAAATTGCAGACCAAATCATAATTTGATTTTCGACCGCATTCTAATTAACGCAATTATTTTTATATTTTTGGGTTAGGCTTAAACAACAACAGTAAGGAATAATGTATTTCCAAAACTATTACTATATCATTGTAGGGCTGCAAATATTTTGCGGCATCCATAGTTACCGCAGGGGGACTTTGAGCCGATGGGTATTTTTGATAGCTTTTTTACCCCTCATTGGAAGTTTATATTACCTGTACAGCGAGGTAATCAATAATAAAAGTACGTTCCGGCCACTCAATAAACCCACCATTGATATCGGCGCTACAATAAACCCCGGCGGCCGCATCAAAAAACTGGAAGAAGAATTGCAATTCACCAACACCTTCGCCAATAAAGTAAAACTGGCGGATGCCTACCTTGCCGCCGGGCAAACGGACAAGGCCATCGACCTATACAGATCGAGCCTGACAGGCGCTTTTGATGAAAACGAGCACGTAATGGCGCAATTGATCATTGCCTATTATGCGCAGCAGCGCTATGAGGAAGTGATCCCGCTGGCGAAGAAATTATATAAACTGCCGCAGTTTGCCCGGTCAAAAGCGCACCTGCTTTTTGCAAAATCGCTGGAGAATTTAGGGAAGACCGAAGAAGCTGAGGCTGAGTTTAAAGCCATGAAGGGCCGTTACTCCTATTTCGAACAGCGCTATGAATACGGGCTGTTTTTAATGCGGCAGGAGCGGGATGATGATGCCTGGCAGATTTTTACCGATATGCTTGCCGAAGAACCCCATCTTGGTTCGGTAGAGAAAAAGAGTAACCGGGTTTGGCTTGGCAAAGCCAGGGACGAATTACGAAAAATTACGCCAACACAAAAAGCTGTTTAAATTTTTCCCGGGTATATTTCAGTTTGATAATAAAAGCTGATATTCCACTTTATTATCCGGGAGTGAATTATTTGTCAACACCCTGAATTATTTCGCCAGCTTCAGTTTTCTTTTTTTTTACCTGCGAGGATGCCATTCATATAAAATTCAAATAAACAAAAAAGGCGCTTTGAAGCGCCTTTGAATAACTTTTTGTAATACTATTATCCAAGTATTAAGATCAGCAATAAAATAATGATGATGATAGCGCCTACTGAAAGGTATATACCGCCGCCCATTGCTCTTGCTTCGCGTTTATCGGCCTTAAGTTCGGTACGTAATTCTTTACGATCCTCTCTTGAAAGCTGCGATTTGTCCATTGCTTTGATTTCGGCAACGCGGGCATTAATTTCTTGTATGCGGGCCTGCTTTTGTTCAGTTGTCATGGCGGCAATAGCCTCTTTGCTTAAATTGTTATCAGTAAGTGTAGCCGCCTGGCTTGAGAATGCAGCTAACATTAATACAAAGGTTGCTGCGATCAGGTAAATTTTCTTTTTCATGGTTTAATTTTAAAATTCAATTATCAAAAGTGATTATAACAAAATAATATTAAATCACCGAAAAATGTTTTAATAAACTAAAATTAATAACTCAGGCAGATTGTTTAGATACTGATAAAATAAGCCGCTTCAAAAACATGACCGGGTTTTAAGCGCTGTATATCTTCTTTCCGGCTGATGTCTGCATGTTTGCCAACGGTGTCAGCACAGCCCAGCCAGGGTTCGATGCATACAAAATCGCCAGGTTTTTTGGCCCAGATACCCAGGTAATTAAAATGCGGAAATTCTACCGAAACTGATTCACTGTGTTTGTCGCTTTTGATGCTGATTTCACGCGACGTAAGGTCCTTAAAAACAAGCGCATCCTGTTCAAACAGGTCCCTGGTTAAATAAACCCTGTTTCCGGGGGAGGGTATAGGCGATGTTTCGCCCGTAAAAAAGCCTTCGGGCGATAAGCGGTGGGCGGTTAATTTTTGTTCGGTTTCAAACTCCAGGTAATAGTCTTCATAGTTTTCGCCGGGGTTAAAGGGTACTTTGAAAGCGGGGTGGCCTCCAACGGAAAAAAAGATGTCTTTTTTATCATGGCTGATCAGCTTATAAGTTATCCGGAGGGCGTTTTCTATCAACGTATATAAAACCTGGAAATCAAATTTGTAGGGATACAAATGGATTGTTTTTTCGGAACTGGGGAGTGAGAATACAGCATGTTCCTCGTCGCTTTCAAGCAAAATAAATTCCATGTTGCGCGCAAAACCATGGCGCTCCATCTTAAATACAGCCCCATCTACCAATAATTCATTATTGATGAGCCCGCCAACTACCGGGAAAAGATTTGGCGCATGCCGCCCCCAAACAGCGGGATCGGCCTGCCATAAGTGTTCATTTTGTGTTTCTTTGTTGATGATAGAAGTTAGCTCCGCCCCGATCGCGTTGATCGTTACCTTTAGGAATTCATTTTCAAGTATGGCCATTGGTGATATTTGTTTTGAAAAAACGGTCTAAATTATGAATTTGTTTTTAATCGGGATGAATCAATAAATGGCCTTAAAACCAATAAGCCGGTAAATACTTTGGTTGTATGCTTTTAAGCATTTGCAGGCCAAAGTCAAATTTCATTTTAGTACTTTTGTTTTGTGGCCGCCCGGAAAAAAACAACTACTTCAGCCAAACGTAAAAACAATGCCGGCAAAAAGCCAGGGGTAACAAAATGGAAAGCGGTTGCGGCTCTATTTATTTTGTTATTGCTGTTATCCCCCTTTTATTATGGATACGTTTTTAAAACAGGCGCTGCTGCGTGGCGCTGGTTTAAAGACCTTGGCGGCAAAACCAATTACCGCACTTATAAAAGTTTTCGCATCCGCATTCCATCAAACTACAAAATACATGGTATCGATGTTTCCTACTACCAGGGCAGGATTGACTGGCAGCGCGTAAAAAAGATGCAGGAAGACAGTGTACACGTCAGCTTTGCATTTATCAAGGCCACGGAAGGTGTTTTAAAAGTCGACCCTTATTTTCAGCGCAACTGGCGCGAATGCAACAAGGCCGGCATCGCCTGTGGCCCCTACCAGTATTTTCGGCCTAAATTTAGTGGCAAGTGGCAGGCAGGCTTATTTTTACAAACAGTAAAACTGCAAAAAGGCAACTTACCGCCTGTGGTAGATGTTGAACGTTTGGATGGTATAACGCCCGAAAAAATGCGGCAGGAGCTGGATGAATTTATCAAAGAAATAACGCTGAAAACGAAAGTTACGCCCATTATTTATACCGGTTTAACCTTTTACCAGGAAAACCTTGCCGGCTTTTACGATGATTACCCCTTGTGGATCTCCAGTTTTGATCATCCCGTGCTAACCATTGGCGCAAATACTAACTGGAAATTCTGGCAACACTCCGAAAGGGCCAGGGTAAATGGTATTGTCAGCGTGGTAGATTTTGACCTTTTCAGGGGGGATAGCCTTGCATTTCAAAAAATGCTGATCAAATAGATGCTCTTGATACCAAAATAGCGGCCAGATTGTACTTTTAAATAAAAAAAAAGTTAATAAATGTTAAAGAATTTGAAAAACTAAAATTTTAGTTATATTTTAGGTGCACAAACCTTAAATATGAAATTCACATTTACATTATTACCTTTTATCATACTCTTTTCACTTCGTTTGTCGGCGCAAAGCGTTTATTCCGTAAAAGGGGACATTGTTGACACTACCGAAAATGCCAAACTGGTAAATGCGTCCATCAGTGTTTTAAATGCCAAAGATTCAACGCTGGTAAGCTTTACAAGGGCAGGAACCGGCGGTGCATTTGCTATCGGAAACTTACACAAGGGTAAATTTATACTGCTGGTAAGTTATCCTACCTATGCCGATTACGTCGACCGGTTCAGCCTCGACTCTGCCAAAAGCGCCCAGGATTTTGGTAAACTAAACATGCTCCTGAAGGCCCGGTTATTGCGCGACGTGATTATAAAAGGCACCCGCTCGGCCATGAAAATAAAAGGCGATACAACCGAATACAATGCAGGCGCCTTTAAAGTACAGCCCAACGCAAAAGTTGAAGACCTGCTAAAACAATTACCCGGCATTGAAGTGGACAAGGACGGCAAAATAACCGCCCAGGGCCAATCAGTAGGCAAAGTATTGGTGGACGGGGAAGAGTTTTTTGGCGATGACCCGACATTGGTAACCAAGAACATCCGGGCGGATATGGTGGATAAGGTGCAGTTGTATGATAAAAAAAGCGACCAGGCCACTTTTACAGGTATTGATGACGGCCAAAAAACAAAGACGATCAACATTAAATTAAAAGAGGATAAAAAGAACGGCTATTTCGGCAAAGTGGATGCCGGCGCTGCCACCAACGATTATTACGAAGGCCAGTTCCTGTTCAATAAATTTAAAGCAAAGGAAAAATTTTCTGCCTATTTTACCGTAGGCAATAACGGCAAAACCGGGCTTGGTTGGGACGATAACCAGAAATATGGTGGTTCAGGCGGCCTGGAGTTTGGCGATAACGGCGAAATGTATTTTACCGGCGGCGGCAATGGCGATGGGCTCGATTCCTTCAGCGGGCAATATAATGGCCAAGGTACACCAATAGCCAGGAATGGCGGCCTGCATTATGATACCAAGTGGAACGCCGATAAAGAATCTATTAACGTCAATTACAAGATCGGTTCGCTCGAGGTAAATGGCACGAGCAATACTTTAACGCAAAAGTACCTGTCAGATACTACTTATAAGGGCAATACGAGCCAAACGTTCGATAATTTTATGTTCAGGCAAAAACTGGACCTTACTTACCAGATCAAACTTGATACCACTTCGAACCTGAAAATAATGGCCGATGGTACGTTGAAAAACACGCATGCCCGGAGTAATTATTTTTCGACCAATACCCGGGGCAGTGTTATAGACACGCTGGTAAATACGAATAGCCGAAACATAGATAATAAAGACAATACGCAAATATTTGATGCCAGCGCTTTTTACACCAAAAAGTTAAAGAAAAAGGGCCGTACGTTTTCATTCCTGGCCAGCATGTCGCAAAATGAAACTACTTCAAACGGCTACCTTAAATCAACTACCAATTTATATGATCCTGTAATTTTGAAAAAGCTGGACACGTCAGAAATTATCGATCAGTATAAAACTGCCGATACGAAAAGTATCTCTTTTAAAACAAATCTTACCTATACCGAACCGCTCGCCAAAGACTTTTCGATCATATTTAACTACGGGCTCAGCGTAAACAACGGAACATCAAACCTGGCATCGTTTAACCAGGCCGCCCCGGGCGTTTATACCTTAAAGGTTGATTCCCTGAGCGATAATTATAAGCTGAATGAATTAGCAAACCAGGTAGGGGCTGTTTTCAATATCAAAAAAAATAAACTGGTATTTAACTTCGGTACAAAGGTATCAAACGTTAACTTTAATCAAACGGACGAAGTAACAGGTGATATGCTCAAGAGGAGTTTTGTGAACTGGATGCCGCAGGCCAATTTGTCGTACCGTTTTACGCAGCAGCAAAGTATCAACTTGTTTTACAATGGTAATACCGTGCAACCTACTATAGGCCAGATACAACCTATTGCGGTGAATACAGATCCGCTGAATATTACGGTAGGTAATCCTAACCTTACCCCTTCATTTACCAACCGGTTTTTCTTTTACTACAATTCATACAAAGTTTTAAGCGGGCAGTCCATCTTCCTTAATGGCAATTATAGCTTTACTACCAACCCAATTGTAAGCAATGTAGTAACAGATACCACAGGTAAAAGCGTTAGCCAATACATTAATGTAAAAAATAAAAAGCTGTCCAATTATAACATGAATGCCTATTTTGACAGGAAGCTTGCTAAACTTGATGTTAATATTGGGCTTGGTTTGTCATTAAACGGCAGCGACTCCTACAACTTTTCAAACAGCGCGCTCGACCTTATCAAATCAAATACATATTCGGCTCAATTCAGGGTTTCAAAATACAAGGAAAAGAAATATGAGTTTAACCTGAGCGCCGGGCCAAATTATACCTTCAGCGGATCGTCTCTTTTGCCCCAAATTAATAACAATGGCCGTGGTTTTAACGCCGACTATTACTTCAATGTTTACCTGCCGGGCAAATTCCAGGTAGGATCTGATGGCAATTATCAAAACCGCGGTAAAACCGAAACGTTTAATACGGTTTACAACCGCACGCTGATTAACGCTTCCATCAGCAAGACATTTTTGAAGGCTGATAATTTAAAAATATCGGCATCAGCTAATGACCTGCTGAACCAGAACTCAGGTTTCGACAGGAGTTCAAGCGGGAACATGATCACTCAAAACACCTATACCACTATAAAAAGATACTTTATGCTTTCCGTTGTTTGGGATTTTAACAAAATGGGCGGGATCACAAAAAAATAAGAATATGAAGAAAATTACATTTTACATGCTGGCACTGCTGACTTTAAATGCCAGTATTTCTTTTGGACAAAACGCGCACTTTGCAAAATCGGGCGTGATAGAATTTGAAAAGACGATCAATATGTTTGCGCTTTTTAAAAAGGACATTAATAAGGACAATGAAAGCTACATGCTGCCGGCCTTTGAATCCTACAAAAAAAATCAGCCGCAGTTTAAAAAGCTGCAAAGCACTTTAAGTTTTTCGGATAATAAAACTTTATTTACCCCGGTGGAAGATGAAGCCGGCAATGGCGCTTTTTGGGGCGATGACGCAATGGTAAAACAAAATAATACCACCTTTACCGACCTGGCCACCGGTACTTTTATCAGCCATAAAAATGTTTTTGAGGAAACCTTCCTGGTGAAGGATACAACACGCAAGATCCACTGGAAAATTACCGACGAAACCAGGGTGATTGCCGGTTATACCTGCCGCAGGGCGAACGCCCTTATATTGGATTCAGTTTACGTGGTTGCTTTTTATACGATCGAGATCCCTGTTTCGGGCGGCCCGGAGTCATTTACAGGTTTGCCGGGCATGATCCTTGGTGTAGCTTTGCCGCATGAAAATATTACCTGGTTTGCCACCAAGGTAACCGAATCAACACTTGATGAAAAGGCCCTGGCGCCACCCAAAAAAGGGAAACCGGTTAACAGTAAACAGCTGAAGGAGACCCTGAACGGCGCAATGAAAGATTGGGGCAATTACGCACAGGCGTCGCTGAAGGCATTTTCCTTATGATGGACACGGATTTCATAAATAGGTTCGTATGTTCACGAAAAGAAATGTGCACGAGTGTTTATAATAGAAATCCGAACCAATTTTACCAATAAAGCGAATTAGCGTAAATTCGAACCCATTCGTGAAAGTCGTGTTATTAAAAATTTAACACGCTTAAATCTTTATTGGGGGTTGACGAAGCGTCATTGCTGGCGATGATGCTTTTATGATCATTCAAAAAGTTTTTGAGCGTTACCAGTTTATCCGTATTGATGAGGTCGACACCGCATTTTAACAGTTCGGTCCAAACCTCTTTATTTTCAGGCGAAGCCCAGAGCCTTACTTTTTCACCGTATTTATGGGCAATTGCCACGTAAGCACACAGCTTTTTCTGCTCATCATAGGGCATTGCACCTTTTCCATCCCATTTAAGCAGTTTGGAGTATTTGCAGCTTGCCATCTGGTAAACGTTTGCGCCAAGGGTATCCACATTTGCCCTGCGCAAATCTTCATCAATAAACGCATACCGGTTTTGTTCGCTTTGTATCATTTGATATGGTTTATGACCCGATAACACAACAGTAACTGCTCCCTGGTGAAGGCTGCCATGGTTGTATCCTGATAATATATCTTTATATTTTTCGAGCAGCACCATCAGGGCCGAATAAGTACTGTCGGATCCTGATTTTATATCGATCATTAAGATGATCGGATTAGTAAATCCGGTGTAAACCTGGCCCTTGTTGCCGGCTATCCTGTCCGCCAATGGCTTAAGGTAAAGCGCTTCCAGGGTCCGGTGTCTTTTAAAATAAGGGTCGATATGGGCAACAATCAGTTTACCGCGCCTCAAAAAAACGTCAGCTTCAATATTGGTATAGCCGTTGTTTAGCGCGTCAAAAAGGGGGTGTTTGTGCCTGTAGTCGTTATGTGCAAAACCATTGATCAATGGAATGGACTGTGCGTGCACAGATTGAAGGGCGAAAAGGAGTAAAACAACCAGGGCTGTTTTTAGTGGCCTTTTGTTGTGTATTGCTTGCGGGGCTTTCAAGTAATTATTATAAATTTATTGACGCAAATTTACCCTTGCGGGTTGTTTTTAAATTTAAACGCCGGTTATCAAATAGTTAAATTATTGCTTATTAACATTAAGTCTTCTCTAACACTTTAGGGTTGTGTCATCGAAATGTTACAAAGATGCAATGTAGTCATTGAAACGTAAATTACAAATAAATGTTATGCCCATTGACCTTTTACTTAATAATATTTCGAAATATATTCATCTGACAGAAGAAGAGCGATCCATTTTTGTGGATTACCTTCAATTTAAAAATTTTAAGCGGAAACAATTTTTAATGCACGAAGGCGAAGTGTGTAAATATTCAGCATTTGTAACCTCCGGCTGCCTGCGGGGATATACCGTTGATAAAAATGGAATTGAGCATGTATTGAGCTTTGCCCCGCCTGATTGGTGGATGGGCGACATGTACAGCCTGATATCGCAAAAGCCCGGGATCCTGAATATTGAAGCGCTGGAGGATACCGAAACCATCACGCTATCAAAAACGAACCAGGAAAAACTTTATATTGCGGTGCCCAAATTCGAGCGTTTCTTTCGCATTCTAACTGAAAATGCCCTGGTAGCCAACCAGCAGCGGATTATTGATAACCTGAGCCTGACTGCCGAAGAACGTTACGGCCTTTTCTGCAAACGCTACCCCACCCTTATTGATCATTTGCCGCACAAACAGATCGCCAGCTATATAGGCGTTACTCCTGAGTTTTTCAGCAGGATGCGGAGTGGGATGTTACGTAGGGGTTGATTAAGTTGATTGAGTTGATTGAGTTGATTGAGTTGTATTATGTTAACTAATCAAATAAACTTCGTCAACTTGTTTCATCATTCTTTTTTCTTTTGATGAATTGAATATAGCCATTCAATAACTTGAGGCAATGATCATGATCTTGTTCAAATAATTTGAAAGTTTCGGTTGTGACATATTTTTCATCTAATGCAACAATTAAGTGGTCCAATGTTTCAGAAAGGGATCCCCTGGGCAATTATGCAAAATCTGATATTATCAAGATAATGATACCGGCCATGCCCCTCAGCAATATTATTACCTATCCGATCTTGAGCATCTGATGAGTTGGTCTGTTAACCTGAATTTTTCTTCTGAAGGAAAATTTTTGGTTAAGTTGGAGACGGAATTTCTAATTTTTCGAGCCTGCTTCCAGGTCTCAAGTTCTGTAAAAGAAGCCATTGTGATTTCGGGATCAGACTATTTATCTAACAACTAAATATAGCGAATTTCCAAACTCAATCAACTTAATCTAACTTATTCAACCAATCAACCCAATCAACCCAATCAACAGCTTTTCTTAACCTACATCATCTTTCCCGCAATAAATCATGCCGTACATTTGTAATATAAATTAACAGGAGAAAAATTAAAATGGCACAAACAATATTACATAAAGCCGAAACCCGCGGGCACGCTAACCACGGCTGGCTGAACAGTTATCATAGTTTTAGCTTTGCAAGTTATTACAATCCCGAAAGGATGCATTTTGGCGCTTTAAGGGTGTTGAACGATGACACTGTTGATGCCGGCAAAGGCTTTGGTACCCATCCGCATGATAACATGGAAATTATTTCCATCCCGTTGGAGGGCGACCTGGAACATAAGGACAGCATGAACAATGTGGCGGTTATAAAAAACGGCGATATACAGGTGATGAGCGCCGGCACAGGTATTTATCACAGCGAATACAATAAGGACAGGGAGCAGCGGGTTAAGTTTCTGCAGATCTGGGTTTTTCCGAATAAAAAGAACGTTGAACCGCGGTATGACCAGATCACGTTAAATGCGGAAGACAGGCATAATAAATTACAACAAATATTGTCGCCAAATGCAGGTGACGAAGGCGTATGGATCCACCAGGATGCATGGTTCCACCTGGGTAAATTTGATAAAGGCGTAAGCACGGATTATCAGCTTAAATTAAAAGGCAACGGTGTTTATGTTTTTGTACTTAATGGTGATGTTAAAATAAACGACCAGCAATTGCACACCCGTGATGGCTTTGGTATTTGGGATACCGATAGCTTTAGCATCACCGCCGAAACGGATGCGGAGTTTTTACTGATGGAAGTACCAATGGCGTTTTAAAGCCTCACCCCAAACCCCTCTCCGGTAGAGAGGGGCTTTAGAGAATAATGTAAAACAAAAAAGTCTCCCCTACCGGGGGAGATTTAGAGGGGGCTTATGATACAAATACTAACTATTGGCCGGCATCCCGAAATATTGCAAACGGTGGTGCGGCTTGTCAACAATAACCCGGATTGGCATTGTACCGGTGTGATGAGCGATGAGGATGCGATGGCTGCCTTTACCTCACAAGCCTTTGACCTTGTTCTTTTAGGTGGCGGCATCGAAAAACAAAGCGAGGAAAAACTTTGTAATGCTTTCAAAGCCCACAAGCCGGGTATTATAATCCTTCAGCATTATGGCGGCGGCAGCGGTTTGCTGGCTGCCGAGATATACGAAGGATTACGCGGCGTTAAATTAGGCTGATTTCGCATCATTTCGTCGCCACTATATATCAATGATATATGGATTAGTGTAAGCCTGTGAGCACAATACACATAGCAATTAAACATCCGGTTGCCCCAATCATAAAGGAATACGCTAAAACTAAATCTAATTTTTTCATGGCCTTAATTTTTAATTTATCAAATTTTGTTACCTGTTGATTAATAACACAAATTTGACTGAATAGCCCAAAGGGGGTTTAATTAAAAATGGCGAAACTGAAAAATAAAGTGGTAAAGCAAACCTTTATGTGAAAACCAGACCGGGTAAACAAAACATTTGATATATTAGCGACTCAATCGTTATCATTTGAGGCAGTTTCAGCAGATAAAAAAACTTATTTTGGGTAAACTGGAAAAAGAGTTACCCGCACGTTTAACCTATCATAACCTTCATCATACCCTTGACGTTTTGCAGGCCGCTGAAAGAATTGCCGTTGAAGAAGCTATCCCTGAAAATGATAAAGAGTTGCTATTAACAGCGGCATTATTTCACGATACAGGTTTTTTAAAAAAACGCGAGGGGCATGAAGCCGAATCATGTAATATTGCACAATATTATTTGCCATCATACGGGTACACTCCGGCTGAAATTGAGCGGGTTTGCAGCATGATAATGGCAACCCGGATACCACAATCGCCAGGGGATAAAATGGGCCGGATACTATGTGATGCCGACCTGGATTACCTTGGCAGGGATGATTTTTTTATGTTGAGCGCCAGGCTGTTTAACGAACTGAAAAACGAGGGCCTGGTTAAGAATGAAGAGGAGTGGAACAGGGAGCAGGCAGATTTTATGGGCGCGCACCAATATTTTAGTGCGAGCCGGGTAAAGTTGAGGCAGCCTGTGAAAGCACATTATATTGAATTGATAAAATCAAAAATCACAAACCAGCTTTTTAATGAAAACCAGTGATCAGCCTGCGATAGCGGTATTAAAAGATATAGGATATATAACCGCCGGAATTTTAATTTGCGGTTTTGCCTTAAAAAGCTTTTTGGTACCCAACAGTTTTTTCGACGGCGGGGTTACAGGTATTTCCCTGCTGATCTCAGAGCTGTACCATATCAATATCGCTTACGTAATTATTCCGGCCAATATCCCCTTTATTATTATGGGGATCTTCCAGGTAAACGGCAGGTTTGCCTGGAAAACGCTGGCGGCAATTATTGGCGTGGGTATTTGCCTGCAGTTTATACCCTATCCGCAGGATATAACCCACGATAAATTGCTGGTATGTATTTTTGGTGGCGTATTTATGGGCACCGGCATCGGCCTGGCCATTCGCGGGGGATGCGCACTGGATGGCATTGAAGTGCTGGCTTTATTCACCCTTAAACGAAGTAGTTTTACCATCAGCGAAATTATTTTAGGCATTAACGTCCTGATCTTTTCAGTGGCCGCTTTTAAACTCGGCTTGCCCACCGCTCTTTATTCTGTAATGACCTATTATGCTGCTTCGCATACCATCAATTTTGTTATTGAGGGGCTGGAAGAATATACTGGCTTCACCATTATCTCGGGCAAAAGCGAAGAAATTAAAGAAAAGCTGGTGCTTGAAATGGGGCGGGGTATAACCATTTACAAAGGGGAACGCGGTTACCTGAAGGAGAGTTTTGATGTACACCACCCGGTGGATATTATTTTTACGGTAGTAACCCGCCTGGAAGTAAGGCGCTTAAGAAATTTGGTATATAGCGTAGACCCTAATGCTTTTATGTTTACCAGCACCATTAAAGAGGCTGCCGGCGGCGTGCTGAAAAAGCGGGCGAGACATTAGAAGGAGTTTATAGTCCATAGTCCATAGACCATAGTAGAGTAGAAATAATACGAACGTTTTTGCCATGGACTATCGACCATCGTCCACGGACCATAGTAGAAATAATACGAACGTTTTTTGCCATGGACAATGGTCCATCGACTATGGACTACACCATCAACTATTCCAAAACCTCATAGATCACCACGGGCTTCGCTTTATTTTTCAACGTTACCTCGCCAATTTTTTCGCATTTGAAAGATTCTTTGGCTTTCTCGTAAACTTCTTCGCTGATGATGATTTGGTTGGCCTTTGCTGTTGACTGTAGTCGCTGTGCCAGGTTAACCGCGTCGCCAATCACTGTATAATCAAGCCGTTTTAATGATGTGGCGCCGATATTGCCGGACACCATTTCGCCCGAGTTGATGCCGATAGAAACCTGCGGCCTGAAAATCTTATCCCCGCTAATGATCTCCTCCACCGATTTAAGTTGCTCTTTGATGGAAAGTGCCGCGTCAATAGCCCGGTCCAGGTGGTAGTTGCCCCTGAAAACGGCCATTACGGCATCCCCCATAAATTTGTCAACATGCCCCTTTTGTGCCAGGATCTCTTTCACAATTTTATCAAAAAGGCTATTGATGATGTTAACGACCGTATTTGCCGGCACGTTTTCAGTAATAGCAGTAAAGCCGCAAATATCAACAAACATTACCGTTGCTTCCAGTACCTCATTCGCGGCCAGGTTATTCTCAAACTCCTTATGTGTCATAAAATTGAGCACATTCTCATCCACGTACATTTTCAGGATATTGTTTTCCTTGATGGCTTTAATAGTTTCGCGCACCTGGGTTACATGGTTTACTGTTTTCTCCATAGTGAGGTCGAGGTCCTCAAAATCAACAGGCTTGCATACAAAGTCAAATGCGCCGCCATTCATGGCCATGCGGATATTGTGCATATCGCCATAAGCCGAAACCATTACCGCCCTTACTATCGGGTTGGCATCAGGCAGCTTGCTCAATAATACCAAACCATCCATAACTGGCATATTAATATCACTTAATATAATATCCAGGTCGGGGTGCTCGGCAATGCGTTGCAGCGCCTCTTCACCATTTTGCGCAAACACAAATTCATAAACATTTTCCCTGATCTTACGGCGAAATTTTTGTTTGATCAGCAACTCCAGGTCTGCCTCGTCGTCAACTACTAAAATCTTGGCCATCATTAATCGTGAATAAAAGTGTTTAATTTTTCCTTTAAAAGGGTAAAATCAAGTGGCTTGGTTAAAAACTCGTTGGCGCCTTTTTCCATCGCCTGGTGCCGGTTCTCATCATCGCCATAAGCCGTGATCATCATTACCACCGGCGGCGGTTTTTCATACGACTGCCTGATGCGCGACAATAACTCGATACCCGTCATCCCGGGCATGTTGATATCCGACAAAATAAGGATCACTTCAGAGTGGTGCTCGTCCAGGTAGCCAAGCGCTTCTTCGCCCGACAAGGCAAAGGCAAAATCGAATTCACCGTTTTTTATTTCCTTGCGGAAACGTTGGATAAATAATGGCTGTACATCAGCCTCGTCATCAACAACTAAAATTTTTGTGTGCATTATCGTCTCAGCTTAAATTAAACCGGTATGGTGACTGTGAATTTTGTGAATTCGCCTTCTTTGGTATCAATATTTATAGTGCCGCCATGGCCTTTTACAACGATATCATGGCTTAATGACAGGCCCAGCCCGGTGCCCTGCCCGGTAGGTTTGGTCGTAAAAAAGGGCTGCATTATTTTTTCTTTTACGCTGTCGGGTATGCCGGTACCGTTATCCTGCACAGCAATTTCAATGCTTTGGCTGCCCTTAGCGCCAGGCGCCGTAATTGACTTTGTACTCAGCGTAATGGTGGGTTTATAACCGGCGCCGGCATTTTTTTGCTTTTCCTGCACTGCATAAAACGCGTTGGTAAATAAATTGAGCAATACTCTTCCGACGTCCTGCGGAACAACATTTGCCATAGGCAATGTTTCGTCCAGATGCGTAATCATTTCAGCATTGAAGGATTTATCCTTGGCCCTTAGTCCATGATAAGCCAGCCGCAGGTATTCGTCGGCTAATTTATTGATATCGGTAGCCTCCTTGGTATTGCTGCTGGCGCGGCTGTGCTGCAGCATGCCCTTTACAATGCCGTCGGCCCGTTTGCCATGGTGGATGATTTTTTCGAGATTTTGTTTGATATCGGCAGCAATGGCAATGGCTTCGTCCGTATCGCCTTTGGCTAATTCCTGCTCCATCTCATCTACCAGTTCTATGCTAACTTCGGAGAAGTTATTTACAAAATTCAACGGGTTTTGTATTTCATGGGCGATACCTGCTGTGAGTTCGCCTAATGAAGCGAGTTTTTCCGATTGGATGAGTTGTTGCTGGGTAGTTTGCAGCAGTTCTAGGGTTTGCTGTAATTCGTTTTTTTGTTGGGTAAGCTCGGCGGTGCGTTCGGCAACCAGTTTGTCAAGCATGATATTTTGCTGATTGGCTAAATTAAGCTCCTCGCGCTGCTTTTTAGTAGTGGCCCAACGGGCAAATATCCAAACGAAACCAGCGATTATGGCGAATTCAAAAAAGTTGTCGTATTTGTCGTAAAATTTGGGGGCGACCACCTCTGTTAGCCCGGCTAAGATACTGGCCGCGCCTAAAGGCAGATGCGCCTTTATAAACGAGTTGAATGGCTGAAAATCGGCTTCGCTATTGGCAAACCATATAGCTCCTAAAAGCAATGCACCACCCAATATGGATGGCCAACCACTGTGCAAATAAATTACAGCAGGGATACAAATCCCTACAACTATCCACGATGCGAGCGTAAGTTGCGACATCCACTTAGCCCTTGCAGTTGAAAATGCAAGTGATTTTTGTATGCGTTTTACCAGTAAAAATGCGGCGAGGTAGGAAAAAAACTCCATACTGTTATATGTCTTATTTTATTGGTTAAAGGTATCCATTTCAAACAAATGATTTACCGGGACGGGAATTTAAGCTAAATGCGGCTGATTACAAAACATTGGCATAAAATCACCCTTATTTTGGCATTTTAATGCTTGTAACCAACAATAATGCTAATTAGTTTTGATAATAAAACTCTACAAAATGGAAAATAATAATGATGTTGTTACGATTACTGAAGCTATAAAAGTGATTAGCGTAAAGCGCGCGATGATCGATCATTCAACGTTTGAAGACGTGAGCGCGAAAAATTTAAAAATTACAGATGCAAACCTGAGTGATATGGAAATTGAGGGTGCGCAACTCGGAGGCGCCTATATTCATAACATCGGCATGCCACCCGCAGGTCATCCGTTTTATGATCCTGACGCAAGGCAAAGGCCACTCAAATTTGAGGATTGCGATCTGAACGGATCCAGCATTGTCAATTGTAACCTTAGTGGTGTTAACATTATTGGCTGCAATATAAAAGGCCTGATGATAAATGGAATAGCTGTTGAAGACTTGCTTAAGTAATAAATAAAAAAGATGGCTTCTGTTCATTTAATGCCTTTAAAGGAGGATCGCTGCCTGACGAACAACTTATCGTTTTTTCTCAATATTTTCCTGTTGGGCCTTCTTTTGACTTTAATAAGTTAACTCATTTTCCGGCTGAATTAAATTTGTAAAATACCAAGAAGATGGTATTTTCCGGGCCTGGTATTGCGCCGTACTTTGTGGTAAACAAAGTTTTAGAGAGCATTATACACGCTAATACCTGTTTACGATGGAAGACCTTACTATTCCTCCAAACCTGCAAATTGCAGAAAAGGCATTTGTTACAGACAAACCCTATCTCCGTTGCCCAAAATGTACTGCTGCTTTCCATTACCGCATCAGGCGCAACTGGTTTTTAAAATACGTTTTATTTTTTTTGCCTGTTAAAATATACTTCTGCGCCCATTGTGTAAAAAAACGTTATGTGCTGTTATCTGACAGAGGCGAAACCAGGTATAAACCGGTTTGAAAAATAATTCATTCATGTTCATCTATCGTTATGAAAAAGTCATCTCTTTTATGCCCCCTCTGCGGCGGGCCTTTTCATCATAAGGTTAGGCGCAATTGGTTATTGAGGTACGCATTATATTTTTTGCAGGTGAAAATATATTTCTGCAAACGCTGCGAAAAAAATGTGTACGTGTTGGTTAAAAACCAGCCGGTGTTGTCTGATAAACCAGCCTGGTAGTAAATGATCATATTTCAAATACCGTTTTCAAAAGCTATCTTCATATACATCCTTACCTCGTCATTGATATCCTCTTTAAAGTAAATCCGTAAATGATGGTTATAATCATCGCTGCCCGGCACCGGTTTTATTTTATTGAAGCATAAATTATCCTGGTAAGCCTGTTTGAACGGAAAAACCACATCGATGAAATTTTTGCCCAACTGTATAATGTAGGCAAAGCGTTTACGCGAGCCTATTGAAATCATCGATTTGGTTGGATGTATTTTTACATCGCCAATGTGCCGGTATTCGTTTATAAAATGATCAAATAGATCCAGCGTATACTGGCTTTTGCCAATAAAGAAATCAGCCAACTCCTTATCCCGGCACGAATGCACCTGGTTGGTGTTTACAAATTGCTGGTTACATAAGGGGCAGGTCCACATGTTTTTTTTGGTCATTAAGTCATTTGGTCATTGGCGCTTTGCCGATGTTCGCATAAAGTAAAAATGCGTTAAGTTAGCCAAAAAAACTAATGACTCAATGACCCAATGACTTAATGACGACCTTACTCCGTTTTTAAACTTTTAACCGGGTTTGCCATTGCAGCCCTGATGCTTTGGAAACTAATGGTGATAGCCGCCAATAAAAAAGCAATAAGCATGGGGAGGGCAAAATACCAGGCATTAAAGCTGATACGGAATTTATATGCTTGCAGCCATTGATCGCTGCCCCAGTAAGCCAGGGGGAATGCAATAACAGCGGCGATAGCGATCAGACCGATAAAATCTTTTGAGATAAGCAGCAGGATATTGGATACGGATGCCCCCAATACCTTGCGGATACCGATTTCTTTGATGCGCTGGGTGATGGTGGTGAGCGTTAATCCGAACAAACCCAGGCAAGCAACAAAAACAGCAAAGCCCGAAAACAAGGTAAATACCTGCCCGAAATGCTGCTCGGCTTTATACTGCTGGTTGAAAAAGTCATCTAAAAAGAAATATTCAAAAGCTGATTCCGGGTAAATGCTTTTGTAGGTTTTTTCTACCTGTGCAATGGCCTGCGGTAGATTGCTGCTTTTTAATTTCAGTTCGTAATGGGTAACGCTGCCCGGGTCGCTTAGCCTGAACACAATAGGCGTGAAGTCGTCTTTCAACGAGGTTTGATGAAAGTTTTGGATCACGCCCACAATTTCATTCTGAAAAACCCGCCCCCTGCCGTTCTTCGTTTCTACCAGTTTGCCGATGGCGTCTTTAGGATTTTTAAAGCCAAGCGAAGTGACGGCAGCTTCATTCAGCATCATGGCCGGTGTTTTACGGTTCCAGCTATCTGCTGTAAATTTATCACCCGCAACGAGCTTTATGCCGAATTGATCGATGAATTTGCTGCCAATTTCAAAGGTGGAAAGCCTCAGGCTTTTTTCGCCGGGCGTTTGCGCGTGGCTGGTGTACGCCATGATATAGTCGATGATCTGTCCGGGTATGCTGGATGACGAGGTGATGCCTTGCACCTGCGGGTTTAGCGATAATTCTGTTTGAAAGGTGCTGTCCTTTGCCCTGTATTTCAGGTTATCCAGGTCGGTAGCCCTTACATTTTGCGGCGCTACCACAATGAGGGTCTGTTTCATATCCATCCCTTTATTTTGGTTTTTCATGTAATTCACCTGCCGGTAAACCACCAATGTGCCAATCATAAAGACAATAGTAGCAGCAAACTGGAAAATCACCAATGCTTTGCGCAACGTGATGCTTTGCGCCGAATTCGTAAATTTTCCTTTTAATACCTGTACGGGTTTATAGCTGGAGAGTATAAGTGCCGGGTAGATGGCGGATAACAGTACGCCAGATACTAATATGGTAACAAATGCGATTAAAAATGAAAAGCCCTTCCATAAATCAAAGTTTAAATCTACCCCGCACAATTTACTAAACCAGGGCATGGCCAGTGATACAAAAAATGCGGCTATTGCCAAACTAATGATATTCAGCAGGAATGACTCAAACAAAAATTGTTTGATCAGTTGCACCCGCTGCGACCCCAATACTTTTCGGATGCCTACTTCTTTGGCCCTTTCTATCACTTTTGCCGTGGTTAGGTTTAAGTAATTTACATAGGCAATTATTAATATCAACGCGGCGATAATACCCAGGTACCAAACCATGCTGCCATTGCCGCCGGGGCTGATCTCGTCTGTCAGGTTTGAATACAAATGGATCTCCCTGAGTGGCTGTAGTGTGAGTGAGATATGGGTTAAATCACTTTTGCCCTGTGTGTTGCTGTTATTATTGGTTTTGCTGACCTGGCTGATGCTGCTTTTTAAAAAAGCCGAGAGTTTGGCTTCAAAAGCTTTCGGGTTTGTATTTGGCGATAGTTGAATGTAGGTATAACTGTCCGGGTAACTCCAGTTACCTGCCTTTTGGTCTCCGGAAAATACAAAATCAAATTGCAGCTGTGAGTTTGCAGGTACGTTTTTACATATCCCCGTAACGGTGGCCGTGATATTGGTGCCCGAGTTTTGTTCCTGTAAATTAATCGTTTTGCCAATGGCATCCTGCCCGGGAAAATATTTTTTGGCTGTTGCTTCAGTAATAACCACGGTGTTTGGATTTTGAAGCGCACCAGGCGATCCCTCAGTCATCGGAAATGAGAATTGCCGTAAAAAAGACGGGTCTGCGACATAAATACTTTTTTCGTTAAAAGCCACCAATGAGCCGTTTGGCTGGCGCGAAGTGGCTAATCCTGTCATTTTTACGATCCTGGTCATTTCCCGTACTTCCGGAAATTGGGATTTCAAAGCCGGGCCGACGGCAGAATAGGTCCGTGGCAGATTTTCAATTAAATTACCCTGGCTGTAGTTTTGATGTTTAATGCGGTAAATGCTGCCGGCATTAACATGGAAATTATCATAGCTTCGCTCAAAGCTGATGTATTGTACAATCAGCAGGCAAGCCGCCATCCCGATGGCAAGGCCAAGGATATTAACAAGCGAAAATGTTTTCTGGCGGATTAAGATGCGCCAGGCAATTTTGAAATGGATCTTTATCATGATTGGTTCATCAGTTCACTGGTTCATTTGTTTAGTGGCGCTGTTTGCAGTCACTTGCTTCGCGTCATTGGCTCATTAAGTTATTTTTTCTTCCGGACTTTCCCGACTTTCTTCCAATCTCCAATCTCTGATCACTCACTCCTCAAACTCTCCACCGGGTTGGTTAGTGCGGCCCTTACCGCTTTGTATCCTACGGTTATCCACGCAATGGAAACCGAAGCCAATATTGCCAGCAAAAAAATGCCGGGACCGATAGTTATTTTGTAGGTGTAACCCTGTAAAAACCATTTGTTCATACCAAACCAGCCTAAGGGCGCAGAGATGGCAAAGGCGATGATAATAAGCACGGTAAACTCCTTTGAGAACAGGTAAACGATGTTGCCTACAGAAGCGCCAAGGGTTTTTCGGATGCCGACCTCTTTAATACGCTGTACCACCATAAATGAAATGAGGCCATATAAGCCAAGGCAGGATATAAAAATGGAAATGCCGGCAAATATTTTATACAGTTGCGAAAGCTGGTCCTCGCTTTTATAAAAGTCAGCTATTTTTTTATCAAGAAACTGGTATTCGTATATGCCATCGGGGAAAGACTGGTTCCAGATTCTTTCTATGCCTGCCAGCGTTTGGTTAACGTTTTGTGGCGATATTTTGATATTGATCCTTTGATAAACGGCGTTCCATGAGCCCATCAGCACCGGCGGAATGGCATCTTTAAGCGACCGGACGTTGAAATCCTTAATTACTCCCACGATCTGGAAATTTTTATGAGGATCGTCCCATAATTTAATGTACTTGCCAATCGCTTTTTCCGGGTCGGTAACGCCCAGTTTAGCCAGCATAGTTTCATTTACTACCCAACCGGATAAGGTATCACTTGTTTTATAAGGGCCACCGGCTACAAATTTAAGGCCGTACAGTTTAAAATAATTGGCATCGGCCCATTTTAAAGAAGCATTAAATTTTGTTTGTTGCGGGGCATTGTTGTACTTGAAATCGCTGCCCCAGCCGTTATTGTCCGACGGGCTGGCGAAGCTGTAACTTACTTCTGTAATACCCGGTTGCTGCAACAGCTCATCACGCATTGTTTTCAGCTTGCTGCGGCTAAGGCTATCACCCGGGAAGGACACATTAACAATGGCGTCCTTGTTAAAACCTAATGATTTATTGTGAAAATATTGCATTTGGTAAACCACCACCAGCGTGCCGATAACCAGCACCTGCGCAATGCAAAACTGGAAAACCACCAGTACCTGCCGCAGCGAAATGCCGGTAGCCCTGCGCGACATCACCCTGTTTTTTAGCGCAGTTATGGGGTTAAAACCCGATATTACTGCGGCTGGGTATAACCCCGAAAGCAGCGTAACCAGCACCATGGTGCCGGCTAAAAACAGCCATAAAACAGGTTCAGCCAAAAAGGCGCTACTCAGTTTTATATCCAGCAACTGGTTTAAAAATGGAAGTGCCGCCTGCGCCACGCCGATAGCCAGTAACACCGCAAAAAGTGTGATCAGGAATGTTTCTGTAATAAACTGAACGGCAAGCTGTTTTCGGTTGCTGCCCAATACCTTGCGTATACCCACTTCTTTTGAGCGGTTAACCGCCTGCGCGGTAGCCAGGTTAATAAAGTTAACGCAGGCGATGATCAGCAGAAAAAGCCCGATCAGGCTGATAACATCTATCAACTGTTTACTGAAGGTATGGCCGCTATAAACGCCGGTTTCAGTACTGTAATGCATGTCAGCCAAAGGCTGAAGGGTGAAAACCTGCGAAGTATTGTAAGGCGCCGGCTTGCGGCGTTTGGCCATGGCAACCAAATCAGCATTAAATTTGCTTACCGGCATATTGCCGGGTAAAACAACAAAGCAGCTATTGTCGCCAAAAGTACTTACCCAGTCCTTCAGGTTACTGTAATTATCGGAGCCGGGCTGGCGGTCGGTAGCAAATGAAATCAATAGGCGTATCGGGAAATCAGTATTGGCGGGCGAGTTTTTTACGATGCCGGTTACTTTCAGGTCGGTTTTGTTTTCGTACCGCACAATTTTGCCCATGGCCTTGTGCCAGTCGCCGAAAAAGCGGTTCCCCTCATCTTCCGAAAGTACCACGGTATTGGGTTCGGCCAAAGCCGTTTTCTTATTGCCCGCCAGCCAGCCAAAATTAAAAATGCTGTAAAACTGCGGCTCGCAATAATAGGCATCATCCTCCTTGAACTTCTTTTTAGTTCCGTCTGCATTCTGTATCGAATAATGCGAGCCATCATTGCGAAGGATCCCGGCTACTTGCTTCAATTCAGGGAAATCAATCCTCAAGCCTTCGGCAACAGGCAACGGCAGCCCGCTTTCCAGGTGGTTGCCGTCAGGGTCTTTTGAAAGCGTGCATACCCTATAAATATGGTCCTTGTTGGCATGGAAGTTGTCAAAGCTCGTCTCGTACTGAACAACCAGGAAAATCAACAGGCAGGCTGCAATGCCGATTGACAAACCTGCAATATTAATAGTAGCATAGCTTTTGTTCCGGCGCAAACTGCGCCAAGCGGTTTTAAAATAGTTTTTTATCATGGATAAATCAATTATTGAATTAGTGATTTAGTGAATTATTGAATTTTTAATAGTCATTTGCTTCGCGTCATTGGGTCATTTGCGTCATTTTTTTGGACTTCTACCCTCCAGTCTCTGATCACTCCGATTTCAGGCTCCTCACCGGGTTCATCAGTGCTGCTTTTATGGATTGAAAGCTAACAGTAATGAGCGCGATCAATACGGCCCCAAGGCCGGCAGTGGCGAAAATCCACCACTGAAGGGGCACGGCATAGGCAAACCCCTGCAGCCACTTGTTCATTCCCCACCAGGCTATGGGCGAGGCGATGATGATGGCCAGCGCCACCAGTTTTACAAAATCCAACGATAACAGCGTTGTGATACCGCTTACACTGGCGCCCAGCACCTTGCGGATGCCGATCTCCCTGCTGCGCTGCTCGGCCATAAATGCTGACAGGGCAAACAGGCCCAGGCAGGCAATAATGATTGCCAATACGGCAAACGTGGTAAAAATATGGCCCATGCGTGTTACGTCGGCATACATATTGGCGAAGCTTTCGTCCATAAAGGAATAACGGATCGGCTGGTTGGGCGCAAATGTTTTCCAGGTGGCGGCAATAGCCTGCAGTGTGTTTTTGACATTCGTGCCGCTGATTTTTACGCTAACCATAGATGGGCTAAGGCCGAAGTGAAGCGCAAGCGGGCCGATCTTGTCGTGCATCGATTCAAAATTGAAATCCTGCACCACGCCGATCACTGTGAACGTATAGCCCTGCGTAATGCGCGCGCCAATAGGGTGTTTAAGATTGAGTTTTTTGGCAAGCGTTTGATTGATAATAAGAGTTTTACCGGCAGTGTCGTCGGACATATCGTACGAAAAATTGCGGCCTTCAACCAGTTTCATTCCCAGGGTTTTAAGGTAGGTGTCATCAATTTGCCAAAACTGGCCGCCTACACCTGCATCCAGTTTGGTTCTGCCATCAATAAAAAAGGTATTGCCATTGCGTTTGGTGCCGCCTGCAATGGGCAGGTAATCGCTGATGGAAACGCTTTTTACCGCTGCTATTTTTTGAAGTTCGTTTTTAAAGGTTTTCACGTTTTTATCGCCCAGCGTATTGGCGCCCTGCACTATAACAACCTGGTCCTTATCAAACCCAACTTTTTGGTTAAGGATGTAGTGCATCTGGTTATAAATAACCATGGTGCCAATGATGAGCATAATGGACGCTGTAAATTGGAAGACTACCAGGCTGTTACGCAATACCGAGCCTTTGCTGCCGGTGCTGATAGCGCCTTTTAGCACCTGGACCGGCTTAAATGCCGACAGGTAAAACGCGGGGTATAAGCCCGCAATGATGCCGATGACAAAAGCCGAAAGTAAGATCACCGGCAGCAGCCACCACTGCCCCCACGGTATGGATAGTGACTTGGAAGACAGTGTGTTAAAATATGGAAGTAACAACCACGCCAGCCCTAACCCCATGATAAAAGATAGACAGCTATACAGCAGCGATTCGGTTAAAAACTGTTTGATCAAACTGCTGCGGTACGAGCCTACTACTTTTCGCAGGCCCACTTCCTTAGCCCGGTTGGCTGATTTTGCAGTGGCCAGGTTAACAAAATTGATACAGGCAATAATAAGGATAAATGCCGCTACGCCACCGAATAGCCATACAAAGCGGACGTCGCCATGGGAAAGCCCGTCCGGGATATCGTACGAATAAAGGTTGATATCGCTCACGGGCTGCAACACCAGTTTAAACTTGGCGGCCTCCTGCTCGGCGTTTTTCATGCCGCCCTTTTTAAATTCAGGCAGTAAATAGTTCCGCACAACATCTCTCGTAATTTTCAGCCCAAATTCCTTCGCGTTGGTGCCAGGCTTCAGCAGCACATAACTGGGGTAATTGTAATCGCCCCAATTTGTTTGTTCGCCCTTCCAAAATTCCTTACCGGCCAAGGTTACCAAAAAGTCGTATTGGAGGTGGGATGTCGCGGGAAAGTTCTCCATCACGCCGCCAACGGTATAAGGTTGGGTTTTGTCGTTGTTAAAGTACATCACCTTGCCTACAGGATTTTGACCGGGGAAATACTTGTCGGCTTTTCTCCTGGACATTACAAAAGTACGCGGGCTGGCCAGGGCATGTGTGCGATCGCCATAAACCATGGGCAGCTTTAATATATCCAGCATGCTTTGATCAGCAAAAGTGATACCTTCCTCGTAGCTGTTTTCCTGCTGGTCGGCCCGGCGCAGTTCGGCAGTGCCCGCGCCCATCAAAGTGTTGGGCATCAGCCGGCCCGATGCTTTTATTTGCGGAAAATCATTTTTTAGGGCCCTGGCCAGCGGCGCCGGCCATTCGACACCTTTATTAACGGTGCCGTTATTTGTATAAATACCAACAACGCGGAAAATACGGTCAGTATCCGGGTACGATTTATCGTAACTCATCTCGTTACGGATATATAAGGCAATTAACAAACAAGCCGCGATGCTGAACGCAAAGCCCCCGATCTTGATAGCCGCATACATTTTTTGTTTGCGCAATTGCCTGTAAGCGATTTTGAAATAGTTTTTAATCATGATTACACCGATTTATATTTGATTACACCGATTTTATTGTACTCATTATATCGCCGACTGCCTGACACTTAATTTCGGCGCACAACTCACCATTCTCAACTCATGCTTCACCACTGCCTACTCACTCTTAAGGCTCTTCACCGGGTTCATCAGCGCTGCTTTTATGGATTGGAAGCTAACAGTAATAAAGGCAATACATATGGCTATACCACCTGCCGCTACAAAGAACCACCAGTTAAAATCAGCCCTGTAAGCAAAGCCCTGCAGCCATTTGTTCATAGCATACCAGGCTAAGGGCGAAGAAATAAGTATGGCTATGCAAACCAGTTTGATGAAATCCTTTGACAGCATGCGTGTGATGCTTGAAATACTGGCTCCCAATACTTTGCGGATACCAATTTCTTTGGTACGCTGCTCGGCTGCGTAGGCTGCAAGGCCAAAAAGACCCAAACACGCAATTACAATGGCTAAAATGGTAAACGTAACAAAAACCGTCCCGATGTTTTGTTCTGACTGGTACAGCGCATTAAAATCCTGATCCATAAATGAATATTGGAAATGTGCAGGACTGAGCCCTTTCCAGGCGTTTTGTGCCTGCCTTAGCAGTGCCGGCAGGTTGGCTGTTTGAACTTTCACGCTTAAAGCACCTTCGTCATCACCTAATTGCATGATCACGGGTGAAATATTATCGTGGAGGGAGCTGAAATTGAAGTCTTTTACGACGCCGATTATGGTATAGGGTTTAAAGGTTGGAATTGTCCCGCCTGACGATTTATAGATGATTTTATTTACCGGGTCAGTAAAGCCAAGGAATTTGGCTGCAGAAGAATTGATAACCAGCGAATTGGAATCGGTTGACATTTGACTTGAAAAATTGCGCCCGGCGGCCATTTTCATACCTAAAGTGTTCACATAATCTTCGTCGACATTCCAGGTTTGCGGGAATATGGCTTGTTTTGGATCAGCCTGCGCCTGTTTGTAAAATATAGCTGTGCTTCGGTTGGGGGCAGTGGGCAAAAAGCCGGTAAGGGTTGCATTTTCAACCCCTGCTATTTGTTTAATTTCCTGTTTAAATGCTTTTGCATGACCGCCCAATTCAAATGCGTTATCAATAACCAATACCTGGCTGCGGCTATAGCCCAGGTCGCGGTTTTGGATATAGTGCAGCTGGTTATAAATTACCAGCGTGCCAATGATTAAGAAAATGGATATGGAAAACTGAAACACTACCAGGAAACTGCGCATCAGGCCGCCCTTAAAACCATTTGATATCTTCCCCTTAAGCACATCGATTGGCTGAAAGGCCGATAAAAAGAATGCAGGATACAAACCGGCCAAAAAGCCGATAAAAAGAACGGCAACTAACGATGAGGGCAGTAGCCAGATCAATGTGTGGGAATTAACCACTATATTTTTGCCGGATAGTTGATTGAAGCCAGGTAATAAAAACAGCGCAAGCAATATGGCAATGACCACCGCCACCAGCGTAATCAAAATTGATTCAGAAAGGAATTGTGCGATAAGATATTTACGCGGCGATCCCAAAACTTTCCTTACGCCCACTTCGCGGGCACGATTTGAGGAGCGCGCGGTTGAAAGGTTCATGAAATTTACGCACGCGATGAGCAGGATAAATATCGCGATAGCAGAAAAAATATACACATACTGGCTGGTGCCGTTAATCCCCAGCTCGCCGGTTTGGCTGGAGTGCAGGTGAATATCCGTTAGCGGCATCATATTCAACCTGAAAAAGCTGCCGCTTTTTTCAAATTTATCATAACTCATCTTCAACTCAGCCTGCATCTGGTCTCCGCTATAGTTACGCAGCAGCTTAGCAAATTGAGCCTCTGTCTTTTTGTAATCAGCGCCTTTTCGCATCAGCACATAGGTGTTGAAATCACTGCGCAACCACTCGGTTGACCGGCTCTCGGGGTTGGATGACATGGACACCAGGAAATCGGCATGAAAATGCGATTGTTCGGGAATATTCTTAATCACCGCAGTAACCTTAATAGGCCTTTCCAAATTTCCGTCAATGATTAGGTTTTCACCGACAACATCTGTTCTGCCAAAATATTTTTTTGCGGTAGCTTCGGTAATCACTACGGTATTAGGTTCGGTTAAGGCTGTTTTTTTATCGCCATAAATTATCGGCAGTGTAAAAACATCAAAAACTGAAGGGTCGGCAAAAACGGCGCTGTATTCCAAAAAACGCTCGGCGCCTTTGTTTACATGCATCCCGCCAATATTTTTAAGCCTTACGGTGTTTTCAACATCCGGAAAAACGGTTTTTAACGTTTGTGCCAGCGGCGCCATGCAAACTGCATATTGCACCCGGTTATTGCCCAACTTTAAATCTTCATTTACCCGGTAAATACGATCGGCATTTGCGTTATAACGATCATAACTTAACTCATCAAACACGTAAAAAACGATGAGCAAACAAGTGGCAAGCCCCAAAGCAAGCCCCAGCACATTTATAGCAGTAAACCCCTTGTTTTTTTGCAGGGAACGAAAGGCAGTTTTAAGGTAGTTTTTTATCATGGTTGGTTCATTAGTTCATTAGTTCATTGGTGTTTAGCTTGTGCAACTTTTTGCCTTTAACCAATATCGAAATAATAGTTAAGTAACATTCATGCCGTTGTGTTAATTTATTGATTTACAGGAGTTTAATATGAATTTAGCTTTGCTCCCTGTTGCAATTTCGTACGGTAAGTGTACGGTTTTGTTACAGTGGTTTTAAGTTGTAAGTGTTATAAGGAATTGAAAAGGTTGTGGTTAATACACGAAATTCAACCCTTTTACAACCTTTACAACCTGTTACAACATTTCTAACTAAATTCAACTAAAATGAATAAATTTGAATCTTGTAAACCATTATACCTGGTATAATTATCTCACGCCTTAAATTATGAAAAAAAATCATCCCTGATAAGCCTTGCTTTTGCAGGTTTATTGCTGTTGGTTGCCGGTGCTGCTAATGCACAAAAGGCAGCTGCCTATTCAGCTAAAAACAAAACGGTAAAAGTATATGTTACCGCCGAAAACTCTGATAAGCGCTTAACACAAACCGAAACCCTGCATTTTACTGATAAACCGCAACCGGTGGAAACCGAAGTGGCGGTGTTTGTTGATCCATCCAAAAAATTCCAAACCATGCTGGGGATCGGCGGCGCTTTGACAGATGCATCTGCCGAGACTTTTTACAAGTTGCCAAAGGATAAGCAACAGGAATTGCTTACAGCCTATTATGATAAAACCAGGGGTATAGGCTATACCCTTGGCCGCACCAATATCCAGAGCTGCGATTTCTCCAGCGGAACCTATAGTTACGTTAAAGAGAATGACGCCGCTTTAAAAACATTTGATGTGAGCCATGATAAACAATACCGCATCCCTTTTATTAAAGAAGTAATAAAAGCGGCAGGTGGTAAGCTTACTTTGTTTGCATCACCATGGAGCCCGCCGGGATGGATGAAAACCAATAACGATGTTTTACATGGCGGCAAACTAAAACCTGAATTTGACCAGAGCTGGGCAAACTTTTATGTGAAATTTATTAAAACCTACGAGAAGCTTGGGATACCGATTTGGGGATTGAGTGTACAAAATGAGCCGATGGCTACGCAAAGCTGGGAATCATGCCTGTATACAGCCGAAGATCAGCGTGATTTTATCAAGAATTTTTTGGGCCCCACTTTGTATAAGGCGGGTATGGCCAACAAAAAGCTGATCGCCTGGGACCATAACCGCGACCTGATGTACCAGCAGGCCAGCACTATATTGGAAGACCCTGAAGCAGCAAAATATGTTTGGGGTATAGGTTACCACTGGTACGAAACCTGGACCGGCGCCAATATGAATTTTGAAAACGAGCGCCGCGTGGCCGAATCTTTTCCCAATACGCATTTGATATTTACTGAAGGCTGCGCCGAAAAGTTTGACCTGAGCAAAGTAAATGATTGGGCACTTGGCGAAAAATACGGTACTTCAATGATCAATGATTTTAATGCAGGCACCGTTGGCTGGACCGACTGGAACGTATTGCTGGACGAAAAAGGCGGACCAAACCATGTGGGTAATTTCTGTTTCGCGCCGGTACATGCGGATACCAAAACCGGGCAGATCACCTATACCAATGCTTATTATTACATCGGGCATTTCTCCAAATTCATCCACCCGGGAGCGAGGCGCATCGTTAGCGCTGCCAGCCGCGACATGCTTTTGAGCACTGCTTATATCAATACTGACGGCAAAATAGCCGTAGTAGTAATGAACAAAACCGATAAGGATATTGATTACCTGCTATGGATAAAAGGTAAAGCAGCTAAAACAACCAGCCCTGCACATTCAATGGAAACGTTGGTGGTGGAATAGTTGATTAGTGATCAGAGACTGGAGATTAGTTAAAAAGGCTTGCAATGGTATAAAAAAACCTGCAAGCCTTTTTTGTAATTCCCAAAGACTTCCGAAGGCTGATATTTAATTTTCTTCGAAGATCTCGTTAATATCCATTGAAAAACCCGGCAATACATTTGAAGTTAGCTCATCCCCGGCTATAAGTAATCTTGAAGGCTGGAAAAGCCCTTTGTCATCAAGCGTATACTTTAGAAATGTGCGCTCACTTGGATGGATGATCCAATATTCTTTTACGCCGGCTTCTTCGTAAACCTCATATTTATTGCGAAGTTCTTTCTTATTATTGCCGGGAGAAAGTATCTCAACAACTATATCCGGTGCACCGATACAGCCGCGATCATCTAACTTTGAAAGATCGCAAACGACGCATATATCTGGCTGAACAACTGTAATAATTGCATTGTCTTCTTTGGATGAACGGGGCAACCGTACATCGAAAGGTGCAGTGTACACTTTACAAGGTTTTCCTTTTAAGTAGTTGCCGATTTTTAAAGTTATCGCCAGTGATATTTCCTGATGTGAACGGCTTGGCGCCGGACTCATTGTAAATATTTTGCCCTTAATAAGTTCAAGGCGCTCGTCAAACTGCCATTTAAAGTAATCGGCATAGGTATATGTTTTCGAGAAATCCAGATCTGATAATTGCATACCGTTAACCTTGTGAGTGGATAATTATTACAATAATACTAAAAATAATGTTTTATGTCAGGGCCGTGACAGGGAAATCGCGTTTAAAACTTGCCGCTCAAAATGTGGCTAAAGCCTTTATCTTTTTGTTTACTTTTTCCGTTCCTTAAAAGGAACGGCAATGAATTTTGGAAGCATGGCTTTTCATTTATTGCCGTTGGCTTTAGCCAACGGGTAAATTGAAGCAATAAAAATGGCTTTAGCCTCAATTAAATATGCCGGTTTTTTTAAACGCGATTTCCCTGATGGCTGTGAATCCCTTTCACTACTTAAACTTATTAAAATGATAGGTATAAGTTAAAAGCACATAACGTTTAAGCACCTGGTTTTGAACATCGTTTATACTGTTTGCAACCACGTAATGGCTGAAGCTTACATTTTGATTTAACATATCATAACAGATCAGCCCGATCTCTCCTTTGCCATCTTTCTGGATCCGCTTTGAGATGGAAAGATCGAGTAAATTGGCACTCCGCTGAAAGCCGGGGGCTACCAAAGGGTTGTAGTTATAATTATAGCTTACTCTCCACCTAAAATTTACCGGAAGGCTTACATCTGCGGCCATACCTGCTCCTTGCGTAGTGAAGCTAGTATTGGGGTAATTAACCAACTGATATTTGGTAATGGCGTAGTTAATATTGTACGAAGGTTCAAGTGTCACAACATCGTTCCAATCAAGGTCAAGCTCGGGCTTGAAAATGATATTTTGGGTATTTTGAAAGCCGTTCTGGCCATTCACAATGAAAAAATTATGCCCGGCAGCCGCCGAAAGGTTCGATACAAGCATCAGTTGCCATTTATTACGCTTTTTAAATTGCATGCTGAAGTTGCCGTTTAAGTAGGCAGTGAACCGGCCATTCCGGTTTATCGGGGTGGTAATATTAGCCCCCTCCGGGGTGATGGTCTGCTCATTAACGATGGTGTTTTTTTCGATGACGATATGCGAATTGATGTTAATATTCAGATGGGTTTGATAATTGTATTTGCGGTATTCCAAATTGATGTTATTAAAATAGGTGGGTTTTAGATCGGGGTTACCTATAAAAGTATAAAGCGGGCTATATACAATGGTGATGGGCTGCAAATTATTGATGGATGGTTGCTGCACCGATTCGCTATAACTTAAAGTAAAATCATTTACATGTACTTCCGCCGACGGCAGTGTATAGAAAAAGTTCTGGTTCAAATCATTGGTATAGCTGTTAAAGTGATTGCCAATTTGCTGGCCCAGCGCGGTAACGCCCGCCTTTATGGATATGTTATCGGTGAAATTATAAGTAAGCTGCGGCATCACGCTCTCTCCCCAAAGGTTGCGGATAAGGTTGCTGCTTTGGTCGGGCAGGAATATGGTGTACAGGCCAGTTTTCAGGTTTTCATCATAAGTAAGCAAATCGCCTTTGTTTTGGTCGTGTAAACCTATCAGCACAATGTCGCCGGACAATTTTTTAGTGATAGGATAATGATAGGCAACATTTAAACCGGCAGAAATATCGTTGCTGGTATTTTTTGCCGAGCGCCTCAGGGTATCGGATGCTAAAGCGGCGATGTAGGATAGCAGGTTGTCAGTATTAAAATCAAGGCTGTTTTCGGGATGTATGCCTACGCTGTTTCCGATGGTTATTGAAGCCCCTTTTTTGTTTAATTTACGGTAATAACTAAGGCTGTGCTGGTATTGAAACGAACTGCTGCTGCCACGATTGCTGCTGGTATCAGTATTCAGCAGCGGGAAATAGGTATTTGATTTAATACTGCCGGTGCTGCTTTTACTGTTGTTGTAACTATATGCCAGGTCTGGTACATACCTGATAATGGTGAGTGAATCAGGCTTCCATTCTGTTTCGGCGTGAAGCGTTTGTTCATTTGCCCTGTGGTGCTGTATGTTTTCTGTCAGGGTGTTAAACATCGTATCACTGATGTTTTGCTGTATCCTGGAATGGGTGGTATTATCACTGATGGTGTTGCTGAACCGGTATTCGATATGCAATTTTAATTTTTTAGTAATGTCTTTCGTGAAATCAAGGTTACCAGAGTTTGTTTTGTTGAGACCGCCATTGCCAAACTGAAACGTATTGAATCCGCCGTAATTCCCGGTGAAAAAGCCAGTGTTACTGAGGTTGTCTGCGCCAAGCCTGGCGCTTAACTGGAGGTCATCCTGAAATTTTGCTAAAAAACCTGCACCGGCATACCTATCCTCTGTACCTCCGCCGACGCCTAATGTGCTTAATATACCTTTGGCAAATTTCTTTTTAAATTTAAGGTTGATGATCTTTTTAACCTGGTAATCAGGGACCAGGTGATCCGGGTCGTCATCCCGGTCGTCATACACCTGCACTTTCGAGATCATATTTGCCTCCAGGTTTCGCGTGGCAATGGTGGGATCGTTCGCAAAAAACGTCTTACCGTTCACCTTTATTTTCGATATATCCCTGCCGTTTACGGTTATCTGACCGTTAAGGTCGACCTGTACGCCGGGTAACTTCCGGAGCAAATCTTCAACCAGTGCATTGGGCCGGGTTTTAAAGGCTTCGGCATCAAATTCAATGGCATCTTTTTTAATGATGACGGGGACACGCTCGCCCTTAACCACTACTTCGGTTAACATTTTTGTGTTTAGAAGTATTTTACCAAGATCAATGAGGCCTTCGCTATTAAATTTCAGACTGATATGCCTGCTCTGATACCCCACGTGTGAGATCAACAGGCGGGACGGCTCCTGGCGGAGGTTCCGTAACGTAAATACACCGTTTTTATCGGTAACGGTATAAGATACCAGCGAAGAATCTTTCAGCTCAAGCACCGAAACGGTGGCAAGCGGTATGGGTTGATTTGTTAAAGAGTCAAATACAGTTGCTTTTACTGTTCCATGATTTTGGGCTTTTAGTATTAATATTGACGCGGTAAGCAGCAGGAATGTAAAAATATAACGCATTCAAAAAGGCTTTGGATGCAGCAATATAAGGATAATAAACCCATCAACTAAAAGTTTAAGAGTTAATTTATCGTAATATTTTTGTTGCTATACCTCCGGTATCTTTAATTAAGCGATATGGTTTTACTTTCGCCGAAAATTACTTTGGCTGTGGGGGCGGTTGGGTTGGTGTCCCACAAACATTCTCTTGCAGTTAGTTTTAGGGCCACCGGATCAATTGAAATAAGCAGAAAAGACAGTTTGGTTTCATCTTTTGATGAGATTTCCCCTTTCATTGGTGAATCAACCCTGAATACCGGGAGCGAGATGTCTTTATCGGGGCCCTGGTAGGTATAAAACTCGTTAAAATTGGTGTTGCCATGTAAATACGCCTTTACATTGGGATGCGCTTTAAGGAATTTAACCCAGCCGCGCTGTTCCAAATCAGTTTGGCCTTTTACGGCGGCGTTGCCCTCTTTGTAATACTCGGTAACAAGGTTTTCAAACTTGTTTTGTTTGTTCATATCATGCGGAGCGGCCGGGTTGGTAAAATGTTTGGCCTCACTTTCGGGCTCGTCATGGCTAACAATTATTACCGGGGTGTTTTTAGCAACTTTATTGATATCCTTTTCCATCCAGATCCTTTCGGCAGAATCGGGCCAAAGGGTGATGAACATAAAATGAATGCCCTTTATATCCCTTGAGTAATTGATCTTATCGGTAGTATAGTTATAAGCCTCGTTAGTCATAGGTTTTGCCGGTTTCAGCATCAGGTTATAAATATTAACCATTGAACTTGGGTCGGTAAGTGGTTGCATCGGTTTATAAAAGCCAATAGCGTTGGTAATATCGTGGTTGCCGGGCACTATCAAAAACTGTGTCGGCTTTTGATCATGGCCCTTCAGGGTTATCCCATTAAAATAGGTTTCGCTAAACTGGGCAAATGAAGTGGCTGCACTCTGGATCGGAATTTCCATCCGGTTCGCAATATCCCCGCCTTCAATTAAATAATCAATCCCATCGATTTTTTTACCGGCATCAACGCCGTTATCGGCAGGGAAAGTTAAGCCCGGCAAACTGTTCATTTGGGCCACCATCGCTTTATTTACCTTTTCCGAAATTACGTTGCTATCGCCCCTGAAAGCTTTGCGGCTGATGCCAAAATGGGCATCCGAAGTAAATATCAACTCTATTGTTGAAGCATTTTTGGCCTGGCAAAAGCCTGTTGCGGGGATTAATAAGGCCAGGCAAAAAAGCAAGGCAATAGATAGGGTTGTTGTTGTTTTAATGTTCAGAAAGTGTTTACAGGAATAAATAGCCATCATAGATCGGGGGGGAAGTGTTAACCGCAAAAATAGGTTTGGCAAGGCATCTGTATATTACCGTTATATTAATAAATGGTAAACAAACCGGCCAATTGTTATACTATTATCAAATTCAGGGTAAAAAAGGGGGGCCGGGTGTTATTTTCCGCGCCTGAAAAAAAATATCTCTAAATTTGATCAGCATTAAAATTATGGGCAAGTTTTATAACGAAATACCTGAACAGCAAAAGGCGTTTATTGAAAAACAAAAAATGTTTTTTGTGGCTTCGGCGCCGTTGAGTGCCGATGGGCATGTTAACCTGTCGCCAAAGGGAATGGATTGTTTCCGGGTGTTATCACCCAACCGGGTGGCTTATATGGATATTATCGGGAGCGGGAACGAAACCTCGGCGCATATCCTTGAGAATGGCCGGATCACCTTTATGTTTTGCGCTTATGACGGCCCGCCGATGATCCTGCGCCTTTACGGCAAAGGATATTCCGTAATACCGGGCGATGAAGAATGGGAAGCGCTGGCGCAAAACTTTAACCTCGTCATGTCGACCCGGCAAATTATAGTGGCCGATATTGATATGGTACAAACTTCCTGCGGTTATGTGGTGCCCTACTATCAATACGGGGGCGAACGGGATACCATGCCAAAATGGGTCGCCAGTAAAGGCGCAGAGGCGCTTGAAACGTACAAGGCCGAAAAGAATATGCAGAGTATTGACGGCTTGCCTACCGGATTAGTTAAAGGTAGTTAATGGTTCATGGATCATAGTTCATGGTAAAAACAGTTAGTGAGATGTCAATCTAAAATTGACGTTCAGGCTTTATGAGAACGGCTTAAAAATACCGGGAGAGGTTATGTAAAATAGTGTAAACCCTGATAGTGCGCAAATTGCTTATTATCAGATATTTACTAATATAAAATCCCTGAATGTGTAAACCCTTTGTAAACCCTTTTTGTGCTCTTTTGCGTTCAATTAACTTGTAAATTGACGTTGGTCAATTTATGGTTGACAGGACATTCGTGTTTTTTACACCCTTTACACCCTTTACAACAACTGCAACCTAAGCAGAAAAACCGCCCATGCCTTTTCCTGTCATCCTTACAAAACCTTCGGCGGCCTTTACGCCCAGCTCGCGACCGCGGAACTCTTCCATGGACGCATGCCCGCAGCCGTAAATGCCCGGAGGATCCTGGCTGGTGTGGCAGTAAACTGATTTGCGTTTTTGTTCCTGGGTATCGGTAATATCAATAAAATCGGTCGGTTTAAAGCCCATAGTTTGTTCACCTACGCAAACCTCAAAAAAATACAGCGGGAACTTATTGTCGCTCCGCACCCATGTTTGTATGGTGAGCAGGCTGGCGCACTGGTGGTCCTTATGCGAATCAATGGGCCAATGGGTAAAAACCAGGTGGGGCCTCTCGGCTGCTATTAAATCCTGCACATGTTTAAGGGTTTCGTTGCTCACAAAGGTGTCGCCATCTATCTGCCCGGCAAAAACAGGTTTTGCGTTTAGTATCTTACAGGCATTAATTGCTTCTTGTTTGCGGATGCGGGCGGCCTCATCATGGCCGGTGCCGGGAATGCCCGCTTCGCCGGTGGTTAAATAAATGATGGTTACCTCGTGCCCTGCATTGGCGAGCTTGGCCAGCGTTCCCCCGCAGCCGCTTTCCGGGTCGTCAGGATGAGCGCCAACACAAACGATCTTTTTCTTTTCTAATGGATTTCGGGGGTCAGCGCTTAAAATACCCGGCAAAGTAAGCAGGCCTAAGCCTGCGGCAGTGGTTTTTACAAAATTGCGGCGTGAACTCATGATGTTTTGGGTTTTGACGAATGTACAAGTTTACTAATTAAAAGCTGTTTTGGCTACAACAACAGCAGATCCGGTTACATCTGCCTATTTACCGATATGCACCTTTGTAATATCAAATAAACAGAACACCATGAAGATTATATTAACAGGGTCATTAGGACATATCGGAAAACCACTGACCGAAACGTTAGTGCAAAAAGGGCATGCGGTTACTGTGATCAGCAGTAACCCCGAAAAACAAAAGGACATCGAAGTATTAGGCGCCACCGCGGCCATCGGTTCAATAGAGGACGCTGATTTTTTAACCGCAACATTTGCCGGTGCAGATGCCGTTTACACCATGGTGATGGGCGGTAATTATTTCGACCCCAACTTCGACCTGACAGCCTATTGCAGCAATATCGCCCAAAATTACGTGCAGGCTATCCGGCTGTCCGGCGTAAAGCGGGTGGTTCACCTCAGCAGTATCGGGGCGCATATGGATAAAAATTCCGGTCTTATTCTGGCGCATCATAACGTGGAGGTCATCCTGGATAAACTGGCAGATGTTGCCATCACGTTTATGCGCCCCGTAGGCTTTTATTACAATTTATTCAGCTTTGTGCCGATGATCAAAAATACTGGGATGATCGCCTCCAACTATGGGGCCGATGAAATGCTGGTATGGGTTTCGCCGATAGATATTGCTGCCGCAGTTGTCGAAGAACTGGAAACGCCGCTTGTTGGCCGAAAAATAAGGTACGTGGTGAGCGACGAACTTACAGGCAACGAAACAGCAAGTATTTTAGGTGCAGCCATTGGGAAGCCGGATCTGAAATGGATCCTGGTCTCCAATGAACAAATGCAGGGTCGGCTGGAATCTATTGGGATGAACCCGAAGATTGCTGCCGGTATGGCCGAAATGTTTGCAGCCCAGCATAGCGGCGAACTAACCGCAGATCTTTACCGGAATAGACCGGCGGTTTTAGGTGAAATAAAGCTGGCAGATTTCGCAAAGGAATTTGCAGCCGTTTACAACCAAAAATAAGTATATTGTGATATGGCAAACATCCAACCTCATAGGATCAGGACGATAAGCGAATACCACCAGGTGATGGGGCTTCCCAAACCGGAGCACCCGTTGATCAGTGTGATCGATCTGGCAACCATCAAGCCTTCGCCCGGCCATGAACCGATCAATTTGGTCTTTGATTTTTATTCCATCTCGCTGAAAAGAGATTTTAATGCCAAAATAAAATACGGCCAGCAGCAGTATGATTTTGATGAAGGCGTGATGTTCTTTATTTCGCCAGGCCAGGTTTTTGGAATAGAAACAGATGATAAAGATAAAGCCATAAAACGATCGGGATGGCTGTTACTCATCCATCCCGATTTTTTATGGCATACTAATTTAGCCAAAGCCATCAAGCAATACGAATATTTTAGTTATTCGGTACATGAAGCCTTATTTCTGTCGGAAAAAGAGGAAGCAACCATTATCGGCATTATGCAAAACATCCGGCAGGAGTATCATTCCAATATTGATAAATTCAGCCAGGACATCATCATTGCCCAACTGGAGTTATTGCTCCATTTTTCAAACCGGTTTTATAACCGCCAGTTCATCACCCGCAAAATAACCAATCATGCCATCCTTACCCGCCTGGAAGACCTGCTTGATGACTATTTTAACAGCGATGCCCTGGTAAAACAAGGTTTACCTACAGTTCAGTACATTGCCGATGCCTTAAACGTATCGCCGGGTTATTTAAGCGGATCGTTGAAAGCATTAACGGGGCAGAGCACGCAGCAGCATATACATGACAGACTGATTGAAAAAGCAAAGGAAAGATTATCTACTACCGGGTTATCCGTAAGCGAAATTGCGTATGAACTGGGCTTTGAACACCCGCAATCATTCAGTAAGTTATTCAAAACAAAAACAAAGCTTTCGCCTTTGGAATTCAGGCATTCGTTCAATTGAGAAAAACGAATCGGATTTTTGATTGCAATTAAAGGAAATCAGGCTTTATCTATTCAGCGCCGTCGTAGAGACGTGATGCATCATGTCTCTACCCCCGTTTCTTTCCCGTCAATCAAACACCACTGTTTTATTCTTATACACAAACACCCGGTCTTCAAAAACCAGTTTAAGGGCGGTTGCCAGTACGGCAGTTTCAATCTCTTTACCGGCCTTTACCATGTCGGCCACGGTGTAAGAGTGGTTTACAGAGATAATTTGCTGCGCGATGATCGGCCCTTCATCCAGTTCATTGGATACAAAATGTGCAGTGGCCCCTATCAGTTTAACACCGCGCTCAAAAGCTTTTTTGTAGGGGTTTGCGCCGATAAAGGCAGGTAAAAAAGAGTGATGGATATTGATGATCCGCATCGGGAATTTTTCCACCAGTGCCGGGGATAAAATCCGCATAAACTTGGCCAGTACAATATAATCCGGGTCGTATTGATCAATAATGGTCGCGATCTTTTCTTCGAACTCCGGCTTGCTGATATTTTCGTGCGACACAGCGTAAAAGGGCATATCAAAGCGTTTGCAGATATCCTCCAACACGGCGTGATTGCCGATAACTGCCATTACTGTAGCGCCCAGCGTGCCGTAATAATTGCGGATCAAAATATCGGCCAGGCAATGGTATTCTTTGGTAACCATCACAACTACCCTTTTTTGCGGAAGCGGATTGATATGCACAATCGGGTTTGCAGGGAGGATATCACGCAGTTTCCTTTCAAGGTGTTCGGGGTCGCTTTCGTGGGATACTTCCAGCCGCATAAAAAAGCGGTTTTGTGCCTGGTCCACATGCTCGCGCATCGAAACGATATTAAGCTGCTCGCGTGCCATAACTTTCGTTATAGAGGCTACCAGGCCCACCTGGTCGGTACATTGGATAACAATGATCATAAATTGTGAAAACGAATACGGGTAAAGATAAATTTTATTAGGTGTTGTACGGTTGTAATGTTGGAAAGTTTAAAAGTTGCAGCAAATATGCTGTACCCCTTTTTACCACGAACTATGATCCATGAACTATGAACAACTCAATCAGCCATCCTCTCCATCAACTTATTCAACTAAATTTTTTATTTTTATCCGTAACAAAACCCTGCATTTTAATATCATAGCGAATAGGAACAACCATATTAACTCAATGATCATGCGTTACTTTTTATGCTTTTTGTGCCCGCCGATAGCCATATTGACCACCGGCAGAATGGGGTCGTTTGTGTTGAACATTATTTTAACACTTTTATTCTGGATCCCGGGCATCATCCACTCCATTTTGGTGGTGAACGATTTTTATGAAGACAGGCGTTTCAGGCGTTATGCAAGGGCAACCCGCAGAGGGTTTTAGTCATCCGGAACAAAACGGATGGATGCTGAAAATATACCCTTCCCGGTAATCAACTGGGAAAATGTTGCCAAAACAACGCACCCCGGAACTACCGGCGCTGCCTGGTGGCAAACCCTGCAATTTGAGGCTTTGCGGGTAAGGATAGTTGAATACAGTGAAGGTTATTTGGCCGATCACTGGTGCCGGAAAGGCCATATAGTACACTGCCTGGAAGGTGCGTTTACCACTGAATTGGAAACCGGCGAAAGTTTTCAATTAACCGCGGGGATGAGCTATATGGTATCTGACGAGTTAAGTTCCCATCGTTCCGTTACCCAAAGCGGGGTAAAATTGCTGATCATTGACGGTGATTTTTTGAAATTGAAAGCCGCTGTTCAAACTGAATATTTACAAACTATCCTCCCCAAATAGTTGCGGCCAATTATTTAATAAATGATATTTTTTTATCGCCCTGTATCGTAATTGCTGACAGCCACGTAATCACTCCAATTAACCTGCTGTTTATGAGAACATTCGTTTCTATGGTACTTGCATTAATCATTTTGACCGCCGTATCCTGCAAAAAATCTACCCAGCTACCTTCAAACGCTTTAATCGGTAAATGGCGCTGGGTAAGATCAGTAGGAGGGATAGGCGGTTTTACCTATACTCCCCAAAGCACAGGTAATAATTTCAGGGATGAATTTTATGCTGACAGTACTTATAAACGCTTTGAAAACGATTCCCTGCTCATCCAGGGCAGCTATTCCATCATAAAAGGCTATAATTATACGCCCACACAAAAAGTTGATGTTTTAAAGATCGGCGACTGGAGAAGCAGCATTTCTATCAAAAATGACACCTTATTCATTGACGACTTGTTTATCAGCGACGGTTTTGGCGACACCTATGTCAGAATCAGATAAAGCTGAAAGCGGATGTTTTAATTTTTCGACAGATTTTAGCATCAATAACAAAGATGTTACCAAAAATCTGAAAAGGGTTAACATTTTACCCTGTTAATTGCATCAAAAGTATCATCGGGCATCCATAAAATTAGTTTAAATTTATCGCAACCATATAAATTAAACTAATGAGTTCACGAAGAGATTTTTTGCAAAAATCGGCCATAGTGGCCGGGGGCAGCCTGCTGGCCTCAACCTTTAACAATAAAGCCTTTGCTATTTTTAAAAACCGGATGATGCCCAGCGACCAGCTGAACATTGGCGCTATCGGCATCAATGGCATGGGCTGGGCCGATGTAACCGCCGCCTTAAAAGTGCCCGGCGTAAACCTGGTGGCCATTTGCGATGTGGATAAAAATGTAATGGACAAACGGATGGCCGACCTGGCCAAAATGAACTATGATACCTCGAAGATAAGGCGGTATGATGATTACCAGGCGCTGTTGGATCAAAAAGATATTGATGCCGTGGTAATTGGCACGCCCGACCATTGGCACGCCATGATTATGATGCATGCGGTAGAAGCGGGAAAAGATGTTTATGTTGAAAAACCGGTAGGCAACTCCATAGGCGAGTGCAGGGCGATGGTAAAGGCGCAGGAACGGTATAACAAAGTAGTACAGGCCGGCCAATGGCAGCGCAGCCAGCAGCATTTTAAGGATGCGGTAGACTTTGTACACAGTGGTCAGCTGGGTAATATCCGTACGGTAAAAGTTTGGTGTTACCAGGGCTGGATGAAACCCGGCCCGGTGGTAGCCGACAGTGCTGCACCGGCCGGCGTTAACTATGCAGGCTGGCTCGGCCCGGCAAAAACGGTTCCGTTTAACGCAAGCCGGTTCCATTTTAATTTCCGCTGGTTTTGGGATTATGCAGGCGGGTTGATGACCGACTGGGGCGTTCACCTGCTGGATTATGGTTTACTCGGGATGAATTCGCCCGTGCCTAAATCGGTATCGGCACTGGGCGGGCGTTTTGCTTACCCCGAATTGTATGAAGAAACGCCCGATACCTTAACCACGCTGTATGAATTTGACGGCTTCAATATGGTTTGGGATTCGGCCATGGGTATTGATAATGGCTCCTACAACCGCGACCATGGGATTGCTTATATTGGCAATAATGGTACGCTGATACTAAACCGTGGCGGCTGGGAAGTTATTGAAGAGCGGCAAAGCAAAAGCAAGGTGGCAAAGCCATTTGTGGCCTCGTCAGATAACGGGCTGGATAAGCATTGGGAGAATTTTGTAAGCGTGGTAAAATCGCGCAAGATGGAGGATCTGCATTGCCCCATCCAGGCCGGCGCACATGTGGCTACCGTTGCGCAAATGGGAAATATTGCCTATCGCACCGGCAAAAAACTGGAATGGAATGATGCTGCGCATGAATTTACAGACAAAGGAGTAAACCGGGAATACCTGATGAAGGAATACCATAACGGGTATAAACTGCCGAAGGTTTAATTTCGGATTTGGGATTTTAATTTAAGATTTTGTCATTTCGATCCGCCCGGAGGCGGAGAGAAATCTATACACATGCATCACAGCTTTGCATGGTGGAATAAGGCCTGTATAGATTTCTCCTCGTTTCCTACCTACCGGCAGGCTCGTCGAAATTGACAGAAAATCTTTAATTCCGAAATCGAAACTGCATAGCATTCTTGAGCGCCATTAAAAATAAACCGCAAGCGAAAAATTCCGAATTCCGAAATTAATAATCACTTTTGCCTTTTGATCATGCAAAAGGACAAGCTGTTAATAATTGACGATGAGGAGCGCCTGCGTAACCTGCTGGCCAGGATCCTGCAACTTGAAGGGTATGATGTGCTGGTAGCTGCCAATGGAAAAGATGGATTGAAAAAACTCCAGCAGGAGAATGTTCCGGTTGTTATTAGTGACGTAAAGCTGCCTGATTATAATGGTATCGATCTTACCCTGCAGATAAAATCAATACGCCCTGCAACCGAGGTTATTGTTTTAACGGCATTTGGGACGATAAATGATGGCGTAAAAGCTATTAAATCGGGCGCGTTTGATTATATAACCAAGGGTGATGATAACGAAAAGATCATCCCGCTGGTGAGCAAAGCGATGGATAAGGCTTTGTTGCAATACCGTGTACAGGAATTGGAACAAAAGCTGAATGATAAATTCGGTTTCGACCGGCTGATCGGTAAATCAGCGGCGGTAACCGAAGTGATCAAGCTTGCGCAAAAAGTTGCATTAACCGATACTACCGTTTTGCTCCTAGGAGAAACCGGTACAGGGAAAGAGTTATTCGCTGAGGCGATACACCAGGCCAGCCCGCGCCACAATAAGGCATTTGTTGCCGTAAATTGCAGCGCCTTTACAAAGGAGTTATTAGAGAGTGAGTTATTCGGGCACAAGGCCGGGTCATTTACCGGTGCTGTAAAAGATAAAAAAGGGCTTTTTGAAGAAGCTAATGGCGGTACTATTTTTTTAGATGAAATAGGGGAGCTGGACCACGAACTGCAGGCCAAATTACTCCGTGTGCTTGAGTCGCAGCAGTTTTTAAAAATTGGCGACACCAAGCCTACCCAGGTAAATGTGCGCATATTGGCGGCCACCAACCGCAATTTACAGGAAGAAGTAAGTAAAGAGGGTTTCCGCTCTGACTTGTATTACCGTTTATCGGTATTCCAGATCACACTGCCGGCATTGCGCGACCGGAAAAAAGATATCAAACTGCTTGCTGAGTATTTTATGAATTATTTTGGCCTTAAAGTCAAAAAACAATTCACCGGGATGACTGACAAGTTTGTAGAAAAGCTGGAAGCCTATGGCTGGCCCGGCAACATCCGCGAATTAAAGAATGTGATTGAACGGGCGGTTATATTGGCTGATGAGGCAGTACTTGATGAAAGCCTGCTGCCTTACGAAATGCAGGAACCTTCGCCGGTAAAGGCCGGCAATTCCCTATCCGCATTCGACCTGGCATCTATAGAAAAACTTCATATCCAGCGGGTTTTAAATCATACCCACGGCAACCGCGCCGAAGCGGCTCGCCTGCTTAATATCGGCGTTGCTACGTTGTACCGAAAATTGAAAGATTACGGGATGGAATGATTTTGGAATTAATTAAGATTGTACTTGTAATTGATCCGGTTACTAATTCAAGAAAAAAATTCCTATTTTAAGCCTCATAATACCAAACTTCATTCGGTTGGAGATCTATAATTAAGCCGGGTTAAATGAATATTGACGAGATTTTAACAGCAACCATCGTTTTAACATCTGTTTTCGCTTATGTCAACCATAGGTGGATCAAATGGCCGCCAACCATCGGGATTATGGTGCTTGCGCTGTTGTTTTCCATTTTGCTGGCTATCGTGGGTAAATTCGACCCGTCGTTAACTAAAAAGGCTGTTTCAATCGTCGCTTCCATCGATTTTCAGAAGGCATTGATGAATTTTATGCTCAGCTTCCTGCTGTTTGCAGGGGCCATCCAGATCAATGCTAATAAGCTGAAAAAGGAAAGATGGCCAATCATTATATTATCTACCGTAGGTACTATTATTTCCACTTTCCTGGTAGGGGGGCTTTCCTGGTACCTTTTTAAATTTTTCGGGATAAATATTGATTTTATTTACTGCCTTTTATTTGGTGCGCTGATCTCGCCAACTGACCCGATTGCTGTACTGTCAATTTTAAAAGCAGCAAAGATCCCTTCATCGCTTGAGATCAAAATATCGGGCGAGTCCTTATTTAATGATGGCGTTGCTGTGGTATTGTTTATCAGCATTGCTGAGCTGGCCAAAAACGGAACTGCCGATTTCCATGCTTTCGGCCTTGTGAAATTATTTATGCAGGAAGCTGTAGGCGGCCTTTTATTTGGCGTTATTTTAGGATACACGGGTTATTTAGCGCTGCGAAGTATCGATAATTATGCGGTCGAGATTTTAATCACCCTGGCAATTGTAATGGGCGGCTATTCTATCGCGGGGTATTTGCATATTTCGGGGCCCCTCGCTATGGTAGTTGCCGGAATCATCACCGGGAATAAAGTCAAAGACGAAGTAATGTCTGACGTTACCCAGGACTATTTAAGTAAGTTTTGGGAACTCATAGACGAGATATTAAACGCCGTGCTTTTTTTACTGATCGGCATGGAAATGCTGATCATCAAAATTAACGCAATTGTATTTCTTATCGGGATGATCATCATCCTGATAGTCTTGCTTGCCAGGTGGATCTCTGTAATTATCCCTGTTTACTTTTTGAAATTTTGGATCAGCTTTGAAAAAAATGTAGTGCCCATCCTCACCTGGGGCGGGCTTAGGGGCGGATTATCAGTAGCTCTTGCTTTGTCCCTTTCGCCTGCCATGCATAAAGATGAATTTGTACTGGTAACTTATATCGTGGTTGTATTTTCAATACTGGTACAAGGCTTAACCATCGGTGATTTTGTACGACGGCTTGCCAAACGCCAGGAACTAAAAGCAAACTGAGGCCGTAATTGCGGGCTAACCATTGCCAGGCTGTTTCATGTTCTCAATCCTTAGCCTTTTATACACTTTTGCTGGTTTAACTATCAGGTTCCAAAGAAATCTGCCTAAATCCTGAAAATTCAGCAAATCTAAATGCCAACCATTTACATTTTGATAAAAGCCTATCAAAATGATAGTGTCCTATGCTGTTTTCCCAGCCTTTCATTTTTATAAAATTTAATTATGTAATTGATTTTCAGTTTGTTGTTGTTGTTGTGCTTTTTGTGGCATTTGCTTGGTATAGGTGCCTGCAATCAAATCAAACAAAATGAATATTATAGCTGCGCTCACTTATGTATTATGCTTCATAATCATATCCTGTCTCTACAGTAAATCAATCAAATCCCTGAGAAAGATTTTATCCGGGTCAAAACATTTCCAGTCACCGCTGAATGATAACTGTCATTTAATTAAGTGACCATTGATATTTGTATAACTAATTGATTTGTAAATATTTATATAGGATTTCAAATTCTAAAGAAACTCCGGGGAAACAATGAAAAAACAACAACTGAAATACTCCTTTAAAGATGTTTTAACCATCGCCATATCATGGCTTTTTGCACTGGCGGTACTTTATATCATCTACATAAAAATCAAAACTTTTTAGCCCTTATAAATACTATTAAACTAAAAAAACAATCCAGGCCCTTTAAATCAAAACAAAAATGGACACCATTCTTACGCTCGCCTACGTCATATGCTTCATTGTCATATTCTGGCTTTTTTTCAAAACAGTTAATTACTTCGAAAAAATTTAAAAATCATGATCGCATTATTTATCGTAGCCATCGCCGTATTTTTTTATATGGTTTATGTGCTCCTCAAACCCGAAAAATTTTAATAATAACTATTAATTATCATCAAAATAAAAAATTATGAATACTGAAATCTTAGGTGTCATTTTTATGTACCTGGCAATGGTTGGCCTGGCCATACCGCTGGGCATGTACATAGCCAGGGTATTTAAGGGTGAGAAAACCTGGCTCGACTTTATGGCCCCGTTGGAAAGGCTGATATACAAACTAAGCGGCATCGACCCTACCCGCGAAATGAACTGGAAACAACATTTAAAAGCAATGCTAACCATCAGCGTCATTTGGCTGTTTTATGCTTTTTTCTGTTTAATCTTCCAGGGGCATTTACCATTAAACCCCGATCATAACCCAGGGCAAACGCCTGATCTTGCTTTTAATACGGCGTTGAGCTTTTTAACAAACACCAACATGCAGGATTACTCGGGCGAAAGCGGGGTAACTTATTATACACAAGTATTTGTGTTAATGTTTTTTCAGTTTGTTAGTGCCGCAACAGGCATTGCAGCCATGATGGTGGTAGTTAAGGCAATGAAAGATAAGGTTACCGATAAACTGGGCAATTTCTGGGATTTTTTGGTGAAATCTGTTACCAGGATTTTACTGCCTTTGAGTTTTGTAGTGGCTGTTATTTTGGCTTTTAACGGCACACCAACCAGTTACAAAGGGAAGGACACCGTAATAGGATTACAGGGCGATACGGTTCACATTTCACGCGGTCCGGCAGCAGCTATGATCGCCATAAAACAAATGGGTACTAACGGCGGCGGCTGGTTTGGCACAAATTCGGCACACCCGCTCGAAAATCCTAACTATTTAACAAATATGGTTGAAAATATCAGCATCGTTCTTATTCCGATCGCGCTGGTGTTTGCACTGGGCTATTATCTGAACAAAAAGAAGCTGGCCTGGGTGATTTTTGGCGTGATGACGGTAGGATTTATGTCGATGCTTATCCCTTCTATCCGGGCGGAAATTGGCGGCAACCCGGCGATAGCGCATTTAGGTATCAGCCAGCCGGGCGGATCAATGGAAGGCAAGGAAGTTCGTTTCGGCCCGGCCGCTTCAGCTTACTGGGGTATTACTACCACTGTAACTTCTAACGGTTCATGTAATGCTATGCACGACAGCATGATGCCGATATCCGGCATGGGGCAGATGTTTGATATGATGATCAACGCCTTTTATGGCGGGGTTGGGGTGGGCTATCTTAACTTCTACATTTTTATCATCATTGCCGTATTTATATCGGGATTGATGGTTGGGCGGACGCCTGAGTTTTTGGGACGAAAGATTGAAGCGCGTGAAATGAAAATTGCTTCGCTTATTGCTTTGCTGCACCCTTTTTTAATATTGGTAGGTACCATGATCGCATCATGGGTGTTGGTGAATTACCCGAATATAAACTGGTCTGTTAAGCCGTCGGCGTGGTTAAATAACCCAGGCTTTCACGGCTTTTCCGAAATGTTATATCAGTTTAGCTCAGCTTCGGCCAATAACGGTTCCGGTTATGCAGGGTTAACAGCAAATAACATTTTCTGGAACTTCGGTACCGGTTTGGTGATCTTCCTTGGGCGGTTTTTACCGATTATTGGTCCGGTAGCCATCGCTGGAATCCTGGCCAACAAAAAATTCATTCCCGAATCAGCAGGAACACTTAAAACTGATACTGTAACATTTGGTTTAATGATTTTTGCTGTGATCGTCATAATTGCTGCACTGGCATTCTTCCCGGCATTGACTTTAGGGCCTATAGCTGAACACTTTTCACTTAAATAATTTATAGAAAGAAATTATCATGAGATCAAATCAAAATACATTATTTCAGCGCGACCAGGTGAAAGAGGCGTTCCTGCATTCTTTCACTAAGCTGAACCCACGCTTATTATTCCGTAACCCGGTGATGTTCACCGTGGAGATCGGTGCGGCGATTATGCTGGTGGTAACTGTTTTCTCGCTGTTCAATAAAACACAGGGAAGCTTTGCTTACAACCTCACTATATTCATTATTTTATACCTCACCGTACAATTTGCCACTTTTGCCGAAGCGATTGCCGAAGCGCGCGGCAAGGCACAGGCCGAAAGCCTGCGCAAAACCCGCGAGGAAACACCTGCCCGCCTGCTGGTTGACGGCAAAGAAAAGACAGTAATGTCCTCTTTATTAAGAAAAGGAGATGTTTTTATCTGCGAAGCAGGCGACAATATCCCAACCGACGGCGAGATCATTGAAGGTATTGCTACCATTGATGAGTCGGCAATTACCGGTGAATCTGCGCCGGTGATTCGCGAATCGGGCGGTGATAAATCATCGGTAACCGGTGGTACAAAGGTACTGTCGGATAAGATAAAGGTGATGGTGACTACCCAGCCGGGCGAAAGCTTCCTGGATAAGATGATTGCCCTGGTTGAAGGTGCATCGCGCCAGAAAACACCAAATGAAATAGCATTAACCATATTGCTGGCGGGTTTCACGCTGATCTTCGTGATCGTGTGCGTTACCTTAAAGCCATTTGGCGATTATGCCAATACCCCTATTACCATTGCGGCATTTATTTCACTATTTGTTTGTTTGATACCCACAACCATCGGTGGCCTGTTATCGGCCATCGGTATTGCGGGTATGGACAGGGCGTTGCGTGCCAATGTAATTACCAAATCAGGTAAAGCCGTTGAAACAGCCGGTGACCTTGACACCCTGTTGCTTGATAAAACCGGTACAATCACCATTGGTAACCGTAAGGCTACTAACTTTTATCCTGCAAGCGGAGTAAATGAACTGGATTTTATTACCGCCTGTGTTTTAAGCTCGCTGGCTGACGAAACTCCCGAAGGTAAATCCATCGTTGAGCTGGGTGAAAACGGTAAAACTAAAGTAAACGCTAAGGTGCCTGATGGTTCGGTGTTTATTAAGTTCACGGCCGAAACCCGTTCAAGCGGTTTGGATACCCCTGATGGTTTGCGCATCCGTAAAGGCGCTTTCGACTCTATCCGTAACATCGCCCTTAAGGCCGGAAATTCATTCCCTGCAGATGTGGAAGAAAATGTGAAAGTGATCTCTTCAAATGGCGGTACCCCTTTAGTGGTATCACAAAACGAAAAGATCCTGGGCGTAATTGAATTACAGGACATTATTAAACCGGGTATAGCCGAGCGTTTTGAACGCCTGCGCAAAATGGGTGTAAAAACGGTAATGGTAACTGGTGACAACCCTTTAACCGCCAAATTTATTGCCAATAAAGCCGGTGTGGATGATTTTATTGCCGAGGCTAAGCCCGAAGATAAAATGAACTACATTAAAGCTGAGCAACAGGGCGGAAAACTGGTCGCCATGATGGGCGACGGTACAAATGACGCGCCCGCTTTGGCCCAGGCTGACGTTGGCGTAGCAATGAACAGCGGCACGCAGGCCGCCAAAGAAGCCGGTAACATGGTTGATTTGGATAACGACCCTACCAAACTGATTGAGATCGTTGAGATAGGCAAGCAGTTGCTGATGACCCGCGGTACTTTAACCACCTTCTCTATCGCTAACGACGTGGCTAAATATTTTGCTATTGTTCCGGCTTTATTCATGGTTTCCATTCCGGCCTTAAAATCGCTGAATATTATGGACCTGCACAGCCCGCAATCGGCTATACTATCAGCTGTGATATTTAATGCCATTATTATCCCGATGCTTATTCCATTGGCTTTAAGAGGCGTTGAATACAAACCGATAGGAGCAAGCGCTTTATTGCGCCGTAACCTGTTTATCTATGGCCTGGGCGGCGTATTGGTTCCGTTCATAGGTATCAAATTAATCGATCTTTTGGTCGGAATATTAATATAGATGTGAGATGTTAGATATGAGATTTGAGACAAAGTGACCGTTTCAATCTCATATCTCAAATCTCATATCTCAAATCTATTTTAAATCTTAAAAAAATGAAAACATATTTTTTGCCTTCACTAAGAATAACAGTTGTACTGTTAGTGCTGTTATCAGGCCTTTATCCGCTGGTAATAGCAGGCATCGGAAAATTTACACCGGGACAAGGTGACGGCGTTACCGTTACTTACAAAGGGCGCGTTGTTGGTTATGCCAACATCGGCCAAAAATTCACAAAGGATCAGTATTTCTGGTCGCGCCCGTCTGCCGCCAATTACCAGGCAGATGCCGGCGTAGGTTCTAACAAAGGACCTTCAAATCCGGATTACCTGAAAGGCGTTGAAAAACTGATTGACACCTTTATGGTACATAACCCAACTGTAAAACGTGGTGAGATCCCTGCCGAACTGGTTACTTCATCAGGTTCAGGTTTGGATCCTAACTTATCGCCTGCTGGCGCCGAAGTTCAGGTAGCAAGGATTGCCAAAGTACGCAATATCCCTGCTGCACAGGTGGAAAAAATTATTGCTGATAATACCGAAGGGCCGGTTTTAGGCCTGTTCGGACCATCAAAAGTGAACGTTTTGAAAATGAACGTTGCTTTGGATGAATTGACTAATAAGTAAGTGGTTGATTAAGTTGATTAAGTGAATAGTAAAAATAACAAATTTTGCCATTGCCAGGCACCAGGGTTACTTACCGATGCCTGGCAATAACAAGTTCTATCTTAAAAAAAATGAAATATAAAATAACATTACTCATAATGGCCATTGCAGGCCTTACTATAACCGCCAACGCGCAGGATACTATTAAAACAACCGGGGATGCGCCCTTAGTGCTGAGCGGTTCGGTAGATACCTATTTTAAAACCGATTTTTCGGGAAAACCAAATATCCCGACCAGCTTTGCAAACGAATTAAACTCTATTTCGATCGGCATGGTCGACCTGGGATTAAAAAAATCAGTGGGCAAAGCCTCATTTGTGGGTGAACTTTCTTTCGGCCCCCGCGGACAACAGGAATCCATCCCAAATACTGATCCGGGTTTAGCTTATGTGGGTAATTCAACCGGTGTAGCTTATTCCAGCTACCACATCCAAAACTTGTATGTATCGTATGCATTTACTGATAAATTCAGCATGACAGCCGGTTACATGTCAACCTTTATCGGTTATGAAGTGATCAGCCCTGCTGCAAACTTCAACTATTCAACTTCTTATTTATTTACCAATGGCCCGTTCCAGAATGCCGGCTTAAAAGCCACTTATGCTTTTTCGGATAAAGTAAGCTTAATGGCGGGTATATTTAATGACTACTGGAATGTTTACCAGTCGGGCGGAAAGGTTAATACATTTGGCGCTCAGTTAACCGTAACCCCTGTAAAAAACTGGACAGCCTACCTGAACGTGGTAACCGGTTCATCCTACGGAACAGAATTTGACCTTACAACTGCCTATCAAATTACAAGTGCTTTCAAACTGGGTTTAAATGCTGCTGATTTCTCTGCATCAAACGGGGTAACCGGTGGATTTTCAGGCGTAGCCCTGTATCCACAATTAGCGGTATCAAAAGCGGTAACCCTGGGTTTAAGAGGAGAGTATTTTACAACCAAAACCGGAACTTATTCAACCGGTGGCTTAGGCCCAGCAGCCGGCGAATCGGTAACTGGCATTACATTTACAGCCAATGTTAAAGCAGGCCCGTTAACGCTGATCCCTGAAGTAAGATTTGACAATACATCAAAAAGCGACCAGTTTGTAGATGGCAACGGTAATTTCACCACCGGTGCTTCACAATTTGTTTTGGCTGCTGTGTATGCATTTTGATAAAAGGATTTAAATATAAAAACGACTCAATGAGGGGAGCGTGTGTGGTTAGCCTCACCCCGACCCTCTCCAAAGGAGAGGGAGGCATAAGCTCTTCGTTTTTAAGTCCTCTCCTTTGGAGAGGATTTAGGTGAGGCAAAACGAATTGATTGAGTTGTGGAGTTAAGAGAAACGCGGATTATTGTATTATAATTAATTATTGTTTGTTAATTATAGTTTGGTTTGATTGAGATTCGCGTAAAAAAGGGGGTGCCCGCACCCCCTTTATAAGGTTTTGATGGTTAGGTGAGTGGTTGATTAAGTTGATTAAGTGAATGGTTATAAATTGAGTTAATTTTGCTGCAAATATTTTAAACGGAGTACTGCAAGCCCATCCGAAAATTAAACTTAATCAACTACTCACCTAATCAACCTTAAACTAATACAATGAACGACGAAAATAAAGAGCAGTCGGTTGAGCATTTTCTCGAGTTGATTAAAAAATCAAGGCGGGGAAAGTTTAAGATCTATATTGGCATGAGTGCCGGTGTTGGTAAAACTTACCGCATGCTAACGGAGGCGCGTACGCTGTTACGCAATGGTATTGATGTTAAGATCGGGTATGTCGAAACGCATAAACGCAGGGAAACTGAAGTCCTGGTGGAAGGATTGCCTATCATTCCGCGGCGTAAGCTTTTTTATAAAGGCAAAGAGCTGGAAGAGATGGATCTGAACGCCATTATCAACCTTCGGCCCGAAGTGGTAGTGGTTGATGAACTGGCCCATACCAATATTGAGGGCAGTAAAAACGAAAAACGCTGGCAGGATGTAATGGATATTTTAAATGCCGGCATCAATGTGATCAGCGCAGTTAACATACAGCATATCGAAAGCCTGAACGAAGAGGTGGAGAAGATTACCGGCGCATCCATCAATGAGCGCATCCCTGATAAGGTATTGCAGATGGCCGATGAGGTAGTGAATATTGACCTTACTGCTGACGAACTGGTTGACCGCCTGAAGGAGGGAAAAATTTATGATGAGAAAAAAATCCAGCAGGCTTTAAATAACTTTTTCCAGGCAGAAAGGATCCTGCAGCTGCGCGAGCTGGCATTAAGGGAAGTTGCCAACCAGGTAGAGCGGAAAATTAATACCGAGGTGCCAAAAAACATCAAATTGCGCCCCGAGATATTTTTAGCCTGCATCAGCACCAACGAGGAATCAGCAAAGATCATCATCCGCAAAACAGCGCGGCTGGCATCTTATTACCATTCAAACTGGTTCCTGCTGTATGTGCAAACATCCAACGAAAGCAGCGATAAAATAAACCTGGCGTCGCAGCGCCACCTCATCAATAACTTTAAGTTAGCCACGCAATTGGGCGCCGAAGTTTTGAAGGTGAAAAGCAATAACATCGCCAAAACGATATGGGAAACTGCCGAAAAATACGACGTGACAACTATTTGTCTCGGCAAGCCACACTTTAAGTTCTACCAGTTGGTAATGAAAACCGCTGTTTTTACCCAATTGCTTAATAAAATGTCAAAAACACATATTGATCTTGTAATACTATCATAATGACTATTAAAAATAAACTCCGGATCGGCATCAGCTTTTTATTCCTGCTGGCTTTAATATGCTGCGGTTTGTCTATCTATTATCTTAACCGTCTTTCGGCCGATGCAAAAAATATATTGAAAGATAATTACGAAACCGTAACGTTTACTAAGAATATGGGTGCTGCCGTTGACGCGAGTCCGGGCGAGCTGGGTAGCCGGCAGATAAAGATCATTGAGGAAAACCTGGTGAAACAGGAACACAATATAACAGAACGCGGCGAAAAGGAACTCACGGATTCATTACGCCGGAAATTTGAGGAACTTAAGAAAATGCGCAATAATCAGCTGGCAGCCGCAGGACTTCACTCCGATATGAAGCGTCTTCTGTATAGCATCATGCAGCTGAATATGAACGCTATAGAGCATAAGTATGAGAGAGCGGAAGGGACAGCAAATGAAGCTACATTGCTGGTGGCTTTTGTTGGTTCGTTCCTGTTTTTGGTGGCCTTTAGCTTTGTGGTTAATTTCCCCGGCTATATTGCCAACCCGATAAAGGAACTGACGGAGCGGATTAAAGAAGTTTCGAACCGGAACTACCACCAGCAGCTCAACTTTAAATCGAATGATGAGTTTGGCGAACTGGGGCAGGCTTTTAATACCATGACGACCAAGCTGGATGAATACGAACACAGCAACCTGGCCAGTATTTTATTTGAAAAGAAAAGGATCGAAACTATTATCAACTCCATGCACGATGCCATTATAGGCCTGGATGAAAAGTCGTTCATTATTTTCGCCAACGAAGTGGCCTGCACGATGATCGGCATTCCTGAACAGGGCCTTACCGGCCGCTCGGCGCCCGAACTCTCACAGGAGAACGACTTGCTGCGGAACCTTTTGATCAGCGATCAGCAGAAAATGAAAATATTTGCCGACGGGCGCGAAAGTTATTATAATAAAGAAGTGCTGGAGGTAACAAACAATGATAAGGTAATTGGAAGAGTGATCATCCTTAAAAACATTACTGAATTTCAGCAACTGGATGATGCTAAAACCAATTTTATAGCCACCATCTCCCATGAGTTAAAAACGCCGATATCTTCCATAAAAATGAGCCTGAAATTGCTTGAGGACGACCGCATAGGCGCGGTAAACCCCGAACAAAGGCAATTGCTGGAAAATATTGATGAAGATGCGCGCAGGCTGCTGCAGATAACCGGTGAACTATTGGATATGGCACAGGTGGAGACCGGTAAATTGCAATTGAATTTTGGCAAAACGCATCCCGGCAATATTGTGGACTACGCAGTTAAGGCCCTGAAAACAACGGCCGAACAAAAACAGGTTACGATTAATGTGCAATGCGACCAAAGTTTGCCCGATGTACAGGCCGACCTGGACAAAACAACCTGGGTATTGATCAACCTGCTGTCAAACGCCATTAAATACAGCCATGAGAAATCTGTTGTTGACCTGGTAGTAAAGATCTACAAGGCTGATGAGATCGAGTTCTCGGTACAGGATCATGGCCGCGGGATCGACCAGCGGTACCTGTCGCGCATCTTCGACCGGTATTTTAAAGTGCCCGGCGCCACTACCGAGCAAACCGGGACAGGTTTGGGTCTTGCTATCGCTAAAGACTTTATTGAAGCCCAGGCAGGCAAAATAGGCGTTGAAAGCGAAATTGGCGAAGGCAGCCGTTTTTACTTTACGCTGAAAAGGTTTGGGAAATGATGGGGGTGAATAGTGAGTGGTGAATAGTGAGTTGCGTCTTTACGTTGTTTTTAAAGCATACTCCTTTATAAGCGCATCAACCGGCAACCTCAAAAGTTGACTGAATTTCCGGATCATGGTTAGTGACAGCGCCTGTTTATAGTTGAGCACTTTGCTAACAGTGCCTTTGTCACCGTAAGCGGCTGCCAAATCGGATGGTTTATACCCGAAATCGTCCATCCGGATTTTGATCATTTGTATTGGGTCAACTTCCGGAAAATCCCAAAGACTGTTTTCGTACTTTTCAATTAAATGTACTAAAAGCATTTTTTCTCTATGCTCATCGGTGTTTTTGGGCGAGCGCTTAACTTCCTCGTACCGGGCAATTGCTTTATCATAAGCCTGCTCGCTATCAATCAAAAACCACTGTGGATGAATATTCATATTTCTTTTGGTTAAAGCTGAAAACTATAAGGAATTTCGGGTAAATAAAATGTTTTAAATCGCATTAGCGGTGCTTGAGTTTTTTTATCAGTTCGTGATACCGGCCAATGTTTACGCTGCTTATCTGTAATTTTTTCCCGTTCTTAAGCAACAAAATAGCTGTTTCGCCGATCTTTACCATATTCCTTGAAAACCCTGTTCTGTCTATGTCTATTTGGCTGTCTTTTTCTGAAATATTACTGATATTGGCCCTCGGCACAACCCGCCTGAAAAATATAAAGGGCCTGCTAATTATCAATTCCGTGTCAGTCAGGTAACAAACTTTGAATGTTATAACTAGCCATAAAGCCATTAATCCAAAAAGAAGAATGACCCCTGCAAATATCACCCTAATCACCAATGTGGTTGTATTACCTGTATTTGAATTTGCATCTGATGAACTTGTCCAAAAGGAATAAGCACCCCATAAACAAAATAACCCAACGGATAGCATCAATACAAGAAAAAAATAAGCAGGCCTGGTCTTAAAAATATGTTCGTCTGATTTCACTAATACTTTTGCTATAACTTAATTGGGTATGCTTTTAATTGAATTTCCAATACAAATGTAAAAATAATGACCAAAGAGTGCAATTTGAACCGTTTCACACTGATATAAACTTTAGGCCAAACTTATTTTTAATTCTTACCTTGAAATAATTTTTAAACCTCGTTTACAATGCCTTCAACCCACACTCCGGCACCGCTCACCGGGCGCCTGCTTTCGCTTGATTTTCTCCGTGGTTTTATCATGGTGCTGCTCGCCATCGAATCTACCGGCATCTATGATTATTTATTTAACTATTCCAAAGGAACCGCGTTTAATAATTTCATTATCCAATTCACACACCACCCCTGGCATGGTCTCCATTTTTGGGACCTGGTACAGCCGGCGTTTATGTTTATGGCCGGTGTTTCCATGGCTTATTCGCTCAATAAACAATGGGCAAATGGCGTAACATGGAGTCAATCATTCAAAAAAACATTAAAGCGCTGTGCATTACTATTCTTTTGGGGCGTTTTTGATTATGCGGTAAGGCCGAAAGGGTTAAGCTTTGAACTTTGGGATGTGCTTACCCAATTGTCATTTACAACGCTGGTGGCATTCCTGATCTTCAGGTGGAGCAACCTGGCGCAGATCGGCGTTTGTATAGGGCTGTTGATACTTACCGAAGTTTTATACCGGTTTACCCATGTTCCCGGTTTTGATATGCCGTTTACCGATCAGCATAATTTTGGCAACTACATTGATACGATCTTGATGCATAAAATCAACAAGGGCGGCTGGGTGGCTATCAATTGTATCCCTACCGCTGTACATACCATTGCAGGTGCGCTGGTAGGTAAAATGTTACTGAACGGGAACAACAAGCTCCGGACTTTACTTTTATGGGGATTGATTTGCCTTGTTATTGGTTTTGGTTTGGATGAATTTGGTATTACACCCATTATCAAACGGATCGCGACCAGCTCATTTACCCTGGCCTCCCTTGGCTGGTGTTTATGGTTTTTAGCGCTTTCGTATTGGTGGATCGATATCAAGGCTCACCGCAAACACTTAACTTTTTTTACTATAGTGGGTATGAATTCGCTGTTTATCTACCTGTTTTTTGAGATCGTGGGCGACAGGTGGTTTACCGCCTATATTACATTTATATCCAATGGTGTTTTAAGCTGGGTTAACGCGGGCGACTTAATAAAAGCCCTGGTAGCCGCCATTTGTGTTTTTGGGTTGGAATGGGGGATGTGCTACTTTCTGTATCGAAAAAAGATATTTTTTAAGCTGTAGGTAAACAATCTTAATGGTTTTTTGGTTGATAGGCTTAAATTAAAATTTGTTTTAATCAGCAAACCCTATACTTGCAATTTAAAAGAACGTGCCCTATGAAGAAATTTTTACTTATAGTAATAATAATCCTATTCTATAGTAATGCCAAGGCGCAATCTACTGCCGACAGCACTTTAAAACACTCCCCTTTAAAGACATTAAATGATGCCCAATACAATGCGCTTATCAGCGGTGACGATATTTCGGGGATGTCATTAGCGGCTGAATTGAATAATTATCCCCTGCCTGACAACGTGCTGAAACTGAAAGAAGAATTGGGTTTGAGTGCAGTGCAGGCAAGCAAAATAAGCGCTATTGCTAAAGAATTACACCGGAAAAAGCTGGAAATGGGGTTGATCATCATCAATAATGAACGGACTTTAGACAGTATTTTCAGGTACCACCGGCTGGATAACGGCTCGCTGATCTTTTATGCCAACAGGTATGGATTGTACCAGGGAGAGCTCAGGAACGCGATTTTACAGGCTTGTTTGGCTACCCACGGCCTTTTAACACCACAGCAATTAAAGTGGTTTAAAGGTTTACATAAAGCTAATTAAGCAGGAGCCTCACCCCGCCCTCTCCAGGGGAGAGGGTTTAAAGAATGCGAAAAATCAACTGAAATATATGAAAAAAAGTCCTCTCCTTTGGAGAGGATTATTCACGGCTATTTTATTTAAGGTGTTCATGAATGCTTCGCAGTTTAGGTGAAGCGGGCATAAAGTGAAGCTTTACATAAAGCTAATTAAAAAATAACATTAGTTTTAGTTAATTTAGCGGCCCCCAAGAAAGTTAAATATATGAAGATAAGTTTTGACTTTGAAAAGCCCCTTGCCGACCTGCAGCAGCAGATCGAAAAGGTGAAACAGGTTGAAGATAAAAACAAGCTCGATATGTCGGCGACGATAACCGAGCTGGAAAATAAGCTGGAAACAACCCGCCACGAAATATATGCCAACCTTACAGGCTGGCAAAAAGTGCAGATCTCGCGCCATCCTGAGCGGCCTTATACCCTGCAATACCTGGAGTTGATGTGCGATGATTTTATCGAACTGCACGGCGATAGGACCGTAGGCGATGATAAAGCAATTGTAGGCGGCTTCGGCACCATTAACGGGCAAACTGCTATGTTTATCGGTCACCAGAAAGGCAAAAATACCAAGGACAGGCAATACCGTAACTTTGGTATGCCCAACCCCGAAGGTTACCGCAAGGCCTTAAGGCTGATGAAACTGGCCGAAAAATTCAACAAACCGGTTATTACATTGATTGATACTCCCGGAGCATTCCCCGGCCTTGAAGCTGAAGAGCGCGGACAAGGCGAGGCCATTGCCCGCAATTTGCTGGAAATGTCTGTTTTAAAGGTGCCCATCATTTGTGTGATCATAGGTGAAGGAGCGTCAGGCGGTGCATTAGGCATTGCCATAGGCGATAAGGTAATGATGCTGGAAAACTCCTGGTATTCGGTGATCTCACCAGAAAACTGCTCCACTATCCTTTGGAAAACATGGGAAAATAAAGAGCGTGCGGCCGAAGTTTTAAAGCTGACATCTACCGAGATGTATAAAAATAAGCTGATTGACGGTGTGATTAAAGAGCCCCTTGGCGGCGCACACCAGGATCCCGTTGCCATGGCAGCTACACTAAAAAAACAACTGTTAAAAGACCTTAAAATATTGAAAGAGAAGAATGTTGATGAACTGGTAACAGACCGCATCAACAAATTCTGTGCGATGGGCGTGGTGATAGAGGATTAAGCATTACCTTACACACAAAAGGAAGCTGTCTCCAAAAAAGGCAGCTTTTTTTATGCAGCTATTCTTTAACGACCACACTTTCAGGATTGTGACTGTATTTTCTTTCCGGGATTAAAAACTAAATTTTTAGTTTTTAATAATAAAAGGAATTTTATGCTGTTTTAGTGCTATATAAAACTTATCATGAAAAAAATACTTCTTCTAATTTTTTTGAGCGCTGCCATGCAGCAATTATTTGCACAAACCTTAAAATTTGGCATTAAAGCCGGGTGGAATGAGTCGACTGCCGATCTTGGCACCACAACTTCAACTGTTTCAAGTTATTCCGGGTTTAAAGGCGGCGTATTTGGCGATTTTGGATTTAATAAAATAGTTATTGAGACTGGTGTTTTTTTTACCACATATGGTTATAACACCAGTACGACGTTCACCGAAACTCAGCCGCAGCCGATCGTTGTTACCCTTAAAGGACAGGCAACGTATAACTACTTGCAGATACCTGTAGACGTTTTGTATCGCACTCCTTTTGGGCCTGTTAAGGTGTTTTTTGGCGGAGGGCCATATTACGGGCTTGCCATATCGGGTGGAAGAAGACTAATTACGATCTCAGATGGGGCCGTTACTGCTTACCGGTCCAGCAAAATAGACTTTGGCAACCCGGATGATTTTAGCAGGACAGATTTGGGATTAAATGCATTGGCGGGCGTTTCATTACACAACGGCCTGTTGTTTAGCGTTGATTATGGCCTTGGTTTGAAAAACATCTATAGCGGGAATAATTCGGAAGTTAAAAACAGGGCGCTGAGCTTATCGGTGGGGTATGCGTTCCTGTAAAAACTGCGTTTTTACAACTTTTTAAAAAAACCTTTTAACTTCAAAAAAATCCTCCTATATTTGCATTCCTTTTTGGAGAGGATAACTGTCCTGAGGAGATTGCCTGATAGTATAAAGGTAGTACGACGGTTTTTGGTACCGTTTGTCTAGGTTCGAATCCTGGTCGGGCAACAAGAATTATATTTCGGATTTACGATTTACGATTTCAGATTTTTTGAAATGGTAATCTAAATCCGAAATTCTTTTTTAAGAAAGCTATAAAATCGAATTTCGGTGCCAAAACAAAATTCTGAAATCGTAATTCGTAACTCGTAAATCAAAAAATGCCATTACAATTTAATACCGTTAAATTATTTGCAGGCTCGGGTACCAAGGAGCTTGCTGCAAATATTGCGCAATCGTACGGCCATGAGCTTGGCGATGTGGTATTAACCCGGTTTAGCGATGGCGAATTTCAGCCCCATTTTAATGAGTCGGTACGCGGTTGCGATGTATTTTTGATCCAAAGCACCAACCCGCCAACAGACAACCTGGTGGAGCTATTGATGATGACGGATGCCGCCCGCCGTGCATCTGCCCATTATGTAACTGCTGTTATTCCATATTTCGGTTTGGCACGACAGGACAGGAAAGATAAACCGCGTGTTGCGATAGGTGCAAAGCTGGTAGCCAATATTTTGGTTGCGGCCGGCATTAACCGCATCATGACGATGGACCTGCACGCCGCGCAGATCCAGGGATTTTTTGATATCCCGGTTGATCACCTGGATGCTTCCATCATATTTGTACCATACATTAAAGCGCTTGGCCTGGGTAATTTAACCATCGCTTCGCCCGATATGGGTGGTTCGTACAGGGCCCGCTCTTTCGCCAAATATTTTAATGCGGAAGTGGTGATCTGCGATAAGCGCCGTAAACGCGCCAATGAAATTGAATCAATGACTTTGATTGGTGATGTTACCGATCAGGATATTGTGCTGATTGATGATATTTGCGATACTGCCGGTACACTGGCAAAAGCAGCAGGATTAATTATGGAGCGTGGTGCACGCAGCGTCCGCGCGGTTTGTACACACCCGGTATTATCAGGCAAAGCATACGAGACGATAGAGAATTCGGTATTAACTGAATTGATTGTTACCGATACGATCCCGCTTAAACAGGAAAGCAGCAAGATCAGGGTGTTAAGCACCGCCGACCTGTTTGCCAAAGCGATAATGAATGTAAACGAACACGGCTCAATAAGCCAGTTGTTTAAAGTAGATTAGTTTTTAGTCCATGGTCCATGGTCGATAGTCCATGGAAGAAATTGAATTGCATACAGAAAATATACCGTGGTCGATAGTCCATGGCAAAAATTGAAAAGAATACAAATAAATAATACATACAATACCATGGTCTATGGACCATCGACCATGGACTTAATTAAAAATCAAATGAAATCAATTGCTATTAGCGGTTCTCCAAGAGAGAACGTAGGGAAACGTGACGCTAAAGAACTGCGTTATTTAGGCCTTGTGCCTGCAGTGCTTTACGGTGGGGCTACCCAAACCCACTTTTCAGTGTCCGCAGCTGATTTGAAACCCGTTGTTTATACACCGGTGGTTCATTTCATCGACTTAGAAATTGCCGGAGTAAAATCACAGGCGATCATTAAAGATCTTCAGTTCCATCCATTAACTGAGCAGATCATCCACGTTGACTTTTTGTTGCTGGATGAAAAGAAACCGATCACTATCGAGATCCCTGTTAAATTAACCGGAACTTCTCCAGGTGTTAAAACTGGTGGTAAACTGGTACAAAAATTACGCAAGCTGCGTATCAAAGCGTTACCAAAAGATCATTTGGATGCTATTGAAGTAAGCATTGCAACTTTGGAAGTTGGTAAATCAGTAAAAGTTGGCGACCTGAGCGTTGGCAAATTAGTGATCACCAATGCAAAAGAAGATACCATTGTATCTGTAACTACTTCACGTGCGTTACGCCAGGCTGAACAGGAAGCTGCAGCAGGTAAAAAATAATTTCAGGCCCCCTAACCCCCTAAAGGGGGAACAAAAGTGGGTTAGTGAATTAACAGCGATAGGTTTTTACTTATCGCTGTTTTTATTTTAATTAATATCTTCGCGTTTATAATTTGAAAGTTTGTGTTCATTTACCCATTGCCTCCAAAGCCATGAACCATGAACCATGAACCATGAACTAAAAAATGAAATATCTCATCGTTGGTTTAGGAAACATAGGGCCCGAATATGCCGATACCCGGCATAACATTGGGTTTATGATACTGGATGCGTTTGCAAAAGAGGAGGGCGCTAAGTTTTATAACGACCGCCTGGCCTATTACAGCGAAGTAAACCATAAGGCCCGTACCCTGTACCTTATCAAACCAACTACCTATATGAACAACAGCGGAAAAGCGGTTAGCTATTGGATGAAAACGCTGAAAGTGCCTGTTGAAAATGTGTTGGTTTTGGTAGATGATATTGCCCTGCCGTTTGGCACCCTGCGTTTAAAACCTAAGGGGAGCGCCGCCGGCCATAATGGACTAAAACACATTGAAGCCACCCTTGGCAATAACGAATATGCCCGCCTGCGCTTTGGCGTAGGTAACGATTTCCCTAAAGGCCGGCAGATAGATTATGTGCTGAATGGCTTTGATAAAGAAGAACTGCCCGAACTCCCCGCTTTGATTGACCGCTCGATTGAAATGATCAAAAGTTTTGCTACGATAGGCACTGAACTGACCATGACGAGGTATAATAAGTAAGAGAATTACTTCAAATCAAAATAACGTGGATGCAATAATTTATTATGTTTGAAAATCAATACTAAGCGGAAAATCATTACTAAATGAATTTAGAACGTTATCCTTATTTTGCCAGTAATGATTTTAAGGATTATGAGTTTTATAGCGATGGACCTAAGGGTAGGATTAGAAAAGTAATTATGTACACAAAGATTCAGGATAATCCTGCGATGTACAATTTATCTTTTGGCGATGCGGATGTCGAAACAGGTATAGTTTACGATGATGTAATAAGCAATAACCAGGATAGGGACACTGTTCTCGCAACTGTCGCTAACACTATAAACGAATTCTGTGACCATTATGGAAACCATTGGATTTTTGCTACTGGAAGCACACAATCAAGAACAAGACTTTATCAGATGGGTATAGCAAGGCTATGGAGGGAAATTAATATAGATTTCGATGTGTACGGCGAGAAAAATGGCAAATGGCAGCCATTTCATATGGGTGTCAATTATGATGCTTTTTTGGTAAAAAGAAGATAAATAAGTATATTTGAAATAAGAAAATCAGGAAAAAGGGATATTATGTCAGCAAAAGATAAGAAGGCAGAAGTCATTGAGACTGGATACGGCAGAGCTATCGTAAGCGATAAAGTCAGAAGTCACGCTAATGATCCATTTTTTGTAAAAAAGGTGGAAGGCGCAAAGGAATTCATGCGCAAACATCCTTTCCCTGATCATTTGAAGAAATAAGAAAAAGGATATATCAACGGCCGGAATTAGTTCTGGCCGTTTTTGCTTGAAGCCATTGTTGCAAAGAGGAGTTGCCCGAACGCCCCGCCTTGATTGACCGCCCGATAGAAATGATCAAAAGTTTTGCTACGACAGGCACTGAACTGACCATGACGAGGTATAATAAGTAACAACCCCGTTACAAAACTAATATTTTAGTTAAATAGTGTTAAAAGGTGTTAAATCAACGGCGTAGTTCGTCACACTTCTATTAATTTCGGCGTCAATTAGCCGGAAAATACCAACCAAAAATTATGAAAAAACTTTTACTGCTGGCATTTTGCTGCTTTATGTGGGCCGGAATACGTGCCCAAACCACCCCACAAATGCTAACGGTGAAGGGAATCTCCATCGACTCGGCAGCCAACAAGCCACTGGGTTATGTTACTGTGGCACTGTATGATACCACCTCGAAAAAATCAATAAAAGCGGGCCTTACCAAAGACGACGGCAGTTTTCAGTTAATAGCCCCGGCTGGTAAGGCTTACCAGCTGGTTTTGGCATCTATCGGCTATAAAAACAAAACCATCAATATTTCCGGAAAAGATGCTGAACTGAATGTCGGGAAAGTATTTTTGCAGGCAGCAAGCAAGCAATTAAACGAAGTATCAGTAACCGCTGTAAGGCCCATCATGAAACGGGAGGTTGACCGCATCAGTTACGACGTACAGGCCGATCCCGAAAGCAAGGCGCTCACCGCGCTGGATATGATGCGCAAGGTGCCGTTATTATCAGTTGATGCCAATGATAATATCAAACTAAAAGGTAATGGCAACTATAAGATCCTGGTAAATGGCAAAGAGTCGGCCCTCGTGGCCAAAAACCCATCGGATGTGTTACGTTCAATGCCGGCAACCAATATCGAAAGGATAGAGGTGATCACTACCCCGCCCGCGAAATACGATGCGGAGGGGCTGGCAGGCATCATTAACATTGTTACCAAAAAAAATGCCGACCAGGGCTATACCGCCAATATCAGCGGTCGGTACAACAGTATTTTTGGTCCGGGTCTTAACGTACAGGGAAGTGCCAAACAGGGTAAATTAGGCTTAACCATGTTTGCGGGCGGAAGCAATAATAATGCTTTTGTTGCCGGAAACAGTAATGTGCAGCAAATTTTTGGCGGCCAGAGCACAACCCAAACGGGTACGGGCAGTAACCAGTTTGGCCACCATTATGCTGAGGCGGAATTAAGCTACGAGATTGACAGCCTTAATTTATTGACGGCCTCCTTCGAAGATTTTCACGGCAGGCAGAACCAAACCGGCAGCCTTTTTTCCAGTACTTTTAATAACGATGGTACGCTTTCCCAACAGTATCAGCAGCAAACATCCGGCTACAATACGTTCGGCGGCCTGGATGCTTCCATAAACTACCAGATCGGCTTTAAGCGCAACAAGGACCAGTTGTTAACCCTATCGTACAAATTCAACTTTTCGCCGGGCATAAACACCAGCAACAATACGTTTTCGCAAAGGGTAAATGATTACCAGAGCGACCTGCCCGACTTTATGCAGTACAATAACCAGGGCGAAAGAGCGCATACCTTTCAGATTGACTATGCCCAGCCGTTTAAAATATTAACGCTTGAAGCAGGGCCAAGGCAATCCTTAGGAATGACTTTAGCAACTTTAACAGGTCTGACCGCGACTCGGCAACAAATGTTTATGTTTTTAACCCGAGGTACACTGATGTTTTCAGTTACCAGCAAGATGTTTACAGCTTGTATAACTCGTACCAGTTTAAATTTGATAAATGGACAGCAAAAGCGGGTTTAAGGCTTGAGCACACGAGTATCAACGGCGATTTTGCAACAGTTAACGCGACGATCAACCAGGGATATAATAACCTGATCCCGTCCGTATCCATACAGCGCAGTTTTAAAACCAGCAGCTACAACTTTGGGTTTACCCAGCGCATCCAGCGGCCGGGCATCTTTCAGTTAAACCCCTTTGTGGATACCTCTAACCCACTATTCATCAGCACAGGCAATCCCAACCTGCGGCCTGAACTAAACAATACCTTTGAATTGAACTACAGTAATTTTGCAGCAAGTTCATTTAACATTGGCCTTAGCTACCAGTTCTCCAATAATTCCATCCAGAATGTGTCAAGCCTGAGGCGGGATACTGCAATCATCAACCCGCACGATACTACGTTTACTACATACCGCAACCTGGGCAGTAACAGTAGCCTCGGCCTTAATGTTAACACCAACTTAAATATTACCAAAAAACTTTCACTTAGCCTCAACGGGTTTATCACTAAAATATGGCTTCGCGGTACTTATAACGGGCAATTTTACCAAAACAGCGGTTTTACCGGCAACGCATTCGCCAACGCCGGTTACAAGTTCGACAACGGATTCAGGATCGGCATCGATGCCGGATTTTTTAGCGGGGATGTTAACCTGCAAGGGCATTCAAGCGCCTTTATTTATAATTCACTGGTGTTAACTAAAGAGTTTTTAAATAAAAAGGCAACCATTTCCCTGGTGGCAAACAACCCTGAGACCAAGTACCATAACAATACCTCTACTACCACAACTGCCCAATATTATCAATATTCCCTAAACCAGGATCCATACCGGACTTTTGCCGTTAGGTTTAGCTATAAGATAGGTAAACTAAACAGTGAGATCAAAAAGAACCAGCACGGCATTAATAACGATGATACCAAGGGCGGTGGCAAATCAGGCGGTGGTTCGGGAGGATAGCGTGTAGAACCAAGAGTCAAGAGCCAAGAGTCAAGAGTCAAGAAATGAGAGCCGGCAAGATTAAGGGAATGAAATTTTGCCTCAGGATTGTACCTTTTTAAAGCTTTTTTCCGTCACTATTTTTTGTCTTGATTCCTGGCTCTTATCTTTACCGCATGAAAGTTTACGGCATCACCAATTGCAATACAGTAAAAAAAGCGCTCGACTGGCTAAAAGCCAATAAAGTAGATTATGAGTTTCACGACTTTAAAAAGCTGGGCATCAGCGCCGAAAAGCTGCACGAGTGGGATAGCAAAGCCGGTTACGAAAAGTTTATGAACAAACAGGGCCTCACCTGGAAGGAACTTGCCCCGGAAGTAAAGGAAAGCATCAAAACCAAAGAAGACGCGCTAAAACTCCTGCAGCAAAAAACCAGCATGATCAAACGCCCGGTAATTGAAAAAGATGGCTTTTTGTTTTTTGGGTTTGATGAAGGGGCCTGCGGCCAGTTAATTAGGTGAGGGGTTGACTAGGTTGATTAAGTTAGTTCCCCGTTTTAACTTAATCAACTCAATCCAACTTATTCAACCTAATCAACCCACCCACGTAACAATTATTTTACCTGCCGGGCCATTTCCCTAAATTATCCTATACTTGCTTTTTGTAACTGACCAAATTATTTAACAATGAAATTAAACCTGATTGCCGGATTTGCACTGGCTTTTTTGACGGTGGCTAGTGTTACCCATGCACAGGATGCGGCTAAACCGGCCCAGCCAACTACTAATTATGATTACCACGAAACTTTCGGTCCGCCGTTTTATACCAAAAACGGCACAGAATACCGGGCGGCAAACGGTGAGCCGGGCCCCAAATACTGGCAAAACCGCGCCGATTACCAGATAGCGGCTACCCTTAACGAGGATGCAAATCAAATTACCGGCTCCGAAGTTTTAACTTATACCAACAACAGCCCCCAAAAACTGGGTTATTTATGGATGAACCTGGAGCAAAACCTTTTTAAACTTGACTCGAGGGGAACAGCCATTGTGCCGCCAACAGGCAGCCGTAACTGGGGCCGCGGGCAGGATTTTGATGCCGGTTTTAAAATAAAATCCATCAAACTTATAGGCGCGAAAGGGGCCGAAACCGATGTTAAATATTCGGTATCAGACACCCGGATGCAGCTTTTTTTACCAAAAGAAGTTACTGCGGACGGTGGTGTTGTAAAATTGAAAATTGACTATTCTTTCGTATCGCCTGATTACGGGTCGGACCGTATGGGCATCCAGCAAACCAAAAACGGAAAGATCTTCCAGGTGGCGCAGTGGTACCCGCGCATGTGCGTATATGATGATGTGTCCGGCTGGAATACTATTCCTTATACCGGCCCGGGTGAATTTTACCTGGAATACGGCGATTTCGACCTGAAAATTACCGCGCCTGCAAAAGATATTGTAGTAGCATCCGGGCAATTACTAAACCCGCAGGAAGTTTATACGCCTGAGCAATTAAAACGTTGGGAAGCAGCGGAGAATAGCGAAAAAACAGTTGTGATCAGAACAGCGGATGAAGTTACCGATCCGAAATCGCGCCCGGCCGGCAAAACCGAATTGACCTGGCACTTTGTGATCAAAAATGCCCGCGATGCCTCATGGGGCGCTTCTGCTTCGTTTATAGTTGATGCCGCCAAAATGGACCTGCCAAGCGGTAAAAAGGCAATGGCCATTTCAGCCTACCCTGTAGAGAGCGATGGCAACGACGCCTATGGCCGGTCGACCGAATATGTTAAAAAATCGATAGAATTTAACTCGGCCAAATGGTTTGAGTTCCCTTACCCAAATGCTACAGTCGTTGCAGGGATCACCGGCGGGATGGAATACCCGGGCATCGTTTTCTGCGGATACAAGGCCAGGAAAGCAAGTTTATGGAGCGTTAACGACCATGAATTTGGCCACACGTGGTTCCCGATGATCGTAGGTTCAAACGAACGCCTGTATGGCTGGATGGACGAAGGTTTTAATACGTTCATCAATACGCTGTCAACAGCCGATTTTAATAATGGCGAGTACAAAAACAAAAGGGGTAATGATATGCACCGGATGGCGGGAATAGTAACAAATCCGGCCCTGGAGCCTATTTTAAGTCAGCCCGCTAATTTAAAAGAAAAAAATACCGGCATCCTTTTATACTTTAAACCTAGCCTGGGCTTAACCATGCTGCGCGAGCAAATTTTAGGCCCGGAACGTTTTGATTTTGCTTTCAGGAACTATATTGACAAATGGGCATTTAAACACCCCACACCCGATGACTTTTTCCGCTCGATGGAAAACGCAGCTGGAGAGAACCTGCAGTGGTTCTGGCGCGGCTGGTTTTTGAACAACTGGCAGCTGGATGTGGCCGTTCGTGACGTGAAATATGTGAGCGACACCCCTTCAAAAGGATCCATCATCACAATTGATAACCTGCAGAAAATGGCGATGCCTGTGATCCTCGAAATTAAAACCACCAGCGGCAAAGTAAGCAGGATAACCCTGCCGGTAGAGATTTGGGAACGCAACAGCACGTGGACATTCAATTATCCTTCTACAGAAGAAATTGAATCGGTTACTTACGATCCTGACAAGGTTTTACCGGATATTAACCCGGATAATAATGTTTGGAAGAAATAGAGGTTAGTGATTGGAGGTTAGAGATTAGAGGTTAGTTGTTTTAATGTAAAGAAACATTGCTAACCTCCAATCGATAACCTCTAATCTTTAAAAAACAAAACTATTTCTCACTAAAAAGAGTTAAATTAACAGGATAATTCTCTACCCCATGAAAAAGATCTGCTTGTTAACTGCCATGCTATTTAGCCTGGCTTTTTTTGTTAAAGCCCAAACCACTTTAAAGGGCACTGTTTACGAAAACGGAAGCAATATCCGCCTCGATAATGTATTTATTCACGATAAAAATAATAAGCAATACACCATAGCGGATAAAAATGGCAACTTCGAGATCAAAACAGAGGCCGGCCACCTGCTGATCTTTGATTCTCCGGGTTATGTTTCAGATACCCTTTATGTGGTAGACCTTACGCCCAAAAAGATCAGCCTGGTAGTTAAAACCATTGCCTTGCGCGAGGTAAATATCAGCTCAACCCGCCAGATGTTTGATCCGCACAAGGAATATCCCGAAATATATGAGAAGAGCAAGGTTTATATCATGTCGCCATCATCCTGGTTCAGTAAAGAAGGTAAGGATGCACGCCGGCTAAAAAAATATTTTGTAAAGGAAGAACAGGAACGCCATATTGATGCCGTATTTACACGGGCTTACGTAGGCAGCATTGTGCCGCTGAAAGGGCAGGAGTTGGAGAACTTTATGACGATTTACCGGCCCAGCTACGCATTTGTAACCAATAATAACGGCCCGTCAATGGCGGCTTATATCAATGACAGTTACAAGAAATACATGGCATTGCCACCTGAGAAACGCGTTTTGCAAAAGTTGAGTGATCACTAGCCCGAGCCTGTTAAATAACCTGGTTGCAGTTCAAAAATAGCAAATGAAAATCCTCCTGACAAATTGGATAAATATTTGCGGACTGTTTATAACGACCTTTTTTACCTGTGTTATAATTTCGCTTAATTCGGATTCGTCTCCCAATTTCATCCAGGCAATCCTGGCATCATTATTTTCTGTTTGCTTATACGGGATGATCTTTTGGGGGTTATTTGTAGTGCTGATTGTTTTTCTCGACTTGATCTTGGTCGTATATAACCAAAACTACCTGACTTTAAAGCTATTGATCGAATGGTTTTTAATAAGCAGCCCTTTTGTATATTGGTTTTTTAAGTATAATGAATGGATATTTGCGGTAGTGGTTGCGTCTTTTCTGATAACGCAGTTGATGCGGAAAAGGTTGATAGTAAAAGTAATTGGCGCTTAAACTATATGTTTTTTTGTCATTTCGAACGAAAGAGAGAAATCTTATACAACTGATATTACCGCCTGCACAGTCCGGATGCAAAGCGTATAAGATTTCTCCCTACGGTCGAAATGACAATGGGTTTATAATTCCGCAATCGGCATTCCGCAATCCGCATTTGCTTAAATCCGAAATCAAAGCACCTCTTTCCATGTACTGCTATCCTTCAGCATCACTTCGCGCAGCAGCCTTACCTGCGGCATGCCATGGTTCAGCACTTCATCGTGAAATTTTTTGAGGCTGAAATTGGCGCCTTCCTGTTTTTGGTAATCCGTACGCAGTTTCAGTATCTCCAGTTTGCCAATGGTATAAAACAAATAGCCGGGATCAAAGGTGCCGCGCAGGGCCTCCTGGTACGATGGTTTTTGGCCCTGGTACCAGTTATCCATAAAAAATTTGGTAGCAGCGTCAAGCTTCATGCCCTGGCAATGAGTTTTTATAGAAACGCACAGCCGGCAAAGGCGCAACAGTGCATCGCCTGCCTGGGCCAGGCGGTATTTAGCTGCCAGTACCGTATCTCCGTTGTGGCCATAGCCCGCATCGGCCATCATTTGTTCACAGTAGTGTGCCCATCCTTCAACATAGGCATAGCTGCCAAAGATCTTTTCAATCCGTGTGGCATCCGAAGCATTTAAATGCAAAAACTGGGTATAGTGGCCCGGGTAAGCTTCGTGTATGGTCACATTATCTGTGGTATAATAATCAAACTGGCGCAGCCAGTCTTCTTTTTGCTGTGCCGTCCATTTAGCATCAACCGGGGTTACATAATAAAAAGCTTCTGTTGCTTTCGTTTCAAACGGACCGGGGTCATCATTTGAAGCCGTGCTGGTGGCCCGTGCGTATTGCGGCGTTTCGGTCACTTTTAAATTTACGGTGGCCGGCATGGTCACAATGTTTTTATCTGTCAAAAACTTGCGGATGGCTTCCACATTTTTCTTCACATCGGGTATCAGGTTTTCGGCAGTGGGGTGGTCCTTTTGCAGGTCGTGGTACACATCAACAGGTTTTTTATTTGGGTTGATCGTTTTGGCAGCAGCATTAAACACATCCTGTTGATGTTTAAGTTCTGCGAGGCCAATGGCCAGTATTTTTTCGGGCGATATGGTCAATCCCTCGCTGTACAGCAGCATTTTTTTATAGCTGGCTTCGCCAAGGGCGTAGTTGTTATTGGCTTTAGGCAATTTTTCCTTTTTTAGCCAGGCTGCATAGGCGTTGATGGCATCAATGGCGGTTTTATTGGCCGCATTAAAGGCTTTCATCAGTGTGTCGTTCTTCACATCTTTAAGGGCCACTTTCAGGTCACCCGCTAAAAACTCCGTGGTACCCTGGGCTATTTGTATGGCTGTTTCAACGTAGGGTTTTGCAAGGGTGTCCTTTAAATTCTCTTTTGCTGCCGCGAAAACTTTCGTCGCATTTTTTTCAATAGCGATGATAGAACTTATCCGCTCCTCGATAGGGGCGAAGTCGCGTTTGATATAGATGCTCACATCCACTGCTTCGGCATACGTCATGGGATTTTTGTTATAGGCGCCCATATCCTCAAAATTCAGAATCTCGTTTTTGATGGCCGAGCGTAATATGCGGTAATCATAAAACATTTTAGGGCTCAGGCTGGTAGTGTCTGTAGCGCCCAGTTTTTGGTCGTAATCTTTTAAGCGGTCCAGTTCTTTGCCCAATGATTCCTTGCCCAGGTCCGTTACTTTCCCGTCGTATTGGTGATAGCCGAGCGCAACGCCATTGCCTGGGCGCCAGTTGAGATAACCCAGCAGGAAATCATCCGAAAGTTTTTGAAAGGCGGCATCGCCGGATATTTTGGGTTGTGTGGTTTTTGTTTGCTGGCAACTGAAAAGTGCAGCTATGGGGATGAACAGGAAGCTTATTTTTTTCATTTGTGGGTCAGTTGTAAAAACCTAAGGTAGGACATAAAAGCCATTTGGGCAAATTGCCTTTGTTTATGAAGATTTATTTCGCCGAAAGTTTGCAAGTATAAAATGCGTTTATTTACTTTGTAGTTCAAAGTACTTTTATTCAAATAGACAATCCGCCTTGCGCAGTTTTTTTGATATAATCACTTTGAAATGCAAAGTACTTTAATTAAAAAATATGGAAACTGAACAACCTATTCTTCAAAACAAAACATTTGTAACAGGCTTAATCCTGCTGGCCGTTTCTTTCGCAGTATTTATGTTGGGCGAATTGACTATTCTTAATTCGGGAGACGATCCGGCCTTTGGTTTTTTTATGATCAATTACATGATCGCGATCGCATACCTGGTTATCCTGTTTGTAAAATATCGGTGGAAGTTATTTACAGCTAACCAGCCCTGTGCGGTTTTATACATGCTGTTGCTGCTCATCAGCGCATATGCACTTAACCGTTGTATGGATGTTTTCGATCAATCCACCTGGTGGTTATGTATCTACCTGTTGCTATCCGCCTTTGCACTCATCGCATCCGCCTTCATTAACCAATTAAATAAAGTGCTTTCAGCAACAGTTATGTTTTTGCTGGGCGCAAGCTTAGTGCTGTTTATTTATTTAAGTATATACCTGGTGCCGATTTATGGCTTTGGTTTAATCGGCGTCTTAGCTATTGGTGTTTCCTTACATGCTTTTGTGCCGCTGGTTTTATCTGTTTACAATGTCCGCATTATTTTAAAAAATGTGGGTGTTAACAAAAGGTCATGGTATCCGGCTGTGGCCGGGGTGATTTTGCCGCTGGTATTGGCGGGCGCTTACTCTGTTCAATGGCGGCACATCAATGTGCAGGCTAACCGGTCGGTAAATAATCACATCATTAGTGAAAGCACCTTGCCTGCCTGGACCTCGGTGGCGCAGCATATCCCTAAAGGCTGGATCGCTGAAGAAATTTTGAAAACAAACCTGGTTTATCATGTGCCCGACGCGGATAGATTTTTTGAATGGAACATGCCAAACCATTCGTTCGACGAGCAAAAAAAGCATGACCCGCTGGTGGTTATTGCCAGCCTGTTTGCCGGCCGCAGCGATCTGGACGATGATAATAAAATAAAAGTTTTAGAATCGATGTACGATTCGCGGCAACAGGCGCAGGAACGTTTGTGGGCCGGTGATAAGCTGGAAACCAGCAACGTGATCAGCCATGTAAAATTCTTCCCCGAATACCGCCTGGCCTATACCGAAAAGATAGTAAGCATCCGCAATAATATGGCGCCAAAAAGCTGGAGACCGCAGCAAGAGGCCATTTACACATTCCATTTGCCCGAAGGTTCGGTGGTTACGTCGCTGTCGCTCTGGATAGATAATAAAGAGGAAAAAGCGAAGCTTACCACCAAAGGATTGGCAGATTCGGCTTACAAAACAATTGTCGGGGTAGAAAATCACGATCCATCGGTAATTCACTGGCAGGAAGGCAACACGGTATCCGTAAGGATTTTCCCTTGTACGCCCGATGAAAACCGGCGTTTTAAAATCGGTATAACCTCGCCCTTAAAAAAAACCGGCGGCAATTTAAGTTACGAGGATATTTATTTTGACGGCCCCGATGCCAGCCATGCCGACGAGAGCGTTGTGCTGGAGTTTTCGCAAACCCCGGCGGGGATTGATCTGCCAGGGAGTTTTACCTCTGACAAGATCAACACCTATAAATGTGAGCGAGGCTATGAGCCTTATTGGGAAACAACGTTCAAAGCGCCTAAGTTAGACACGGAAGCCTTTTCTTTCGATCACCATAGCTACCAAATGAGCGAATATGATAAGCATTTTGAAAACTTTGATCCCGCGAAAATTTACCTCGACCTAAACAGCTCATGGACCAAAGACGAATTGATGCAGGTTTGGAACGCTGTTAAAAACCGGGAGGTTTACATTTACCAGGATGAAATGGTGCGGGTGACTAACGACAACATCAATACTGCGTATGAGCAAAGTAAAGCCCTTAACTTCAGCTTGTTTCCGATACAGGCCATACACCATCCGCAGCAATCGCTCATCATTTCCAAAAGCACTGCAGCATCACCTAATTTGCAGGACCTGGGTGATAGCCAGTTTTCCAAAAGCCTGACAACGTACATGCAAACTGCTCCCAAAATACACCTGTTTAATATCGGCGGAGACCTGTCGCCCTATTTAAAAACATTGAAAGAACTGCGGACATTTATTTATGATGAGGGCAGTGTTGACGATTTGAACCAGTTATTACAGAAGAAGCGATATGCTGTGCAGCAGGAGAACGATTCGACAGTAGTGATCGGGCATGCCGGGGTTAAAATCGCTTCAGTTGCCGGGGCGGCAGTTTCAAAAGCACCTGATCACCTGATGCGGTTATTTGCCTATAATGATATTATGAGGAAGGTAGCCGCTAATTATTTTACGCCGAAAAGCATTAACGAGGATATTATTAACGAAGCGCAACAAGCCTATGTGGTGTCGCCGGCATCAAGCCTCATCGTTTTGGAAACACAGCAGGATTACCAACGTTTTGGCATTACTGATAACGAAAACAGCTTGAAAAATGCATCCACAAAATCGTCCGGATCGGTACCCGAGCCCCGCGAATGGCTGCTGATATTGTTAACCGCATGTGTGGTTATTTACCTGCTTTATAAACCCCGCATAAAACTAAATGTTAAATGATGGCCCTTAAATTAAGGGCCATACAACCAGGCTACTTTACCACGGGCCTGGTTGTAATTTGCTTGGTAATGTTTTTTGTAGTGACGCCCTTTTACATTGTTGATGTAAACGTGTACTTAGGTATTTTGCTTGCCCCTTATATTTTAACGGTTGAAAAGGGCTGTTTTTCAAAGCGCCTGGTTATACCCGTGCTGGCTTTATTGGTGCTTGTGTTTTTTGTGCCGGTACGCACCGTTTTTGGGCTGGTACTTATTGGCGTAGTTTTATTGATGATTGAAAACAGCCTCGGCCGCATCAATAACCCCTTTATGTTTTTAATGCTCGTAATTTCGCCGCTTTATAAATATTGGTCGGGTTTTATTGAGTTCCCGGTGCGCCTGAAGCTGACGGAAGTGACGGCGTGGCTGCTGAATTTTACAGGCGCACACGCCAGTGCCGCCGGCAATATCATTACACTTGGCAGGGCCGAGTTTTCGGTTGACCCGGCATGCGCCGGCTTAAATATGATGGAAGTATCCTTTTTTATCGCGCTTTTTATTGTTGCTTATTATCAGCGCACTACCGGCAAACCTGTAAAATCAATTATAACTGCGGGGATTTTACTTGCGACACTGGCATTAAATATCGTATCAAATCTTTTCCGCATCATCATCCTGGTCATGTTCAGTATTATGCCGCAAAACCCGCTGCACGAAATTAACGGCTTGCTTTGTATGACGGTTTATGTAGTGATACCCTTGCTGGTGCTGATCCGGTGGGTTTTTAGCAGGTTGAAAGTACCCGGGTTGGTTCATGATTCAAAAGTAAAGGCACGTGCCAATTGGTCAGTTAATTTATTTTTAACCGGGATGGTTATTTTTGCAGGCTGCCGCGTATCCGAGACACCGTTTAATCGCCTGCCAGACCGGAACTATAGTTTACCCGGATACCATCGGGAGATTTTGCCAACCGGGGTAATTAAATTCGAGGACAAAAAATCATTGATCTATTTTAAACCGACCGAGTTTTATGCAATGGGGCACGATCCATCTATCTGCTGGCGGGGCAGCGGATACGAGTTTAATGTGATCAGGCAGGAGACCATAAAAGGCACCATGATTTATATAGGAACAATGAATAAAGGGAAGGACCTTATTTATTCATCGTGGTGGTTTGATAACGGAAAATGCCGCACCATCAACCAGTTCGACTGGCGGTGGAAGGCGCTGAAGGGCGAAGGCGAATTTAGCCTGGTGAATGTAAATGCCGCCAATGAACAAGATTTAAGAATGGAGACCCAAAAGCTGTTGGGAATGAAACGCTTGTTGTAAGCAGCAGCCTGAATGATTCAGAGAAATTGCTGCAAACGAAAATTCATTGCGGTTGGCTTCAGCCAACGGGATATCAGGGGTAAAGATGTTGGCTTTAGCCAAAATTACCGCAATGCCTGGAGGTCAAATTATTCGGCTAAAGCCGAAAGCCTTTAATTTATCGCAACCCGTTGGCTGAAGCCAACGGCAATGAAGGATTGATGTTGTTTTTAGACAGCTTCTAAAAAAAAGTAAAGATTTAAATATTTTTGGTTGTTTTGGCACCCGTGCCCGGGAGCCTATAAACCTACTTCGTTAAGTATTCCTTCGGGATAGGGTTATCTTTTCGTTCACCATCAAAAAACCAGCCCAATATCCAAAACCTGGTGCCATCGTAAAACAATTCAATGCTGTTGATGCCGCGCTCAATTATAGGGCCGGTTTTGGTATTGCGCGATTCGTAAGTGCTCCATACATGATAAATGGCCCCGAATTTTTCCACCTTGCGGGAGATTTCGCGTTCATCAAATCCCTTTGACGCCAGGTACTCGTCAGACAGGCGGTGGTATTCTTTCAAACTCACATATTTGATAACCGTTTTACCGCCTTTTGATTTTGTTGCCCAGCCCACATTTACATTGGGTACATGCAGGCTGCTGTCGCGCTGGTAACTGGGTTTTTCGCCTTTTTTAACAGTAACCACATCATAATAGGCTTTCATGATGCCATTCAGGGTACCCACATTGTCGCCGTATTGATCAATGACCTGTGCCCGGCAATTGTAATTGATCGATACGATTAGTGTTAAGGGAATTAAAAAGGCTACTTTTTTCATTGGGATCTTGCTATTGGTTGACCAAATATATTAATTCTGAATTGATGATTACACTGATTGTTTGATGATTACACCGATTAAGGAGCGTTTGCCTGCAGATATTCTTCTTCCATATTAATCCTTTTCAATTTTAAAGCGTCCTATATACAAACACCGGCAAATTGAGGTGTTGACATTAAAATTTTAACGCCATGAAAAAGAGATTTTTTGCATTCGCATTAATTATAGCAGCATTTGTATCGGTAACTTCAGGATGTTATGTAGAAGGCGGTGGCGGCTACCGTTACCATCATTACCACCGTTGGGATCGTGACCGTGATTAATTGGTTTAAGTATTATAGTTTTTAGTTTGGTTTAGTGTGTGTGAGTTAAGGCCCCGGTTAGCGCCGGGGCCTATTTTTTGACCACAGATTAAATTGATTTTTATGATTTCGTTGAGTTTGGTGGATATTGCAGCTGGGATTTATATCTCTTAATTATTTTATTTAGCTTTGGGTACAGACTTCATTAACCTGAATGCGCATGAAAAAATCTGCCTATGTTTTAGCGCTGATTATAGCCGTATTTTTAACAATAGTATCCTGCACAAAAAGTGGCCAGCTGAATGCGCCCGCCGGACAAATTGCCGCTACTAAAACCGTTTTGAAAGTTAATGAGCCCGATTTGCTTGCTTTAGTTGGTGCAGATTCAACCAAAAGCGTTTTTTGGACCGTTACCCCTGCAGGCCATGATACCTTAACCACCCAAAAAAATGGCGCCCGCCTTGTATTTACCAAATCGGGGGATTATGCTGTCACCGCAAATCAAAGCGGCGCAGCACCGGCCAGTATCACCATAAAAGTGACGGATTCCGTTTATAACCCTGACTATAATCCTTATTTTACGCCGCTAACCGGCGATGAAATTAAGCTGACACCAGGTTATTATAAAAATGCTGCGGGTGATACCACTGCCCTCGCTTTTACGGCCACCACCACAAACACTTACTGCACAAACAGCATGCTTTCATTGGGCTATTCGCTGTATCTGAACAAGTATTCACTCAGCTTTGTGGGCGCCACGCGCTCCATTGTTTGCGGCGCCGGCAGCAGTACGTTAAGCCAGTATTTTAATTTTTCGGTTTACCAGGCTACTTTAGCCAACGGCACATTTCCTTTTGCAGCTACGCTAAATGGCACCACTTATACCGGGAGCATCGAAATAACTACCACCAATATTATATTCCACTGGAACTATACCTCGGGTGTAGTGATTTCGCCGCTGACATTAACCAGGTAACGGAATATTAAAGGCGTAACCGACTAAGTTATTTAACTTTTAGCGATGCCACCATGGCTTCGGCGGTGGTTTTCCATTTGGGCAGCAGCGCCTGGGGGCAATTAAAAGTAAACATTAGTAATTTGCCTTCGAGGATGGTATAAAAATAAAAGGCAAACACTTTTTGATCCGCCGCAGTAGTCATCATTTTAAAATAGCCCACCTGTTTACCGTTAATGGTTTTAACGCCGCTATCAAGCCATACGGCATCGGGCCGCGCGTGTTTTAGGGTGTTGATCATAAAATCTTTGTATTGGCCGATCTGGTCGGGTGTCATCGTTTGCCCGGTCTGGCTGATCACTAAATTTACTTCGCCTTTCGTATCGTTAAAAACAGCAGCCGGTTGCTGCCCTTCATGGGCATATTTTGCAGCGAGCGCCTGGGCAGGCATCTGCTTAAAATTAGCAGGCACCGATAGCTCAACCTTCCCGTTCAGCAGGCTGCGGCGCACCAGTTTGATTTGGGCCTGGCCGAAAAAGGGGAGGAGTAACAATATAAACAGGGATGAGGTTATAATTTTTTTGATCATGAGATGGGTTTGCGTTGATGGGGTTAAACATAAGGAAAAAGTCTCTTAAAAATGGGGATAAGGAATAAACTTCGTGAGTGGCCTCACGTTGTGGAATAAATTCTTTTTTTGCATAAATCTTGGATATTGAGTATCTTTGAATATGACCACAATAACCATTCAAGTCCCTGGAAAAGCAAAAAACAAGCTTTCAGCATTTGTCAAAGAACTTGGTGGTGAGGTCATTTCAGTTTCTTCTGAAAGAGAACAGGCAAAAAAAGCGAAATTACTGGATGAAATAAGACAAGGGTTAAAAGAAGCGAAGGAAATCCACGAAGGGAAGGCAAAGGGTTATTCAATGTCTGATCTTTTCGATGGCAAATAATGTACGCCTTACCGCATTTTTCTTAAAAAAAGCTAAGCGGCTTTTAAAAAAATATCACACGCTGCAATTTAACTTAAGTCAACTTGAGCAGGATCTTATCCAAAATCCGAGGCTCGGCGATAACTATGGTGCGAATATATATAAAATCAGGCTGGCAGATGAATCGAAGGGAAAGGGAAAAAGTGGCGGCTTTAGAATAATTACCTACCTAATACAGGAAAACACGGACTCAACCGATATCTATTTAATTACCATTTTTGATAAGTCTGAAGAATCGTCTGTTAGCAAGGATGACATAAAAGAAATTATAAAATCAGAAGGGATAGTTTAGTTATAAATCTTAAGTTATTTAATTGATAAAATATCAAATCGTCAAAAATAATATTAGTCGATATTTATTATTAAAAATCAAAGAAGAGGAAGTACTATTAAAAATGTGGCTATTATTGGAATATAAATTATAAAAGTTAACCAAAGAAAAAATCGGCCGCTATTTTTCAACGTGAGTGATAAGATCAACGCGATCAAGGAATATGGAATAGATAAAAACATGGCATCTAATGCCAATTGGCCGACTGTGAAACCATTGAAAAGCAAACAATACACGACGGCCCAAAATACCGTATACAAAACAACTAACGTTGATGCATACGGATGCAATTTTATTTGATAGGTCAATCGTTCTTTAAACATTTTGTGATTGGATTATATTTGGTATGATAAGCGCTATTAATTCTCTTAATACTCTTTATTGGGAAAAGTAACCGTTCTAAATAATTTCCCTGCGTTCCTTGGCTCTGGCTATTTCTGCGGATTGTGTTCCCCCCTAAAATCCCGTATGTTTGTATCACCTCAAAGGCGTTCACCTAAACGCGGGAGACGCGATGCATCGCGTCTCTACAAACCGTACAACAATGACAAAAATTCCCATAATTACAAACTGACTGTAACCACAACCTTGCAGGTTTTCTTTTAAAACGATTATTTATACAAATATTTCTTTATAAATCCAAGTAAAATACAGAATTTATTTGCGTGCCAGGTGTTTCAGGTGTATTTATCCGTGCCGGGTGGTTCAGGCATGCCTCTCTTCAGGCCTTCTAATCCCTGCACAATTCCAACATTTACAACTTCGGCCTAACCTTACAACAACTACAACAATTCTAACATTTACAACCTATCTACAACCCTTATAACCAATAAGTAAACTTTTTTACCAAAGCCCTTGAAAATCAAAAAATAAGTACCTACCTTTGCAGTCCTTAAAATAAGTGTGCCGTGTTGGCACGCTGGGGATAAAAAAAGTAAAGACAAAAAGGAAAAATGCCTACTATTCAGCAATTAGTTAGAAAAGGTAGAGTAGCTCTGGTTGACAAGAGTAAGTCGCCAGCGTTGGACAGCTGTCCACAGCGAAGAGGCGTGTGCACCCGTGTGTACACCACTACCCCTAAAAAACCAAACTCAGCAATGCGCAAGGTGGCGCGTGTACGTTTAACCAACGGTAAAGAAGTGAATGCCTATATCCCCGGAGAAGGCCACAACTTACAGGAACACTCTATCGTGTTGATCCGCGGTGGTCGTGTTAAGGATTTACCAGGTGTACGTTACCACATCATCCGTGGTGCATTGGATACATCAGGTGTTGCAGGCCGTAACCAACGTCGTTCAAAATATGGTACCAAACGCCCTAAACCAGGTCAGGCAGCAGCTGCGACCAAAGGTGCACCGGCTAAAAAGAAAAAATAATCAGGAGGAAAGATAGCAATGAGAAAGTCAAAACCAAAAAAGAGAATTATCCTTCCTGATCCAAAGTTCAATGATACTTTGGTTACAAGGTTCGTAAATAACATGATGTATGATGGTAAAAAATCAACCGCATACGCTATATTTTATAACGCTGTTGAAATTGTTGAAAAGAAAACCAACGAAAGTGGTTTAGATACCTGGAAAAAGGCTTTAAACAATGTAATGCCTGCTGTTGAAGTAAAAAGCCGCCGTGTAGGTGGTGCAAACTTCCAGGTGCCAACAGAAGTTCGTCCTGAGCGTAAAATTGCTTTAGGTATGAAATGGCTGATCAGCTATGCCCGTCGTCGTGGTGAAAAAACCATGATGGAGAAATTAGCCGGCGAGATCATTTCAGCTGCTAAAGGTGAAGGTGCTGCTGTGAAGAAGAAAGAAGATACGCACAAAATGGCTGAAGCCAACAAAGCGTTCTCACACTTTAGGTTCTAATCAAAAGGATTACACCGATTTAATATTGGATTACACCGATTTTATTATGATTGCATAATTAATCGGTGTAATCATTACATAATCAGAGAAATCAAAAGAAATAATGGCAAGAGATTTAAGATATACAAGAAATATAGGTATTGCCGCGCATATTGATGCCGGTAAAACCACCACGACGGAGCGTATCCTTTATTATTCGGGCTTTAGCCACAAAATTGGCGAAGTACATGAAGGCGCTGCAACTATGGACTGGATGGCGCAGGAGCAGGAGCGTGGGATCACCATCACTTCGGCTGCTACTACTATCGACTGGAAATACCGTGGCCATAGCTACCATATCAACATTATTGATACCCCGGGACACGTAGACTTTACCGTTGAGGTAAACCGCTCATTACGTGTACTGGATGGTTTAGTGTTCCTGTTTTCGGCAGTTGACGGTGTTGAGCCGCAATCTGAAACCAACTGGAGGCTTGCCAACAACTATAACGTTGCCCGTATAGGCTTCGTAAATAAAATGGACCGCTCAGGCGCCGACTTTTTAAATGTTGTAAAACAAGTAAAAACTATGCTGGGCAGCAACGCTGTTCCGTTACAGTTACCAATAGGCTCTGAAGACAGCTTCAAAGGTGTTGTTGATTTAATTAACTGGAAGGGTATCGTTTGGAATGAGCATGATAAAGGGATGACCTTTACCGAAGTGCCTATCCCTGAGGATATGATCGAGGAAGCAACTGAGTGGAGAGAAAAACTCCTTGAATCAGTAGCTGACTATGATGAGAGCCTGATGGAGAAATTCTTTGATGCACCTGAGACCATCACCGAGCGCGAAGTATTGGACGCTTTACGTAAAGCTGTGCTTGACGCGAAGATCGTTCCTATGGTTTGCGGTTCATCATTCAAAAACAAAGGTGTACAAACCATGCTTGATTATGTGATGGAATTACTTCCTTCACCTATGGATGTTAACGGTATTGTTGGCCACAACCCTGATACCGGCGAAGAAATTGTTCGCCAGCCATCAGAAAAAGAGCCTTTTGCAGCTTTGGCGTTCAAAATTGCAACTGACCCTTTTGTTGGCCGTTTGTGCTTTATCCGCGTATATTCAGGCAACCTGGAAGCTGGTTCGTATGTATATAACATGCGTTCGGCTAATAAAGAACGTATCTCACGGATCTTCCAGATGCATGCCAACAAGCAAAATCCTATCCCTAACGTTGGGGCAGGTGATATTGCTGCGGTAGTAGGCTTTAAAGATATCAAAACAGGTGATACCCTTTGCGACGAAAAACACCCGATCGTATTGGAGTCAATGAATTTCCCTGAGCCGGTTATCGGTTTGGCTATTGAGCCTAAAACTCAGGCTGATATTGATAAGTTGGGTATGGCTTTAGGTAAATTATCTGAAGAAGATCCAACCTTCCGTGTAAAATCTGATGAAGAAACCGGCCAGACCATCATTTCAGGTATGGGCGAGCTTCACCTGGATATCATCATGGACCGTTTAAAACGTGAGTTCAAAGTTGAAGTTAACCAGGGCGCGCCACAGGTTGCGTACAAGGAAGCTATCACAGGTACTACACAGCACCGTGAAACTTACAAGAAACAAACCGGTGGCCGTGGTAAATTTGCCGATATACAGATCATTGTATCGCCTAATGACGAAGGTCAGGAAGGCCTGCAGTTTGTGAACGAGATCAGCGGTGGTTCAATCCCCCGTGAGTTTATTCCATCTGTTGAAAAAGGCTTTAAAGCGGCTATGGATAATGGCGTATTGGCCGGTTATCCGTTAACCAGCTTAAAAGTACGTTTGATTGATGGTTCGTTCCACGCAGTCGATTCAGATGCGTTATCTTTCGAGATCGCAGCGAAATCGGCTTACCGTGAAGCATTGCCAAAATGTAAACCGGTATTACTGGAGCCGATCATGAAGATCGAGATCCTTACCCCTGAAGAAAACATGGGTGATGTTATCGGTGACATGAACCGTCGTCGTGGCCAGCTTTTAGGTATGGACTCACGTGCAGGTGCGCAGGTAATTAAGGCAACAGTGCCATTGTCTGAAATGTTTGGTTATGTAACCCAGTTACGTACCATTACTTCGGGCCGTGCAACTTCAACCATGGAGTTTGATCACTATGCCGAAGCACCGCGTAACGTACAGGAAGAAGTAGTTGCGAAAGCAAAAGGTAAACGTGCTGCTGCAAACGCGTAATTAGAGATTAGTTGATTGGTGATTAGAGATTAGTTACCAATCAACTTAATATAAATAAACGGTCAGTGTATAGTTAATAGCTCTTATAGCTGGCCAAATTAAAAATCGGTGAAATCATCGTTAAATCGGTGAAATCCCAAAAAACAAAAACAAAATGAGCCAAAGAATCAGGATCAAATTAAAATCTTACGATTACAACCTGGTTGACAAGTCAGCCGAGAAGATCGTAAAAACAGTAAAGCCGACAGGCGCTGTTGTAAGCGGACCACTTCCCTTACCAACTGAAAAGAAAGTTTTCACCGTTTTGCGTTCACCGCACGTGAACAAAAAAGCACGTGAGCAATTCCAGTTATGTTCATACAAAAGGTTATTAGACATCTACAGTTCAAATTCAAAAACTGTTGATGCGCTGATGAAACTTGAACTGCCCAGCGGCGTTGAAGTTGAGATCAAAGTGTGATAGTACCGGAAGATCAAGCCTCACCCAACCCTCTCCAAAAGAGAGGGCTTGAAAAAGGATATAGAAAAGGCCATTCGTTTTGCGGGTGGCCTTTTTTGTTTGAGATAGACGCTGTTTTTAGCAAAGGAAAAATTTCGCTGAGTGAGGCCGGGAATACTTCAAACAAAATTGTGCTAATCATGCCGCAGAGCGGCTACCTATCTGTAGAAAAAATAAAAATAAGGTTATTTGCCCCGTCAGGGGCTACCTCTTTGGCAAGCTCTCTATTCAATCATCCAATAAATCCTGAAAAATATATTTTTCATCATAATCAACTTCATACGCTTTTAACATTTCAAGGTATTCTTCTCTGAACGTTTTTTTCAAATGATGTTGTTTTTGATTTAAAATATATTTCACCACGCCAGGTATTTGCGAACGGCTGTTACTGAATGCCCCATACCCATCCCGCCATTGAAATTTTCGGGGCGTAAATTGTTTTTTGTTGATAAATTCAGAACTATCGCCCTTTACAAGCTGCATCAATTGCGAAATGGATTGTTTAAGGTTGAGACCGGCAAAGAAATGCAAATGGTCTGGGACATTGTTTATAGCAAGCATCTTATGCCCGTTGTTTTGAACGATTCCCGTGATGTATTTTTGAAGTTCGTCCTCCCAATCGGGGAGTATCACCGCTTTGCGATATTTTACGGCAAATACAAAATGTATATAAACCTGGCTGTAGGTATTTGACATGGGCTGAAAATAGCAAAAAATGTTTGTTCAAAAAAAAGAATAGGTAGCCCCTAAGGGGCAAAATAAAGTGATTGCGGTTTTTCTACAAATAGGTTGCCCCTAGCGGGGCAGAATTTTCAGTTCTAGCCACAACCTATTACATTTTGCGTTAAGCCTGGGCTAAGAGAATATCGCACGACGACATAGTGCGAGAATAAAATAACAGAAAAAGTAAGTCACCCTGGAGGCCGCTTTTTGAGTTTGTAGTATTTTAATTAAATTTGATATATGGCAATCTACGTAATACACCCCACCGATGAGCAGGAAAAGTTCTTGATGGCTTTTCTCGAAGATTCTGAAATCCCGTTTGTAAAAGATGACGAGGGACCGTTGCCGCAGCATGTGCTTGACGGTATTGCCCAGGGACAGGCTGATATTGAAGCAGGTAGGTTTATCACATATGATGAGTTTAAAAAGCGGATGAAATCTACTAAATGACCTGCCCGGTTACAAATCAATTTCAAATTTCCCATTTCCCGGTCGAATCCAAAAAATTAAGCCAAACGCCTTCCAGTTCGTCAACCAGTTGTGGTTTTATGGAGATACCCGATGCCTGGGGCGTCCAGTTCTGTGCGGCAAGGTTACCGGTTTTTAAAATATCTAAAGTAAGAATTGGTTCTTTATCCGGGTTCAGCAAAACATCCAATGCCACCGTAATCCGATAATAATGCCTGCCATCACGAAAGGCCGGGTAAGCATCCGCAGCTATCGTGCCCGATGCAAATATGCCTTTCGGCTCAATGCCTACCCTAACAATATAGGCCCTGTCGCCGGGTTTAATACTTTTATGGCTGATTACGCTCCAGTTATCTTCCAGGTGCCCGGTTTCGGCCAGCTTTTTAATGTCGTCGTCTAAATCCGCCCATTTAAATTTTAACGGGTTCCAACCAAAAAGATAAGCTTTCATTTCACCTTCTCTATAAATGTGATCCTTTTCCCCACACTCTTAATGAAGCTTGCATAAATTTGGGCATACCCCGTTCAAAAACGTGTATCGAGTCGATCTTAAAGCCCAGCCAGTCAACATAAAACTCAATAGTTTTATCGTAATCAAAAATACGGAGTGTGGGTTTGATAACTGACATCGCAATTGAATTTGAAAAAATATTATTCTGAGAATTCTTCAATTCTGAAAATTCTGATTCAGACATCCTATCTCCCCAATAACTCATCCAACTTATTGCGCTCGGTTTGCAGTTCCCGGGCAAGTTTCTTTTCTTTTTCGTTGGCTTTGGTTTTATAGGTTTTAAATTCTTCTTCCAGTTCGCTGTAAAGCTGGGTGCGATAGGTAGCTTCGCGCTTTAAACTGCCTGAGCGAATGATCACCACCAGGGCAATCACACCAAAAAGAATTACCAGGCCCCAAACAATGAGGTTATAAGCGGTTTTTGAGAACAGCAACCCGAAGATTTCGATTCCGTCCACTTTGTTTATCTCTGCGTCTTTGGCGTTGATTTGGGTATTTAAACTGTCGATGGTTTTACTTTGTATGCTCAGCTTCTTCAACGCAGTATTCAACCTTGCGCGGTTTATGTTCAACGTATCCGAAGCGTTTTTCCAAAGTGCGGAGATCAGCGGCTGCTGGTAATGGTATACTTTGGATAAAAGATACTGGTACTGGCTGTTAAGGCTATTGTTTGCAGGTGCCGGGGCCGGCGCTGTGGTATCCTTCTTTACGGTGTCTTTATTTACCGCGGCCTGTTGAATAGCCGGCGGCCGAACTGCTGCCTTCTGCTGTGCAGCTTTGGCAGCTGAATCAATTTTATACCGGTGATATGCGGCGCCGGTATACTTATAAATATGGTGCGGCTTTGCGTTATGAGACTTCTTTACCGTATCCTGGGCAAAACCCGCGGCGGATAAGAAGCAAATAACAAGCGCAATCAATTTTATCCTCAACATAAAAACGTGTTTATAAAGTAAAATTAACATTTAGAAGTGAGAAGTGTGATATTTTTTTAGTCGGAAAGTCGGTAAAGTCCGGAAGTCCGGGAGATTTTTAGTATTACAGCCCAATCATCTATTTTTTTCTTTCTTACTTTCCGGACTTTCGGACTTTACCGACTTTCCGGACTTTCCGCTATCTTAGCACCATGAATATAGGCATGATTGGCCTGGGAGATATGGGACGTTTGTATGCGAAAGCATTTGCAACGGCCGGTTACCAGGTTTGCGGCTGTGACCTGCCCGGCAACAGGCAAAAGCTGGAAGATGAACTTAACCCTTTTGGTATACACATTGTGGATAGCGGGAAAGATGTTTCCCGTACTTCCGACCTGATCATCTACTCCGTTGAAGCCGAAAGCCTGGCAAGGGTGGTTGCCGAATGCGGCCCCGCGACTAAATACGGCGCCATCGTGGCCGGCCAAACTTCGGTTAAAACGCCGGAGATCGAGACCTTTGAAAAATACCTGCCCGCCGATGCACAGATCGTTACCTTTCATGCCATGCATGGGCCAGGTTTTGCGCCTAAGGGGCAAAAACTGATCCTGATCAACCACAGGGCTGATGCAGAAGCCTATCAGCGCATGCTCGACCTGTTTACCGCCCTCGAAACGGATATTGTGGAAATAGCCAATTACCACGATCACGATAAAATAGTGGCCGATACCCAGGCCGTAACCCACGTAGGTTTTGAGAGCATGGGTACCGCCTGGAAAGAGGCTGGGTTTTTCCCATGGGAAAATGCCTCCTATGTGGGCGGTATCGATAATGTAAAGATCCTCACCACCCTGCGGATCTTCAGCTATAAAGCACACGTTTATGGCGGCTTGGCTATCATGAACCCTTATGCCCGGCAACAGGTGAAGCGTTATGCGGTGTCCGAGTCGGAATTATTTAAGCTGATGATCAAAGAGGAGGAAGAGGCTTTTCGCCAGAGGCTTTACCGTGCACGCGATTTTGTTTTCCACGAAAGCCGCAAACCGATCATGCTGAATGATACTGTAATGAGGGAGTTTGCCCTGGGCCAGAAGCCGGAACATCAAAAACCAAACTCGCATTTAAGCATTTTAAGTATGGTTGATGCCTGGTACCACCTCGGCGTAAATCCCTATGATAACCTGATCTGCCAGACGCCGCCATTCCGCCTGCGCCTGGGTATTGCCGAATACTTGTTTAAAAATGAGGAGTTACTGGAAGAATCTATCCTTACTGCCGTTTACGATAAAACCATCCGCGGCGACGACCTGGAGTTTCATTCAGCGGTAAGGGAATGGTCGTCCATCATTGGCTATGGCGATATGGAAGGCTACAAAAAGCACTTTAATGATGTGCAGGCCTTTTTTAAAGGAAGGCTGGAAGAAGGAAATAAGCAAAGTGCTGAACTGATCAGAAGGCTGATGATGGAATAGGATCACAGATTTTTTGATTGATTACACAGGTTACACGGATTTAAATTAAGTAAAATCCGTGTAACCTGTGATTAAAAATTTGCTTAATCCCGGTTCAGATATTAATTCGATGCCGAAAACAGTGTCCAGGGATAAGCTTTCATATCCCTAAGGTATTTGCTTTGGGTCTTCGCATATTCGGGATGGGCTTTTAAAAACGGTGCGGCTAAAAAGTCGTCTCCGCCCGGATGGCCCATGTGCGCCCAGAACTGCATTTTACCCGCCAGTGCTGCCGTGGTTACTTTACCCTGCACAGCGCCCATCGGGAAAAATGGCCCTTCATGAAATTCTTTACACCCCAGCGGGTCCTGGTCCACATGCCCGTCAATTACGCAGCGATCATAGGCCGATTTATTATTAAGCGCATCAAAGTGATCGCCTTCAATGGCTTTCCCTGTGGAGTCATCCAGTTTGCCTTTATATTGCACATGCACCAATTGTTCCATCCGCTTCTTGCGGGCATTTGGCGAGGTCGTTTTGTCATTCACATCAAAAGTAGTTTCCTCTTTGATCAGTTTAGGGTCGCTGGCGAAGTTGGTGCCGATAAAAGCGGTATCCTTTGAGCGCCAGAGCTTAAAGTCTCTTAAACCCAGTTCCAGTTTGGCCACTTCGTTGGTTTTAGTATCACCAATCAGCCAGTCGTTGGCATAACCGCCGTTGTTATCCGTGGTCATAATCTTCACCGCATCATCAATGCTGTTACTGTATTGGGCCGCACGGCGGGCACGCACAAATTCAGGTGTTTTGGTGGTGTCGTAGCCTTTAAACTGTGTAATGGTGGTTTCGGTGATCAAAATTCCGCTTTTGGTGATCAGAAAATCATCCCCGCTATGGATAAAGCCGGGGCCGGTGTCCATCAAAAACTCATTGCCCTTTGCAGGTTTTATATCAGCAATCACATTCCAGCGTTCGCCCACGATGTAATCCGTCCAGTTATTATGGGCAATCACAATTTTATGATCTTTGGTATAGCTGCCTGTGGCAATAAAGGCACTGCAATTACCCGGGGCCCGGTTATCGCCACTGCCCGGTTTTTCCTTTTCCATCAACATCGGCACGTAGTAGCCTGGTAACTCGTAATAAGCATTCATCGCTGCTATATCAAGCGTATCATACTTAAATCCTTTGGCCTGCAAGCCGTCCACCATACCTTTTATTTCATCCTGGTATTCTTTGTCTATCTTCTTCCATATAAAGCGTTGTGCCGCACCCCGGTAAAACGCCCAGTCCTTGCCGCTGCTGGGTGGCAGGTAGTATTGCAATACTTTAATCATAGTATCAATCTCTTTGGCTACCAGGTAGCCATGCTGGTAACCGATATCAGCCGGCGCACCCGCAAGGTGGATATAGATCCAGCCGTTTTTGTCTTCGCGGGTGGCGTTGCCCAGGCGGCTGTCGGTTGGTGCTTTTGTTTTACAACTATAGAAAAGGGCTCCGGCAGCTAATAATGAAAGGAAGGTGATTTTTAATTTCATGATTTTTTTAAGATGATTAAGTAAACTTCTTTTTTATCGGGCATTTCAAATTTTTCAACTTTATTATAATTATAAAAAGGCTCGGCAACTTCTATCTGATCAGATGGAAACGACCTGCCAAGTATTTTTTCCGCCTCGTCAATAGTATATAAAACACCTTTGATATTGAACACAAAGCCATATTTTGAATTTCTTAAATTCCCGATATAGGTTGTCGCTGGTGCGCCGCCAAGCGAAAAACTGATGGGTACATTAAACTGTACTCTTACCGGGCGGCCATTTTGTATCGCCGGTCGCCAAACCGGCGAAGCTTCTAAAAGTCTTACGGCTTCAGCTTCGCAACCCGCACCTACACAATTTCTTGGCGTAGCATTAATGACATGTCCACCTTCATCTACCGTAAAAGACACCAAAAGCTTCCCGTTAACGCCAATTAAACGGGCTACTTTCGGGTATTGAAGGTTTTTAGCCAGGTAATTACTAAAGGCCTGGTATCCGCCCGGAAATTCTGGTATTTGTTCAACCGAGGTAAAAACCCTGCTATCATTTTTTGTTTTCCCGGCATCTGTACTTGTGGTATCCTGTGCATGGCTGAGTTGGCAGGTTAGCAGCAGTACAGGCAGAAAACAAAATAATTTCATAAGGTAAAGATAAAATATTTGATATTCTTTCCAACAAAGCCTTGTTTTTTTGCGGCTTTTTGTTTTTCTGAAAACCCTTCGCCCCGGTAACGATAACATATGCCCATATCATAACCATTTGATTTTATTTGGTTTATCGGTATTTTTTTTATTTTTGGTTACCTTTTACTATTTACAATTAAAGCCCAAAACATGAAAAAACTAGCCGCTATTTTCATTATTGCAATTTTTGCATGGTCGTTAAATTCCTGCGACCCAGGCAAAGGAGTTAAAAATGCTGACGCCGCAACACCGCCTTCAAAAGACAGCCTGGTGAAGCGCGGCAATTACCTGGTTACTACGCTGGGTTGCAATGATTGTCATTCGCCTAAAAAAATGGGACCGAAGGGGCCATATATTGATTCAGCACGAATGTTGTCGGGTTTTCCATCAACTGCTCCGATTCCGGTGGCAGGCGCGGACGACATAAAAAGAGGCTTGGTGGTATTTGCCGGCGATCTTACTGCAGCCATCGGCCCATGGGGGACGTCTTTTGCGGCAAATATTACATCTGATGCCACCGGGATCGGCAGCTGGAAGGAAGATCAATTTAAAAATGCCCTGCGCCACGGTAAATACAAAGGACTTGACAGTGAACGCTCCCTGCTGCCGCCAATGCCATGGCAGGACCTCACTAATTTAACCGATGCCGACATTGAAGCTATTTTCACCTATCTGCAATCAACAAAGCCGGTTAATAATGTAGTGCCCGCGTTCAGGCCGGCAGGGAAAGGGTGAAGGTGTGCTTTGCATGTTACCCCTGAAGGATCAATAAGCTAAGTGACACCAACAATCAGGTGATGAAAAAGAAATTAAATAAAGCGACAAAATATTTGATGAAGAGTAAGGTAAACAAAAAGCGTTTGTTATATGCTATTGATGAAATGAAAAAAGGAATTTATTATAAACACGACTTGATTGAAAACTAGAGCGACCAGGGATGGGTTTATCATTGACGATGCCATTCATAGATGGCATCGCACTTTTGGGTAACTGCCCGCTCAGGTAATCGATGACCGCGTTACTATCTATCACATATCCCATTCGTCGCGACTTTGCTTAATGTGATCCTGTAGTTTTTTTGCAGCATCTATGGTTAATTTGCCTGCAAATTTATCGGACAGCTTTTCGGTCGGAGCAGTTTCTTTTTTTTAAACTTTAATCAAATGCAGCTTTTCCAGTCCATTTAATAAACTGTAGGCGTTTTGATTAGTAACCCGTATGGTTAAAGTGTCCATGGTGATGATCTTATTTCAAATTTAATCAATTAATTCTAAAATTCTTTAAGTTTGGGCTTAACCAATTTTGTAAAACGCTTCACAGCGGTGGCACTGCTTCATTACCTGTCAGCGGCGCGCGAAAGCGCCACCTCTTTTGGCTTGTGCTGCATTTACACGAGGTTGGGGATGTAAACTTTCCGGATCATTTACTATTCATAAAATTGGTAAAATATTTCGGACAGACTGTCATGAAATCCCCAACCCATATCTTGAGTATCATCAATGATCTGCATAGATCGTTCTTTAAAAACATCCAATAGTCTTTCTTTATAAATAATTTTCAATGCGTTGGCATATGTACTCACCATACTGTTGTAAAAAGCTTCATTCATGTCGCCAAAGTCATTTGTAAATGTTACCCCGGTTTCAACATAAAAAAGCATCAAATCAGCCAATGATTCAGCCGATGGGCCAAGCTTCTTAAAATCAGTAATGCTCTGCTTGCCTTGTTTTAGATTATAGCCGAACCCCCGCTTAGGGAAAAAAGCTTCATAAACTTTAGCCCGGTATTTTTCAAATAAACCATCTTCGTCAGGTTTGATGTGAAAATTGAGGTACTCCTGCACCGCCTTATTCTTTTTATATAAGTCGCAAATTATTTCTACAAGCGCGCTTTTTTCAAGTTTTCCTAGTTCGGTTTTGATAGACATGAGGTTGGTTTTTTTTTGTGCGAAATAAATAACTTATTTTCCTTTCTGCAAAAAATCGAGATGGAGTTTGACGTATTTATATTAAATTATGAATTTAACTGTTGGGTTTAAACTGCAGGCAGGCCGTCAGATTTCCGAAGTTTTAAGGAGTGCCTTTGAAGCTAAAGCTCGTGCAATGCTTCATTACCTGTCAGCGGCGCACGAGGTACTGTCTTAAAAAGCAAGTTTTTTCCATGATATTTTTTCTATTAAATTTGTATAGCGAAAGAAGGCATACGTTGATACGTTGACGGATGACTATCTTGTGTAGCCCTGGTTATGCCGGGGCTACTTCATTAAGTTGACCTTCGGTCAAAGCGAAAGAAGGCGCCGTCTCCTCATTTCCGAATTTATTGATCTTGGCATCGCGGTTAAACGCTTCATTCTTTTTCCATAACGTATAGATCATTACCAGTAATTTTCTTTGTACGGCTACATAGGCTTTCATTTTTTGATGATGCCGTGCAAGTATCCGCTCAAAGAAGGTTTTAAAATTTCCTTTTTCGTATCGGACCACATTAAATGCCGGCATATACATGGCGCGCCTGATGTGGCTGTTGCCTTTTTTGGATATTTTGGTTTTTCCTCGATGACCGCCGGATTGGTTTTCAATTATATCATACCCCGAATACCTGACCAGTTGCGATGCAGATTTAAACAAGGCAAAACCGTTTGTTTCCGCAAGCACTACTGCCACTGTCATATAACTTAACCCTTTTATGTCAATAATATGATCCACTCTTTGGCCTACCTCATCGTTGCTGTAAAGATGGTCATGGATGCTCTGATCGGTTTCTTTAAGCTGCTTTTCAATTGTAGCAATCAGTTTTTTAAGCTGTTTGATTACGGCTTTAGTGCTGTAAATACTATGCTCATCGGCATGAAGCTGATTATTGATATTGGTTTTGAGTTCCTGAAGACTTTGATGATGACGGGTCATTGCCCTAAGTGTATAAAAGAACTCATCCATGGGCTGCCACAATTCCAGGCATTGCTCAGCACCCATACGGGCAAGTCCTGCTGCATCTATTTTATCATTCTTCGATCTAAGCCCCAGTGCCTGTAAATACTTTTTGGCTTTGTTTGGTAATACAACGGCAACGTCAAATCCGGCCTTAAACAAAAACAAGGCACATGCTTCGTAATATACACCGGTAGCTTCAATCACGTTAACTAAAGGAATGTCTGATTCCTTTTTGTGACGGGATAGCCATACAAGCAGGTCTTTAAACCCCTGCATGTCGTTAGCAAATTTACTGCTGGCTTTTACTTTTACCTGTTGCCTTGAGTCGATTACCGAAAGGCAGACATGAATATCTTTCATAGATGCATCCATGCCAAGTGAATACTTTAACATAAGATTTTACAATTAAGGTGTACAAATACAGGATCTTTTTATACTGCCTTTACTCATGTTTCATACAGGATTAATACGCAATGTACTATCCTTAAGTACTGTCCAGGCTTGGTAAAAAGAAAACTAATGGCAGGTTATCCTCGTGCTCAATATCCATTATTGGTATTTTTAACGCCCAGTCAAAGTACTGCCGTTAGCCCTGTTTGATTATCTTTACAAAGATATGAGAACGCCTCCTCTTTAGCCTGCGCGGCATTCTCGCGCGAGAGGGGATTAAATCGACGGCTTGTTATAAGAAATAATTGCTATAAATTTGTTATAAGACAACGCTCACTATCGAAATTCCGGAAAAGGTTGAAAAAACATTGTCTGACTTGATTGAACAGTTGGGCGGTAAAGTAGTTGCATCTGAGACAGGTAAGAAGCACTGCAAAGCGGCAAAGAAAAACAAATATTGGATGATCTTGAAGAATCGGTAAAGTGGGTAAGTTACACCAGGAAGGCAAAGTTCAGGCTAAATCTATTGACCAATACTGAATGAGCTTTAAAGCAGTATTAATAAATTATTTCCTAAATTTGAATAATGACAACTCAATTTATAACAAACAATAAAGGTGTAAAAACCGCTGCAATTATTCCCATCAATGAGTATGAGGATTTGCTGCATCAGCATCATTTAAATTTGGAGTTAACTGATGAATACAAAAAAATGATAGATGATATGCTCGACCAGGATGATACCGGAAAAGCTGAATATGTATCATTTAACCATATTAAAGACAGGTTTCAATCCAATTGAACTTTGAGTCGATATTCCGGATTGAAGCTGAACAGGATTTAGAAGATATCCAGGATTATTATAATAACATATCGCCTTCCATTACGGATAACTTCTTTAATGAGTTTTTTGAAACGATGCACTTTATTGAAGGTGAGCCTACATTATTCCAGGTAAGATATAGAGAAATAAGAATAGCACCGCTGTATCGCTTCCCCTATGGAATTCATTATAAAGAAACCAGCGGTAAGATTATTATTTACCGGGTACTTCATACGAAGAGGTATTTTAAATGAAGGTTGATTTAAATAATCGTTCACATGTTTGAAATCGTAAAATAAAGACGGCCAAGAAAATAAAAGGCATATTGAAAACTATTATTATCAATGGAAATAACTTCTCTGATTTAGAGTCATTCTACACCGGGATTGATAAAATCTTAACGAAAGACCTTACCTGGAAAACCGGCCATAATTTAAGTGCTTTTAACGATCTTTTATGTGGCGGTTTCGGCGTTTTTGAATACAATGAGGAGATCAAAATTATCTGGCGGAACTTTAAAAAAAGCAAATCGGGTCCCGGAGCCGATTTGACAGGCGTATTGGTTGAAATAATAAACGACCATAGTCACATCGATTTCGCTATGATTTAGCCGTTTAAACATTTTTTTAGCTAAGCCCCTCCCTTCAAAATCACCCCTCAAAATAATTATAAAAAATAATGCACTCACTATTTGGCATTTAATTTATAATCCCTATCTTTGCCGTCCCTTAACGGGGGATAATATGCTTTGAACGTGGCCCTACTGCTTCGATGAGCACAAAAAAATAAATAAAATGTCAGGAATAATTGGTAAAAAAGTAGGAATGACCAGCATTTTCGACGAGACAGGGAAAAACATCCCCTGTACTGTAATCGAAGCTGGCCCTTGCGTGGTAACCCAGATCAGGTCTGTTGAAACAGACGGATATGCAGCTGTACAGCTTGCATATGGTGAGGCAAAAGACAAGCACACTACTTCTCCCTTAAAAGGCCATTTCGCCAAAGCCGGTACAACGCCAAAACGTCGTCTGGTTGAATTCAAAACTTTCGAAGATCAAAAAAGCTTAGGTGATACCATCACCGTTGGGATTTTTGAGATCGGCGATTTTGTTGATGTGGTGGGTACTTCAAAAGGTAAAGGTTTCCAGGGTGTTGTAAAACGTCATGGTTTCGGTGGTGTGGGTATGCAAACTCACGGACAACACAATCGTTTACGTGCTCCGGGTTCAATGGGTGCATCTTCATGGCCTTCCCGCGTATTTAAAGGTATGCGTATGGCCGGCCAAATGGGTAACGAACGTGTTAAGGTACAAAACTTACAGGTAGTTAAGGTATTTGCTGAGCAAAACCTATTGGTAGTTAAAGGTTCCATCCCGGGAGCTAAGGGTTCATTCGTAATAGTGGATAAATAAGATGGAAGTTAACGTAGTAAATGTATCAGGTAAAGAAACAGGTGCCAAGGTGCAACTTTCTGAGTCCGTATTCGGAATCGAACCAAACGATCACGCTATCTATTTGGATGTAAAGCAATTCCTCGCTAACCAGCGCCAGGGAACGCACAAATCAAAACAGCGTAACGAAATTGCAGGTTCAACCCGTAAATTATATAAGCAAAAAGGTACAGGCGGTGCCCGTGCCGGTAGCGTAAAATCACCGTTGTTTAATGGTGGTGGCCGTGTATTCGGTCCGCAACCACGCGATTACAGCTTCAAGTTAAATAAAAAACTAAAAGTACTTGCCCGTAAATCAGCTTTATCCTATAAAGCAAAAGATAGCAGCATAGTAGTAGTAGAAGATTTTACTTTCGATACTGTAAAAACTAAAAGCTATGTACAGTTTACCACCGACTTAAATGCAGGTGACGTAAGAACACTTTTAGTATTAGGCGCTGCAAATAACAATGTGTATTTATCAAGCAGAAACCTGAAAAAAACCAAGGTTATTTTAGCCGACCAGTTAAACACCTATGATGTGTTAAACGCTGGCAAGCTGATATTAACTACAGGTGCTCTTAAAACTTTGGAGGAAGCATTAGCTAAGTAAATATGGAAATTTTAAAGAAACCCTTACTTACTGAAAAAGTAACCCGCTTAACCGAGAAGCTTAATCGTTATGCTTTCAAAGTTGACCACAGGGCCAACAAGATTCAGATTAAAGGAGCCATTGAGGCGATGTATGGTGTAAACGTTAAAGCGGTAAACACCATGAAATACGTTGGTAAACTAAAGACCCGCAATACTAAGGCCGGTGCCGTTTCAGGACGCGCAGCTACTTACAAAAAAGCGATCATTACGTTGAAAGACGGAGAAGTAATTGATTTTTATAGCGGCATATAAATAAAGAGATGGCAGTTAAAAGATTTAAACCGGTTACACCCGGTACACGCTTCCGGATTGATACCAGTACAGCTGATATCACAACTAATGTTCCTGAAAAAACATTGGTAGTTTCGGTAAACACACGATCGGGCGGACGTAACAACAGCGGTAAAATGACCATGCGCTATTTAGGTGGTGGCCACAAACAAGCTTACAGGTTAATTGATTTCAAACGTAATAAATTTGATATCCCAGCGAAAGTTGCAACTATCGAGTATGATCCTAACCGTTCGGCACGTATAGCATTATTGCACTTTGCCGATGGCGAAAAAAGATATATGATAGCCCCTGCAGGACTTACCGTTGGTATGACTGTTCTGTCAGGCGACAGCGTAGCACCCGAAGTAGGTAATACATTGCCGTTGAAGAGCATCCCGCTTGGTTCTATCATCCACAATATTGAACTTAACCCCGGCCAGGGTGGTACCATAGCACGCAGTGCAGGTACTTATGCCCAGCTTTCGGCACGTGATGGTAAATATGCCATCATCAAATTGCCTTCAGGCGAAACACGTATGATACTGGCAACTTGTTTGGCAACTATCGGTACCGTTTCAAATGGCGAGAAAGCTAACGCCGTATTAGGTAAAGCCGGCCGCAAGCGCTGGTTAGGCCGCAGGCCAAGAGTTCGTGGTGTAGCCATGAACCCGGTAGATCACCCTATGGGTGGTGGTGAGGGAAGGGCCTCAGGTGGTCATCCACGTTCACGCAAAGGTTTATTAGCCAAAGGCTTTAAAACTCGTGACAAAAAGAAAACATCGGATCGTTATATCATTGAAAGAAGGAAAAAATAATGGCTCGTTCAATTAAAAAAGGACCTTACATCGACCATAACTTAGACAGAAAAGTTACGGTTCTGAATGATTCAAACAAGAAGTCGGTTGTAAAAACATGGTCTCGTCGTTCCATGATCTCTCCGGATTTCGTTGGTCATACATTCGCGGTACACAACGGTAATAAATTTATCCCTGTGTACGTAACAGAAAACATGGTTGGACACAAGCTGGGAGAGTTTGCACCAACCCGTACATTCCGCGGTCACGCTGAAAAGAAAAAATAACAGGCAATGGAAGAAGCAAGAACAAAAATTAAAAAGTCTGTATTGATCAGGCAACGCAAAGAAGAGGAAAAAGCTCAGCAAGGCGGCGCTTCAATCGCAAAATTACAGAACTGCCCAACCTCACCCCGTAAAATGCGTTTGGTGGTTGACCTGATCCGTGGTGTAAACGTTGAGAAAGCGTTATACATCCTCAAATTCACAAATAAAGAAGCTGCAATTCGTGTTGAAAAGCTTTTGTTATCAGCCATCAAAAACTGGGAAGCAAAAAACGAAGACAAACGTGTTGAAGATAGCAACCTGTTTGTAAAAGAGGTTTCAGTAGGCGGCGGCCGCCAGTTAAAAAGGCTGCGTCCCGCTCCGCAGGGAAGGGGATACCGTATCCGCAAACGCTCAAACCATGTACACCTGGTTGTAGATAGTAAAAACGTTAACAATTAATTTGAAATGGGACAGAAAGCACATCCAATAGGTAACAGGTTAGGAATCATCAGAGGTTGGGATTCTAATTGGTTCGGTGGCAATCATTATGCCGACAAATTAGTTGAAGACGAAAAGATCCGTAAATATCTTTCAGCACGTATCTCAAAAGGTGGTGTTTCAAAGATCGTTATTGAGCGTACCTTAAAACGCATCACTGTAACTATCCACACAGCCCGCCCGGGTATCGTTATCGGTAAAGGCGGCCAGGAAGTTGACAAGATCAAAGAAGAATTAAAAAAATTGACTAAAAAGGAAGTTCAGATAAACATATTTGAGATCAAACGTCCTGAACTTGATGCACAATTAGTTGCTGAAGGTATAGCAAAACAATTAGAAGCACGTATTTCATTCCGTCGTGCCATGAAAACCACTATTGCTTCAACCATGAGAATGGGTGCTGAAGGAATTAAGGTGATGACATCGGGCCGTTTAGGCGGTGCGGAAATGGCACGTACTGAACAATATAAAGAAGGAAGAATTCCATTGCACACTTTCCGTGCTGATATTGACTATGCACTGGCAGAAGCATTAACTACCTATGGTAAAATAGGTGTTAAAGTATGGATCTGCAAAGGCGAAGTTTACGGCAAACGCGATCTTTCTCCAAACATTGGCGGTGCCAGCAGCGCAAGCGGCAAAGGCGGACGTCCTGAAGGAGCGGCAGCATTTGGCGGTCGTGGTAACGAAAGAGGCGGCGAACGCGGCGGTGAACGCAGAAGCGGCGACAGAAAAGGTGGAAACGATCGCAGAGGACCAGGCGCACCGGGTGGTGCTAACCAACGCGGTGGCGGAAGCCGTCCGGGTGGGCCGAACCGTACCGGTGGACCAGGCGCAGGTGGTAGCCGTCCAGGCGGAAATCGTCCGGGCGGTCCAGGAAAGAGATAAGTCAGGCAGATATGAGATGTGAGATATGAGATGTGAGAAGCATTTTATCGATCATCGAGGGTTTGCAGAAAGATAAAGTAATAATTAATAAGGTACAGATTTTCGATAAAGATTCGTAGAGTAACATCTCAAATCTCATATCTCAAATCTCATATCTCAAAGAATAATAAAATGCTACAGCCAAAAAGAACGAAGTTCAGAAAGATGCAAAAAGGCAGAATGAAGGGAAACGCCAGTCGTGGCGCTGAACTGTCATTCGGATCTTTCGGTATAAAATCACTTGAAGCAGCCTGGATCACCAGCCGGCAGATAGAAGCTGCACGTATTGCTGTTACACGTTTTATGAAACGTGAAGGACAGGTTTGGATCAGGATATTTCCTGACAAACCCGTAACCAAAAAACCAGCAGAAGTACGTATGGGTAAAGGTAAAGGTGCTCCTGAATACTGGGTTGCGGTAGTACGCCCCGGAAGGATCATTTTTGAAGCAGAAGGCGTGCCTTTGGATATTGCAAAGGAAGCATTGCGTTTGGCAGCACAAAAGTTGCCTGTACAAACAAGATTTATAGTACGTAGAGATTACGTAGAAGCATAAATTTGAAGAGTTGAAAAGTTGTAAAGTTGAAAGGTTGTAATGTTATACAGCCAACAGACAAAAACATTACAACATTGAAACTTTCCAACATTACAACAAACAATAAAGAAAATGAAGAACTCAGAAATTTTGGAGTTGTCGACTGAAGAATTGGTTGCCAGGATCAGCGAGGAAAGAGCAAATCTTACCAAACTGAAATTTGCACACGCGGTTTCTGCTATTGAAAACCCTAGCCGTATTACAAAAGTACGTAAGGATATCGCCCGTTTGACCACTGAAATAACAAAGCGTAAATCAGCGTCAGCTTCTGAATAATTTTAAGAATCGGGAAAAATGGAAAGAAATTTAAGAAAAACTCGTACCGGCCTGGTAGTAAGCAATAAGATGGATAAATCTGTTGTTGTTGCTGTAGAAAGGAAAGTAAAACACCCTATCTATGGTAAATTCGTAAAGAAGACCACCAAATTTATGGCCCATGATGAAGCAAATACCTGTGGTATAGGCGATACCGTATTGATTATGGAAACACGCCCGCTGAGCAAAAACAAAAACTGGAGACTAGTTCAAATTTTAGAAAGGGCTAAATAAAATGGTACAACAGGAATCAAGATTAAACGTAGCTGATAACAGCGGTGCTAAAGAAGTTTTAGTGATCCGCGTGTTGGGTGGTACCGGGAAAAGGTATGCCTCTATCGGCGATAAGATAGTAGTAACCGTAAAAAGCGCCCTGCCATCAGGCAACGTTAAAAAAGGTACTGTTTCAAAAGCTGTTGTGGTTAGGACCAAAAAAGAGATCCGCCGCAAGGATGGTTCATACATTCGTTTTGACGACAACGCAGCAGTTTTATTAAATAACCAGGATGAGCCAAGAGGCACACGTATCTTTGGCCCTGTTGCAAGAGAATTACGTGAGAAACAATTTATGAAAATTGTATCATTAGCACCGGAGGTATTGTAACATGGAAAATAAGAAGAATATAAAACCTGCCAAAATGAAGATCAAAAAAGGTGATCTGGTTAAGGTTATAGCCGGTGACTCAAAAGGCGCCCAGGGTAAAGTATTAGAAGTAATATTAGACAAGAACCGCATAATTGTTGAAGGTGCTAATTTAGTATCAAAACATACTAAGCCAAATGCAGCAAAACCCAATGGTGGTATTGTTAAGCAGGAAGCTGCCATACACGTTTCAAACCTGATGCTGGTTGACCCTCAATCGGGCAAACCAACCCGCGTTGGCCGTAAAAGAAACGAAGCCGGTAAATTAGTAAGAGTGGCAAAAATATCAGGAGAGGAAATTAAGTAATGGAATACGTACCAAGATTAAAAACAAAGTATAGAACTGAGATCCGTACTGCACTGAAAGATAAATTTCAGTATAAAAGCGTAATGCAGGTTCCTAAACTTGAAAAAATCGCTATCAACCAGGGTGTTGGTGGTGCAACTACTGATAAAAAACTGATCGAAAGTACAATTGCCGAGCTTACTACCATCACTGGTCAGCAAGCGGTTTCTTCAAAATCGAAAAAGGATATTTCAAACTTTAAATTACGTAAAAACATGCCAATCGGTGTTCGTGTTACTTTACGTGATAATACCATGTATGAATTCCTTGATCGTTTGATCGCTATCGCGCTGCCACGTATCCGTGACTTCAAAGGTATTAATGACAAGGGTTTTGATGGCCGCGGAAACTATACTTTAGGTATATCTGAGCAGATCATTTTCCCTGAGATCAATATCGACAAGATCAACAAGATACAGGGTATGGATATTACCTTTGTAACCTCCGCAACAAACGATGTTGAAGCATTGGAGTTGTTGAAACAATTTGGATTACCATTTAAAAATCAAAATACAACTACAAATGGCTAAAGAAGGTGTAAAAGCGCGTGAATTGAAACGTGCTAAATTAGTAGCTAAATACGCTGAAAAAAGAGCGGCCCTTAAGGCAGCAGGTGATTACCTTGCTTTGGATAAATTACCAAAAGCAGCTTCACCCGTAAAATTACACAACAGGTGTAAATTAACAGGCCGCCCCCGTGGTTATATGCGTCAATTTGGTATTTCACGTGTTACATTCCGTGAAATGGCATTGGACGGCAAGATCCCCGGAGTAAAGAAAGCAAGCTGGTAATTAAGTCTAAAGTCGTTAGTCTTGAGTCCTAAGTCGACTTAAGACTTTGGACTTAGGACTCAAGACTCAAATACTAACCGATAGCAGGTCCGGAAATAAAGGAAACCACTATCATAAAACAATAAAATGAATACAGATCCAATCGCAGATTATCTTACAAGAGTAAGGAATGCTATTAAGGCCAACCATAGGGTTGTTGAAATTCCTGCATCAAATCTGAAAAAGGAAATCACGAAAGTGCTTTTCGACAAAGGTTACATTGCCAATTTTAAGTTTGAAGACAACGGTCCTCAGGGTACTATTAAGGTAGCTTTGAAATACCACCCGATAACAAAAATTTCTGCTATCCGCAGCATTTCGCGCATCAGTAAACCAGGTTTGAGGAAATACGCAGGCATGGACAATATGCCAAGAGTATTAAATGGTTTAGGTATCGCCATCCTGTCAACTTCTAAAGGTGTAATGACCGATAAAGAAGCCCGTACACAGAATGTTGGTGGCGAAGTTTTATGCTACGTATATTAATAGGAGGAAATTAAGCAATGTCAAGAGTAGGAAAATCACCGATTGCGCTGCCCCAGGGAGTTACTTTCAGTATATCAGCAGATAATGTTGTTACTGTAAAAGGCCCTAAAGGCGAGTTGCATCAAGCCGTTGACAGTGATATCACTGTTGAGGTGGAAGAAGGACAACTGGTTGTAAAACGCCCTTCTGATCAAAAACGTCATAAAGCATTACACGGCTTATACCGTGCTTTAATCAATAACATGGTAGTTGGTGTAACCACCGGTTATAAATTAGAGCAGGAATTAGTAGGTGTAGGTTATCGTGCAACCAATACCGGTAATACATTAGACTTAGTGCTGGGATACTCTCACCACTATGTATTTGAATTACCAACAGAAATAAAAGTTACAACAACTGCTGAAAAGGGTAAAAACCCAACCATTATTCTAGAGTCAATTGATAAACAACTGATAGGCCAGGTAGCGGCAAAAATACGCTCGTTACGTGCTCCTGAACCATACAAAGGCAAGGGTATCAAGTTTGTTGGCGAAGTATTGAGAAGAAAAGCAGGTAAATCAGCATCTAAAAAATAATCGTCATGGGAGCTAAGTTATCAAGAAGAGACAGAATAAAAAAGGGAATCAGAAAACGTATTTCCGGTTCTTCAGCACGTCCGCGTCTGTCCGTGTACAGAAGCAATAAAGGTATTTACGCGCAGATCATTGACGATGTTAGCGGCAAGACATTAGTGTCGGCCTCATCATTATCAAAAGATTTCACTGCAGAAAAGGGTACAAAGATCGATCAGTCAGCTGCCGTAGGCAAGCTGGTTGCTGAGAAAGCTGTTGCCGCAGGAATTAAAGATGTGGTTTTTGACAGGAATGGTTATTTATACCATGGCCGTATTAAATCACTGGCTGATGGTGCACGTGAAGGTGGTTTAAACTTTTAATCGGAAAGAAAGATGTCAACAATCAACATAAAAAGAGTAAAAACCAGCGAGATCGAATTAAAAGATCGTTTGGTTAGCATACAACGCGTTGCCAAAGTAACTAAAGGCGGCCGTACTTTCAGCTTCAGTGCCATTGTTGTGGTAGGAGATGAAAACGGTGTAGTTGGTTATGGTTTAGGTAAGGCAAAAGAAGTTACCGAAGCAATTGCTAAAGGTATAGATGATGCCAAAAAGAACCTGGTAAAAGTTCCTATCATTAACGGTACTGTACCTCACGAACAAATTGGTAAATTTTCAGGTGGTTTTGTTTTCATTAAACCAGCTGCTAATGGTACCGGTGTAATTGCAGGTGGTGCAATGCGTGCCGTATTGGAGTCTGCAGGGATCCACAACGTATTGGCAAAATCAAAAGGTTCATCAAACCCGCACAACGTGGTTAAAGCAACCGTATCGGCATTATCACAATTGCGTGATGCGTATACTGTAGCCCAGCAACGCGGCGTTAGTTTAGGTAAAGTATTTAACGGATAATCAGTCATGGCAAAAATCAAAATAACTCAGATTAAAAGCGTGATCGATAGAAGTGAGCGCCAAAAAAAGACAGTTGAAGCCCTTGGTTTAAAAAGGATCAACCACAGTGTAGAAGTTGAAGCTACTGCGGCTATTATTGGTATGGTTAAAAAAGTTAATCACCTGGTAGCGGTAGAAAATATTTAATATCATGAATTTAAGTAATCTAAAACCTGCAAAAGGTTCTACAAAAAATAGAAAAAGGATTGGCCGTGGTACAGGTTCAGGCCGTGGCGGAACATCAACCCGTGGCCATAAAGGTGCAGGTTCACGTTCAGGTACCAGCACAAAAGTTGGTTTCGAAGGTGGCCAGATGCCTTTACAGCGCCGTGTACCTAAGGTAGGATTTAAAAACCCTAACCGTGTTGAATACACAGGTGTTAACCTTGACGTATTGCAAGCATTAACTGAAAAATATTCATTATCATCAGTTGATTTTGACACACTGAAAGAACACGGACTGGTTTCAAGAAGCGATGTGGTTAAGATCCTTGGCCGCGGCGAATTGAAAGCCAAGTTAGAAGTTAAAGCACACGCGTTTACTGCAACAGCGCAAAAAGCGATTGAAGCAGCAGGTGGTACCATAGTAAAGCTATAATTTTCGATGAAGAAATTTTTCACCACATTATCCAATATCTGGAAAATCGATGATTTAAGAGTGCGTATTACAAACACACTCTTATTTCTTTTAATATATCGTGCGGGTTCATTCATAGTATTGCCGGGCGTTAGCCCTGCATCGGTGAGTGGTAAAGGTGCCGAAGGAATTGCAGGATTACTGAATATGTTTTCCGGCGGATCATTTTCACATGCATCCATTTTCGCATTGGGGGTAATGCCTTATATATCTGCTTCAATTGTGGTGCAATTATTGGGTATAGCAGTACCTTACTTCGCTAAACTTCAAAAAGAAGGCGAAAGCGGCCGTAATAAACTAAACCAGTGGACCCGATATTTAACTATCGGGATCACGGCATTGCAGGCAGCGGCTTACCTGAAATCGCAGATCACTGCCGACCAGATGGAAATTGCAAATCCTTATTTTACTGTTTTAAATATGTTCGTGCTTACGGCAGGTACTATGTTTATCATGTGGCTGGGTGAGAAAATTACAGATAAAGGTATTGGAAACGGTATTTCGCTCATCATCATGGTGGGTATTATATCAGCTTTACCAGGTGCATTTTTATCGGAATTCCAGTCGCGTAATGCAGGTGCCGGCGGCCTGGTAACTTTCATCGTTGAAATTGTTGCGCTGATAGGTGTGGTAATGTTCACAATACTGATCGTTCAGGGTACCCGTAAAGTTGCGGTTCAATATGCCAAGCGTATTGTTGGTAACAAACAATACGGTGGTGTAAGGCAGTATATCCCTTTAAAAGTAAATGCAGCCGGTGTAATGCCGATCATTTTTGCCCAGGCATTAATGTTTATTCCGGCTACGGTGACGCAGTTTTTTCCAAAGGCGGCGTCTAACCCGATATTGATGTCACTGTCTGACTATACAGCATGGGGGCATAATTTATTGTTTGCGGTGCTGATCATTGTATTCACTTACTTCTATACAGCGATTACTGTAAACCCTAACCAGATGGCCGAGGATATGAAAAAGAATGGTGGATTTATCCCTGGTATCAAACCGGGTAAAGCTACCGCTGATTTTATTGACGGGGTTATCTCAAGAATTACATTACCTGGTTCTATTTTCCTTGCCATCATAGCCGTTTTCCCTGCATTGGCCAGTTTGTTACATGTTAACAGCGCATTTGCAAGGTTCTTCGGTGGTACCTCATTGATCATTCTTGTGGGTGTTGTGTTAGATACCTTACAGCAAATTGAAAGTCATTTGTTAATGCGTCATTACGACGGGTTAATGAAGACCGGCAGGATCAAAGGGCGTACATCCGTTCCGGCAAGTGGAACAAGTCAGCCGGTTATCTAAAATTATAACATGTCAAAGATCAATTATAAGTCTGTCGAAGAGATAGAACTCATAAGAGAAAGTTCTTTACTTGTTTCCAAAACACTTGGAGAAATTGCTAAAGTGATTGGTCCCGGTGTAAAAACCATTGAATTAAATAAATTAGCAGAAACCTTTATCCGCGATAACGGCGGGGTTCCTGCTTTTTTAAATTATCATGGCTTCCCTTATTCATTGTGTATCTCAATGAACGACCAGGTAGTTCACGGCTTTCCCGGTAACAGGGAGCTCGTAGACGGCGACCTGGTGTCAGTTGATTGTGGCGCTATCCTGAATAAATATATCGGCGACTCGGCATATACATTTGCCATAGGCGAAGTAAGCGATACTGTAAAGAAGCTGATGAGGGTTACCATGGAATGCCTTGACCTGGGGGTTGCAAAAGCTGTAACAGGCATGCGCATCGGTGATATAGGCTATGCCGTTCAGGAACATGCTGAGAAGAATGGTTTCGGTGTGGTGAAGGAGCTGGTAGGCCATGGCGTTGGACTAGCTTTGCATGAAAAACCCGAAGTGCCAAATTATGGTAAACGCGGTTCAGGTATTAAGCTGGAAGAAGGAATGGTGATAGCCATTGAACCCATGATCAACGCCGGTAAAGCCAGGGTGAAGTTTTGGGACGATGGCTGGACAGTGTCAACTGCTGACGGAAAACCTTCTGCTCATTACGAGCATACAGTGGCAGTAAAAAAGGGGAAACCCGAAATACTTTCTACATTTTCATATGTAGATAATGTTTTAAAAGAAAAAAATAAAAGTTAATAAATTTTTATTAATTTTGCATCCCGCTTTTAAGGCGGATAATAGAGTAATAATCAGTAAAATATGGCCAAACAAGCCTCAATTGAACAAGACGGTACGATTAAAGAAGCATTATCAAACGCGATGTTTAGGGTAGAGTTGGAGAATGGACACGAAATTATTGCGCATATTTCAGGCAAAATGCGTATGCACTACATTAAAATTCTTCCTGGCGACAGGGTGAAACTTGAAATGAGTCCATATGATTTAACAAAGGGTAGAATAACCTATAGATATAAATAAAAACGCGATGAAAGTTAGAGCATCCATTAAAAAACGCAGTGTTGATTGCAAGATCATCCGCCGTAAAGGGAAACTTTATGTTATTAACAAGAAGAACCCTAAGTATAAACAACGTCAGGGATAATTAAAAGAATTGTAGTAATCCGTACAACGGTGGCCCGCCGTTCGGTTACTATCTAAAAATACAAACAAAAAATATGGCAAGGATTTCAGGTATTGATTTACCAAAGAATAAAAGAGGCGAGATAGGCCTGACCTACATTTACGGTATCGGCCGCTCAACAGCGCAGCGGATTTTAACTGAAGCCGGTATTGATTTCAATACCAAGGTTCAGGATTGGAATGATGAGCAATTAAACGCTATCCGCGGTATAATCAACGATCAGATCAAGGTTGAAGGCTCATTGCGTTCAGAAGTTCAGCTTAACATCAAACGTTTAATGGATATCGGTTGCTATCGCGGTACCCGTCACCGTAAAGGATTGCCTTTACGTGGTCAGCGTACCAAAAACAACTCACGTACCCGTAAAGGAAAACGTAAGACTGTTGCTAACAAGAAAAAGGCTACGAAATAGTAATTAGAGAACAGAGACTAGCGATTAGTTAATGTTTTACCATTTGCTGAATAAATAGAAACCGATTGGCAACCCTGAAGGTTGCCAGGAATAAATGAAGTAACAAATATTAATGGGTCCGGGTTATTCACTAACTCAATAATTCATTAATTCAATAATTAAAAAAATGGCTAAGACCAAAAAAGTTACCAAAAAGCGTATTGTAATTGTTGAGCCGGTTGGCGAAGCACACATCAACGCTACCTTTAACAACATCATTTTAACCCTAACCAACAAAAGCGGCCAGGCTATTTCATGGTCGTCTGCAGGTAAAATGGGTTTCAAAGGTTCAAAAAAGAACACACCTTATGCTGCCGGTCAGGCTGCTGCCGATTGCGGTAAAGTTGCTTATGACTTAGGTTTACGCAAGGTAGAAGTATTTGTAAAAGGTCCCGGCGCAGGCCGCGAATCGGCTATCCGTACACTGCAAACTGCAGGTATCGAGGTAACTACCATAAAGGACATCACCCCGCTTCCGCACAATGGTTGCCGTCCGTCAAAAAGAAGAAGAGTTTAATTAACAATTTTTTTTAAAGCTAAGATTCGGCAGCTGCGGGCTGCTTGATACTTTAAAAACCACAAACAATGGCTAGATATACAGGTCCAAAATCAAAAATTGCGCGCCGTTTCCGCGAACCGATCTTCGGTCCGGATAAAGCGCTGGAAAGAAAAAATTATCCACCGGGAATGCACGGTGTTTCCAAAAGAAGAGGGAAACAATCCGAGTATTCAACCCAGTTGATGGAAAAACAAAAAGTTAAATACACTTACGGTGTATTGGAACGTCAGTTCGAAAACTTATTTCACCGCGCTTCTGCAAGAGAAGGTATCACCGGCGAAAACTTGCTTAAATTATTAGAAGCCCGCTTGGATAATGCAGTTTACCGTTTAGGTATCGCCCCAACCCGTTCAGGTGCCCGCCAGTTAGTTGGCCACAAGCACATTACTGTAAACGGCGAGGTAGTAAACATTGCATCATATACTTTAAGAGCAGGTGATGTGATCGCGGTTCGCGAAAAATCAAAAACACTTGAAGCTATTACGCATTCAGTTGCCGGCAGAAAGATCAACAAACATAGCTGGCTTGAGTGGGATGCTGCCAATTTAACAGGCAAATTCCTCAACTATCCAAATCGCGATGAGATTCCTGAAAACATCAAGGAAAACCTGATCGTCGAGTTGTACTCAAAATAAGATTTGAGATTTTAGATATGAGATTTGAGACAGACATCAAAATCTCATATCTCATTTTAATAAAAAAAGAAAAAAGGGATTTCAGATACAGTTTATGATATAAGGAGATAAAAATCTCACTTCTCATATCTCACATCTCAAATCTATTATCAAGTAAACAATAAATAAAGGATATAAATGGCAATTTTAGCATTTCAAAAACCAGACAAGGTTATCATGCAGAAATCGACTGATTTTGAGGGTACGTTTGAGTTTCGTCCCTTAGAACCAGGCTTCGGTATAACCATTGGTAATGCTCTCCGTCGTATATTACTTTCATCACTTGAAGGTTTTGCGATCACTTCAGTTCGTTTTTCGGGAGTGATGCATGAGTTTTCAACCATAAAAGGAGTTGTTGAAGACGTTACCGAGATCATCCTTAACCTTAAACAGGTTAGGTTTAAAAAATCAGGGGAAACAGGTGAGAGCGAAAAGATATTTGTGATCATCAATAACCAGGATGCGTTTAAAGCCGGTGATATCACAAAGTTCTCAAACAACTTTACAGTTTTAAATCCTGATTTGGTTATCTGTAACATGGATTCGTCAGTAACGCTTGAAATTGAGCTTACTGTAAACAAGGGCCGTGGTTATGTACCCAGCGAAGAAAATAAAAATCCTGATGCCAATGTAGGTGTGATCGCTATCGATTCTATTTATACGCCCATCAAGAACGTAAAATATACCATCGAAAACTATCGTGTAGAACAAAAAACAGACTATGAAAAATTAGTACTTGATATTGCTACCGATGGCTCGATCCATCCTGAAGATGCGCTGAAAGAAGCTGCTAAGATCCTGATTCAGCACTTTATGCTGTTCAGCGATGAAAACATGATGCTTGAAGCACAGGCTAAGGAAGAAACCAAAGAAGTTGACGAAGAGATCCTGCACATGCGCAAGATTCTGAAAACCGAACTGGTTGATCTTGATCTTTCTGTTCGTGCACTAAACTGCCTTAAAGCTGCTGATATCCGCAGCCTGGCCGATTTGGTTTCATACGACGTAGCAGATATGCTTAAGTTCAGGAACTTTGGTAAAAAATCATTAACAGAAATTCAGGACCTGGTTAAATCAAAAGGCTTGTCATTCGGCATGAACCTTTCGAAATTTAAACTGGACGAAGAGTAATTTAGAGATTAGCGATTAGAGATAAGAGAATAGATTCTCAAAACTTTAATCGCTAATTTATTTTATAAGGGTTGGCAGATAGAAACTAATCTCTAATCACCAACCTCTGATCACTAACATAGGCATAATTCCGCGGGCTTGACAAATAGCCGCCCAACGGTATGCACGTGAAAACATAACAAAACAATGAGACACGGAAAAAAAGTTAACCACTTAGGCCGCACCAACAGTCACCGCAAAGCGATGCTTGGTAACATGGCTACCTCGCTTATCTTACATAAGCGCATCACTACTACATTAGCAAAAGCTAAAGCATTACGCATATATGTAGAGCCGATCATCACCAAATCAAAAAATGATACTACGCACTCACGCCGTACAGTATTCAGCTATTTACAGGATAAAGACGCTGTTACCATATTGTTCCGCGAAATTGCTGAAAAAGTAGCAACCCGCCCAGGCGGTTATACCCGGATCATTAAAATGGAAAACCGTTTAGGCGACAACGCCGAAATGGCCATGATTGAACTGGTAGATTACAACACCGTTTACGGTACTGATACTGCTAAAACAGAGAAAAAATCAACACGCCGCCGTGGTGGTGCTGCTAAAGCAAAAACTGCTGCACCTGCAACTAAAGAAGAAGCTGCACCGGTTGCCGAAGAAGTTGTTGAAGTTGCTCCTGCAGTTGAAGAAGCACCAGCTGCTGAAGCTCCTGAAGCGCCAACAGCATCTGCAGAGCACGAAGAAAACGCAGAAAAAGGCGAATAATTTTAAATCCAAATAAATCTAATTATTAAGGAACAGCCCCGCTCTCTTGAGTGGGGCTTCTTTGTTTTGGTAAAAATCGCTTTATTGTTTGACACGTGTTACGTAATGCGTTACATTTGTATTAATGATTGAAAGCATTCAGCACAAAGGTTTGAGGTTGTTATGGGAAAGAGACGACATATCTAAATTACCTGCTGTCCAAATCATGAAAATCAAGATGATTTTAACTTTACTTGATAGCGCAATAAGGGTAGAGGATATGAATTTTCCCGGTGCAGGTCTTCATCCGCTTAAAGGCGATTTGGCTGGATTTTGGTCAGTAAAAGTTAACGGGAATTACAGGATAATTTTCCGGTTTGAAAATGAAAATGCTTTTGATGTGGATTATATTGATTACCACTAAAAATACGATATGATAAAGAGAGGTATGGCGCCGGTACATCCCGGGGCAGTATTAAAAGGGCTTTACCTGGATAGCATGGAAATTTCTATCACAGAAGCAGCGATGAAATTAGGGGTTGCACGTAAAACGTTATCGCAATTGGTTAATGGCCATATGGGTGTAAGCGCCGAAATGGCGATACGTTTATCAAAGGCATTAAATACAACACCTCAGTTATGGATGAATATGCAGCAAGGCTATGATCTATGGGTTGCTGAAAAGAAATCCGATAGTATTCACGTTGTTCCTTTTGCGATAGCATCATGAGTAAAAGGCAGCACGTTCTCGTTGATGTTGAAATTGATGAGGATGTGTTTTATGTTGTTTCCTGCCAGATGTTTAAACGTTGCCGCGCCGCCTGTAAAACTATTTTTGAGGCCATGTAAGATTTAAGTGCGGTTATTGAAATATGCCTTGAGGTGCAAATCAAGAGTTACTCTTTTCTAATCACCAACCTCTAATCTCTAATTCCTGCCAACCTGTCACCACCAAACATCCCTAATCTGACTATTTATTACCTTTCGCCTTACACCTTTCGCCTTTCACCGCCAAAAAAACTGCCAAACCTATATTGGCACAAGCATTGATAAACATAGTAATAAAACAATCATTCAATCAAGAAAATATAATCATATGTCTAAAATAATTGGAATCGACTTAGGAACAACGAACTCCTGCGTAGCGGTAATGGAAGGTAACGAACCTGTAGTTATTGCTAACAGCGAGGGAAAACGTACTACGCCGTCTGTAGTGGCTTTTATTGACAACGGCGAGCGTAAAGTAGGTGATCCTGCAAAACGTCAGGCGATCACGAACCCTACAAAAACCATTTCGTCTATCAAACGCTTTATGGGTAACAACTTTAACGAAGTTACCAAAGAGGCTGCCCGCATGCCATATAAAGTGGTTAAAGGCGATAACAACACCCCGCGTGTTGAGATCGGCGACCGCAAATATACCCCGCAGGAAATTTCGGCCATGATCCTTCAGAAAATGAAGAAAACTGCTGAAGATTTCTTAGGTACTGAAGTTACCGAAGCGGTTATTACCGTGCCTGCTTACTTTAACGATGCACAACGCCAGGCTACTAAAGAGGCTGGTGAAATTGCCGGCTTAAAAGTTCGCCGTATTATTAACGAACCTACTGCTGCTGCCCTGGCTTATGGCCTGGATAAAGCACACAGGGATATGAAAATTGTTGTGTTTGACTGCGGTGGTGGTACACATGACGTATCGGTACTTGACCTTGGCGATGGCGTGTTCGAAGTAAAATCAACCGATGGTGATACCCACCTTGGCGGTGATGACTTTGACCAGGTAATTATCGACTGGATGGCTGACGAATTTAAAAGCGATGAAGGTGTTGACCTGCGTAAGGACCCAATGGCTTTGCAACGTTTAAAAGAAGCAGCTGAAAAAGCAAAGATCGAGTTATCAAGCTCAACCCAGACTGAAATCAACTTACCATACGTAACCGCTGCTGACGGCGTGCCAAAGCACTTAGTTAAAACATTAACCCGTGCTAAATTTGAGCAACTGGCCGACAGCCTGATCAAACGTACCATCGAACCTTGCAGAACTGCGTTGAAAAATGCTGGTTACAGCACTTCAGATATCGACGAGATCATCCTGGTAGGTGGTTCAACCCGTATCCCTGCTATACAGGATGCTGTTGAGAAATTCTTTGGTAAATCACCTTCAAAAGGCGTAAACCCTGACGAAGTTGTTGCCATCGGTGCAGCTATCCAGGGCGGTGTGTTAACCGGCGATGTAAAAGATGTGTTGTTACTGGATGTTACCCCGCTTTCATTAGGTATCGAAACTATGGGTGGTGTGATGACCAGGCTGATTGAAGCCAACACAACCATCCCTACCAAAAAGACTGAGACCTTCTCTACCGCGTCTGATAACCAGCCGGAAGTGCAGATCCACGTTTTACAGGGTGAGCGCCCAATGGCAGCAGGTAACCGTACCATTGGCCAGTTCAATTTGGCAGGTATCCCGCCGGCTCCCCGTGGTGTGCCACAGGTTGAAGTAACTTTTGATATTGATGCCAACGGTATCTTGCATGTATCTGCTAAAGATAAAGCTACCGGTAAAGAGCAAAAGATCCGTATCGAAGCATCTTCAGGTTTAACTGATGCCGAAATTAAGAGGATGAAGGACGAAGCTGAAGCAAATGCTGATGCTGACAAAAAGGCAAAAGAAGAAGTTGAAAAACTGAATGCTGCCGATGCCCTGATCTTCTCGACAGAAAAACAACTGAAGGAATATGGTGACAAAATTTCAGCTGACAAAAAAGCCCCTATTGAAGAAGGCCTGACCAAACTGAAAGAAGCCTATGCTTCGAAAAACTTCGACGCGATTGAAACCGCACAGACCGAATTAAGCAACGCGTGGAACGCTGCATCTGAAGAGATGTACAAAGCCTCTGCCGATGGTGCACAAGGCGCACAGCCGGGCCCTGATGCAGGCGCAGGCCATGCAGGTCATGCCGAAGGCGACACCGTTACCGATGTTGACTTTGAAGAAGTAAAATAATACCTTTTCCTCTAAAAAGGTTTAAATAGAAGAACCCCGGTTATTAGCTTAGCCGGGGTTCTTTGTTTGTAGAGTTTTTAAGACTTAAGAAAAATAGTTAATTAATATACTAGTGCATTTTTAACCGAGATGTTCAGCTATTGTCATTACCAATCCAAATTGAAGTTATATACCCCATTTTATTGATGGCAAATGAAATGTACGCATCCGTGATTGTTTTATGGTTAGTGATATAAATCACAAGATTGTCGCCTTTTGATGCGCTTTTATACGATTGAGGAAAATATCTTTTGAATTTATCTATTTGATCACCAACGCTAAAAGTTGCTCCGGCAAGTAAAATAAAATAGGACGGGTTTGTAATTGTAGCTGATTCGAAACGCTGTTTAATAAAATAAACTTTAAGTCCGTTAAATTTATAAGTATAGACGGGCTCTCCTGAAATTTCGTCTTTACCTTTTATTCCTTTTATGTCACCCAGTGTCTTTTTTAACTCATATTGGGACCCCAGAGAATAAATATTCTTATTACGGTTTGAAATTTTGATTTTCGAGTTTTCGATGGAATCTTCTAATTGTTGGGGTTGCTTAAGACTGCCTGTAAGTATGCAAGCAAGTGAAACGGTCAATAAAAATTTCATAAGGATAAGGTCTAATAGTAGCTACATTAGGGGCAACTGAATAGCGTGCTCCGTTAAGCTCTCAATATACAATTCAATGGCTTCTCTGGCATTCGCTTTTGCCTCTTCCAAATCAGATCCGTATGTGATACAACCGGGTAATGCCGGCACATTAACGGTAAAGCCGCCCTCTGGTTCGGGTTTAAGGAGTATTTTGTATGATAATGACACGGTTAAAGTTAGTTATAGTTCGGTAAAAATCAATTTTCAATTATAAAAACAAAGCACGGTTATCAGATTAAACAGGGTTTGTTTGCGCAGTAGCAAATAGTAGCAAGGTAAATGATGAAAGTGTTCGTTTGTTTAAGGGAAGTAGTGTCTGAACCAGGATATGTGGAATTATAGAATTAACACAAATCCATAAATTCCTTAATTCGATGAATTCGAGTTCAGACAAAAAAGTGTTCGTTCATTTTTAGATGAAACAGCTGATGAAACAAACGGACGGATTTTCTTTATCAAAATACCCCAAACAAAAAATCCCGCCGTATCGGCAGGATTTTAATATTTTGAACAGCTAACCAATTACGGCCACAAATTCTCAGGATAAGCGCCGCTGGCTACCAGATCCGAGATGCTTTTTTGTACGATGGGTTTATCTTCTTTATAAGTAACGCCAAACCATTTGGCATCGGTTGGGATCACTTTAAATGAAGCCTCGCCGCTTTTGATCAGTTCATCACCAATTAATGGGATAAAGAACTCGGCTTTAGGGTCATTCTCGTTGGCTTCTACAAAAGCCTTAAACAATGGCTCCGTTTTAGCAAAAACTGCGGGTGTAAAACCCCAGAAATTCATAGATACCGGCGTGTTGGATGGCAACGGGATCTCTACGCCATTTTCTTCATATACTACGCTTCCGTCTTTTGCAAAATACACTTTCAGGCGCTCATTAATGGCAACCATATTACCGTTTTCGTCTACCTGGCAAACACCGCGGGATACGGTGCCGTAGTCAGATAACGTTTTATCCACCTGGTACCCGATGATAGAAAATTTATCATCAGCCACTTCCGTAGTTAAAAATTGGGCCATTTTATTAAATGCGTCAAAGCCGTAAAAGTCATCCGCATTAATCACACAAAAAGGCTCATGCACCTGGTTACGTGCCGAAAGCACCGCATGGGCAGTTCCCCATGGTTTTGCGCGTTCAATAGTTTTATCAATGCCGAAGGGTTTCAGGTCATAGCTTTGAAAAATATAATCAGTTTCAACACGACCTTTTAGTTTCGGCTCAAAAATCGCTTTAAATGGCTCTGCAAACTCTTCGCGGATGATGAAACTCACTTTCCCAAAGCCGGCTTTAATGGCATCATAAATGGAGTAGTCAATAATAGTTTCACCATGAGGGCCAAAGCCATCAACTTGTTTCATGCTTCCGTAACGGCTCGCCATTCCTGCAGCTAATATTACTAATGTAGGTTTCATATACTTTATAAGGGTAGATTTATTAAATGTAAAGATGACATTTTATTTCGAAATATTATTAAAATGATTAATATTTTTTACGAAAAAAGGTTGGTCTTTGTTGGATTATTATTTGATATATCTGAAATCCTGGCCCGCTTTTAAGTTTAACAATGTTTCATAAATCAACCGGATCACATTATCCACATCCTCTTTATGGATCATTTCAACCGTTGTATGCATATAGCGCAAAGGCAAAGAGATCAATGCCGACGGAACGCCGTCGTTTGAGTATGCAAATGCATCGGTATCTGTCCCGGTTGAGCGGGATGAGGCCTGGCGCTGGAACGGGATTTGAGCCTTTTCTGCTGATTCGATCAACAGCTTGTTCAGGTTGTTTTGTACCGCAGGGGCGTAAGATATTACCGGTCCTTTTCCACAAGCCAAATCGCCCTGTGTAATCTTGCTGATCATCGGGGTTTGCGTATCGTGCGTAACATCAGTTACAATGGCAACGTTAGGTTTGATATGATGTGCAATCATTTCTGCCCCGCGTAAACCTATTTCTTCCTGTACGGCGTTTACAATATACAGCCCGAATGGAAGCGTAATATTGTTTTCTTTTAACATACGGGCCACTTCAGCAATCATAAAACCACCTGCACGGTTATCCAGTGCACGGCCTACGTAGTAACGGTCGTTAAGTACTGTAAACTCATCCTCATATGTGATCACGCAGCCTACATGTACGCCCAATTTTTCAACTTCTTCTTTGGTTGTACAGCCGCAATCCAAAAAGATGTTTTTCAAAGTAGGGGCTTCTTCCTTTTCACCTGCACCGCGGGTATGGATTGCCGGCCAGCCGAAAACAGCCTTCACTATTCCTTTGTCGGTATGGATATTTACGCGTTTTGAAGGCGCGATCTGGTGATCTGATCCGCCGTTACGGATCACATAGATCAATCCATCGCTGGTGATGTAGTTTACAAACCACGAGATCTCATCTGCATGGGCCTCAATTACTACCTTGTATGCTGCATCCTTATTAATTATCCCTACCGCGGTGCCATAATTGTCAACATAATGGCTGTCGATATAGGGTTTGATATACTCCAGCCACATTTCCTGGCCTTTCCATTCAAAGCCGGTAGGCGAGGGGTTATTGATATATTTTTCGAAGAACGAAAGAGATTTTTTATTTACAACTGCTATATGCTCAGGAGCATCAGATTTTTTTTTAGCCATAACTATTATTCATCACCACTATGAGGTGGCTGCGGCAAATATAGTTAAAAAGAGGTTAGGGGTTAATTATTGGGAGTTAGATTTTTATAAGCTTTCAGAGGAAATTGAAACCATTATTTAATATTAAATACAGTATGATATAGCTTTTTCTTAACACTCAGTTTATTTTGTACCCGTTTCTTTGCGCCAGTTAATAATAATAGGATCAGTTTAGTTAGTTAAAGCCGGTTTGCGCAATGCAGACCGGCTTTTTTCATAATGCTTTCATAATATTATTGTATTTTGGGTGTGTTAATCATGAAGACGAAAATATTAAAGATCACTGCTCTTATTTTACTTGGCTTCTTATCTGCCTGCGAACCCACCCGCTTTGTATCCGTACCGGTTGAGTACTCGGCCCGCACTTTATTCCGGCCCGATTCAACTTCTATTCTGCTGATCAATCAATTCGATTTAAGCCAGCAAACAAGATATAATAAACGGCAGCTCTCAGTCATAAAATCCGGTATAACAACCTCTGTTAAATATGCACAGGCACAGTTGGTACAACTGTCAAATGTAAAAGTGATTAACCTGATTGATACCATGGGTTTTGTTATCAATAAAGATTCGGTAAACTACCTGGCATTAAAATACCATGCAGATTTTGTGCTGGCTCTTCAAGCCTTTAGCGCCGGTATTGATTTAGGCGCGATTGATAATTCTACACTATCATATAACAGTAATGTTGAAGTGCACTATAAGCTTTTTGCTAACGGGGGCGTGATTTACAAAGCATTAGACGGCTCAATAAACCAGGCGCTTACCGATTTGCCAAACATGGGCTTTTTCGGCAACCTCATCATGACACCCGGCATTGGCGGCAACCGCAAATCAATTGTCTCCCTGGCTGAACAGGCTACCAAAATGGCTCTGCAGGATTATTTGCCCTACACCATTACCCACAACCGGCCGCTTTATAATGATGACTGGCTGCAGCCTGCCATACAACAAATTTATGCGGGTAATTTTGAGAAGGCGGATACTTTGCTAAAGCCGTTTTTAAAGGATGCCAACGTGAAAACGGTTAGCAAAGCTGCTTATATGCTGGCTATAGTGTATGAGTCGGAAGGGGATGTAAACCTGGCGATAGACCTGGCGCAGCAATCGTACGATAAATTTAATAATGTGTACGCCGAAGCAATTCTTAATGATCTGAAGACGGAGTGAGCGTTTTCTCCATGATCTCGTAATTAAAACCATTTTTTGAATATTTTTCGCCGGTTAATACAAAGCCATCCTTCAGGTAAAACCCTGTGGCTGTATCCCTGGCGTTGCACCAGATCCGGGTGCCGCCATTCTTTTGGGCATGGTCGGTAATGTAATTCAGTAAACTGCGCCCGATGCCTTTATGCTGAAATTCCGGGTCAACCGCCAGCTTGCGGAACTGAAAATCGGTGCCTGTTTGAAACAGCGAAACCACCCCGGCAAGCTTTACATCATTAAACGCCCCGAAATGCATGCCGTAGGTATCCTCATCCATCTCCATTTCAAATAATTTCATGGAAGGGTACAGCACATCCCGGCGTAAATGCCAGGTAAGTTCGGGAGTTATTTGTTCGATAGAAATCATTTTATTAGCAGGTGAAAGGAAAAAGGCGAAAGGTAAAAGGTTTTATACCTCTAACTTTGCCACCCTTCAATATTACAACATATCTCTTCATCAATTAAAAATAAAGCTTTCGCCTTTACCCTTTTTACTTTCGCCTCCTACAAAGGGATATTTCCATGCTTTTTCCGTGGGTTATTCACCACTTTGTTTTCAAGCATTTTAAAGGCATGGATCAGCTTTATTCTTGTCTCTGATGGTTCTATCACTTCGTCAATAAAACCGCGTTCAGCAGCCCTGTAAGGGTTGGCAAAGATCTCCGAATATTGCAGTTCCATTTCTTTCCACTTGGCTTCTTTATCCTCAGCTGCGTTTATCTCCCGTTTAAATATAATTTCGGCAGCCCCTTTGGCGCCCATCACGGCAATCTCTGCTGTTGGCCAGGCATAATTCATATCCGCGCCGATATGTTTGGAGTTCATTACATCGTACGCGCCGCCATAAGCCTTGCGGGTAATAACTGTAATGCGCGGAACCGTCGCTTCGCAAAAAGCATACAGCAGTTTGGCGCCGTTGGTAATAATGGCGTTCCATTCCTGGTCGGTGCCGGGTAAAAAGCCGGGCACATCTTCAAAAACCAGCAAAGGAATATTAAAGCTGTCGCAAAAACGCACAAACCTGGCGCCCTTGGTGGAGGAGTGAATGTCCAGCACCCCTGCCAAAAAAGCAGGCTGGTTAGCCACAATACCAATGCTTCTGCCTGCCAGGCGGGCAAAACCAACTACTATATTTTCGGCAAAATCTTTATGTACTTCTAAAAACGACCCGCTGTCTATCACCTGTTCTATCACCTCGCGGATATCATAAGGCTGCGAAGCATTCTCGGGCATTATCGTATCCAATGCGGCCCGCAATTCGTTTTTTACTTCGTAGGGTAAGGCAGGCGCCTTATCTTCACAATTCTGCGGCATATAGCTCAAAAGCTTCTTCACATGCTGTATTGCCTCAATCTCATTGGCACAGGCAAAATGCGTAACGCCTGATTTGGTGGCATGGGTGGTTGCCCCGCCAAGCTCTTCAGATGTTACCTCCTCGTGTGTAACCGTTTTTACCACATTGGGCCCGGTTACAAACATGTAACTGGTATTTTCAACCATTAAAATAAAATCGGTAATGGCGGGCGAATAAACTGCCCCGCCGGCACAGGGGCCCATAATGGCTGATATTTGCGGTACCACGCCTGATGCCATGGTGTTTTTATAAAAGATATCGGCATAGCCGCCAAGGGATACCACGCCTTCCTGGATGCGCGCGCCGCCTGAATCATTTAATCCAACCACTGGCGCGCCGTTCTTCATGGCGAGGTCCATTATCTTGCAGATCTTTTCGGCATGGGTTTCAGATAACGAACCGCCAAAAACTGTAAAATCCTGCGAAAAAACATAAACCAGCCTGCCGTTAACCGCGCCATAGCCTGTTACCACGCCATCGCCCGGATATTTCTCTTTTTCCATGCCGAAATCCGTCGACCGGTGTGATACCAGCATCCCGATCTCCTGGAACGAGCCTTCATCCATCAAAAAATGTAAACGTTCGCGTGCGGTAAGCTTGCCTTTTTTATGCTGGCTTTCGATACGCGCCTTACCGCCCCCTAATTGTGCTTCTTCCCGTTTTTGTTTAAGTAGCTTTATCTTATTATCCACAGTTTTGGTTTATGTATGCAAGATGGTAAAAATAGGTGAAAGCTGAAAGGTAAAAGCTAAAAGGTAAATGGAAAAGTCAGAAAGACCGGCAGCCAGAAAGATGAATTAACGGCGACGGGGCGTCAGCGAAATCAGTTCAGGCATTAAAAATCAGCTGTCCAGTTTTGCCCGGGTAGATAGGATCACCACCAAAGCGCCCATCAACCCAACAAATAAAAACGATGCCCTTAAGGTAGCCAAACCGGCAATAAAACCAATTACAGGCGGCCCCACCAAAAAGCCAACAAAGCCAATAGTGGATACTGCTGCCAGCGCTACACCCGGCGACATGGTTTTTGATTTACCCGCAGCACTGTAAACCATAGGGACTACTGACGAAACACCCGCACCTACCAGCATAAAGCCTGCCATGGCGGTATAAACATGCGGGAAAATAACCGCGATGAGCAAACCTGTTACAGTTAACGAGCCGCTAACCTGTAATGTTCGTCTCAAGCCGAAACGATGTGAAAAATAATCGGCGATGAAACGGCCACCGGCCATTGTGAACATAAATGCTGCAAACCCATAACCTTCGATCGCGCTTGGTGCCGATAAAACGTTTTTAAAGTAGATCACACTCCAGTCGAACATGGCTCCTTCGCAGATCATGGAACAAAAAGCAATGCTGCCAAGTGGTAATAAAGGGATCATTAGCCTTAATTTTTCACGGATTGACAACGTATTCACCGGTGCGTTTTTTGCTTCCAGATGATCGTCGTATAAATATTTGGATGCAATTACAATTGTAATAAGCACAATCACCAGGATAATTATAAAATGGTGAAACGGGTCGATTCTTTTACCGATCATAAAAGCACCGATCATACCACCCATGAAACCAGCTCCGCTCCATAAGCCATGAAAGGATGCCATAATTGGCTTGTCATGCAATTTTTCTGTAGCTACTGCTTGTGTATTTACCGAAATGTTTACTGTGTTACCTGCAAATCCGTACAAAGCCAGACAGACCACCAATTGAATGGTGTTTTGTGCAAGCCCCAGCCCTATGAGCACCAGGCCGTAACCCGTTATTGCTGTTAATAATACACGTTTGCTACCAACTTTAGAAATGATCCAGCCTGAAAATGGCAATGAAAGGCTTAATCCTACAGGCAGGGAAAATAATACCAGGCCGAACGTACTGTATGATAGCCCAAGCTTATGCTGTACGGTACCAATACGCGATGCCCAGCTGGCAAAGCACAAACCCGCCATAAAAAACATCGCTCCAACGGCTATGCGGAGCACTGTTTTATGTATGGTTATGGGTTTCAATACGGTATCCATTTATTTCCCCTTTCTACTTAGTGTATTTATTACACTAAGCTAAGTTTACACAAAAATAGGGATTTTTGTTTTAAAATGCAACAGTGCAAAAGTAAGTCATTTAGTGAAGTTCCAGTCAGTAATATTTTCATCCGCGAAGAAATCCGGAATTACCATTTGATCGTCGCAGTTAGCAGCCATTTCTTTAAGAGCTTTAGCCCGGCCCTGGCGTTTTATGTCCTCAATGGTACTTAAAATGATTTGGCTGTCGTTTAATTCTATCTTAAGCCTCACTTTCAGCAAAGGCCTCTTTTAAGAGGTTTTCGGGGAAAATTACACCCCTTAATTTCCCCGTTTTTGTTAGCCTCGTTTTCATAATTCATGATCGGGAGTTTTCGATATAAATAACTAATCAATAGTTGGTTTTATAATAGCCAAGAATAGTTTTCGAGTTTTAAAAACTCAGGATAATACAGTCCAGTTCTTTAATGTTGACAAAGCCTTTATCAGCTGTAATAAGTGGTAATTTTAATAATTGTGACGATGCGGCTATTATAGCATCCGGAAGTTTAATATTATTGTTTCTTTTTAGTGTGATTGCTAAATCACTAAGTTTTTGAGAATGGTTTATTTTATAACAAGTATCCAACATTTCTCTTATCATGGAATCCTCGCGCCTGGTAAGTCCTTTTTTACTTAAAAGTTCAATTTCAGTAATATAAGAAAACGCCCAGTCGTGAGATAGAAATGGAGATATTATTGGATTTTGATCAAGTAGATAAATAAAACAGTTGGTATCTGCAAGATATTTAATTCCATTCATCCCTCAGTTTTTTCTGATATTCAAGGCCGTCACCAAACACGCCTTTAAGTTTTCCATAAAAGCTGCTTAGCTTTTTCTTTTTAGATTTTTGCATCTTTTTGAGCGCCTCATCTAATTCTTCGGGCTTCGTATCTTTATTTGTTGTAATTACCATATCAATTTACTTATTAAGCTCATAACAAAAATAATAAAAATTTATGGCTATCACTTATAGCAAATATCCCAAAGGTATTTCCTTAACAATCCCCATCCGGCCCGCAGCTTTCGCCTTCAATAATTTCCAGCTTTGGTTTGGGGTTTTCCTGTTGCCATTCGGTATAAGCTTTTTGCAGGGTTTGCTCAAATACCGGCACCGCCTGCGCGCCTGATACGCCGTATTTATTGTTCATCACAAAAAAAGGTACACCCTGTATGCCTAATTGCTGTGCTTCGGCTATATCGCGCTTAACCTCATCAGCAAAGGCGTTACTTTCAAGCGTTTTCCTTACTTCAGTTGCGTCCAGGCCTATCGCCGTGCCTAATTCAACCAAGGTATCCAGGTCGTCGATGTTTTTGCCATCGGTAAAATAGGCTCTAAACAACTGCTCTTCAGCCTCAATACCTTTGCCCTGCTTTTTGGCCAGGTGGCTGTACCTGTGTGCATTAAAGCTATTGGCGACCACCGATCTATCAAAATTATAGGTGAGCCCCACTTCGGCAGCCATTTGGGTAACATGGTTGTTTAATTGTTTGGCATGATCGAGGGTAAACCCTTTTACTTCGGCCAGGTATTGGTCTATGCTGATAGCAGGATTGGTAACCATGTTGGGGTTCAACTGGAAGCTTTTCCATTCCACTTCAATATCCTCCTGCTGCGCAAAACCTGCTAGCGCCTGCTCAAAGCGCCTTTTGCCAATATAACAAAAAGGGCACATCACATCCGACCATATTTCAACTTTCATAAATTCATTTTTAATAATGCAAAGTTAATTCGCCGCCCTAATATTGTAGTAAGCGTAAAGTAAAAATATGCGTTGCAACTTGTTTTGGCTGGTTGTAAGAAGTTGTAATGAGTTGAAAGGAGTGTTTGTTCGTTTTTGGATGAAACGGTGGATGAAACAAACGGACGGGGATATCCCAACAATAAGATAATCAATTTTGTCATTTCTCTCCGCCCAAAGGCGGAGAGAAATCTTATACACTTGGCATTACCGCCTGCATAGTCCGGATGTAAAACGTATAAGATTTCTCCCTACGGTCGAAATGACATATCGGAGGATTGGATGGGAAGATGTCCGTCCGTTTTTTGGTGAAATAAAAAATAAACAATCGGACGGTAATCACTTAGTATTTTTCCAGGTAATCTTTCGGGTATTGGTCAAGGTAATTTTCAGGGATTGGCGCTTTCCAGTAATCCATGCCATTTTTTTTCAGGTAATCAACAATCTGCATTTTCTTTTTGTATTCGTCTGATCCTAAAGGAAAACGCCAGGTTCTTAATGCATCGGTTATCAGAAAATCTTTGCCGCGAATGTTTTTCAGTACCGGCCGCCTGATATCCGCGCCTTTTTCGATCAAATAAAGCACAATATCCGGATTCTCTGCAAAAAACACTGCGGAGCCCAGCGGGTTCATATTATATTCGTTGTTGTAATTTACGTTGGCACCTGCCTCAACCAATAATTTCACATAGGCCAAATTTCCACTGGCACTGCTGCAAGCTCGTAACAAAGGGGTGTATCTTGTATTGTTTCCTTTCCTCCGTTTACCTTTTTCTTCGGCGTTAGGGTCACCCCCATGCACTAACAATAATCTTAAATACCGTATATCGCCCCCATATTTATCAGGGCCAATCCAATCGATTCTTGCAGCTTCCATAAACGGAGAAGAACCATCATAAGTATCCTGGATATTCGGATCAGCGCCTTGGTTAATAAGTGTTTTAACTGACTTGAATTTCAAAGTCCTAACCGCCATTTTTAGCAATGTCTGGCCAAACTTTGGCTCTCTCGATTCCAGCAGCTCTTTATTTTTTGTGACGATGCTAACGATTTTGCCGGTATCTTCATCCTCTACTGCTTTTGCCAAAGTCCATGATTGGGTGCCCTGGAACAGCTTGAAATCATACCCATTCATGTTAGTTTTATCAACAATGGTATCCCTGCTGGTACAACTAAACAACGTAAATGCCAATCCAATAAAGCCTGAGATCATTTTTTTCATTTAGGTTTTAAACACTAAAGATAGGATTTTGACTGACATAGAAAGTGTCCGTCCGTTTTTTGGTGAGACAGAAAATAAACAAACGGACGCTTTTTCCTTTGTTTTGTTTAAATCGACACAATTATCAAGATATTAAATGTGGATATTTGAACCTTATACTAACTATGCTGGAATTTAATTTAAAGGGCTTTCTTGTTCCGGATCAAAATATCCGATCTTCTATTGAAGAGTTTGAGACTGTTTTTGTGAATTCTATTCAATCGGCAAAGCGAAAAGAACTATTTAACAATTACATTTCGTATTCGACGGCGCTTAAGCAATTGTGCAACGGAGTTGATTTTAAGCAATGGATTGACGGATCGTATGTAACCAAAAAAATGGAGCCAAATGATATTGACCTGGTTACGTTTTTAGATTTTTCCATTGTGGAATCTTTAGGAGATAATTTGGACAATTATAAATACCCGGCATCACAGAACCTCTTTGGTGTTGATGCCTACATTGTCAAAATTTATCCTCCAGGTCATAAATGTCATCTTTTATATCAATCTGATATGGCTTATTGGATCAATCACTTCAATCAAACACGGAGAAATAGAATTGGAAAAAAACAGCCCAAAGGATTTTTGGAAATTATTACCTAAATTTGATTAGATGAAAAAAGCAGAAATTTATAAGCTGATGGACTTGATAGAAGATGTCAAGAAACTAGATGAGTTGATTTCACTTCATCGGCAGGCTGATACATCCGATTTTATGATCAGTCAATATGAAGCAAAAAAAACTAAATTAATGGGAATACTTATAGATGAATTAGCTTCTCCTCCTGTTCAATCTACTCAAAGCTATTTGCTAATTAAAATGCTTTTAAACAAATACTATCCTGCTAAATCGGAATTGGATTACATTGTTGACAGCGATATCAGCAAATTAGCTGCGGCTATTTAACTATTCACCTTTTAATTGGGTGCGGGCATTGCGGTATGTCGTTTATATCCGTCCGTTCGTTTTTTGGTGAGACAAAAAATAAACAAACGGACGCTTTTTGAAACACTCAGAAACAAAAATTCAGATCGCTTTTCTTCATCCCGAAATGCTCAAAGCTAAAGTCATCAAACTTAATAAAGCTTTTATCGCGGTAGTAAAGAAACACCTTGCCGCTGTGATTAACATTTACGGCTACGGAATCCACCGGGCCAAAGGTTTTATCCAGGTGGCCGGCAGCGAAGGTAGCTATACCGTCCTTTATTTTGATGGCATCGTCGTCATTGTAAACGCTGAAATCCTTTACACCGGCCGAATCCAGTTTTACGCATACCTGGTAGCATTTGCTCTTCATAAATTCATAGAACCGGACATGTATTACCTTGCCCTTAAACACTAAATTACCAAATTCAGCCTGCCTGGTTTTGTGCAGCTCAGCTTTATTAAGGGCATTGATATAAGTGGATACCCCCATGCTGATCACAAACAGGGCGATTACCCCCATCAACTGGTAAATTTTTTGTTCCTGGATTTTCATTTGCCAAATATAATTAATCTGCTGAATGACAGATTTAATAATAAATGACAAAAAGGTAAAAACAAGCCCCAAAAAAAAGAGCCTGCCTAAGCAAGCTCCTTCGCATTATGATAGGGTGGTTTATTGCTTTACAGCGGGTGCGGCAACCGGTGCGGCATATTTATCAAACATGTTTACCGGGATGCCGGTTTTCTTTAAGCCATCAGTTATTTGCCCGGCGCTGCCCACTACTACAATGCGCAGGTTATCGCCCAGCATGTATTTTTGTGCTACGCGCAACACATCATCAACCGTTACGGCGTTCACCTTTTGCAGGTAGGTTTTGTAAAAATCCTTAGGCAGGTTATAGATGAGGATATTGCTGGCGAAGGTTGCTGTACGTGCCGGGTCCTCCAACCCGCGGGCAAAGGAGCCTGCGTAAAGGGCCTTGGCATTTTTCAGCTCCTCGTCGCTTACCTTTTCGCTGCGCATTTTTTTGATCTCGGCTAAAAACTCGTTAACGGCGCTGTCGGTTTTAGCGTTGCGTACCGATGCACTGGCATCAAACAGCCCCTGCAGGCGGCTCGCCCCAAGTGATGAATAGGCGCCATAAGTAAAGCTGTGCTTTTCGCGCAGGTTCATAAACAGGCGGCTTTGCGCGCCACCACCCAAAATGTAATTGGCTATCAGCGCCGGAAAATAATCCGGGCTGTTCATTTTCAGGCTGGTCAGGTTAACTATATGGATCTCTGACTGCACAGCCGTAGGTACATCCACCAGGTCGATCTCGGTCTTAGCTGCGTTAGGGGCATCGGCTATCTTTTCCAATGTTAATTTTGCGCCCTGCCAGCTGCCTAAAACCTTTGCCGCCAGCAGTTGGGCATCGGCAGGTTTAATATCGCCGGTAATGGTTAAATAGCCCCTTGATGGCGTAATATATTTGGCATAAAAGTTTTTTACGTCCTGTAGAGTTAATTTCTGGATGCTTTCTTCGGTCTCAAACTCCCCGTCAGGGTGGTTTTTGCCGTAAGCCAGGGCATTGGTTACCCTGCCTGCAATGGCCTTGGCACTGCGGGCCTGCGCCTTTAAGCTGGTCAGCTCCTGCGATTTCAGTTTATCAAACGACTCCTGGGTAAAGGCCGGTTCTTTTAAACCCAAACCCATCAACCCAAAAGCCTTTTTAAAATAACGGGTAAGTGATGAAGCGTAACCGCCGTTCCAGCTCAGGCTAACGTTGGCGCCCAGTTTATCAACGGCTTCGTCAAACGCTGCTTTGGGCATACTTTTAGTACCCTCGTTCAGCATACTGCCCATCAGGTTCAATACGCCTGCTTTTTCTCCTTCGGTAACCGCGTTGGCATCTATCAGGTAATTGGCTGTAACTTTTGGCAGGCGATGGTCCTCAACCACCAAAACGGTAATGCCGTTGGCCAGTTTATAAATAACCGGGTCTTTTATTTTTAATACCGGCGCAGGCCCAGGGGTGGGTTCCTTGGCGCGGTTAATGTTTTGCGCCTGTGTGTATTGTATAAACAATGCCCCGACGGCTATCAATATCAATTTCTTCATGGTGTTTTTTCGTAATAGGTTTATTATTTAGCTTTTGCCTTACCGGGTAAATAATACAATTCAAGGCGCTGGTTGGCATCCAGGTATTTTTTTGCCGCATCCCTTATGTCTTCCCTGGTGATGGATTTATACACCGCCAGTTCCTCATTTAGTTCGTTGGTGTTTTTATGATAAAAAGTATAACCGGTGGCCAGGCTTTCAGCAATGCCTATCTGGCGGCTGTTGGCATTTACATAGTTGTCTTCCATCTGGTTTTCCAGTTTATCATAATCTTCCTGGCTTATCAGGTCGGTTTGCAGCTTAACTATTTCCTCGTTCATGTCCTTTAACAATGCAGCAGGGGTAGCGTTGTTATTGGGCAATGCGCCGACGATGTACATACCATAATCTTCCAGCCCGATATTAAAGGCAAGCACCTGCAGGGCGTCTTTCTTTTCGTCCACCATTTTTTTATACAGTTTGGAGGATCCGCCGGTTGACAATATGCTGCTGATCATCTGCATCACTTTGGCATCCCTGGTATTGCGGCCGGGCACACGGTAAGCTTCCAGTATCAGCGGGATCTGGATATTGGCATCATAAAAAGTGTCAATAATAGGTTTGGTTATCGGCGCCTCTTCTATTTTATGGTAAACTACTGCAGGGCCACCCGGTATAGGGCCAAAATAACTGCTGATGAGTGCCTTTGTTTTTATCGGGTCGATGTCGCCGGCAATGGTGAGCACCGCGTTGTTGGGTACGTAATATTGTTTAAAAAACTGTTTAAATTCATCCAGTTTGGCAGCATCAATATCCTTCATCTCGCCGATAACGCCGTTTTTGTAGGGGTGGGCGGCAAACAGGTCGCGGGCAACTACGTTGCTGAAGTTACCATAGGGGCGGTTATCAAAGCTCTGGCGGCGTTCCTCTTTCACCACTTCGTCCTGTATTTTTACGCCGATATCGTTAATTACGGGGTGCATCATGCGTTCGCTTTCCAGCCAAAGCCCTGTTTCCAGGTAGTTACTTGGAAAAACCTCGAAATAAAAGGTACGGTCCTGCGTGGTATTAGCGTTATTGGTGCCGCCATTGGCCGAAACGATCTTCATAAACTGGCCACGTTTAATGTTATCGCTGCCTTCAAACAGCAGGTGCTCAAAAAAATGCGCGAAGCCGGTACGGCCAGCCACTTCGTTTTTTGATCCTACGTGGTACATTACCGATACCGCTACCACAGGTGCATGGTGGTCGGTATGCAAAATTACGTGCAATCCGTTAGGGAGGTCGTATTCGGTGAAGTCAACTTTTTGCGCCCTGGCGCTTAAGCTTATAAACGCCGCAGCAGTTAGAACGCACCATACTTTTTTTCGTATTTGCATAAAGATTTAAGATTTTAAGGCTAAATTAAGATTTTAGTTTGAAAATTGCGCAGAAAGCGAAAGTTAAGTTATGTTAATTTTTATCCGCAATTAGCAGCAAGAATTTAATAAATGTAAATTTAAACAGCCAATGCAATAAAATGACGATACCCGAATTTTTAGCCGCTTTGCCGGCCGACAGGCAGGAATTGATGAACAGCCTTCACGAGGCAATTGTTGCGAACGACCCGAAAGTGACCTGCTCCATTAAACCGATGATGGGCAAAGAAATGATCATGTACGAGGAGGGCCATTATATGAAATACGCACTGGCCAGCGTAAAAAGTCATATGTCGCTGCATTGTATGCCCATTTATATGAATGCGGCTTTCCATACCAAATATACGCCGCTGTTGCCTGCCGCCAAATTTCAAAAGGGTTGTATCAATTTTACAAGCGCCGACGACATGCCGGTTGCCATTGTTGCCGCCCTGATTGCTGATTGCGCGCCCGTCAATATCCCGGCAATGCTGGAGAACAGGAAAAAGAAATAAAGATTAATTTGAATATAATGAGCATGATGGATGCTTTTTTCTTAAGTACTGCGTCTTCCCCTGGCGTATCGCAGGGCACGGACGCTGCCTTAACGATAGCTTTTTGTTTCCTTGGTTTTTATGAATAAACACCTATCTTGCAATAAATTACCTTCGCAATTTACGCTTCATGGAATCCGGTTACAAAAATGTCAGCCTGCTGTTTATTGTTATTTTCGGCATTGTTTTTTTGGGTTTTTTTAAAACCTATTTCGGGCTGTTCCCCTCGTTCAACAATGTAACCCTTATTCAGCATATCCATGGCCTGATGTTTACCACCTGGTTTGTGCTGCTATTTGTTCAGCCGCTGCTCATCCGTTACGGCAAGTACAAGGCGCACCGCATCATAGGCAGGTTTACGTACCTGCTGGTGCCCTGCATTCTTATTTCCATTCATTTTATTGCCCGCGAGGCGTATTTAAACGCAGTTGCAGCCCATAAACCCCAACCGGCCATTCTTGCAGGGATGTACTTTCCCACTTACCAGATCTTTGATTTTTTTGTGCTGTATGTGCTGGCCGTTGCCAACAAACACCGCACACCCTACCACATGCGTTATATGATCGCCACTTCGCTTGCCATTCTTGGGGCTGGTTTGCGGCGGGCCTTTGCACATGTTTTCGGCATGAGTGGTGCAGAAGCCGTGTTATACGGCTTTTTGGTACCCGACCTGATCCTTGCCGGACTTATTGTGTATGATAAGGTTAAAGGTCAAAACAGCCGGGCCTATGTTATCGCCCTTATTGTTTTAGCCATATCCCATTACAGCTATTATTTCCTTCCCGAATCTGCATTATGGCAGTCTGTTGCAGCGTATTTTGTGAGATTTTTTTAATTGAAATACCTCGCCTAAACCTGGTTTGTCATTAAGCTAAGTGTAACCGGTTTTGATAATAAATTTCATGCTTTCCGTTTCGGCAGGGCCCCTTTACCGGAAACCCTGCGAAGCCGGAAAGTTTACCGCTTGCCCCTGATAGCGCATCAGGCTGGTAAATATCGTTTCTCAGATATTTGCAACTAGTGAGTTGCGCAAATATTTTTGTTTTTTTTCAAGGCTAACAACAGGATATGAATTATACCCAATAACGACAGCTATTTGATTACAAATAATCAATTTTAAAAACATAAAACGCTATTATCGCCTATAGTTTTACAGGCTGTTTTTTGGGGTACCCGATTGTTTTAAAAACACCAGTCTCAATAAACAAACTAACACCGTTCCACAATCCAATCACTACCTCCCCCACAACTATTCGTACCCCGTACCATGGCAGCGGTAACAGGTTTGGTAAACCCTGGCAATGGTTGTGCTGCTGCTATTTGACCAGTCTTCGAGCCTGGATGTTTGGCCTGACCCAAAACATACTGAACAGGTGGTACGGATCCGTTGCACCTTACGTGTTACCGGGGCCGTATTGTTGCCGGTTTGGCTGTTGTTCTGCCGCGCTTGCTCCTGCCGGTCAAATTCTTCGAGCGATACGCCGGGGCCGTCTACAATTCTTATGGCATCAGCCGCTGCAATAGGCCAGTAAATGGTGTATAACCAGGCGGGCCCGTCGGCTTTAAAGGGATAGGTTTTGGCTTTTTTATTGCGTACGCTGTAATATTTGCCGTCGCAATCAAAGGGGCTGTCTTTATCATCGTTTTTAAACATGCCTTCAATCACATCGTGGGTGCCCTTAGGTGTAAAAGTAACCGTGGCTGTTGGCCGGCTCCAATCATTGCTGGTCCAGGTTCCGTTCATATAATCGCTGTAATGGATATAAGTGCGCTTACCTTCCTTTTGAACGTTATCCAGGTAACGGCCCGATAACACCGCAATGGTATCGCCATTGCCGGATGCATCAAAAAAGCTCACTTTTGCATCGCCGTTTAAGGCGTCGTTGCTGAAAAAGCCATCCCACTCCACTACCGTAACCCAGGCTTTTTTGCCGGCATTCCACGTTTTTTTAAATGCGCGGCTTTTACCCTCTTTTTTATCATTGCTAAAGTTCCCTTCGTAACAAATGAGGTAGGGTTTATCGCCGCCTGTTGAATCCTTTGAAGATCCCTGTCCATTGCGTAAGCCATTAACGAAGTGCCCTTTATATTGCCACGAGTTTTTGCCGTCAGCGCTCTTCAGGTATGCAAGGCCGTCGCCGGTATTGCAATTACCGCTTTTACAACCTTGTGCTACTGTCCTGTTTTTATTATCCGCAGTCGCTATGTTTTGGTCAACCGGCAGTAGTTGCAGGGCCTTGTTCAGGTATTCGCGGGTATATTCATCTTTGGGCGTCAGGGCAAGCGCTTTTCTAAACCAATCAACAGATTCACGGTATTTGCCCCTGTCAAGGTTTAGCCTCCCTAAAATATAGTACCAGGGCGCTTTATCTTTATCGGCATCCATTAATTTGGTGAACAGCGCCTGCGATTCGTCCCAGCGTTTTAAGGTGTAATAGCTAACTGCAATACCCCGGGTTGCGTCGGCATTACCGGGCGACAGTTCAAGCACTTTGTTAAAATTTTCAAGCGCTTCTGTGCTTTTATCCTGCGAATTATAGAAGTTGCCGAGTGTGAGATAAGCATCGATATACTGCGGATCGAGCTTTATGGCTTTTTTAAAATCGGCGATGGCATCATCGTATTTTTTCAGGTCGCGGTAGCATTCTCCGCGTAGCAGGTAGGCTTCAGCGCAGTCGTCCATTCGCAAAGCCTTTTTTGCTTTTTCCATGTTCCAGTTATACATATTGGTGTCCCAGGCACGTGCAATTTCACCTCGCAACTCAGCCCGCAGTGCTGCAGCTTTTTCCTTAGTGGTTTGTGCAGAGGCCAGTAAGCCTGCCATTATAAAAAATAGAAAAGCAAATATCCTGGTGGTCATAGCATTAGGTGGTTAGTGGAAGTATAAACGTACCTATTTTGCAACAGGCGGTCAATACCCTTCAATACGTATATTTTTTTACGTAGCGTTACCCAAGATCCGCCTTCCCGACAAAAATTTGGAACATTTGCAACAAATTACAACATTTACCACTAAATTACAGCCCATTAATAAACCAATGCCTCATATTCCCTTAGACGAGAACTTACCCGGTATTACCGGTTTGCTGAATTTTCGGCAGGATACCGCTTTACCTATCCGCCAACTGACACAAATTTTGCTTCGCGGAGAGTCAACACTGTCTGAAGGCGAGCGCGAACTGATCGCCACGGTAACCTCCTTTGGTAACCAGTGCAAGTTTTGCACCGCCGCACATACTGCCGCTGCCGATGCATTGCTGGGTGAACACGAAACCGCCGAAATGGTAAAACACGACCCGGAAAACGCGCCCGTAAGCCATAAGATGAAACAATTGCTGGAGGTGGCCCGCCGTGTGCAGGCCGATGCCCGCACCGTTAGCCCCGAACTTGTAGCCAAAGCCCGTGAAGCCGGCGCTACCGATATGGAACTGCACGATACTGTGCTGATTGCCGCGCTGTTTTGCCTGTATAACAAATATGTGGACGGGCTGGCAAGTGTTACCCCCACTGAACCGGCCTTTTATGATCGCCTGGCTAATATCCTCAAAAACAACGGCTACCTGCCATCGCCAAACAGGTATGCCAGCCTGAATGAAACTAAATAATGAAGAACCAAACTAATCCATGGCTTTTTTGGACGGGCATGATATTGCTTGTTGTCCCCGGTTTAATACATGCTTACCTGCTGATGCCTTTCCCGGGCAGCCAGGAATTAAATGCGATGACCGTATCGTACTATCTTGAAAAAATGGTATGGCCCTTAAGGGCGGCAGGCATATTGATGCTGGTGAGATACCTGATCAAATACTTTCCCCGAAACAGCAAAACAGCAAAGATTGTTAAAGCTTCGGCGCTGGCAATTTGCCTGGTTAGTTTTTATTATACCGATTTTGCGTACAAGGCCTCCACCATGTTTGAGGAGCCGCGTACCATTAAATTCGCAACAGCTGCCGGTAATAAAGTGCCCGAAAATTTTGTGGTGATCGGCGTCGTAAACGATGGCGTGGCAAAAGCCTACCCGGTTGATTATTTGGGTTATCACCATAAAGTGCAGGACAATGTGGGCAAGCTGCCCGTATTGGTTACCTATTGCACCATGTGCCGCACAGGCAGGGTTTACAGCCCTATTGTTAATGGCAAAAGGCAAAACTTCAGGCTGGTAGGGGCAAGGCATTATAACGCCATTATTGAAGACGAAGACACCAAAACCTGGTGGTACCAGGCCACAGGGCTGGCTGCGGCAGGTAAACTGAAAGGACAGCGTTTAAAAGAGCTGCCATATGAGCAGGCCACTTTGAAGTCATGGCTGGCAAAGTATCCAAACTCGCTCATCCTGCAATCCGATGCACATTTTATCAGCGATTATAACGACCTGAAAAACTACGACCGCATACAATATGTTGACCATGACAGCACTATTAAAAACAAGGATACCCTGATGCGCAAAAGCTGGGTGCTCAGCGTTATTGTACACGGGCAGGCAAAAGCGTACGACTGGCGACACCTGTTTAAAAAACGGGTACTGAACGACCGGGTTGCCGTTACACCGGTAGTAGTAACCATTGAGCCCGACAGCCTTACCCACCATGCTTTTAACAGTTATGTAAACGGCAAAACCCTGCACTTTAAAGCGGATACGACCGGCACTTTAACCGACCTTGAAACAGCATCCACCTGGGATTGGGACGGCCTAAGCACCGCCGGAACCCTGAAAGGTACCCAATTAACCAAAATACAAGCCTACCAGGAGTACTGGCACAGCTGGAAGCATTTTCATCCGAATACTTTGTTTTGGAAGGAGTAGGGGATAGGTATTAACCAATTTTGTCATTTCGACGAGGAACGGGGAGAAATCTTCACCTCCATGCCCGCTGGTGCATATCGCCCGTTTAAGATTTCTCTCTTCGAAATGACAGTGGGTTTTATATGAAAATCCATCCGTTTGTTTCATCAACTGTCTCACCCAAGAACGAACACCCATTAACAAACTCAATCAACCTAATCCAACCCAATCAACCAATTCAACCAAAACTCCTACCTTTACCCCACCAATTAAACTACATGCCAACAGAACAAACAACATACGATGCCATTGTGATCGGCTCGGGCATCAGCGGTGGATGGGCCGCTAAAGAACTTTGCGAACTGGGTTTAAAAACCCTCGTACTGGAGCGCGGCCGGGATGTGGAACACATTAAAGATTACCCCACTGCCACTATGGATCCCTGGGAGTTTAAACACCGCGGCCAGATGACATTGGAGTATCTTAAAGAGAATCCCTACATCAGCAAAGCAGCAGGTTTGGGCGAGGAATGCGCACACTTTTTTATAAAAGACAAAGATCATCCCTATATACAGGAAAAGCCTTTTGAGTGGATCCGTGGCTACCAGGTGGGCGGTAAATCGCTCACCTGGGGGCGTGCCTGCCAGCGCTGGAGCGAATTTGAATTTACCAACCCGGCAAAGTTTGGCTACGGTATCGAGTGGCCCATTGGTTATACAGATGTGGCGCCATGGTATTCGCACGTGGAGAAATTTATTGGCGTATGCGGCAATAAGGACGGGATTGAGGCCATGCCCGACGGCGAGTTCTTACCGCCTTTTGATATGAATGCGGTGCAATCGCATTTAAGCCGCAGCATCAAACAAAACTACCCCGACCGCCACCTGGTACATGCCCGCTGGGCGCATTTAACCCAGCCCAACCAGATCCACCTTGACCAGGGCCGTGCCAAATGCCATGCCCGTAACGAGTGTATGCGCGGTTGCCCTTTTGGCGGGTATTTTAGTTCTAACAGTTCAACTTTGCCGTGGGCAAAGCGTACGGGCAACCTTACCATAAGGCCTTTTTCGGTGGTGCACTCTATCATTTATGATGAGCAAAAAGGCAAAGCCAGCGGCGTAAGGGTGATTGATGCCAATACCAAAAAAGTAACTGAGTTTTCGGCGAAGATCGTGTTTGTGAATGCATCTGCGCTCAATACCAATCTGGTGCTGCTCAACTCTACTTCAAACCGTTTCCCCAATGGTTTGGGTAATGACAACGGTTTGCTTGGTAAATATGTCGCCTTTCAGAATTACCGGGCATCTATCACCGCTACGGTGGATGGCTTTGCCGATAGCTACTATTTCGGGCGAAATCCTACCGAACTCATCCTGGCCAATTATACCAACCTGCACCGGCACGAGAAGGATTATTTTGGCGGATTTACCACGTTTATGGGGGCCTACAGGCCTAATCACCCGGATGTTGTGCCGGGCAATGAGATTGGGGGCGAATATAAAGATGCCTTAACAGAACCCGGCAACTGGCGCCTGTATATGTACATGCAGGGCGAAACAGTGCCCAAAGCAAGTAACCACGTACGCCTCAGCAAAGATCAAAAGGACCAATGGGGCATACCTTTATTGATTACATCGGTGGAGTATGATGATAATGATGAACGCATGATTCAGGATTTTTTAAAGCAAAGCCGCGAAATGCTGGAGAAAGCCGGTTGCAAAAACATCGAAACCAATGAAAATAAACAGGCCCCGGGTTTGGATATCCACGAAATGGGCGGCTGCCGTATGGGTAAAGACCCGGCAACATCCCTGCTAAACGAACATAATCAGCTGCACCATTGTAAAAACGTGTTTGTTACTGATGGCGCCTGCATGACGAGTACCGGCAATCAAAGTCCTTCGATACTATACATGGCTTTAACGGCAAGGGCCGCTAATTTTGCTGCTGATGAGTTGAAGAAGGGGAATCTTTAGATTTGTCATTAGGTCATTGCGTCATTAGTCATTGCATTGGCGGGTTATGTGTTTTGGTAACACGCTTTGTTGTTGTGCTAAAAATTAACCTTAAATAAACAATTATTGAGTAAACTTGTATGTCATGAAAACTGTTTAATGTAAAGCGGGCCTGATGCATCCCAGCCCCTAAAAGGAAGCATCATCATTTATGAAAACAAAAGAACTCAGTAATACCATCAAATCACTATTGGCCGGCGACAAAGGCCTGCTGGCCATGGACGAAAGTACAGGCACCTGTAATAAGCGCTTTGAAGAAGCCGGCATCCCCCAAACCATAGAATACCACCGTGCTTACCGCGAAATGATTGTTACTGCTCCCGGACTCGGCAAGTGCATCAGCGGTGCTATTTTGTTTGATGAAACCATTCACCAGGCTACAAAAGAGGGCGTGCTGTTTATTGACATACTGAAGAAAGCAGGAATAGTACCCGGTATTAAAGTTGATGAAGGCACCACCGACCTTGCTGGTTTTCCGGGCGAAAAAATAACCCTGGGTTTGGATGGCTTAAAGGAGCGCTTAGCCAGGTATTACCAATTGGGCCTGCGCTTTGCCAAATGGCGGGCGGTAATTTCCATCAGTTCTGTACTGCCCGGCAGGGGGTGTATCGAAGCCAATATGCATGCCCTTGCCCGGTATGCGGCCCTGTGCCAGGAAGCGGGTATTGTGCCGATAGTGGAGCCCGAAGTATTAATGGATGGCCCGCACGACTTAAAAAAATGTTTTGATGTAACCTCGCGCGTACAGCATGTTTTGTTTGACCAGTTATATGGCCAAAATGTTAATTTAAAATACCTGATACTGAAGCCCAATATGGTATTGCCCGGTTTAAGCAACCCAAAACCGGCAAGCATTGATAAAGTTGCCGAAGCTACGGTTAACTGTCTTTTACAATCCGTCCCGGCAATGGTACCCGGGATAGCTTTTTTATCAGGCGGACAATCGGCTGAGCTGGCAACCGCGCATCTTAATGCCATGCATGTAAATTTTAAGGGCAAACTACCCTGGGCGCTCACTTTCTCCTTTGCCAGGGCCATACAGCAACCCGCTATGGAATTATGGAAAGGCAAGGATGAAAATGTAGCTGTCGCCCAAAAAATGCTTTACCATCGCGCAAGTTTGGATAACGCAGCCCGCCGGGGTGAATATACGCCGGAGATGGAGAGGGTGTTTGTTTAGTCTGGAGTCTTAAGTCGAAAGTCTTGAGTCGGAAAAGACTTCAACCTTGTTACAAACATTAAGGCATGGCCAGGTGTTAATAGCCTGAATGGCACCAACAGCACTTTATCCCTTAAAATTCGACCCTATTTACCAGTACCGGATCTGGGGCGGCAGAAGATTGTCAAATCTGTTATTGAAACCCTTACCGCCGGATGACCCCATAGGCGAGGCCTGGATTTTAAGCGATCGGGATGATCACCCCAGTAAAGTCAGCAACGGTAACTTGCAGGGCCAAACTATTAACCAGCTGATTGAAAACTCGTCAGCCGAATTATTAGGTAAGCTTGCAGGCAAGTTTAAAAGATTTCCATTATTATTAAAATTTTTGGATTGCCAGAAGGTGCTGTCGGTACAGGTACACCCGGCCGATCAGCTTAAAAAATATATCCCCAAAGGCGAAAACGGCAAAACAGAAGCCTGGGTAGTGCTGCAAACCGGTAAGGATGCCCTGATTTACGCAGGATTAAAACCAGGTACTACTAAAGAACTAATAAGGACGGACCTGGATGCGCATACCGTTGGCGACGACCTGGCCAGTTTTAAACCAACCGTTGGCGACGCGGTATTAATAAAGGCAGGCACGGTACACACCCTGAATGATGTGGTGGTATTTGAGGTGCAGGAAAACAGCGATGTAACCTACCGACTGTACGATTGGGACAGGGTAGACGAAAAAACCGGCCAGCCCCGCGATTTGCAGGTAGAAGAAGCCCTGGCTTGTATTGATTTTAGTAAGACAGATATTAAGCCATCAATACCCATAAAAATTGACGAGGGCATAGATAAAGGCCATGCGCTTTGCGAAAAATTATTAAGCGATGAGCATTTTAAAGTTTGGCGGCTAACCAGCGAATTGCCATTTATGGTAGGGAAAATGGCTACCTGCCGCATACTGGTAAATATTGAAGGCGACGGAGAAATTGAATACAATGACGAATTGTACCCCTTTAAAAAAGGAGAAGTAATGCTGCTGCCGGCGTCGGTCGGTTCGTGCCCTTTTGTGCCTAAAGGAAAGGTGGTTTTGCTGGAGGTTGCCCTACCGGAGGGGTGAGACAAATCATTAAGTCATTGGGGCATTAAGTCATTGTCGCATGGTAGTTAATTTATAGTTTGAAATAATTGCGCCCGCCAAACAAAAAAATCACATTTAATGACCTAATAACCAATGTCATTAAGTTAAAGGAAAAAGAAGGAAATTAATATCGAATAATGAATTTTGAATGTCAAATTTCGAACTTTCTTATTTCATTACCAGCCCGCCGGCAGGCTGGTTCAACGTTCGGCATTGGGTGTTCGATATTAAAATTCCTTAACTTAATGACATTGCCCAATGACCCAATGACTTAATGACCCAATGACCCAATGACCCAATAACCCAATAACCCAATAGTGAAGAAACTAATTGTATTTGACCTTGACGGCACACTTGCCGAAAGTAAGGCCGCCATTGATGAAGAAATGTCGGTCAGGCTGGCAGCGCTGTTAAAGGTTGCCAAAGTTGCCATCATCTCCGGCGGTGACTGGCCGCAGTTTAATAAACAGGTGCTTGCCCATTTACCAAAAGGAAAGATCTTGCAAAACCTGTCAATTTTACCTGCCTGTGGTACCAAGTTCTATCAGTATAAGTCGGGCTGGAAATTGCTTTATGCGGAGAATTTTACGGATAAGCAAAAAGAAAAGATCATTACATCCTTAAATACAGCAGTTGAGAAATCGGGCTTTAAGGCTAAAAAAACATGGGGCGAAGCGATTGAGGACCGTGGGAGCCAGATCACTTATTCGGCGCTGGGGCAGCAGGCGCCGCTGGAGGAAAAGAAAAAATGGGATCCTGATTTTAAAAAGCGCGAAAAGGTTAAAAAGCTGCTGGACAAAATCATCCCTGAATTTGCGGTAAACCTGGGTGGTGCAACTTCCATTGACATCACCAAACATGGCATCGACAAAAAATATGGGATCCATAAGCTGCGGGATGTTTTGGGGATTGCCATCAGCGAAATGTTATTTATAGGTGATGCCATTTTTCCGGGCGGGAATGATTATCCGGCAAAACAGGCCGGCGTATTTTCGGTATGTACCAGTAACGCAGATGAAACAAAAAAAATAATCGAAGGCATAATCGGATGCCTGGATGACGGTAAATTTAAAAAAGGCTTTTAAGCATGATAACTGTAAAAAAAGAGGGCGTGCTGTTACAAAAAGCAGGTTTTGAATTTGAAGATGAAAGCGTATTAAACCCTGCAGTGATAAAAGAAGGCGATCATATTTATATGTTTTACCGGGCGGTACATACACACAATTATTCCACTATAGGTTATTGTGAACTGGATGGCCCCTTGTCTGTTAAAACGCGTTGGGAAAAGCCTTTTTTAACACCGGGATTTGAGTATGAATCGCATGGGATGGAAGATCCCCGGATCGTGAAAATAGAGGGCACCTATTATCTTTCCTACGTAGCGTTTGACGGCGACAACGCGCTTGGGGCCTTAGCCACTTCAACAGATCTCAAAACTTTTACCAAACATGGAATCATCGTACCAAAAGTAACTTATGGTGATTTTGACCGGTACACCAAAGCGCAAAGCAAGTTAAATGAAAAATACCTGCGCTATAACCGGGACGCCCATATTTTGGCAGACAAGGACCTGGTTTTTTTTCCGAGGAGAATAAATGGTAAATTAACCTTTTTGCACCGCATAAAGCCTGATATCCAGTTAACGGCTGTGGATGAGCTTACAGATTTAACGGATGAGTTTTGGGTGAATTACTTTTTGCATTTTGATGAGCATATTTTTCTTTGCCCCAAATACCCTCACGAGGTAAGTTATGTGGGCGGCGGCTGCCCTCCGATTGAAACAGCGCATGGTTGGTTAATTATTTACCACGGCGTTAAAGATGCAATAAAAGGTTATGAGTATTCGTGCTGTGCGGCTTTGATGGATCTTGACGAACCTTTTAAAGAGATAGCCCGATTACCTTACCCGCTTTTTAAACCCGGACTGGACTATGAGTTGAAAGGAGATGTAGATGATGTTTGTTTCCCCACCGGCACTGTTTTACAAGGCGATACCCTCTATATTTACTACGGCGCAGCGGATGAACTGGTTGCCGCCGCTTCGGTAAGTTTATCAGGGTTGATTGAGGAGCTATTGAAAAATAAGTAGATATGCAATTTAAGGATGTGCAAATGTGCAGATTTCAGATGTGCAGATGGTAAATGATCATATTGTCATGGCGCCAGCGTATGGTTCCCGCCGACCCATCAAAAAATCATCTGCACATCCGCACATTTGCATATCTGCACATTAAAAAATTAATCTACCGTAATAGTTGCGCTTTGTTCAATATCCCGTGAGGAAGTACCGGCCAGCAGTTTATATTTACCCGGTTCAACTACCCATTTGCTGGTTTTTACATCGTAATAAGCCAGGTCTTTTACCGGGATACTCAGGGTAACAGCAGCAGTTTCGCCAACGGCAACGCTGATCTTTTTAAAGGCTTTTAACTCTTTGTCGGCGCGCTCAACTACCGAGCCTGTTTTGCTTACGTACAATTGTACGGTTTCTTTACCGGCGTATTTACCTGTGTTTTTTACCTTTAAACTAACGGTGATATGATCGGTTGTTTTATAGCTCTTTTTATTGGTATAAAAGCCCGAATATTTAAAGCCAGTATAGCTCAAGCCATAGCCGAAGCAATAAAGCGGCTCGATTTTCTTGGTATCAAACCAGCGGTAACCTACCAGGATACCTTCTTTATAGTCAACCTTCAGGTTTTCACCTGGGTAGGCATTCAAAGCATGTGCAGGAGAATCTTTTAGCGAAGCAGGGAAAGTAAAGGGCAATTTGCCTGACGGATTGATTTTACCGGTCAATACATCGGCCAGCGCGTTGCCATTTTCCGATCCGTTATACCAGCTCCAAACAATGGTGTGGTTATTTTCCTTGATCTTACCAATATCATATGGCGCACCGCCTACTACCACCACAATGGTATTGGGGTTGGCCGCGGTAACAGCATCTACCAAAGCCTGTTCCGCAAAGGGTAGCGACAAGTCTTTACGGTCCTGGCTTTCACTTTCGTAATCGCGGTTACCGCCAACAAATAAAATAGCCATATCGGTGCTTTTGGCGGTGGCAACGGCTTGTTGTATCAAAGCGGCGTCCGGTTTAAATTCGGTATGGCTACCGAATTTGTAAGCGCCGGAATATCCTTGTGCAAATTTAATGTCTATGGAATTACCCAGGCGGTTTTTTAATCCCGCCAGGGCAGTAATTTCATATTTAGCTTTAACACCTGCACCAAAGCCACCTAAATGGAAGGTATGGGTAGCGTTATCGCCAATAACTGCCAGGCTTTTAATGGCTGATGTATTTAAAGGCAATAAATGCTTATCATTTTTCAGCAGCACGATTGATTCCGCAGCAATATCGTACGCAGTTTTACTGTGTGCAGGCGTATTGATGCTTCCCTTCGGCAGGTTGGCGCTCATGTCGGTATGGTACAATACCCATAGCATACGATGTACTTTCTCATCTATCACTTTCACGCTTACTTTACCTGCTTTTACTGAATCAAGTAACTTATCGGCAAAATAATAGGTATTGTATGGGGGATTTGAACCCATCTCCAGGTCGAGCCCATTATTGGCGGCAGCAACAGTGCTGTGAGTGCCGCCCCAGTCGCTGATCACGATCCCCTTAAAGCCCCATTCGCCTTTTAAGATCTTTTTCAGCAGGTAATCATTCTCCGAGCAATAAACGCCGCGCAATTTATTGTAAGCCGACATAATGGTCCATGCTTTACCTTCAATAATGGATGCCTTAAAAGCGGGCAGGTATATTTCGCGTAAAGCGCGTTCATCAATATCAACACTAACGCGGCCGCGTTCAATCTCCTGGTTATTTACGGCATAATGTTTTACACAGGCGGCCACATGCTGGCTTTGTATGCCCTGCACCGATTGTACCGCCAAACGGCTGTTCAAAAATGGATCTTCCGAATAATATTCATAGGTACGGCCGCAAAGCGGGGTACGGCAAATGTTAAAGGCAGGGGCAAGCATTACATTTTTACCGCGTACGCGCGCTTCTTCACCCATATCATGCCCGTAACGGTAGGCCAGGTCAGGGTTCCAGGTAGCGGCAAGGGCCGATCCGTTAGGGAAAAATGTAGCCGAATCAGTAGTCAGATTGGCTGGTCCCCATCCTTCCAAAACATCTTCGCGAACGCCCAACGGCCCATCATCCGTCATTATATGCGGGATGCCCAAACGTTTGATACCGCCGGCAGAAAATATGCCGTTGGCGTGTAACAGAGAGATCTTTTCTTCGAGTGTTAATTTTTTGATGATCGAGCTGATCTTATCATCAGTTAACTTGTCGGTTTTCGATTGGGCATGAGTATAGTTTAAAGCAGACAGCAGGAGAATGCAGAACATTAAATACCCGGAAAATTTATTTTTCATGATCGTAACGGTGTTGATTTAAGTAAATCTGGTTTATTCAGGTTGGTGTAATTTAAACACAAAGTACAGTTAAAATATCAAATTGAAAAATAAAATTGAGCCATTAAAAACATTCGTTTAAATAGTATAAGCTTTTAATGCTGCAGGCAAATTGCTGCAAAAAAGAATACCCCTGATACCCCCGGAAATAATGATGATCCCGAAAATCAGCATGCGGATGGGCAGCCATTTGCTATTTAAAAATGCCGAACGGGCTAAAATGGAAGAAGTAATGGTGGAAAAGAAGAAAAACAAAATAGTATTTGCTAAATCGATTTATTTGATTTTTATTTGCTAAATCAATTTAGCCATGAAATTAATTTCATTTTTCTTCCGCCGTTTGTGCTTTGTTTCTATTATCCTGGTTGTCGTTTCCGGTTTAGCCGGCGGACAACAAGTATCGCCGTTTAAAAATGGCGACAAGATTATATTTATGGGCAACAGCATCACCGATGGGGGCCATTACCATTCGTATATCTGGTTGTACTATATGACACATTTTCCCAATATGCGGATCAGTGTCGTGAATGCAGGAATCGGTGGCGATGTTTGCAAACAAATGCTGGAGCGCCTTAACGATGAAGTGTTTGCAAAAAAACCTACCATAATGACGTTTACTTTTGGTATGAATGATACCGGGTACCAATATTATGCGCCCGAAAAAGCCGACTCGGCTTATAACGCAAAGGTGAATGAGTCGTTAAAATATTTTAAATTGGTTGAGGCTGAACTGAACAAACATCCGGAGGTAAAAAAAATAATGCTGGCATCTCCTCCGTATGACGAGACCTCTAAAATAAAATTTGCGCCTTTGGTAAAAAAGAACGCAGCCATATTACGAATTGTAGCCGAACAGCAAAAAGCCGCTAAACGCAATAACTGGGGCTTTATTGATTTTAATACCCCGATGCTCCGGATCAACCAGCGCGGGCAGCAAACCGACAGCACATTTACCATGGAATCGCCAGATCGCATCCACCCAGGCAACGACGGGCAAATGGTAATGGCCTATACTTTTTTGAATGCCCAGGGCCTTGCCGGCAGCAAAGTAGCAGCTATATCCATTAATGCTAAGGATAAAAAGGTGGGCAAAGCGGAAAATTGCAGTTTATTAAATTTAACCGCAGGCGGCAGTCATATTTCTTTTGATTACCTCGCAAAGTCCCTTCCATACCCGCTGGATTCTGTCCCGGGGGGATTTGGTAAGCCTGCACGGTCACAATCGGATGCATTAAAATTGATCCCTTTTACAAATGAATATAACCAGGAGATGTTAGCCATTAAGCAGCTTAACAGCGCAGCAACCTACCAGCTTAAAATTGATCATACAGTAATAGGTAACTGGACAGGCGCAGCGCTTGAAAAAGGCATTAACCTTGCCTTGATCTCCACGACGCCGGAATACCAGCAAGCGCTGGCCGTGATGCATTTGAACGAAGAAAGATGGTCGGTTGAGCGGCGATTGCGCGAATATTACTGGATCCAGTATTCCATTTTGAAACCTAAGGGATTATTGTTTAACGATAGCGAATCAACCGCAGACTCGCTTCAGAAATATGGAAAAAAAGATTTTTTTGTGGCCGTTACTTTTCCAACGTATCAAAAAGCGCGGTTTAAAATAGTGCGCGATGCCTGGCAAAAAGAAATGGACCTGCTTACCGCCGAGATTTACCTGGTTAATAAACCTAAGTTACACCATTTTGAAATTACCTTATCACAATAAAAATGTTACCCGATAGATCAAAAAAGTTTAGATATACCTGTTTTTGGTTTGTTTTGCTGGCTTTACTTCCCTTAAAAAAAGCCGGTGCACAAACCGCGTGGTATATTGACGGTTACCATGGGGGGATTTACGGAGGCTACCCCGAAAATTATACCCGATTCCTGGTAGATATGCTCAATAAGAACCCCGAATGGAGCATTAACCTGGAGGTAGAGCCCGAAACCTGGGATAAGGTGCAGAAGGACGATCCTGAGGCATATGCTCAATTTAAAGCACTCGCTGCCAACCAAAGTGCGGGAGGGCGAATTGAATTCATAAATCCTGCTTATGCACAAAGCTATTTATATAATATATCGGGCGAGAGTATTATCAGGCAATTCAGTTATGGTATGGCTAAGATAAAAGCACATTTCCCCAATGCATCGTTTACCACCTACTCCTCCGAAGAACCTTGTTTTACCAGTGCACTACCACAGATCTTAACTTCTTTTGGGTTTAAATTCGCGTCGCTTAAAAATCCCAATACCTGTTTTGGTGGTTATGCGGCCGCACACGGCGGCGAGTTGGTTACCTGGATTGGCCCTGATGGCACAGGAATTACCACCGCGCCCCGTTACGCCATGGAAAGCCTTTCAAACAAATCAACCTGGCAAACCATAGGCTGGGAAAATTCACCCAATTATGTAAATGCTGCTTACGCGGCCGGGATAAAGCACCCCATAGGCATGACCATACAGGATGCAGGATGGAAAGGCGGCCCCTTTATGGGTACCGGGCCCCGGTTCGGCGTAAAAACCGTTTATACCACCTGGCGCAATTATTTTGAGAATGTAAGCCCAAAAGACACTAAACCAGCCTGGAAAGCAACGCAGGAAGATTTGCTGGTGAACCTGGTTTGGGGATCGCAGGTAACGCAAAAAATAGCCCAGCAAGTTAGGGTCGCCGAAAATAAGATCATCATCGCCGAAAAAATGGCGTCGCTGGCAAGTATTTATGCCGGTGAGGTTTACCCCACAGCAGCGCTCGATTCAGCATGGCGCACACTTTTGTTGGCTCAGCACCACGATAGCTGGATAGTGCCTTATAACGGGAAACCCGGCGCAACCTGGGCCGATAAAGTGCGGGAGTGGACTAATTATACCAATAGGATATGCGACAGTTTGATAAGGGTTTCCTCAACAAGCGCACCTGGTGTAAAATATGATGGGGGCGCTTACGTAAGGGTTTATAATACGGTGGCTGTTAAACGAAATGAATTGGTATCGATGATCATTCCGGCAGCACTTGCCAATAAGCAAATCAATGTAACCGGCAGCAGGGGCGAGCTAATTGCAAGTCAAATATTGAATGCCCCCGGCCTTGCTGCAAAAAAAATAATATTTAATGCGTCGGTGCCATCTTTGGGTTATAATACCTACCATCTGCAGGCGGGCAACCATGTGGCCTTTAAAGGCGCAACAATAAAAAAAACGGGTAACGGGATGTATGATATTGAAACAGATACATACGCTATCTTATTAGATCCTGCTAGAGGCGGGGTAATAAAAAGCCTGGTTGCCAAAAAGTTGAATAATAAAGAGTTTGTAGATAAAGCTAATCCGAGAGGCTTTAACGAATTACGCGGCAATTTTTATAAGGCCGGGGGTTTTAAATCGAGCGAAGACCATCCGGCATCGGTTCAGGTGGTTGAAAACGGGCCCTTGCAGCTCGTGATCGCTATTAAAGGCACTATTGATAACTATCCTTTCACCCAATACCTTACCCTGGGCCAGGGCCAGCAAAGAATTGACCTGAAGGTGGAAATTGATTGGAAAGGTAACCCGGGAATCGGCGCTGATACCCCGCCGGGTACCTATAAATGGCAAAACCCGGTGAAAGCCTTTTATGATGACAGGTATAAATTGCTGACCCTGTTCCCTTTGAATCTAAAAGGGCAAAAGGTTTATAAAAACGCGCCTTTTGACGTAACCGAAAGCCACCTTACCAATACCTTTTATACAACCTGGGACAGTATAAAAAATAATGTGATACTGAATTGGGTAGATGTTACCGACCAGCAGGGAAAATACGGACTGGCTTTGTTTACCGATCATACAACCAGCTACACCCATGGCGGTAAATTCCCATTGGGGCTTGATGTTCAGTACTCGGGCATGGGTTTATGGGGCAGAGATTATACAATTGATGGCCCAACCACAATTAGTTACTCCATATTGCCGCATGCGGGCAAATGGGACAAAAGCCATGTATGGACAGCAGGAACCAAATGGGCAGCACCATTGACGGCAGCTTTTACCGGGCAAAATACCGGGCAAAAAAAACCTTCAGCATCATTCATCTCGATGGATAAACCCGGATTCGAGATCAGTTCGATGACTTGCAAAGGGGACACTCTTTTTGTGCGGTTATTCAACGCGGAGGGCGACGCATTACCCGGAAAAATTATAGTGGATGGTAAAATTGCAAAAGCGCAGTTGGTTAATTTGAACGGTGCGGTGTTGGGCGATCTTAAAACAGAACCGGCTGTAAGCAAAAAGACCGCCATAAACGTGGCTATGCCGAGGTTTGGCATCAGGACTTTAAAATTAACGGGCGTACACGCGTCAAAATATTAAACAGCACGAAAAATATAAATTTTCAATTAATTTAACACCAATTTGCTAAATCGTTTTTTTTATCTAATTTGGCCCATATTTTATAGCCTGATTACTTAGCCAATTGTATTCCTGGTCGTTTGAGCCACTGTGGCTGTCAAAACGACGCGCAACTTTAAAAAGTATTTAAATAAATGAACGTAAAGTTATTTGTTTCCGCCATGTATGTATTACTGACGGTGGGGGTCGCGAAAGCGCAAACGCCGGCGGATGAGGTAAACCCATTTATCGGCGCCAGCACCAGTACTGCCGATGCAGGCGTTTATCATGGCCTTGGCAAAACTTTCCCCGGGGCGGCAACGCCTTATGGCATGGTGCAGCTTAGTCCGAATACCATTACCGGCGGCGACAATGGCTCAGGTTATAGTTACGAGCATACAAGTATCGAGGGGTTTGCTTTTACGCAGATGAGCGGGATAGGCTGGTTTGGAGACCTTGGTAACTTTTTGGTGATGCCCACTACGGGAAAGTTAAAAACTTCTGCCGGAAGCCTGGATCATCCCGAAGAGGGCTACCGGTCTCGTTATACAAAAAGTAGCGAAACAGCAAAGGCAGGGTATTATGCTGCCTATTTGAGTGATTATAAAGTTAAAGCTGAGATGACTGCTGCACCACACAGTGGTATATTAAGGTTTACCTTCGCCCAAAATAAACAAGCCCGGATCCAGATCGACCTGGCCCGCAGGGTTGGCGGTACCTCAACGCTGCAATACGTAAAGGTAGTAAATGACCATACGATTGAAGGCTGGATGAAGTGTACGCCAGACGGGGGCGGATGGGGCGATGGCGCCGGTCACGCCGAATACACTGTATATTTTTATGCTGAATTCAGCAAACCCTTAAATAACTTTGGGGTATGGAGCGCCGATATACCTGACAGCTGGAGCCGGAAACGTGAAGATGTGGAAAGCGCAAAATATCAGCAGCAGATAGCAAATGCAGCCATCCTAAAGGGCGTGAAAGAAAAAGAAGGTAAGCACCTGGGATTTTATACGGAGTTTGCTGCTAACGATAACGAGCAGGTATTGGTAAAATCAGGCATCTCCTTCGTTAGCGTAAGCGGCGCTAAAAATAATCTTGAATCGGAAATACCGGGATGGGACTTTGATGCAGTGCACCGGCAGGCCCGCAATTTGTGGAACAAGGCCCTGTCCAAAGTAAACATACAAGGCGGCACGCCGGAAGAACGCATTGTTTTTTATACCGCCCTTTACCATACCATGATCGATCCGAGGATCATCAGCGATGTTGATGGCCATTATCCCGGTGGTGACGGTAAAGCACATTTTGCGGCCAACTTTAACAAACGCACCATATTTAGCGGATGGGATGTTTTCAGGAGCCAGATGCCTTTACAAACCATCATCAATCCATCATTGGTGAATGACCTCGTCAACTCCCTGGTAAGTCTCGCCCACGAAAAGAAAAAAGATTACCTGGAACGCTGGGAAATGATGAACGCCTACAGTGGTTGCATGATCGGTAACCCCGCCGTGTCGGTAATTGCCGATGCTTATGCCAAAGGCATCCGTAATTATGACGTAGGCCAGGCCTATCGCCTTTGTATCAACTCGGTCAATAAGTTTGGTAACGGCGACAAAGGGTATACACCGGAACCGCTAAGCATCTCGTACACGCTGGAGTATGCCTATGCTGACTGGTGCGCATCGCAGTTTGCAAAGTATCTTCATAAACCGTTGGATGAAAAGAAATATGCCGGTCGCAGTGAAGATTATAAAAATATTTTTGATAAAGACAAAGGCTGGTTCAGGCCGAAAGATAACGAGGGCAACTGGTTGCCATGGCCGGATTCCGGCAGGCTAAAACAATGGTACGGCACTATCGAAAGCAACCCATACCAGCAGGGGTGGTTTGTTCCGCAGGATGTGGATGGCATGGTAAAATTAATGGGCGGCAAAGAAAAAGTTATTGCCGACCTGGATAACATGTTTGAAAAGACACCCGATAACATGATGTGGAACGATTATTTTAACCAGGCCAACGAGCCGGTGCATCATGTTCCGTTTTTATATAACCGCATGGGCGCGCCATGGCTAACCCAAAAGTGGAGCCGGGCCATTTGCCGCAGGGCCTACAAAAACTCGGTAGAGGGGCTGGTGGGTAATGAAGATGTTGGCCAGATGTCGGCCTGGTATGTATTGGCTGCCAGTGGCCTGCACCCGGTTTGCCCCGGAGACCCAAGGCAGGAGATCACCAGCCCGGTATTTAATAAAATAACCCTTAAGCTTGATCCCAAATACGCTACAGGAAAATCATTTACTATCCTGGCGCACAACAACTCGGCCGCCAATATTTATATCCAAAGTGCCAAACTAAATGGCAAACCGTATAATAAATGCCATATCGACTACAAGGATATTGCCAGGGGCGGAATACTTGAATTAACTATGGGTGATACACCAAATAAAAACTGGGGAACAAAATAAAAAAATGAAAAAACTATTTATTATCCTGCTTGGCAGTTTATTTTTAACTAACACTTACGCCCAAAAAGCAGCGCCCTTTCGCGCGGGCGACCGGATTGCTTTCGTGGGTAACAGCATCACCGACGGTGGTCATTACCATTCCTATATCTGGCTGTATTATATGACGCATTTTCCGAATATGCGTATCACCTGTTTTAACGCAGGCATCGGCGGTGATGCCGTGAACCAGATATTTGACCGTTTTGACGATGATGTTTTCGGGAAAAAACCAAATGTTTTAACCCTTACCTGGGGAATGAATGACAGCGGTTACTTTGAATGGTACCGCCCGGATGGCCAGGTTATTATGGATAAGCGGATCGATGGCTCGTACAAGTATTACGGTATGCTGGAAGATAAATTAAAGAACCGCCCGGATATTAAAAAGATCATCATCCTGGGTTCGCCGTATGACGAAACTACCAAAAGCAATCCTAAAAATCTTTACCCTAAAAAAAGCATAGCATTTGGAAAGATCATTGATTTCCAGGCCGCGTCTGCAAAGAAAAACGGCTGGGATATGGTTGATTTCTTTCACCCGATGCTGGCGATTGAGCAACGTGAGCAAGCGAAAGATTCACTATTCAGCTTAACACCCAATGATCGTGTACACCCCGACAATGACGGGCACCTGGTGATGGCCTATTTGTTTTTAAGGGCACAGGGGCTTGATAATAAACCGGTGGCAGATATTAGCCTGGATGCGGCCCGGAAAACATTTTTAAAAGCTTCAAATTGCCGGGTATCAGCACTTTCCGTTACTGCCGATTCAGTAGCATTCAATTACCTGGCAAATTCGCTGCCCTATCCGCTGGATACCATTCCGCGTGGCTGGGGTAACCGCAAAAAGCAATCCGAAGCATTAAAACTGGTGCCGTTTACCAACGAATTTAACCAGGAAATGCTCACAGTAAAGCACCTTAAAAGCAGCAACTACAGCCTGCTGATCGATGGCGAACTGATGGGCAGCTGGAGCAGCCAGCAATTCGCTGACGGCATAAACCTGGCTGAGATCACCTCTACCCCGCAATACCAGCAGGCTATTCAAATAAGGGAGTTGAATGAAGAGCGCTGGGACATTGAGCGGCGGTTAAGGAATTATATGTGGATGGAATACGACTTCCTGAAAGGGAAAAATATGCTTTATAAAGATAATAACGCTGCGATGGACTCTGTAAAAAAATATGCACAGAAAGATCCTTTCGTAAACGGAAACAAGGATAACTACTCAAGGGCCCGGTATAAAAGCCTGCGTGATGCATGGCAAAAAGAAATGAACGCATTAACAGACGAAATTTATGCCATCAACAAGCCCCAAACACACCGTATTACTTTAATACAAGTGAAATAATACTGAAAAGAATAGAAACGATGATTACTTATAAGAGATTTCTTACGCTGTCGCTCATATTTTTGACAGCTGCTTTGCTAAAAGTGCATGCTGCCACGGTAGATACTGTACTTACGCATAGCGCTGCGATGAATAAAGATATTAAGGCAGTGGTTATCAGGCCGGATGATTATTCCACTGCCAAGAAATTCCCGGTGCTTTACCTGTTGCACGGCTTTAGCGGCAATTACTCCGATTGGATTTTAAAGGTTCCTTCCATCAAAAAGTTGTCGGATGTTTACAATATGGTAATTGTTTGCCCGGATGGCGGCTTTGCGAGCTGGTATTTTGATAGCCCTGTTAGCAGGGAATGGCAGTTTGAGACCTATATTTCAAAGGAATTGATCAGTTATATTGATAGTCACTATTCAACAATTACCGATCGTTCCGGGCGGGCCATCACGGGCCTGAGTATGGGTGGTCACGGGGCGTTTTACCTGGCATTTAAACACCTGGAGCTTTATGGCGCCGCAGGCAGCATGAGCGGGGGGGTAGATCTGCGACCATTTCCGGATAGCTTTGGGATTGAGCAGGTGTTGGGTAAATACAGCTTGTTTCCGCAACGCTGGGAGCAAAACAGCGTCATCAATATGGTTTATTTATTAAAACCCAACTCGCTGGCTATTATATTTGACTGTGGTTCATCTGATTTCCTGTTTGAGGCCAACAAAGCTTTGCATGAAAAGTTGCTGGAACGGAATATTCCGCATGATTTTACCGTAAGGCCCGGGGCACATAGCTGGGATTACTGGGGTAATTCAATCAACTACCAGGCGCTTTTTTTTAGCCGGTTTTTTAATAAGGAAAAATAACAGATAGTATGAAGTTATACCGTATTTTATATTGAAAAAATATTTTAAAAAAAATTTGCTAAATCGTTTTTATAATGTAATTTAGCACTCGGAATATTGATATTCTAAAAAACAAAACCAATTATACAGTAACCGCAAAATTTAGTAAAATTTAATTTTTGTGTTTTTTTTAAGATTTGCTAAAACGATTTTTCAATTGTTCGAGCAATAAATAAATAGATGATTAATTGTTTATAAACGCCTTGATATGAAGAAAATTTACTTTCAGTTTTTTGTTCTTTCAGCCTTTTTGAGCTTTATCTTGTTTGCACCATCGTGCAAAAAAAGCGGAAGTTTTCTTGCTCAAACGAACACCACCAATCTTACGCAAGCAAGCGTATTTACTGATAGTTCAAGAACCGAGGGCTTTCTCGCCAATATATATGCAAGCGCGGGAATTAGCAGCAGCCCATCACGGTTTTCTGCCAACAATTTTATTTGCGGCGGGTTGGATGCCGCAAGTGATGAATCTGAGCCCTCGCATACTTACGCTACTGATGCTGCGGGGTTTGCCACAGGTACCATAAACGCAGGTACGGTGAGCAACGAGCCCTATAATACCTGTTATACGCAGATACGGGCAGTAAATCAACTGCTGGCGAATATTCATAGCACTAAAATGATGGCCTCCAATAAGGCCGGAGTGCTGGCTGAAGCGCGCTTCCTGCGGGCATGGTATTACAGTATATTACTTGAACATTACGGCGGGGTGCCAATTGTTGGCGACAGCCTTTTTACTTACGCCACGCCAATTAATGTAAAACGCTCCACCTATGCGGCATGCGTTACGTATATAACTACGGAGTGCGATGCTGCTGCAACGGTGCTTCCGCTTACCCAAAACGGGCTTAACTGGGGCCGTGCATCCGGCGGTGCCTGCCTGGCTTTAAAGGCCCGTGTTTTACTTTATGCGGCAAGTCCTTTGTTTAATGGCACTACTTTGCCTGCCGATGCCGGAAAAAGTTCAAGCGGTACGGTAGATCCATCGCTGGTTGGCTACCCAACGGCAGACCCGGCGCGGTGGCAGCTTGCCGAAAATGCTGCCCAGGCAGTAATTGCGTCAGGGGCATATACTTTAAATACAGTAAATACCTATCAAACAGCTGCACCTGGCTATGGTTTCCAGGGTTTGTTTCCGCAACGCGTAAATACCGAATATATTTTTCAATTAATGCGGGGGCCGAATACCGATCTTGAAGACCTGTTCCTGCCACCATCACGAAGCGGCGGTAATGGTGCTTTCCCTTACCAGGGGCTTGTGGATGCTTTCCCGATGAACAATGGCAAACTCATTACCGACCCGGCTTCAGGATACGACCCTACGAACCCTTATAATAACCGCGACCCGCGTTTAAATTATAGTATTATTCACGACCAAACCATATTAAACGTAAGAACCGGTAACGGCCTGATCAGCGGGCAGGCGCCTGTAAATATTTATCTCGGAAATAATAATGGCCAGAATCCTGATGCTGTTCACCAGGGAACGGTTACCGGCTATTATTGCAATAAGATGCTGGATCCTGCGGCTATTGCGGCAACAATCGCCTTTAAATCAAACCGCTGCCTGCCTTTGATCAGGTACGCCGAAATATTACTGGACTATGCCGAAGCGGCCAATGAATTCGAGGGGCCAACGGCTAATGTATACAATGCCGTTCAGGCTATCAGGCAACGTGCGGGTTTAAACCCTTACCAGTTGCCTGCAGGATTGAGCCAGGCCGATATGCGCAGCTATATCCAAAATGAACGGAGGATAGAGCTTGCGTTTGAAGGGCACCGCTTTTTTGATGTACGACGCTGGAAAATTGCGCCGGTAACCGAAAATATACAGGCAAAAGGCATGGAGGTGGATGAAAATGGCAGTACAATAACCTATAATACATTTAACGCCACCAAGCACAATTTCAGGCCGGCGATGTATTTGTGGCCATTCCCGATAAGCGAAACGGGTAAATCGCCTACACTGATTCAAAACCCGGGCTATTAAAAATATTGATGAATTTAACCAGGAATTAAGTATGAATAATCATTTTATATTGAAAAAGCAGGCATATTTATTTATTGCGGCGATGGCTTTGCTCTGGACATCTTGTAAGATGGAAAGAATAGCCCCTGTTACCGAATCGAAAAAGGACCTCACCGGCACCTGGAAAGTTGTGCAGGCAACGCGCAACGGTACAAATTTGCTTCCTATTTATGATTTCACCCAGTTCAGTATCAAGTTTGATGCTACTACGGGCAATTATAATTTATTAAACCCGGTACCATTTATAGTTGGTGCAGATGGTAAGTTCTCATTGGATGATCCGCAATATCCTTATAAGTTAACATTTACAGCTACTGGCGGGGCGGCGGTTGCAACTGCTTTCAATTACCCCATCATCAACGGAACGCGGCAGATCATCATGACATTTAGCCCGGGATGCTCACAAAATACTTACGTATTTACATTATCAAAAACCAACTGATCCAGACAAAAAATACAAACTATATGAAAGTACGTTTACATATAAAAGGAAAAAATTTATGGCGGCTATGCACACTGATTGTATTGTGTATTGTGCTGAGCTGCTGTTACACGATTATTGATAGTGTAGACCAGCCGGGCAGCGCTGTTGTAGGGTCGACGGTGAAGATTACCGTTAATGTTAAAAACTCATGCAACAGCAGCGGTACCGCGCGTATTATTTTTGGATTTTTAACCCCAAAGGGATGGAAAACAGGAGACAATGCCAAGGTAACTTACTCCAGCAGCAAAGGCGACGGAAATATGGTGCTCCTTCCTGCCAATTCACCTATTATCGCTGCTCATAGCAATGGCGTTAACTGGCCAACTTACATGAAAAACTTTTTTGGCAATGCTGGAAATTTAATAGATGACGTTGAATGGGTTGCTTATCAAAGTGATGTGCCGGTTAATTACAACAACGGAGATAAGATCACCGGTACAATTAACATCACGATCAATAATATTGGCGCCGATGGCAATCCTACCCTGGTTAAACTGGCCTATGTTGTTGCAAACGACCAGAACGGTTTTACATTTGACGGCAACGACGGAGATTCGAGCCCTACCACAGAATATTATAATGAATTTGTGAACCCTAACTGTTTTGAACTTACCGGCGGAACCGGCGACCTTGTTGACTTCTGTAACCCCCAGTTAACTACAATTGATCCGCCGAAATCATTGGACAATGATATTGTTACGCTTACCTACAATAACAATGTGGTAACACCGGCGCTGTTAGCAAACAGTTCTGCGGTTTATTTATGCGCTACCGCTACCATGAGCGATGGTAAAACGGTTACCGTATGCGATCAATCCGCACAAACAATGCTCACGCAAACCTCGGCGACCAGCGGGATCTACCGGCTTACTTTTTGGCCGCGTAAGCTGTTCGGCGCGACGACGGGGCAAACGGTGGTAAGTATGACTTATTTTATTACCGATAAATCGGGATCGACGAAGATAGGTTACGGCGGTACAAGTTCACCATTTACCTATAAATTTAAGTGTACATAAAATACCTAGGTTAAAAGTAATAATCTAATTAACAGTATTTTACAATAATTGCAACAGCCTTTGTACTATAATAATGCAAGGTATGACGGCCCAAATTATGTTCAATAAATTAACAATTTAAATCTGATTCTATGCTTAATTGCTACTCACAGAAATACTTAACGGGAATCATTATGCTGATGCTGTTGGTGTTCAATATCAGTTTCGCCGTTGCACAGCAGGATACTACGGTTAAAGCCACTGTTCATCCTGGCTGGGCCAGCGGCATTGTATTAGATGAATATAGTCAGCCTTTAAAAGGTGTGAACATCCGCATCAAAGGCAACGCTGTTTTTACCACTTCCGATGCGGCCGGTCAGTTTCAAATTGACGCTGCACCCGGTACTACCCTGGTGTTTAGTTACACCGGCCACCTGGTGCGTGAACTGACTATTAAAGATAACAGTAAAATAACGGTAAAGCTTGATGATAACTATCTCAGGAACCCGCAAAATATTGATGTATTATACGGTACGCAAAAAAAAGAAAGTGAGCTGGGCGCAATTTCAACCGTATATACCAACCAACTGACAACAACGCCGGCTTCCCTGTTTGTGTATGCTTTTCCGGGGCAATTAGCCGGAGTATATACACAACAGCAGAGCGGATTTACTTCCTTTCATACGGCATCAATTTCATCACCTTCCGTTATCGGGCAAAACCTGGTGAATACGGCATCAAACAATAACAGCACTTCTGATAATTCCGAGATGATGGTGACCGTTCGTGGCCAAACCCCCATCACGGTGATAGATGGCGTTCAGCGCGAGATCTCGTCTATTGATCCGGAGTCAATCGAATCCATATCGGTATTGAAGGACGGTTTGTCAACTATCCTGATGGGTGTAAACAGCTCAAGGCCGATAGTGCTCGTGACCACCAAGCGTGGCGAGGTAGGCAAGCCGCGTATTACTTTTACCGCTGAGACTGGTTTGCAGAAATCATTGGGCCTGCCAACGCCTTTGCCCGCCTATCAGTATGCATACCTGATCAATGAAACGTTAACCAGCGACAGTAAATTGCCGCAGTATTCCGCAGCTGATTTTAACGCATACCGCGATCATACCGATCCGACGGGACATCCTGATGTAAATTGGTTTAAAACGATTTTAACCGATTACGCGCCGATGACGCAATATAAATTGAATGTAAACGGTGGCTCAAACATCGCCAAATACTCCATTTCGCTGGGTTATTTTGACCAGGCAGGCATCTTTAATACTGCAAGTGAAGTGCCGTATAATACCAATAACGATCTGAGCCGTTATATTATCAATTCGGATGTAGGCGTACAGGTAAATAAGAATTTGAATGTTGACCTGCAATTATTTGGCAGGGTACAAACAACTACCGAGCCTGGCGGAAATAATGGCGGGGGTTACACCAGTGTACTCAACTCACTTTATAATACACCAAATAACGCCTACCCCGTTCGTAACCCTGACGGTTCATTCGGCGGTTCAATTATTGGCGGTAATACAGGGCCATACAGCAATAACCTGCTCTCGCAAACCGAGTATTCCGGCTATATTCAAAACCTTACCGATGATATCCTGGCCAACCTCGACCTGAATTATAATTTAAACAGTGTATTAAAGGGTTTGACCGCAAAACTGAAAGGTAATTTAAGCTATCAATCAATTACGGCGCTTAACCGCAGTTTGCAAAATCCTTCATTTATCCTTAATAAAGATAGTACCTATTCGCAATATGGCGCTATTGTAGCCCAAAGCAATGTTTTTAATACGGTGTATACGTCACGGCAGTCATTTGGCCAGGCGGCTTTAAATTACGAGAGGCAATTTGGTAAAAACCAGGTGAATGCGATCGCGCTTTATGACAGCAAATCATTGGTTACCAATTATGACCTTCCGGAAGTGGTTACTGATATCGCCTTAAAAGGCACCTACAATTACGATGGTAAATATTTTGCAGAAGCAGCTGTAAATCGCAGCGGGAACAACCGGTATCCGCCGGGCCATCAGTTCGGCACCTTTTACGCTGCCGGCCTTGGATGGCAAATGGGCAAAGAAAGCTTTATTAAAGACAATTTCAGCTGGATCGATTCATGGAAATGGCGCGGCACCTATGCCCGTACCGGAAATGGCAATATCGCCCAGCAGGCTTCATTGTACTATGCTTATCAGCAAACTTACAGTAACAACAATTTTAATAAACAATACCAGATAGGCACGGGCTACGTAACCAACTATTACTGGTACGAAGATGCGCTGGCCAATCCTTATATCACCTGGGAAAGCGCTGATAAGATAGATTTCGGGATGGACATCTCTTTGTTTAAGGACAAATTCCTGATCACGGCCGATTATTACCACGACAAGTATTCCAATGTACTTGGCTTGCGCGGCAATTCAATAGCATTACTGGGCGCACCATATCCGCTGGAAAATATCGGCATCAACCTTTACCAGGGAGCGGAACTGAGCCTTACCTACCAGGATCACACCGGTAATTTTAATTACTTCGTTACCGGCAATATCAATTTGCAGGCTTCAAAAATTGTATACCAGGATGAGTTAAATTCACCCTATCCATGGACAAGGCAAACAGGGAACCCTGTTAACGGTGTTATTTATGGCTATACCGCCCAGGGGCTTTATCAAACCGCGCAGGATGCAGCCACAAGCCCGCATATTGCCGGATACGTACCGCAGGCAGGAGATATTAAATACAAAGACCTTAACGGAGACGGCGTAATTAACCAGTTTGACGAATCGGCAATAGGGGGTACAAAGCCAATTGTTTTCTACGGACTTAACCCGGGGTTCAGCTATAAAGGGTTTAGCCTGTCGGTTATTATCCAGGGTGTTACTAACCGCCAGATCTACGTGGGCTACAATAACATAGCTACCCAGTTCGGGCTCGACTATTCAACGATCAACCAGCAGGCTTACACAGGGGCAACCGGGCGCTGGACACCCGAAACGGCTTCAATAGCGACTTTACCGAGGCTGGCTGTTTCGGCCTACAATAATAACGGGTTAACCTCCTCCTTTTACGTACGGTCGGGCAACTATTTGCGAATAAAAAATGCTGAAGTCGGGTACACCTTTCCGGTTAGTGTAACACAAAAACTCAGGCTGGCAGGTTTAAGGGTATTTGTTAACGGCGAAAACCTGGCAACGCTGGCGGGCCTTAAAGGCATTGATCCGGAAGAAACATCAATGACCGCATACCCTGTTCAACGGGTGATTAATGCAGGTATTACAGTTAAACTTTAAGTGGTAATTATTAAATACTAGAGTAAATGAAAAATCATATAAATAAGATACTGCCAGCGATAATACTACTATGTGTTGTTTATGGGTGTAAAAAGTATGAACAATTTCCGGTTGATAAGATCACTGCAAACTATGTGTTCGATCCGCGCGATTCAGCCGGGGCCAATGCGCAGTCGTTCCTCTACGGGATATATGCGATAGTACCCAATGGCAATAACCGGGTAGGCAGTGATTACCTTGACGCAGCTTCGGATGATGCGGTGTCATCCCAAACGGGTACCGCACAGGTGACCTTAATGTCAACCAATGCGGCAACATCACAATCGTTCCCCTCTACCGAGAACCCATGGGAGGGAACAAACCCGACCGGTACGCCCAATTCATTTTGGGCCGGTATACGCTCGGCAAATGAATTTATCAATAATATTGGGGTTGTTCCGGTTAAAGGCACGTTGCCAAACGGCGTGGGTACCCGTTGGGTATGGCAAAGCGAAGCACGTTTTTTAAGGGCGTACTTTTATTTTGAGCTGGTGAAGCGCTATGGCGGGGTACCGCTGCTGGGGAATAAGGTTTATAATGTTAATGATGCGATAACCGTACCACGCAGCAGCTTTTCAGATTGTATCACCTATATAGTGAATGAATTGAACGCTGTAAAGGATAGCCTGATCACTGCCCCGTTGGCTATCTCCAGCGACAATTTCCGGATTACCAAAGGGGCTGCTTTGGCTTTAAAAGCCCGCGTTTTGTTATATGCCGCCAGCCCATTGTTCAATGGTGGAAACATTGATGCAGCCAACCCGCTCACCGGTTATACAAGTTACGATATAAACCGCTGGACACTGGCCGCTAACGCCGCGCGTGACGTAATTAGTTTAGGCACCTACCAGCTGGATACCAGCTACCGCGATATCTTTTTAACGCAGAATAATTTGGAAAGGATAATGATAAGGCCGGGTGGCAATAGCATCAGTGTCGAAACGTACAATGGTCCTGTAGGTTTCCAGGCGGCCTCGGCGGTGGGCAACACAAGCCCTACGCAGGAATTGGTTAATTCATTCCCGATGCAAAACGGACTGGCTATTACTGATCCGTCGTCAGGCTTTAACCCATCCGATCCTTACGCAGTAAATTCAACGCCAAAGCGCGATCCACGATTAGCATGGACTATTCTTTATAATGGGCACACCTGGCTCAATACCTCCGTGCAAACTTACGAAGGGGGCCAGAGCAAACCCGATGTGAATACCCAGCAAACGGTTACAGGTTACTATATGCGTAAATTTATGGGCCTTTTTGAAAATACCACCACTTATAGCAGCCATTCGTCAGACTGGGTTGTATTCAGGTATGCCGAAGTATTATTAACGCTTGCCGAAGCCGAAAACGAAGCTGCAGGTTCGCCGCCGGCTGATTGTTACGCCCAGCTTTATGCCTTACGAAAAAGAGCGGGGATTGACCCGGGGGCAGGGATCACTTACGGCGTGCCGCAAAACATGAGTACTGCCGAGATGCGGGCTTTTATACAAAATGAATGGCGCATTGAATTTGCTTTTGAAGAGCACCGCTACTTTGATATTAAAAGATGGAAACTGGCGCAAACGCTCATGAATCAACCAAGGACAGGGGTGTCTATTGTAAAAACAGGTTCAAACTTAACATTCAACCCGATTAACGTGTTGAGTACAACGTTTACCACCAAGCAATATTTTCACCCTATCCCATACAACGAAATACTAAAAGATCCGAATCTGAAACAAAACCCGGGTTGGTAATAAATCATAGTCATTTAACTATTAAATAAGCAGTTATGAGAAAATTAATACTTTTCTTTCTTGTCATCTTCAGTATCCTTCCGGCATTGCTATATGCGCAAAACAGAGTAGTTTCGGGGGTAGTGAGAGACGACGGAGGAGTTTTGCCCGGGGCGTCGGTTGTTGAAAAAGGTATGCCCGGCAACGGCGTTACCACCAATATAAAAGGCCGGTTTACATTAACCTTAAAAGGCAGTTCAAATATTATTGTAGTACAATTTATTGGCTATGCACGGCAGGAAGTAAATGTTGCCGGCAAAGTTGACAATATCGATATTACCTTAAAATCAAACAGCCAGGATCTTAACGAAGTGATTGTGGTGGGTTTTGGTAAAACAAAGCGTATTACAACCACCGGATCGGTTAGTACAATTTCGGCCCAGGATATCCGGACCGTTCCAACGGCAAACGTGCAAAACACGCTGTCAGGCAAAATACCGGGATTTTTTTCCCAGCAAAGCTCGGGGCAGCCTGGTAAAGATGCTTCTGACTTTTTTATCCGTGGCGTAAGCTCACTTAACCCGGCAGGAAATCAACCATTGATCATTGTTGATGACATTGAATATACCTATGATCAGCTGCAGCAGATCAATGTAAACGAAATAGAAAGTATCAGCGTTTTAAAAGATGCGGCTACTACTGCTATCTATGGTATAAAAGGAGCCAACGGTGTTTTAGTGGTAACCACCCGGCGCGGAAAAGCCGGTAAACCCCAGGTTAACTTCCGGAATGAAGCGGGGGTGCAGGCGCCTACAATTACGCCAAAATTCCTGAATGCCTACCAATCGGCGGTATTGATCAATCAAGCCGAAACAAACGACGGGACATTGCCTGATAAGCTCACTTTCAGCCCGAACGACCTGGTATTATACCAAAATCATTCCGATCCTTATGGGCACCCTGACGTAAACTGGTATGATAAGATCTTCAATAAATACAGCTACCAGGCCAATTCAAACCTGGACATATCCGGCGGTACCGATCAGTTAAAGTATTTTATTTCGGGCGGTATATTGCAGCAAAACGGATTGGTGAAACATTTTACCGATCCTGTGGCAAACATCAATAACAACTACGAATTCAGCCGGTATGATTTCAGGTCGAACCTGGATTTAAAGGCAAATAAAACACTTGATATCAGGCTGGATGTAACCACCCGTTTTTCGAGTACAAATTCGCCAAACGAATCTGCTTCAAGCACCCTTTCCGACGTTTATAATTTTGCACAGGAAACCCCGTTTACAGCGCCATTTTTAAACCCGAACGGCAGCTACGCTTATGCATATTCAAATTTCAACCCCAGCCATTTGCCCACCCTGAATGCGCGGCTGGCTACAGGCGGATATCAAAACGAAAAGCGAACTGATTATAACGTGTTGTTTAACATTAAGCAAAACCTTGATGCAATTACCAATGGCTTATCGGTAACCGGCCGGGTAGCCTATTCAAGCACGGAAGCTTTTACCCGTTCTACCGGAAATTATGGCCCTATTCCAACGTACCATTACGATCCTGCAACTGGTCAAACTATATTAAACCCTGCAGGCAGTTATGTATTTCCGCAGATCTATTATGCAGGTAACGTAAATATCTATACTACCAATGTAAACCTGCAGGCATTTGCCAACTACGACCGTACTTTTAACGGTAAAAACCATGTTACCGGGTTGGTATTGTTAAATCAATCGTCCCAAACCTATGATGCCAATGCGTTTCTTGATGCTACATCGGTAGGCGTTCCCGCTAAATTCAGGGGGATCTCGGCCAGGGGAACATATGATTATGCCGGGAAATATCTGTTCGATATCAATGCCGCGTATAATGGAACAGACCGTTTCGCCGCAAATCACCGGTATGGCTGGTTTCCGGCGGTGAGCGTAGGGTATAACATTACAAAAGAAGATTATTTCAAAAAAATAACCTCAGTTTTCAGTTTGCTCAAAATCAGGGGATCATATGGAATTGTGGGCTCGGATGTGGCCCCGGGTAATACCTACATCTATAGTCAATACTATAATCAAAATTCCAACCAGTATAATTTTGGCACATCGCCCAATTACTATAATCAATATTACGAAGGTGCGCTTTCAAACGCCAACGTAGTGTGGGAGCGGCAAAAAGAACTTGACCTTGGCCTGGATATGAACTTATTTAAAGATCATTTATCTTTTACGGCAGACTATTTCCATAACGTTCGTTACGACCAGTTGATCATACCCAATAATGTGCCGCTTGTTTTAGGCGTAGGTTTGCCGGCTATCAACCTTGGCCGTACCCAAAATAATGGGTTCGACGGGCAGATCGGCTACCATAATAGCATAAGGGACGTTCAGTATGGTGTTAATTTTGTGTTTTCGTATGCAAAGAACAAGATTCTTTTTGAAAGCGAAGCGCAAGCCGCATACCCATGGCTCGCACGCACCGGGCATTCTATTAACCAACCGTTTGGCTATCATTCACTGGGTTATTATACACCTGGCGATGTTGCTGCTATTAACGCGTATAAAGCAGGGCACAGTGGCAGTAATGCAGGTGACCCGATTGCTGTACCAGATAATGGCGAGACAATACAGGCAGGGGATCTGAAATACCAGGATTTGAATCATGATGGCTATATTAATGTTTTTGACCAAAAGGCCATCGGTCATCCTAATTTACCAAATACAACGCTGGGTTTAAATTTAACTGCCGGCTACAAGGGTTTTAGCGCCAGTGTATTGTTGCAGGGAGCGTTTAATTATAGCTTTATGATTACCGGTACCGGAATTGAGCCGTTTCAAAGCCAATTTCAGCCCATTCATTTGACAGCATGGACGCCGGAAAATGCATCAAGCGCGCAATTTCCGCGGTTGACTACCAACCCGCAAACCATCAATAGCCCAACCTACTATCCGTCAGACTATTGGCTTTTAAACGCCTATTATATCCGGCTGAAAACAGTGGATATCGGCTACCAGTTCCCGAGCAAGTCATTGCCGTTTCACCTGGATAACGCAAGGGTTTACCTGAGCGCCTATAACCTGTTTACCTGGGATAACTATAAACGCTACCAGCAGGATCCGGAAATACAGACCAATACTGCCGGCGACGCTTATATCAACCAGCGCGTGATCAACTTTGGTATACAATTAGGATTTTAATGCCGCATAGCGTATAAGAGATAAATAAAGTAAAATAACCTTTCACAGCTTTTTAAATTATGGGGGACTAACCATTCTCCTGATTTAAAAAGCTTTTTTTTGTATAATTTAGAGGTATGTTCCCAACTGTAGGCGATTTGCTGCGCTATCTTTTTCATGTCAACATTACTTTCCCGGTTCAAACCTTTGGTTTTTTTGTCGCCCTGTCTTTCTTTTTAACTTATTTCGTTTTTGTAGCTGAATTTAAAAGGAAAGAAGCAGACGGCCTTATCTCCGCCTACAAAGAAGAAGAAATTATTGGGTTGCCCGCTTCTTTTTTGGAGTTGCTGGTGAATGGTTTGCTGGGGTTTGTGCTGGGGTTCAAGATATCGGGGGCGGTTATTAATTATAAAGTAATTAAAATCGACCCTGTCGCGTACATTTTTTCGGTGCAGGGTAATTTATGGGGCGGGTTACTGTTTGCGGCGGCCTTTGTTTTATGGATTTATACCGACCGGAGAAAGCAGCTGTTGCCAAAGCCCAAAATAGTTGAAACGGTAGTTCACCCTTACCAGTTAATGGGTTACCTGGCGTTTGCTTTAGGTTTTTGGGGATTTATCGGCGCTAAATTATTTAATACCGCAGAAAACCTTCAGCTGTTTATGCGGCATCCTATAGACACCTTGTTTTCAGCCAATGGGTTCACCTATTATGGCGGGCTGATATTCGGCTCGGTTACTTACTTATATATCTGCCATAAAAAGGGGATGAAACTGGTACACCTTGCAGATATTGGTTCGCCGGGGATGATGCTGGCCTATGGTATCGGGCGGATTGGATGCCATTTGGCCGGCGACGGAGACTGGGGGATTGTAAACAACCACCCCAAACCCGCGTTGCTTGCCTGGCTGCCCGATTGGATGTGGTCGTTTAAATATCCGCACAATACCATCGACGCGGGTATAAAAATAGATGGCTGCTTTGGCGACCATTGCGAGCAATTGCGCGGCGGAGTTTACCCGACATCATTTTATGAGGTAGTGATTTGCATTGGTTTATTTGGATTGATGTGGCTGTTACGCAAACGCATCAAAATTCCGGGATTGATGTTTTATTCCTTCCTGGTGTTAAGCGGTATCGAAAGGATCCTGATCGAAATAATTCGCGTTAACGAGCGCTATGCTATTTTAGGCCTGCAGTTAACCCAGGCAGAAATGATCTCGATAGGGATGATCGCAGGCGGCATTGTCGGCATCTCCTCAATTATTTACCGGCAAATAAAAAATGGCGGGCGTCTGCATCTTTAAAAATAGTTAAATTTACAATGTCTCTTTTCCAATAATCAATGAAAAAGCTTTCTTTAATAATTCTTTCCGGGGTGTTTGTTTTCTGTTTTACCGGTGTAAAAGGCCAGGCTGTGAGCGATAAAAAGACGGCGGACCTGGAGCATATCAATTTTACCGTTGAACCTGCGCCGGAATGGTCCGGTCTTCTGAAACGGGATTCGGGTTGGTTTGGCGGTGATGGTATTTATACGATGCGGCTTAATGGTGTGCGTGGCCCTGCCGCGACTCCGAATGATAAAATACTCTTCCTTTTTAGTGACAGTATGATCGGCGAGATCAGGGATCACACCATGCTGCCTGGCTATAAAATGATCCATAATTCTGTAGCGGTGCTAAGCGGAGACAAGCCGGTTGCCCAAAAAATGCTTTTTTCATGGGCAAAGGATACAGCAGGACAGGCGGAATCAATTTTTGTTCCGCATACGCCAAAAACACAAAATGGCGACTATTACTGGCTTGGCGATGGCTTTGTTAACCAGGAGCTCGGTAACGCTATTTACATTTTTGGTTACCGGGTACGCAATGTGAGTGATGGGGCATTCGGATTTAAGGAAGTGGGCAATACGCTGATAAAAATACCGGCAGGCAGCGTGTCGCCCTACTTAAACCAGCAGCAGATGGATACCCCCTTTTTTCTCACGGACAGTGCAGGTGACAGTGGATCTTTTGGCGCGGGAATTTACGTGAACACAAAGAAAGCGGGTGCGCTACACCCCGATGGCTATATTTATGTATATGGCGTAAGAGGTATGGCAAAAAGACTGATGATTGCCAGGGTATTGCCAAAAGATTTTGAACATTTTGAAAAATGGACCTATTGGGATGGCGCCAAATGGGTGACTGAAATAAATAAAGTTGCCGATGTTACGAAAGATGTATCCAACGAGCTGAGCCTGACGGCGCTGCCCGATGGGCGCTATGCGCTGGTTTTCCAGTTGGATGGCATGACTACAACGGTAGGCATGAGGATAGGGGCTACACCGTACGGGCCTTTCGGGCCGGTTATAAAATTATGGGACTGCAAGCCTGATTTGCTTAAAAACACTTATTTAGTTTACAATGCCAAGGCGCACCCTTCCATATCTAATCCGGGTGAATTGCTTATCAGTTATAACATCAATTCCACAGAATTTATAAAAGACTTAACTACGGACCCCAATTTATACCGGCCGCGCTTTATAAGGGTTAGATTTAAATAGTTTTCACAAAAAAATTTGATAATTAAATCTTAAAACATATTTTTGCTAAAACAATTTAGCAAAGCTTATTGATCATTGCAAAGAAGTCGGCTGTGTTGAGTGTGTTTTAAAAAATAGCGTTAGTTGATTAAGAAAGGGGGTGGGAGCACCTCCTTTTTTTAAGGTTCCATTGATGTGAGACCCATTTCCGAAAAACCCGAATTGCATTACCGGCAGTATTATAAACACCCCATGAAGAAAGCCTTATTTTTAATTGTTTTTTTGAGTTGCGCAATCAGCATCTTAAACGCTCAGCAACGCGATCTTGTTAAATATGTAAATACCCGGCAGGGCACAAATTCAAAATATGAATTTTCGTACGGGAACACCTACCCGGCTACCGCGCTGCCATTCGGAATGAATACCTGGACGCCACAAACAGGTAAAAACGGCGACGGCTGGAAATACCAGTATTTCGTACACACTATCCGCGGTTTTCAGCAGTCGCATCAATGCAGCTCGTGGGTGAATGATTACGCCGTTTTTTCGCTGATGCCTGTATCGGGCAAACTGGTTGTAAATGAAGATGAGCGGGCGGCTTCTTTCAGCCATGATAACGAAATTGCGCAGCCAGGCTATTACAAGGTTAAGCTGGATAATAATATCACCACAGAAATAAGCCCTACTGAACGGGGCGCTCATTTGCGTTTTACATTCCCTCATTCAAAATCCACCTATATTGTTTTGGATGGCTATACCAAAATGAGCATGGTGAAGATCGATCCTGATCACAAAAAAATTACCGGTTATGTTAATAACTGCCGTTGGGCGCCATCCAATTTCAAAAACTATTTTGTAATTGTGTTTGATAAGCCATTCAAAGGCTATGGCACCTGGGAGAATAAGCATAATCAAATCACACCCGATAGCCTGTTTGCCGAAGGCGAGGGCAGGGGCGCATATATTAAGTTTAAAGATGGCGAAACCGTGCAAGCCAGAGTTGCCTCATCCTATATCAGCCCGGAACAGGCTGAGCTCACCCTGCAAACGGAGTTGGGCAAATATAAATCCTTTGATGAAACGCATGCGGCAGCCGATAAAGTTTGGAATACACTGCTTGGCAGGATGCTGGCTGAAGGCGGCACGGAAGAGCAGAAGGCGACATTTTACTCGTGCCTGTATCATGCCAACCTGTTTTCGCACCAGTTTTTTGAATATAACAAAGATGGTAAACCCTATTATTTTAGCCCCTACGATGGAAAAGTACATGATGGATACATGTATACTGACAATGGCTTTTGGGATACTTTCAGGGCGCAATTTCCGCTGAATACCATCATACACCCGGCCATGGAGGGCCGTTACGCGCAGGCATTGCTGGATGCGCAGCAACAATGCGGATGGCTGCCTGCATGGTCGTTCCCGGCCGAAACCGGGGGGATGCTGGGGAATCATTCCATCTCCATATTAGCGGATGCCTGGGTAAAAGGGATCCGGACATTTGACCCGAAAAAAGCGCTCGAAGCTTATTACCACGAAGCTACCAATAAGGGCCCCTGGGGCAGCGCTAACGGCAGGCCGGGCTGGAAAGAGTATTTTGCAGATGGCTATGTACCGTACAGCGCCAAAACCCAGGGCGCAACTGCCTGGACGCTGGAGTTTGCTTATGACGATTTTTGCGCTTACCAGTTAGCCAAACAGACCGGCAACAAGTTTTATGAAAATGTATTTGCCCGGCAGATGTACAACTATAAAAACCTGTTCGACCCGAAAACGCGGTTTATGCGTGCCAAAGATGAAGCCGGAAACTGGATTGAGCCGTTTGACCCGATGGACTGGGGCGGCCCTTATACAGAAGGCAACGCCTGGCACTGGACCTGGTCGGTTTTTCATGACACGCAGGGGCTGATAGATTTGATGGGCGGAAACAAAAATTTCACGGCAAAACTCGACTCGGTGTTTACTGAACCGGGAACGATCAAGGTAGGCGGATACGGTACGGTGATCCACGAAATGACAGAAATGGCCGCCTTTAATATGGGCCAGTATGCCCAGGGAAATGAGCCGATCCACCATATGATCTACCTGTACAATTATGCCGGCGAACCCTGGAAAGCACAGCAGCATATCCGGGAGGTGATGGACAAAATGTACAATGCTACGGAAAACGGTTATCCCGGCGATGAAGACGAGGGGCAAATGTCGTCCTGGTATGTTTTAAGCGCTGCCGGTATCTACAGCGTTTGCCCGGGAACGGACCAATACGTAATAGGCAGCCCGGCATTTAATAAAATAACCATCACCCTTGAAAACGGAAATAAGTTTACGATAGAAGCAAATAACAACAGCAAAACGAATGTTTATATCCAATCTGCTACTTTAAACGGGAAGCCATATACCCATCACTGGATAACGCAGGCCGATATTATGAATGGCGGTGTACTCCATTTTGAAATGGGTGACAAGCCCAATTTTCAACGCGGGCTAAATGCAGACGATAAACCATTTTCACTGTCGAAGCGGGTATTATAAAAATGGAACACGTTGATTATCAACCGCTCCATCGATTGCTGTTAAATATAGCATTTGTGTTGGCGTTGATTATCAATTGCTTACATAAATTCAGCTATTTATAAAAAAGTGGAACATGTTGATAATAAGCATGTTTCGCAATGTTCCGCAGTGTTCCGTGTAAAATGGAACGCTTGAAACCGAGAAAATCAATGAGCGTAATCGGAAGCTCATACGAATGATACAACCTCTTTTGATGATACTAAACGGGGCTGGTGCTAATTAAAAACATGAAGCAATTATTTACCAAACAATCTAACAGGCGGTAACGCTAAATTCCCCAAAAAATGAAAAATAAAAAAGTACAACTGATCTTAATGCTGATCGCAATAATACAGGCAGCCACCGTTTTTTTCGCCAATGCCCAAATTACTAAAATACCGCACGGCATATTGGTTAAAGCCGGGGGCAAGCAAATAGGGTTGACGACCGCCAACGACGCTGCATTTTGCTTAAGCTTAAACGACTCGATCGCGCTATCCGCTATTAAAAGCGTTTTTATAGATAACAGCAACAAGGCGGCAGCGCAATTCACCGTGATTTCTGCTGCTCCATCCTACGGGATTAAAACACCGTACGGAAAACTGATGATAAATACCGGGACCGGCACGTGGTCGTTGTATGACGCGGCCGGGCGGGTACTTATCCCGGATGGCGCTTATTCAACTAATGGCAATACCGTACAAATTACTTATTCAACGAAAGGAATGTTATATGGCTCGGGGAACAGAACGTCAAAAGAGCTGGAGAAAAACGAGTCGGCTTCAACGGTATGGAATGGTGCTGCTGATATTCCCTATTTTTGGAACAGTTTGGGCTACAGCGCGTTTGGCGTTTCGGCAAATGATGATAAACCCACAACATGGAACCGTGCAAAGGGAAAAACTGACCTGACCTGGAAATTTACCGGCAAAGAGGCAAATTTATACCTGTGGCCTGCTAAAACTATTTATGATGGCGCCAGTGGCTATGTTAAACTTACCGGGCGCCCCAAACTGCCCCCAAGGTGGGCATTTGGTTACCTGCAAAGCCAATGGGGCTGGGCGGACAGTACTTACGTAGCCAACGTTGCAACTAAATTCCGTACCCATACATTGCCCGTTGATGCTTTTATTTTCGATTTCGAGTGGTATACCACTACCCCGGATTATTCTTTAGGCAGGGATGGCAAAGTTGGATTTACCGATTTTACATTTAATCCCAAAGTGTTTCCGTCGCCAGCCAGGCAGATAGCTGACTTAAAAAGCCAGGGCATTAAATTTATTGGTATCCGTAAGCCAAGGCTGGGCAGCACAACACTGCTGGATACTGCCAGGAAAAACGGCTGGCTGATCAGCCCGAAAACAGATAACCGTGATTTAAATTACAGCAATTCCGGCTTGCGAAAATGGTATGATGAAAAAAACAGGCCTTTGATTAAAGCTGGAGTTGACGCCTGGTGGGATGATGAAGGCGAATCCTATTATACCTGTTATTATTGGTGGAATACCGCACAGTACGATTTGCTGGCATCCGCCAGGCCAAATTATCGTCATTTTACCTTAAACAGGGCTTTTAGCCCGGGTACCCAGCGTTTGGGCTATTGCACCTGGAGCGGTGACATCCCTTCAACCTGGCCATCATTGGCTGAAGTGCCGATGGATCTGCTTAACTTCAGCCTTGCCGGCATGTACTACGGCTCATGTGATATTGGTGGTTTCCAGGGTACGCCGACCAAAGAAATGCTGGTTCGCTGGTTCCAGGCAGGGGTATTTTTGCCGATCATGCGCTCACACTCCAATATTGGCACAACTGCCCGGTTCCCTTATTTATGGGGCACTGATGGGGAAGCCGCTATGCGTAAAGCGCTTGACCTGCGTTACCAATTGCTGCCCTACATTTATAGCCTTGGGCACGAAGCCTATACCACCGGCGCGCCTATTATGCGGCCACTGGTGATGGAGTTTCCGGCAGATACCACCGTGGCCAATATGCGGGATGAATGGCTGGTAGGAAAGGGCCTGTTAGCTGCACCGGTATTGAATGAAGGCGGCAAGCGTACCATATACTTACCAAACGATACCTGGTTTAACTACTATACAGGTGAGGTGATCAGGGGACCCAAAACCATTTCAGTTGATAAGGCGCTTGACGAAATACCTGTATATGTCCGTGCTGGAACCATCCTACCCATTGGCCCTGTTGTTCAATATTCAGAACAAACGTCAGCTACTCCGCTCGAAATCCATATTTATCCGGGTAAAAACGGCACTTTTAAAATGGTTGAAGATGATGGTGTGTCCTATAATTACACTAAAGGCAATACCCGTACAACAACGTATAGCTGGAACGATGCCACCAAAACCTTATCATGGAAAGTGAGTGGCGCCTACGCAGGTAAAAATGTTTATAAAAGTATAAAAGCGGTTTTAGGAAAAGCAGAAAAGACCGCGCTTGTTGGCAATACCGGGAGCCTGGTTTTTAAGTGATAAAATTATATTTCCTAACCACCCATATTTATCGCCGGCTAGGAACAGCTTACTTCTCCACAAAAAAATGAAAATTAAAAAAGGACTACCGATTTTATTACTAAGCGTAGTATTACTGCCGGCCACAATTTTTACCGCCGGTGCACAAACTAAAAACCCGGACCAGATCCGGGTCAATTATGCCGGGAAGGTAAACACGGTTATCGGCACAAAGGGCAAAGGAAAAGGCCCGGAAGAAATGTACCTGGAGGCAGGCTTTACTTTTCCGGGGGCTACTTATCCATTTGGTATGGTACAATTTACCACCACTTTTTTTGATGAAAATAAGGGATTTGTGGTTAACCAGTTAAGTGGTGCCGGTTGTCCGCATATGGGCAATTTTCCCACCCTGCCTTTAAACGGCGATCTGCTGGTCTCGCCAAATGACATGAAGGGATCCAATCCACAGTATCATATCGAAAAGGCGATGGCCGGTTACTATAAAGTGAATTTAGGCAACAGCAATATTGATTGCGGGTTGACTGTAACGAAAAGAACCGGTATGGCGCAATACCGGTTTTCAGATACCGCCAGCCGGGCTACCATCATTATCGGATCGGGTATAAATGCAACAAAAATAAATGATGCGCATATTACCATTACCGGCCCCGGTAAATGTGAAGGCTACGCTGACGGTGGTTCCTTTTGCGGGATCAACACCGCTTATAAAGTTTATTTTGCGGCAGAATTTGATGTTGTGCCAATTGTATCAGGCACATGGAAAGATAACAAGATCAATATTTCCTCCGTTGCTGACAGCGGCGCAAACTCGGGCGCCTACTTTACCTTTAAGGTTCCTTCGAACAAAATCATCCAGTATAAATTTGGATTGTCGTACGTTTCGATAAAAAATGCAAAGGAAAATTTAAAAGCGGAAAACTCCGGTTGGGACTTTGCAATGGTAAAAAATAACGCGGTACGCGCCTGGAACAACAAATTAGGAAAAATTGAAGCCATGGGTGGCAGCAATGACTTGACCACGCAGTTTTATACGCATTTGTACCATGCCTTTATCCATCCCAGCATTTCAAATGATGTAAATGGCGAATATATTGGCGCTGACAATAAGATTAAAAAAGCAAGCGGCTTTAATGACTATACGGAGTTTAGTAACTGGGATACATACCGTACACAAACGCCCCTGATCGCCATGCTGGCCCCAAAGGAGACCGGTGATATGATGGAATCGATCGTAAAATTTGCGCGTCAGTCTGGCGGAGGGTTTCCGCGATGGGTAATGGTAAATAAAGAAACAGGTATTATGCAAGGCGACCCAACCTCGATAGTAGTGGCCAACGCTTATACTTACGGTGCAAAAAACTTTGACACTAAGGCTGCACTTGAAATTATGCGCAGCGGGGCAGAAGTGCCGGGTACCGCATCGCAGGGCCAGCTGACGCGCCCGCAATTGGATCAGTACCTGACCAAGGGCTATGCGCAGGCATCCATGAGTCTTGAATATAATTCAGCAGATTTTGCGATAGGGCAATTTGCTTTGCAAGCCACAAAAAATAAATCAGTATACAGCAAATATTTACAAGGTGCCGGAAAATGGAAGAATATTTATAATCCTGAAAGAAAATGGCTGCAATCGCGCAACCCCGACGGCAGCTGGAAAAATGACAATGATGATATGCGCGAATCCAGCTATACCAACTATTTCTGGATGGTGCCCTTTGACCTGAAAACACTGATTGACACTATCGGCGGGAAGAAATTTGCTGAAGAAAGACTGGATCAGGATTTTTCTAAACTAAATGCAGATTATGGCCAGGACTGGTTTGCCGCAGGCAATGAGCCCGATTTTCAGATGCCATGGACATACAATTGGGCCGGAGCGCCCTATAAAAGCCAGGCGTTGATCCGCCGGATCATGGCGGAATCATACTCAAATCATGATAACGGATTGCCTGGTAACGACGACCTTGGGGCCATGGGCGCCTGGTATGTATTTGCCGGCATTGGCTTGTATCCCATGATACCCGGTTATGCAGGCTTTTCAGTCAACAGCCCGTCGTTCCCGCTCATTAAAATACACCTGGGAACTGGAAAAACGCTGGTGATAAAGGGCGGATCAGGAACCAGACCTTATATAACATCGCTCAAAATAAACGGCAAACTGTGGAACAGCACCTGGATACCTTATAGCGCGATAAAAAATGGGGGGACGCTTACTTACACCTTATCTGATCAGCCTGATTTAACCTGGGGGACAAAAATAGCGCCGCCATCATTTAACTAAACAATTATTCACGATGAAGACTTTGATCCGCCGTTATAACAAATCGTTTTTGTTTGCCATTGCAGGCATATTGCTTTATACATACAGTTCAGCACAACCCGGGGTTGTTTATCTCAACAATACCAATCCTGCCGTTACCTGGAAAGTGGAACCCGCGGATGATGTTAAAGATATCAACGCCATCAATAAAACTGGCTTTGCGGTAAATGCCTGGGTGAAAGCGACTGTACCCGGCACTGTGTTTTCATCTTACGTGGCCGCTGGGTTGGAAAAAGATCCCAATTTTGGCGACAATATTTACAAAGTAGACAAAAAGAAATACGACCGCGATTTTTGGTACCGGACTGAATTTGCAGTTCCGGCCAGTTTTACAAAAAAGACCACCTGGCTGAATTTTAAAGGGATAAACCGAAAAGCAGACATCTTTTTGAATGGTACCAAATTAGGGAGCCTTGACGGTTTTATGCAGCGCGGCCGATACGATATTACCGGTATAGTTAATAAAAGCGGGCCAAATGTACTGGCTGTATTGGTATACTGGCCGCATACGCCCCTTGTAAACTACGCCAGCCCCACTTATATCCCAAGCGCGAGCTGGGATTGGATGCCCTATGTGCCCGGCTTAAATATGGGCATAACCGACGATGTATATTTGACCAATACAGGCAGCCTTACTTTAGATGACCCATGGATCAGAACCGACCTGCCCACCAACGCGCGGGCCGATCTTTCGCTGGAAATGAAGATCAAAAACAGTTCAGGAAATTTTGAACAGGGCGTAATAAGCGGCGTTATCAACCCGGGTAACATTCAATTTTCCGAAAAGGTATTTGTGGGCGCTACTGGATCAGCAAATATCAGGATCGACAAAAAACGCTTTCCCGAACTTGCAATCAATAGCCCCAGGCTTTGGTGGCCCAATGGCTATGGCGACCCTAACCTGTATACCTGCAGGTTGAGTTTGAAAATCGGCGATGAAGTTTCGGATGAAAAGGAGATTAAATTCGGCATTAAAAAATACACTTATGATACTGCCGGGCATGTGCTTCATGTGTACGTAAATGGTACAAAGGTATTTTTAAAAGGCGGTAACTGGGGCATGAGCGAATATATGCTCCGCTGCCGCGGTAATGAGTATGATACCAAAGTGAGGTTTCATAAAGAAATGAACTTTAACATCATCCGTAACTGGATAGGCTCAACCACAGACGAGGAGTTTTACGATGCCTGCGATAAATACGGCATAATGGTTTGGGATGATTTTTGGCTCAATTCAATTCCTAACCTGCCCGATGATATCAATACTTTCAACACAAACGCCGTTGAAAAAATAAAAAAGTTCAGAAACCACCCCTCAATCGCCATCTGGTGCGGTGACAACGAAGGCACGCCTATGGAACCGCTTAATGGGTGGCTGAAAGAGGATATCAGTGCCTTTGACGGTAACGACAGGTATTACCAGCCCAACTCTCATGCCGGCAATTTAACCGGCAGCGGCCCATGGACAAACTCCGACCCGCGCTGGTATTTTAGCCGCTCACCGAACGGGTTTGGTGGTAACCCGGGCTGGGGATTACGAAGTGAGATAGGCACTGCCGTATTTACAAACTTCGACAGCTTTAAAAAATTTATGCCCCGGGATAAATGGTGGCCCCGAAATGAAATGTGGAACCTGCATTTTTTTGGCCCCTCTGCCGGAAATGCAGGGCCCGACCGTTACGACGATGCCATTGCAAAAAGATACGGCACAGCGGCAGGAATAGCAGATTACTGCCGGAAAGCGCAATTGCTGAACATCGAGACCAACAAGGCCATGTACGAGGGTTGGGAAGATAATATTTGGGAAGACGCATCAGGCATTATGACCTGGATGAGCCAGTCGGCGTATCCCTCATTGGTATGGCAAACGTATGATTATTATTACGACCTTACCGGGGCCTATTGGGGCGCAAAAAAAGCATGTGAACCCCTGCATATCCAATGGAACCCCGTTAACAATGCCATAAAAGTGATCAATACTACCAGGAATGATCTGGAGGGACTTACTGCAAAAGCAGAAATTTATAACAGTGATGGTAGCCTGGTTAGTCAATATAGCCAGTCGGAATTAGTAGATGCCCCGGCAAATACGGCAACAACTTGTTTTACGATTAATTTTGCGCAGGAACGCGAGAACCTTGCACTGAACAAACCTGCTTTTGCTTCTTCAACCGCAAGCGGCGAGCCAGCGCTGGTGACTGATGATAACCCGGGCAGCCGCTGGGCCAGCAATCAATCGGATAATGAATGGATCTATGTTGATTTAGGGGCGGAGCAGGTAGTGAACGGCGTAAAACTCAATTGGGAAGAGGCGTACGGGAAAGCCTTTAAAATCCAAGTGTCGGGGGATACTAAAAATTGGAAAGATGTTTATGAAACGGGAGATGGCCATACAGGTATACAGCAAATTACTTTTGACGAAGAGAAAGCAAGATATGTGCGCATGCTCGGGATTCAGCGTGGCTCGGGCTGGGGCTATTCGCTGTGGGATTTTGAAGTTTATGGCGGCCAGCCAAAAAGCAATGGCTTAAGCGAGGTGCATTTTATTAAACTAAAACTTACTGATAAAACCGGTAAACTGGTATCGGATAATTTTTACTGGCGTGGAAACAAAAGGACGGATTTTACCGCATTGAATGCCCTGCCAAAGGTTAATTTGAAAACAACCTATACCATAAAGCACCAGGGCGGTAAATACTTTGCCAGCGTGCGGGTTATTAATCCGGCTTCATCTGCCGCCGCAGCGTTTGCGATCAGGGTACAAGCTGTAAAAGCAAGTTCCGGTGAACAAATTCTACCGGCAATTATGAACGATAATTATTTTTCGCTGATGAGGGGCGAATCAAAGGAAATAAATATTGAGTTTGATGAAAAGGCTTCAGGCAATGATGAGATCAAGTTTTTGGTAGAACCGTATAACAATCCGGTAAAATAAAAGGGATAACCCTTTGATTGAAAGGGACGGCAGGATAAGATTGGAGCCTAATAAAATAATTAAACAGGAATTGTAAAAACTTTTCGATTAATTTACGCACCAATTAAACTGACATACCAAGAAGATGGATGCCAAACCCAATTTTACCGAACGTAAATATTTTGTGATCCTGCTATTTGTAACCTCGCTTTTTTTGCTTTGGGGGATAGCGATGTCATTAGGCGATACGTTGAACAAGCACTTTCAAAATGTATTGCATATAACAAAAGCAAGATCAGCATATGTGCAATTATCGCTGTTTGGCGCTTATGCGGTTATGGGGATTCCTGCCGGCTTGTTTATGAAAAAGTTTGGGTACAAGTGGGGCGTTTTACTGGGCCTGTGTTTGTATGCTGTTGGCGCTTTTCTTTTTGTACCTGCATCAAATGCTGAGTCATTTGGTTTTTTCAGGTTCGCATTATTTGTGCTGGCGTGCGGCCTGGCAACCCTTGAGACCGTAGCGCACCCATTTGTGGCCGCTCTCGGCGATCAGCGCACCAGCGACCAGCGGATTAACTTTTCCCAGTTTTTTAATGGGTTGGGAGGGATTATAGGGCCGGTTGTGGGCGGCTTTTTTATTTTAAAAGCCGACCAGGAACATTCAAATGACCTGGTTGCCGTACGGAATTTATATTTGATTATTGGAACAGTAATTGCCATGGTCGCCGTTTTATTTTCATTTGTAAAAGTACCGGCACTTTCAGATCCGCACGTGGTAGCGCTTGACTCCTATGCCGTTGGTGGGGGCGAACACGTCCCGAAGAAATTATTCCGTCAAAAACACTTTGTGTTTGCGGCCATAGCGCAATTGTTTAATGTGGCAGCGCAAGGGGGCACCTGGGCGTATTTTATTAATTATGGCCACGAAATTATGGGCTTATCGTCCGAAAAGGCAAGCTACTTTTTTAGTTTAAGTATGCTGATGATGGTTTTTGGGCGCTTAATAGGCACATTGCTGATGCGCTACATAATAGCGCCAAATAAGCTGCTTTGGATTTTTGCGGTTTGCAATATCGTGATGTGCCTTATTGTGGCTCAAAATTTAGGACCGGTATCCTTTATTGCATTGATCATGATCAATTTCTTTTTCAGTATCATGTTCCCCACTATTTTCAGCCTTGGTTTAAAAGATTTGGGGAAATCAACCGAGCAGGCATCCTCATTTATTGTTATGGGTGTAGTGGGCGGCGGCCTGTTCCCTTTTTTAATGGGATGGGTGGCCGACTATAATGTTGCTACGGCATATTATTTACCGATAATATGTTATATAGTGATATTTTTATTCGGGTTTTTGTACCCGCGTTTAAACCGCTCAGCAATTAGCTAAATTGATTTATAAATAAATCGGCCTAAAAAGTTTATTTTAAAAAAATATGAGTTATATTACCGCATATATTGGATAAGAACTATTAAAAAGTGAAGAAAAAGTTATCTATTGTTGATATTGCCAACAGCTTAAACGTATCTAAAACTACCATTTCTTTTATCCTGAATGGCAGGGCCCAGGAAAAGAGAATTGGAGCTGAATTAGTGGAACGGGTTTTGAAATTCGTTGAAGAAGTTGGTTATAAACCAAACCCGCTTGCAAAAAGCCTGCGTACGGGTAAATCAAACATCATCGGCCTGATGGTGGAAGATATTGCTAACCCCTTTTTCGCCAGTATTGCAAGGTTGATTGAAGATCGCGCTTATAATAATGGTTATAAAATAATTTATTGCAGTACGGATAATAATACCGAGAAAACCAAAGACCTGATTGAAATGTACCGCGACAGGCATGTTGACGGGTATATTATCGCGCCGCCTGAAGGCATCGAGGACGATATCAATTCATTAATAAAGGCAGGTTTCCCTGTAGTATTATTTGACCGTAACCTGGAGAATGTTAATGCAGATTATGTGGTGGTTGATAATCTTTTTAGTACCTATAATGCTACCCGGCATTTAATAAGCCAGGGGTATAAAAATATAGCCTATGTTTCTTTTTTATCATCGCAGGCGCAGTTAACCCAGCGTCTGCAGGGTTATAAGAATGCTTTAAAAGAGTATAATTTAAAACCAATTGTTAAAGAAGTATTGTTTAACCGGGACAATGATGTCATCATGGAACCGATAAGGACATTTTTGAAGAAACGCAAGGACGATATAGATGCTATATTATTTGGCACCAACCACATTGGTGTTTGTGGTCTCCGCCTGTTTAGTGAATTAGGCATAAAAGTGCCTGACGATATAGCCGTTGTGTCTTTTGACGATTATGAGGTTTTTCAATTGTTTACGCCCCCCATCTCAGCAATTGCACAGCCCATTGTTCAAATAGCCGATAATGTGATCACTACTTTATTGAGTAAGCTGAATTCGCCTGTTAAAGACAAATCTGTTAAAACCATTACACTTTCTACCGAGCTTAACATCCGGAGCTCATCTGCTCCGGCAAAAAGCAATGTTGTGCCTGTATAGAAAGCAGCAGCAGGACTTTAAGTAGCAGAAATGACGGATTTTTGGAATGCCATCATCTCCGCTGATCAAATTATTTTATCGGCTTAAATCAAAAATGAATTCGCACCGGCTTTGAGAACATATATTTTGTTTTTCCAAACCAGTATTCCGGACGTTTTTTCCGGCAAGCTGATGTTTATTTGCCATTTACCGTAATTCAACTCTTTTTTTGCCGAAGCGTTAGTTGCATCTGCTTTCGGACTTTCGGTCCCGGCAGCTATCGGGACTACTGACTTTCCGACTAATTTATAGCTCACAGATACTTTTCCGTTGGGGTGAGGTATGTCGCCGCTTACATTTGTTAAAGTGCCCAAATGCGGCGCTATTTTTACTTTGGCAAATCCTGGTGCATAGCTGTCTACACCCAATACCGTTCTGAAGAATTCAATGTTCGGGCTTGCGCCCCATGCGTGGCAGTCCGAACGGGTGTTTTGCAGGTCAGACACTTCGCCCCAGGTCGTCATCCCCATTTTAATATTGTTGCGCCAAACATCAAGCCAGTTCATGTAATCGTTTCCCTTGCCGGCTTTTACCAGGGCCTGGTGCAGGTAATATTTAAAATAGATTGTACATTGTGTTAAAGTGTTATCAGTCAATAACTTTTTGGCCATTGCTGGCATAGCTGCATTGGGTACCATGCCGGTAAGTATCGCCAGCGAATTAACATGCTGTGAGTACCCGTTTTTTTCTTTGGTATCAGCATAGAGTTGTTTAACCGGGTCCCAGTATTTGCGTTGTATAGTAGCCTTTAACTGTGCTGCTTTTTGATTATAAATGCGTGCGTAATCCTGCAGCCCGATTTTGCCTTCCATTTCAGCAGCCCATTGATATGCCCATAGCAACTGCAGGTCATAAATTGCCGCGCTGCCATCCGCACCTTTAACCTCTCCGGCCAAATTCCCGGCCCAGTCTACAAACGCCCAGTAAGGGGTATCTTTTAATGAGCCGTCCGGCTGCTGGTATTTGCTGAAGAAATCCAGCACCGCCCGTTCGCCGCCCAATTTATTTTTTATAAAATCATTGTCGTTACGGTACATCCAGTAATCATGCAGCATGCAAATGTACCACAACGAAAATGTTGAAATGATCTGTGTGCCTTTTGTAGGGTAGCAGCTCCTGGTAACGCCTTCTGCAATACGTGAATGGTCCATCAGGGTGAGCGCATTACGCGCCAGCCGGTCGTCGTCGGTATTATAGTAGGATATCAGTGCCTGTATGCGGGTATCACCGATGTATTGTAATTGCTCATAATAGGGGCAGTCGGTATAGGTTTCCCAGGCGTTAAGCCTGGCAGTGCGCCAGCCAATATCCAGTATTTGCTTTATTTCGGTATTGTCCGTATTAAATACCGCTGTGCGTTTAAAAGGGTAACCGGTAAAGGTGCCATAAAGATCGTCGATGGTCAGCGGCTCATTTTTGGTTTGAACAACCAGCCTGATGTAACGGAATGTGCGAAAGTTTAAGGTGGTAAACGATTGCCCATTACTGCCGTCGGCGATCAGGCTGTCAATCCGCCCAATAAAGTCCTTGCCATCAACATCATCGCGGTTGCTTTTACGGGTGCCATGGCTGCCTTTGTCAAAAAGCGCTTCGGCATAGCCTAATGAGATGCCCGCACCTTTGCCGCCGCTAAAATTTAAGGTTATATAAGCATTGGTTTCAAAGGTTTGATCCATCAGTAAAGTAGCTGTGGTATTTGCCGGAATTGTTACCTGTGCCTTCTCCCCCGGAAAGTTTTGCGGAACGCTCAGGCCAAAGGAATTGCGCAACTTGAGAATCCGCTGGTAGGTCATTTCCCTGGCCGGGAGTGCGGAGGGTACCAGGGCCCAGTCAATCCCCCAGCTCATGCCTTTAAGCGTCCCGTTCATTACCTTCGCCGCGTGGGGCCAGGTATTGTCATCATAATCAGCAGCGCGCCAATTGCCTTTTACAGCCTGGTTCATATCCACCATTTCTCCTTTACTGGCAGCAAAAAAGAAGCCCGGTACTGGCTGATGGCCTGCATCGCGATAGCATTTCCAGGTATTATTGGTGTTAAGTACTTCTTCGTTAGCCGAATTACCCTGTAGAATGAAGGCGGTGCGGACCGAGATCTGCGCCTCCGGGCGGTACTGGGCCTCATTCCAAACGAGGGCCGCTATCGTGTTTTTCCCAGCCGATAGATATGGCGCCAGGTCAACTGTTTCGTAGTTCCAGAAGTAGGTGTCACCGCGCGCGGGGCCGAGGGACACGAGGGTATTATTAACATATAATTTGTAGCGATTATCCGCAGATAAATGGATAATAAAAGACGCCGGTTTAATATGGAGCTCAATGTTTTTGCGAAAATAGTAAACGCCGTAGGTGTCGCCCGCCTCAAAGGGTGCTGCTATCCAATCGGCGTTCCATGGCCGGCCTTCAGTTGAGGCGGGTTTGGATTTTGCATTGCCGGCTGATGCATAAATAAAACTTGAAATTGCTAAAAGAAATACGAAAAGGTGTTTCATAAATGGTTTATATATTCTTGCTAAATCGATTTGGCAATTTAGTAAAAAAAGTCAAACAAATAAATTATAGACTGCATTTTAACCTGTAGAAATATAAACGGCAATTCGAACTGTAAACCTGTGCTCAAAAGATGGTGTTGCTGCTTTATTGGTGAACGGTATTGGCCCTGTAAAAGTTTATGTCAACAACGCCGTGCCAGGGTAGGTAAATATCAAAAATGCTATTTCTACTCCTTTTATCCATTTATCCACAGCCATTGCAGTGCCCTGGCTAATTGCCTACATTCGCTACCTGTTTATGAAAGTTATTATAGCTGAGAAACCATCCGTGGGGCGGGAAATTGCCAGGGTATTTGGCGCCACTACCAAAAAGGATGGTTATATGGAAGGGAATGGCTATACTTTTACCTGGGCTTTCGGGCATCTACTGCAACTGGCCGCACCGCAGGAATACGGCTATTATGGCTGGAGTGTGCAAAACCTGCCCATGTTACCGGCCAAATTTAAACTAGCTATCCGCAAGGTTAAAACAAAGGATGGCATGGTTGACGATCCGGGTGTAAAAAAGCAACTGGATATCATCAAAAAGCTGTTTGACGAAGCTACCGAGATTATTGTGGCGACGGATGCCGGGCGCGAGGGCGAATTGATCTTTCGCTATATTTACTACTACCTCAAATGTAAAAAGCCGTTCAAACGGCTCTGGATCTCGTCGCAAACTGATGAGGCCATTAAAGATGGTTTCCGGAATTTGAAGCCAGGATCAGAATATGATACCTTATTTAACTCTGCCCATTGCCGCTCCCAGTCTGATTGGCTGGTAGGCATGAATGCTACGCAGGCACTCAGCCTGGCGTCAGGTACACGGGGCGTGTTGTCGCTGGGGCGGGTGCAAACCCCCACGCTGGCCATGATCTGTGCCCGTTATCTCGAGAATAAAAACTTTGTACCGCAATTGTATTACCAGGTAGCCATTTACCCGGATAAAGACGGGCAGGTGTTCAAAGCCATATCCGAAAAAAATTTTAAAACACGTGAAGAGGCGCAGGCCATAATAGATCTGGTTACAGGTGAAGGCCATATTCAAAACGTGGAAGCTAAACCGCGAAAAGAACCGCCACCATTATTGCATGACCTGAGCAGTTTGCAGCAGGAAGCCAATAAACGCAAAGGTTTTACGGCCGACCAGACCCTGGGCCTTTTGCAAAACTTATACGAAGGTAAACTGGTAACCTATCCGCGAACCGGCAGCCGCTATATTGGCGATGATGTATTTGCCGGCGTACCGGACCTTATCGATAAGTTAAACAGTCACCCTGAGTTTGGTAAACAGGCGGCGGCGCTAACCGGCGCTAAACTGAACAAACGCTGTGTTAATGCCAAAAAGGTAACGGATCACCATGCCATCCTGCCAACAGGAGTGGTGCCGCAGCATTTGTCAGCCGATCACCAGGCAATCTATGACCTGGTTGCCGGGCGTATGCTGGAAGCCTTTCACCAGGATTGTATAAAAGAGGTCACCAGGATCACACTTTTATCCGGCTCAAAATTTATAGCCAGTGGTACCGTGATACAAACGGCAGGCTGGCGGGCGGTGTTCAATGACAAGGATGAAGAAAAGAAAGATGAAGAAAATGTCACGTTGCCAAAAGTGACACAGGGCGAAGATCTGCAGATAACCGAAAAGGTTTTGCTTGAAAAACAAACCAAACCCAAAGCGCTGTTTAATGAAGCCAGCTTACTGAAAGCACTGGAAACGGCAGGTAAGGAGATTGAAGACGAAGAGTTGAGGGAGGCTATGAAAGAAGGCGGCCTGGGCACACCGGCGACACGCGCGGCGATCATCGAAACCTTGCTGACCCGGAAATACATCCTGCGCGAAAAGAAAAACCTGGTACCGACCGAAACGGGGTTGGCTGTTTACGAAATAGTAAGGCACCAGCGCATAGCACATGCGGAACTGACTGGCACCTGGGAAAAACGTTTAGAGGAAATTCGCTCAGGAGGCTCGGTCGCAGCTTTCCAGGAAGAGATTAAAACCTATACCCGGGCCATTACGCAGGAATTGCTCCAGGCCGGTAAAAGTTTTAAAGCGCCCGTAGCAATTTAAAATAAACTGGCCTGCTCCGTGCCGGACCCATTGATCTCTTGCTGATAGCTGCGGATCAAGCCGATGAGGTCCGCGCCATATTGCGCTGCTTTGTGCGGGCCAATCCCTTTGATCGCACTTAGCGTTTTTAATGTTGCCGGTAGTTTTTCAGCAATCGCTGCAGCGGTTTTTTCAGAGAGTACCATCGCCGGCATTATCTTTTCTGCCGCCGCTGTTTTTTCACGCCAAAGCAGCAGGTCTTCATAAAGTTTTTCATTTGGCACGGCATTCAGTGCCTTTAAATAGGACCGTTCATGCACTGCGGGCCTGTTTTTAATCTCCGCCAGGTAGGCCCCGGTCGTAAAAGCGTGCAGCGAAAAATATTCCATCAGCCTGATGCGGTTCATTAGCCAATTGATCATTTGATCTGCCTTACCGGCCCTGTCCTTTGATTCACCAATTAACACGGGCAGTTGCAGATGTAATTTTTCAATGGCTGCACGCAGTTTCGCAAGGAAATAAGCTGCTGCTTGCCTGCTTCGTTCGGGATTTGGCTGTTTGATGAATTTTGCGGCGACAATTAATATGTCAGTTTCTAAATCAGGCAGCAGGCTTTTAAAATCTTTTAATTTTGCCTGCATCGGTGTAAAATTAAATAATTCTGTCAGCAGGAACAGCCGGTATTGTTCACGATCGCGTTCCAGGCTTTGTGCATCGGGCCTGGCGCCAGCCCTTTGCTCATTAAAACGGGCCACGGCCGGATCGCCAATAATATTATGCGCGGCAACGGGGTTACGTAATACCATCCCTGTTAAACTCCGGCAACGACTCAGCGCAACGTAAGCCTGTCCGTGGGCAAAAGATTCGGCAATGTCGATGATCGCCCGGTCGAACGTTAACCCCTGGCTTTTATGGATAGTAATGGCCCAGGCCAGTTTTAACGGAAGCTGCACGAAACTGCCTGCATTGGTTTCATTAATGGCTTCCCCGTCAAGCTGGTACTTTACATTGCTCCATTCCAATGGCTCTACCGCAATCTCCCGCTGCCCATCGCCGCATTGAACAAATACGGTCTGCCCTTCAATCCGTGACACTATACCTATCTTACCATTATAAAAAAGCTTTTCTGCCGAGCTGTCATTTTTTACAAACATCACTTGCGCGCCAATTTTCAGCTTCAGGTCGGTTTCGGTAGGGTAAGCATCTTTCGGAAATTCCCCGCGGATGGTTGCGGTAAATACCTGTTCCCCGCCTGTTAATGTATCCAGCCATTCGGTATTGATTTGCTGGGCAATGCTGTTATGAGTTGTAAGGGTGATGTAAGGGTCTTCGGCCGCAGGCTGGAAATTTGGAATATAGCGCGAATTGAGGATTTCCAGGCTGGAAGCGCTGAGGATTTGATGGCGCACTTCGTTCAGGATGTCTACAAAAGCCTGTTCCTTTTGCCGGTAAACATGCTCCAGTTCAATCCGCACATAAGGCGCTTTTTGAAGCACCTGGCTGCTGAAGAAATAAGGAGTGGCGTAATAGGGCCTTAAAATAGACCAGTCATCTTCACGGATAATCGGGCTGAGTTGTGAAAGGTCGCCGATCAGCAGCAGTTGTACGCCGCCGAAGGGATAGGCCGATCCTTTTTCGGTTCGCAGGATCAGGTCGATCTGGTCGAGCACATCCGGTCGTACCATGCTGATCTCATCAATGATCAATAATTCCAGGCTCGCCAGCAGATCTTTTTTCTCCGCACTATAAAAAACTTCAGACCGCTCGTTTCCCGAAGGGATCACCGGTGCAAAGGAAAGCTGGAAAAAAGAATGTATCGTCATGCCTCCGGCATTTATTGCCGCCACACCGGTAGGTGCAACTACTGCCAGCTTCTTTTTGGATGTCTGTCGCAGGTTTTGCAGAAATGTGGTTTTGCCGGTGCCTGCTTTTCCCGTAAGGAAAACCACCGTGTTGGTGCTTTCCAGGTAATCATATGCCAGCTGCATCACCGGATTACTGTGTTCTGCCATTACGATGCAATAATCACTAAAAATATTAGTATTTTATGCGCTGTGGAAAAAAACTTTTGACCTGACCCGTTTTAATCACCTTTAACCGCTGATAAGTAATTTAGCGGATGGCGTTTTGGCTGAAAATGTTGGGGATCGCCTGAAACGGATGTGCAGGCCCCCCTATTTTCGACCGGTAGAAATGGCGGGCATGCGATTTTAAAAAATCGAAAGAGGATGAGCCCGTTACCGAAAGTTTTACCTCCTGATTATGCATATTATTGATAGTCCGCGCCCCCCCGGGGCCTTTTTGAAAATAATAGTACCTTTTAAAATGCGACGAAAATACTATCCTATTGGCACTTTCACCAGGAAGTAAAGTCTTAACTCTGTCAGTATCAGGAGCAAGCCCGTATATAAAAAAGAGTCCCGCGCGGGGACTATTTTCAACTAACCAACTACAACTATATTCTCATGTATAATTGACTTTAAATATTGTCTGATTTGTTCAGACATGTTTTTTGTTTAAATACTATACCTGGATTTATACCCATTCACCGCATAAAACAAAATATACAAATAACATAACAGGGGTAAAATAAAGGCTATTTGCCAGGTAAAATGATCTTTAAGAAATCCCTGGGAAAAAGAAATAATAGCTCCGCCTGCAATAGCTGTTGATAACATACCAGATGCCTTTGTTGTATATTTACCTAACCCGTTAACTGATAATGAAAAGATGACGGCAAACATAACGGAGTTAAATAATCCCACTGATATCATACTCCAGACTGCAATTTGGCCACCCGAGCTAATGGAAACAAGTACAAGCGCCATTGATATTGCAGCGCAGAAACCGAGCACATAGGAGGGCTTGATTGCCTTAAGTGCAGCAGCGCCAATTAACCGCCCAACTACCATGCTTCCCCAGTAAAAGGCAACATAACTATTGGCGCTTTTAACTTCTATATGCAAGGTGTCACTTATATAGTTGGTAAGAAAAGTGCCTATAGACACCTCAGCGCCCACATAAAGAAAAATAGCTACCACCCCAAAATTTAAATTTCTGAAAGATAAAACACTTTTTTTCTCACCGGTAGCTGAAGATGTTGAGTCGGCCTGCGGTTTTATTACAGGCAATTTTAAACGAAAAACCACTAATGCGATAACGATAAGCAGGCCTGCAATACCCCAATAGGGATATCTTACAGCCGCACTTGACGCATGTGATTCGCTTAAACGGGACAAAATAAAATAAGCGCCCAATAACGGGGCTACTGTTGTTCCGACAGACCCGACACCTTGTATTAAAGCCAGGCGGGATGACGCGGTTTTGGCCGGCCCCAGTACCGTTACATAAGGATTGGCGGCAACCTGCAACAAAACAATTCCAACGGCTACAATGAATAATGCTGCCAGGAATAAACCATATTGATGAAATACAGAAGCGGGGAAGAACAACAAAGCGCCCAGGGCCGAGATGGAAAATCCCAGGACCATCCCATTCTTGTACCCTATTTTTCCGACAATGTTACCCGCAGGTATCGACATGATACCATAGGTCAGGAAAAAGTAAAATTGAACTAATGATGATTCAGAATAACTTAAGGTAAATCCTTTTTTTAAAAAACGGCACTAAGGTGTCATTTAAGCAGGTTATTAAACCCATCATAAAGTATAAAACGCCCAATGATACCAACGCCGGGGTATAACTTCTCTTTTCCTGGCCTATGGGTTCATCAAAAACCACGGCTTGTACGGGTGCTATTGCCATCTTATTTTTCTGTTGGGGTTAATACTTCATTTTTAGTTAGAATTGCATCAAGAGTTTTCCAGGCCTGGAACAAGCCGCGCGGTACATGAAAAAATCCTTTCCATTTACCGCCCTTTGCTTTCAGGAGTACTTTTCCGCGCCTGTCAAGATAGCCAAACCATTCGCCATTGGTACTATCACAAAAATGCTCAAATGTATAGGCATGCACTTTCTCAAACCAATGCCAGCACCTTTCGTCACCTGTAAGCTGATAGCCCTTTAATAAACTTACCAGCGATTCAACATGAACCCACCAAAGTTTTTGGTCCCATTCCAGTTGCTGCGGTGGATTGTGTTTGACATCCAGGAAGTAAAAAATACCTCCATATACCTTATCCCAGCCATATTCAAGGGTATTGATGGTTATATCAACAGCTTTTTTAATAAGTTCATTATCTCCAGTTCTTGTGGCCAGATCCATGATGAACCACATGGATTCGATGGCATGGCCCGGGTTGATTAAACGCCCTTCAAAAGAATCTACAAAACTTCCGTCGGGTGCAACGTTTTCAAGGATCAGGCCCAACTCCGGCTTGTAAAATACATCCATTACCGAATGTATGCCTTGCTGGATAATACTTTCAACGATTTCGGGATCCATAATATGCTCCATCTCTAAAACCAGGTTGCAAAGTATCATCGGCAGGGCAAAGCTTTGCAGGTTTCTTGTACCCGGATAGGCCTTGTTATAAATCCCTTTAGTGTTTTCCTTGCGTTTGATGATGTTGTTAAAGGTAGCTAACGCGATGACTTTGTAGTTTTCGTCGCCGCAGGCTTTAAATAGCTGCGCAAATGCCATTGCGGCAAAGCAATCGGAAAATATGTTGTAAGGCTGAACAAGGGGTTCTCCGCTTTGAGTAAGCGAAAAATACCAGTTCCCTTCACTATCCATTCCATGTTTTGTAAGAAACGCTGCCCCTCTAACCGCCATATCCAGCCATTCCTGGTTTTGCTCAACCTGGTTGTAAAGCATACTTAACGTCCATACCTGGCGGCATTGCAGCCAAATAAATTTGTCTGTATCATACACTTCCCCAACTTCATCAAGGCAGGTAAAAAAGCCGCCGTAAGCTTTGTCTTCGGAGTTTTTTACCCAAAAAGGTATCACATCGTCCAATAAATTCGTGCGGTATATTTCTTTATATTTATATAAATCCATAGTTATTTTTGTAAATATTCAGTTCGTACTATTAATTCCGGCTAGCGTTTGTTTGGTGTTGTACTTACTGAATCAAGGTATTTTTTGTAATCGAGGTAAAGTTTTACCGTGTTCTCGCCCCCGGGCTTAATTGACATATCCGGACTGTTAAGCAGGCCGGGATATTGATAACAGATGATCTTTTCGAAATTCGGAAAACGGTGCAGGTCGCTCAGTAAACCACTGATAGGCCTTGGCACCAATGCGTTGTCTTCGGCAAAATTAAAAACTTCCATATCCATCCATAAATGCGAGCCGGCCTGGTTACACAATGCCTGGAGTTTATCTGCGGCTTGCTCGCCGGTTAACTCTCCCTGCGGCATCCTGTGAAAGCCGAACGGGCATAAAATATCCAGGTTGGGTAACAGCTTCCGGTAGGTTTCCTCCGCACCAACCAAATGGTGCGAATTTGTGGCCAGCATAACGGGTTTATCAGGAGCCAGCTTGCGTACATACTTACTAAATTCAGCAAAAAAATGTACTATATCCTTCCTGGCCTGCGCATCGCTAAGTCCGCCATCCTGCTCTTCGCTTACGTACCAGCCATAAAATGACCGGTGATGTCCGTATTTATCCCACAACTCACGTGCAACTTTTTTATGCCATTCAAGCGACCCGTTGGTAAAATCAAACCAGGCGTATGAACCTACCCCTATAAAAACATTCATCCCATCTTTATCGGCTTGTGTCAAAACTGCTTCTACCGGGTCTTTGGCTGCAACAGGCACCCGGCCGGGGAATAAGCGTGAGGGGTAATAAGGTACTCCCTTGTAGCCATCCACCGGGATATTATGCTTACCCGCGTACATGGTTGGGTTACGATAAACCTCCTGTACAACAACAATATTCATGGCCAGGCGATGCTGGGCATGAATCATTTCTCCCCATTGTGCATCCGTTACTTTTTTCAGCTCGGGGTTCCAGTATTTTCCCTCCGCTTCGCTCCAGTGATAAAATCCGAGGAATGCGCCGTCAATCTGTTGGGTCGACCTGTTGGCAGAGGTTATCACCTGCATGGGCCGTTCGGTGGTCCAATGACCACCGGGAGAAGAAACCACAAGGATCACCTTATGAAAGCCTGCCTGATTACGGGTGGGCCAAAGGAACTTCACACAATTGGCTGACCGCGGGGACACTGTAATTTGTTGTTTATATAATACGTTCTGCGCCGATGCCTGATCAAGGTAAAAGGATACACTTAATTTTTTCGCTTTTGAAGTATGGTTCCAGAGACCGGCCCTGACATCCACTGTTATTTGATCAGTAACCGGTGATGGCGGTATCAGCGTAAGGCTGATTTGCGGTTGAACGGGGTCGTGTCGCTGTGCGTATAAACTGCCCGTTAATAGCGTTAAAATTACTGCCGCTGCTAATTTATACCTTGCCTTATCCATTGCACTCATTTTTTTAAGTAAAAGTTTGTTTAAAACCTGCAGCCGCCGGTGCTGCAGGTTAATTTAAATTAATATCCCGGATTTTGTTTGGTTGAGCCGCCTGAACGGTCTATTTCAACCTGTGGTATCGGGAATAACTCATTAACTCCCTTTTTAAAGTTTGCGCCACGGCCATTTGATTTTGGCGTTGTTGCGAAAATATTCATGGTTTCGATATAACTGTTCCAGCGCTGTAGGTCATATAAACGCTGATATTCCATGGCAAACTCCACACGCCGCTCATGCTTAATGGCCTTCACCAGGTCGTCAGAACTTTTTACATCAGCCAGGGGCGTATTTGGTATCACCAAAACCCTGCTTACAGCTTCAGCGTCCGTGCGGCTTGAGTTGCTGGCCCTGTACCTTACCAGGTTAATATTGTCAGCTACCACCTGTTTGTCGCCGCCGCTTTGCAATAATGCTTCCGCGTACATTAGCAAAACGTCTGCATAACGTATAACGTGGAATGTCCAGGCATCATCGCCCCAACCGGCACCGCGCCTTGCTTGTGTAAGGTATGATTTACGGTTATGATATCCTGTACTGGGATACGAGGAAAAATTCAGCACTTCTGTACCGGATGTTTTTGGAAATACATCCCCCGGTTGAATGACAGTGTATAATAGCCTCGGGTCGCCGGGTTCAAATTCGTCGACCAGGTTCTGGGTCGGCTGATCAAAACCATAGGCCCCGGTTGGTCCGCGTGGCGATGTATACAGCGGCGTGAAAGAACCGTATATTCCAAGGGAAGGATTATCACCGTGTATGATAGAGAATACTGGTTCCGGAGATGTATAACTCCCGGGGAGGTATAGTGTTTGAAATTCCGGATCTAACGAATAGGAGTGTGAATCTATTACTTTTTTAGCAGCATCCCTTGCCTTGGCAAAAAGGGTAGCATCGTCCTTAGCAAAATACAGGTACACCCGTGCCTCCAGGGCATATACGGCCTCTTTATTCACTCTCCCTATTTCGCCCGTTGGCATTGTTGCTTTGCCTGGTAAATTGGTTTCCGCGGCCGCGGCATCAAGATCCTGTATAATAAAAGTAAAAATATCCTTGGCCGTTGCCCGGCTAAGCTTGCTGCCATCGTTAACAGTAAGGGTTTTGTCTACCAGCGGTACGCCGCCAAAAACGCGCACCAATTCAAAATAAAGGAAAGCGCGCAGTACTTTAATTTCGGCCACATAACGGCTCTTGGTCGCATCACTTAGTTTATACCCCTGCGCGTCTATCAGGATATTTTTGGGGAAATTATCTAAAGCGTTGTTGCAATTACCTATGCCGAGATAATGGTTGGCCCAAAAATTCTCCAGGCTTACGTTGTTTGCCAGGGTTCTGCCCCAACCAAAATCAGCTACAAATGGGCGGTCGCCGGCATCCGAACCACCTTTTTCTGCATCGTCTGTTGCAATGTCACCTAACTCTGTTCTCGGCCACTCGTAACCATAGGCGTCGTTGAATACCTGGTAACATTTTACAACCGTTTTGAAGCCGGCATCAGGAGATGCGAAAAAATTATTTTCTGTTTGCACACCCAGCGGTGGTCGGTCTAAAAAGCTTTTCTTGCACGATATTGCTCCAAGCAAACACATGCACAATGTTAAATATAAGGTCTTTTTCATTTCTGTGTTATTAAAATTTTGCGTTAATGCCAACCATAAAAGTGCGTGCCTGGGGGTAATATCCCTGGTCGATACCTGTTAATTTTGGATCGGCCGAGCCGATTTCAGGATCAAGTCCCGAATAACCTGTTATTGTTAATAAATTCTCGGCACCCAGGTAAACACGCAAGTGGTTCATTTTTATATTTTTAAGCCATTGGCTTGAAAAACTATAGCCTAACTGCAAGTTTTTGATGCGCATATAGGAGCCATTCTCAACAAAATAATCGGATACGCTGTTATTCAAACCCTGATTTTGCGAAATTTTATGATAACGGTCGGTACTGCCCTCGCCACTCCATGATTTTTGGAGGAAGCCCTGCGGGGCGTTATAATAGCCCGTACCAGACTCTGTATCGTAACGTTCAATATTCATTACGTCATTGCCTTGTGAGCCCTGTATGAATATACTGAAGTCGAAATTTTTATAGGATGCGCCACCGGTTATCCCGTAAACAAATTTCGGCCATGGGTTGCCAATCATCGTACGGTCGTTTGCATCAATCACACCATCGCCGTTTATATCCTTAAATCGAATATCTCCCGGTGTTGATACATCTCTTTGCGGGCTTTGGGCTACCTGCTGGGCATTCTGAAAAATGCCATTGGTAAGGTACCCGTAATAATAACCTACGGGCATGCCAACTTCTGTTTTGGTAACAACTTCGCCTAAATGCGATGTAGCATAAATCGGTTCTCCATTGCCGAGTTTGGTAACCTTGTTCCGGTATGCTGAGATGTTGCCACCAATATTATAATTTAAATCGCCAATTTTGCTTTTGTACGTAAGGGAAAATTCCCAGCCTTTATTTTGCATACTTCCTGCATTGGAATAAGGCGAGTTAGGGAAGCCGAGCGCTGTTGGTAAGGGAACGATCAATAGCATGTTATCGATCTCTTTATCAAAATAATCGCCGGTGAATTCCAGTTTATTGTTAAAGAATGATAAGTCAAGCCCTATATCAAGCTGTTTGGATGTTTCCCATTTTAAAACAGGGTTACCTGTTGATATACGACCTGCTCCAATTTTCGCAGAATTATCAGTACCAAATTCATAGCGGTCATAAATTGAACTTCCATAGGTCGACAGGTATGCGCCGCCGCCAATGTTCTGATTTCCGATTAAACCATAGCTGGCCCTTAATTTGCCATCGGTCAGCAAGTTTCCAAGTGCCGACTTAACAGCATTTTCTTCAGTAAAACGCCATGCAGCAGATACGGAAGGGAAGGTGCCCCAGCGATAACCGTCGGCAAAGCGCGATGAACCATCGCGGCGGATATTGCCGGCAATAATATATTTACCGTCGTAGTCCAGGCCAACACGCCCGAAAAAGGATTCGATGGCATTTGAGTAAGGGTATCCTGAAACGATTGCGTTTGATGTGCCGGCGCTAAGTATCCGCATATCTGCATCATTATTTACCAAGCCTTGTATGGATGCGCTGAACTGTGAAACGTTGGTAACTTCGGAAGAAAGTCCCCCTAATGCACTTACATGATATTTGCCCCAGGTCTTGTCGAAGTTAAGTGTGTTTTCATATACAAAATAATTCGACGTGTAAGAGGAGTTACTTACCGTATTGGTGGTGGCATAATCGTAGGCGTTTAGTGTATATTGCGGTGAAAAGCCATTGGTTAAGGACCGGTTAAGATCCATACCCACGCGGCTTATAACCGTTAAAGGTTTAACAATATTTAGTTCCGCAGTTACGCCGCCTTTTATGGAAAGCGTTTCGTATTTGCTTTGTTCCATCCGGTCAATTTCTCCAACAGGATTGAGTTTGTTTGAATACAGGATGCCTGAATATTGTGAAAACGGGTTATTGGGCTCATATCCATTATAAATGTTTGATAAAAACGACGGCACATCAACAAGGTTGTTGCGATAAACCGGGGTAATAGGGTCAGCCGTCATAGCGCTGAATATGGTGCCGGTAAAGGGATTGTTTTCATCAACCACATGTCTTTTTTCATAAATCACCCCAAAGTTTGAGCTGACTTTCAGCCTTTTGTTTACCTGCGCGCTAATGTTATTGCGCCATGATATGCGTTGGTAATCGGAACCGTTAATTATGCCATCCTGGTTGAAATAACCCAGGCTCGAATTGAAGCTCACTGTTTTGTTGCCGCCGCTGATGCCGAGGTTATGGCTCTGTATGGGTGCATTATAATGTGATATTTGTTTCCACCAGTCAGTACCATTGGGGCCGGTATTGGCCGATACAAATCTTAATACCGAATCGATATTGGCCTGGCTCGAAAAATCAAGCAGTGGCGCCGCGCCTGCATTTTTTGCGGCAAGGTTCTTGTAAGTTATGAAATCTGCAGCGTTAAGCATTTCCGGGCGTTTTGCGGGCGACTGAAAACCAATATAGTTATCATAAGAAAGTGTTATTTTGTCATTTTTAGATCCGCTTTTAGTGGTTACAATAACAACACCGTTTGATGCCCTTGAACCGTAGATAGCTGCTACCGAAGCATCCTTATGAACAGCAATTGATTCAATATCGTTGGGGTTTAAATAATTGATGTCATTTTGCGGCAGGCCATCCACTATATACAATGGGTCGGTGCTGCCGTTGATGGAGCCTATACCACGAATGTGCACTACAGCTGCTGAACCCGGGCTGCCGCTGCTTTGCGAAACAGTAACGCCTGCAGCGTTACCCTGTAAAATGTCAGCGGCACTGCGAACCGGCAGGTCCCTGATCTGACTGGCATTAATTACAGATACGGCTCCTGTTATCTCTTTCCGGGTGGATGAACCATAGCCCACAACGATAACTTCCTTAAGCTGAGCATTTGATTCTTCGAGAGTTATTTTAAGCTCATCCCCTGATGTTACGTTAATTTGAACAGTCTTATAACCTATCATGGCCACAATCAGGGTGTTTTCGCTCAGCTTGCTTTCAATTACAAAATGCCCTTTTGCATCAGCAGCAACCGCAGTTTTTGCACCTTTAAGTGTTATGGTTGCACCTGGCAAAGGTGTTCCGGATGTATTAACTACATTACCGCTTATGTGCTGGCCCTGTGCCATTAAACATTGCCCGCTAAGTAACATCCATAATGTTAAAGCGAAGTACAACAGCGGTTTTCTTCGTGTAAAAGTTTCTTTCATTTCATATTGATTTAAATAGTTTGCATTAAAAAACTGTGGTATTTATAGTTAGTATTTTATAGGTATCTGCTGTGTTTATTTATCTTATTGTTTCGTATTTATGTTAGTAGACGCCGGCTTCCCAGAATGAAGAGCCCCATGCCGTGTTGACGCGGGTGTTACATACGATCCTGATATAGCGGGCATTTATTGGAGAAAATGCGATAGTATCATTGCCGCCGTCGGCTCCTGTTATTTGCGGAACGGCATCAAAAAAGTTAGTATTATCGTTTGAAGTTTGTATCCTGTAAGATGTTGCATAGGCGGCTTCCCAGTTAATAACAATCCTGCTTACCACCTTGCTGGCGCCCAGGTCAACTTCCCACCACTGGTTATCGGCCACATCGCCTGACCATCTCGTCGATAAGCTTCCGTCAACAGCAAGCGCCGGCGAAACCCCGTTTGTTGATGAAGTTGATGTATATGCCCCCCTGCCGGAAGCTAAATTTACAGTTGAAGGATTCATGGTGCTTATTAATTGGGCAGCCAGCATTGTAAACCCTGCTTCGGCAGTAAACCAATTGGCAGGATTGCCCGTGCCAAACGATTGGGTGTAATTCAGGTAGCTGTTTACCCGTGCACTGTCGGACATTTTGGCTGCGGCATAGCATACAAATACATTGGGATAATGAGTTACCGTATCATAAGTATGACCGGCTGACCATAGCGGGTAATAGGTATTAAATGAATTGTAAAGTGATATTGCCCTGGTTGATGCAGATGCGATAACATCATACATTACCGGGAATAATTGCCCGCCGGCATCCGGGCTAAACTTGCTCCACGAAGAATTTGGTGTGGTTGATGACGGATCATACCAGTTATACATTGTGCCATTCCATAGGTAACTCTCTATTGCACTGGTGTGTGCCGTAGTAACACCCTGGTAGTAAGTCGGGCTGCCTCCCGAAATAACATTACTTTCCAGCCAGGTAATGGCCTTAAATCCATCGTTAACTTCAGCATTGTCCATTAAGTACTTAGCGGGATAAACGTAAGATGCAATGGTTAGCCCATCGTTATTGTCAGCCCCGAAATTATTGGGAATAAGGTGTGACGAGTTATCAATGCAAGTAGTAAGCGCATTACCTATCAACGTTAGTTGGTACGAATAACCTGATAACCATGACCTATCGGCCGGAGACGCTTCGGCTAGCCGTTTGGCCAATACCAAAAATGTTGCCGCATAGGAATCGATCGAGTCATAGGTGCCATTGGTAGTTTGGGCGGCGCCAAAATAATCATAAACAGATCCCGGAATTTCAGCGCCGCTGGTCACGGGGTTAGTGGAGCCATTAAGGTGCGCCATATACCATGTCATCCATTTTTTAACTACGGTGATATTTGCTGAGGTGGGGTTTGCCAGCAGGCCCAGGCACGCTATATTTTCGAAATAAGGGCATATCCTATTGTTAGGTTCGGGCACATCCATAATTTCCCCGTCCGCCAGCTGGCATGAAGCTATGTAAGCAGCTTGTTTGATTAAAATAGGACTGTAATCAATCGGATTTAAGTTATTGTGCTTGCCCATTGAAAGAACTGCTTTTGGCGTCGCTTCAGTCTGGATTTGCTTTTTACATGAAAAAAGTAATAACGGGAGTACCCCAAAGAGCAGATACCTTTTTAATGATACATTCATGATTGTGGATTTATAGAATTGAAATTTATTTAAACTGTCAATATGTGTTTTATGCCTTTTGGCATTATTACTGGCTTTTGATTTTACTGGCAGCCATAATTACAAAAGCTGCTTCTGCGTTGTACCAATACGGTTTCTGGGTACCTGCCCGGTTGTATGACAAGATATGATTGATATATGCATCAACTCTCGTCTTGTCCTTAAAAACTGCAGCTGCATAACTTACCACTGCAAACGGGAATTGACCGGAATAAACCGTACCTGCCGACCAGGCCGGATAATTGGAATTAAAAGTATTATAGAGATCATCCGCCCGTGTTGACTGCGGATCGATTACACCTAACATCCCCGGAAATAACTGTCCAACCGCATCTGCATAAAAAGTGCTCCATTTTGAAATGGTTGCGCCTGTGGATCCATTTGCAAACCAATTGTACATGGTAGTCCGCCATAATTGGCTCTCTATCCCGGCTGAATTGGCAGCTAACAGTGTTTGGTAATGAGCCGCATCACCGTTTAAAACATTGCTTTCCAGGTAAACCATTGAACGCAATCCCTCATTTACTTCAGCGTTATCCATCAAATACTTAGCTCCGTGTACATAGGAATCAATTGATAAACCATCATTGTCATCCGCGCCAAAAGTTACCGGTATGGTGTTATTCGAATTATCCAGGCACCGTTCAAGTGCGCCGGCTACTGCATTTAGTTGTGTAGTATAGCCCGCCAGCCACCCTTTATCAGCAGGTGAAGTAACCACAAGGTCCATTGCAAGTGCTAAAAATGTTGCCGCATAGGAATCGACGGAATCATAGGTGCCATTGGTGGTTTCGGCAGCGCCCGCGTAGTCATAGATTGAGCCTGGCACTTCGGCACCGCCGGTTACAGGATTAGTAGCACCATTAAGGTGCTTCATGTACCATTCCATCCATTTTTTTACGGCGGCAATATTAGTTGCGCTGGGCTTTTTTAATAATGCCCGGGCAGAGATGTCGGCAAAATAGGGACTTATGCGGCTGCCGGGTACCGATGTGTCCATAATTGGGCCATCAGGCAACTGTGCTGCCAGGATAAAGTTTACCTGGTCGTCAATAACTTCATCATAAATTGATTTTTGGACTGGCGGCGTGGTGGTATTTACTTTAGCAGGTGTATTTGTTTTCTGGCACGAGCATATCATCAATACCCCAAACACCAAAATGTTATTTACAATTCTCATGATTTTAACAATAAAATTTAGCAACACTTGAAGTAAAGTGCCCGAATGCGGGCGCTTTACTTTTTATTTATTAATTTTTGTAAACCTCGAACTCGAAAATTGAGATAAAGTATGGCGACGAATCTTTATTAAGCAAAATTTTCACATATCGCGCGCTTACCGGTGTAAATACATTCGCATCGCTGCCGCCTGTTCCTGCGGTATTGGTATATACCGTGTTATAGGTTACATCATCGGTTGATACCTGTAATGTATAATCCGTTGCGTATGCGCCTGGATCCCAGAATACTTTTACGCTTCCTACGGTTTGAACACTGCCAAGGTCAACTTTGTACCATTGGTCGGTTAATCCGCCGGCCTGCCATAGTGAACCGTAATCACCGTCCAGCGCTCTGCCGGGGTCATTGATGCTTGCGAAAGCCGAACCTGTTTTATGAAGCGCCAGGTTTACCGGCGGCGGATCGTTATAGACTTCGAGCTCGTGGATGCCTACCGGATATAAACTGGAAACATCTTTATTTAGCAATACCTTAATATACCTGGCGGCAACTGTTTTGAAAGTGTAACCCGCATCTCCACCCGTAGCTGCGGTGTTAGCATATACTGTAGTATAGGTAACGTCGTCGCTTGATACCTGTATCGCAAAATCTGTAGCATAGGCGCCATCCCAGCTGATAAAAACACGGTTCACGTTTTTAACCGCCTGCAGGTCAACTTTAAACCATTGGTTACTTAGCCCTTTAGTTTGCCAGAAGCTACCTGTGTTCCCGTCAACCGCCAATGCCGGATCGTTGAAGTTTGCTGAACCCGAGGCTGGTTTATTAAGGGCCAGATTTGGATTGGCAACAACTACAACAGGTACAATAAACCTGAATCCGGCCAGCGAACGGGTTCCTTTGGCATTTGTTACACTTACGGTACCCGAAGTGCCGGTACCAACAACGGCTTTAATTGTGGTGTCAGATAATATTTTAAACGACGTAGCAGGCATAGAGCCAAATGACACGCCTGACGCGGTATTAAAGTTTATACCTTTTATCAGAATGGTGTCGCCAGTCTTGCCGGTATCCGGTAAAAACGATTTTATTTTCGGATTTACATCAAAAGTGATTTTGGTATTAGGGTCATAAGGTTTGGCCCCTTCTTGTTTTTTGCAGGCCACGGCCATTCCTATTAATATAGTGATGGTGACGAGTAAGTTTCTTTTCATAATTGCGCTATTTTAATTTATTTTAAAAATTTATTTCTGATTTTTAATTTTACTTAAATTGATTTTGGCAGACATTTTGGTTTGTTTATTTGACTTTTGCAATTATAAAGTTGCTTTAATCGCTTAGAAAGCCAATTTATATATAAAAATATGAACGGGACTAAGTAATAAAAAAAATTAATAACATCCAAGCAATTATTAAAATAAATTAATAATTATTAATGTCAATATGATTTTTATTAATTACAATTACTTTTATCAAATAAATTATATAATTTTACAAGCCAGGTAACCTAAACGCTGTGTAACTAAATAAACAAGAAAAAATGGGGAAGACATTTTTTGAAGAATTAAATAACGATAACGTAACAGGGGTCGCGTACAAAAACCTCAATTTAAAAAAGAGTGTACTTGCTTATTTTGCCAACGTGGGCAATGCTACGATTGCTGATCTCGGCAAGGAATTAAATTTAAGTGTACCCAAGATCACTTCGATCCTAAATGACCTGATGCTGGACGGGTTGGTGCAGGATTTCGGTAAGATCTCAGAAACCAAAGGAGGACGAAAGCCAAACACGTTCGGCCTGCTGCCGGAATCTGCGTTTTTCATAGGGGTAGATGTAAATCAAAATCATCTGAAAATTGCCTTGTCTGATCTCCAGAAAAATCTTGTCAGGATTTCCGATAATATCTCCTATCATTTGGAAAACAATATGGCGTCATTGGAAGATCTTTGCCGGCTTATAAATAATTTTATTAGCGACCTGACGATTCCTAAGGAAAAAATATTAGGCATAGGTATTAATTTGTCTGGCAGGGTTAATTATGCTACCGGGTATAGTTATAGCTTTTTTCATTTTAATGAAGAGCCGTTAAGCAAGTTAATCGAGTCGAAGGTGGGTATTCGGGTTTTCCTGGAAAACGATTCACGTTCGATGGCTTTTGGGGAGTTTAATTCCGGCGTGATCAAGGATGAAAAGGATGTTCTATTTGTCAATATGGATTATGGTATTGGCCTGGGAATAATGATAAACGGACAATTATATTATGGCAAGTCGGGCTATTCCGGGGAATTTGGCCACATGCCTTTGTTTGATAATGAACGATTATGCCGTTGCGGAAAAAAGGGGTGTCTTGAAACCGAAGCTGCCGGCTGGGCGCTTTCATGGATGTTGAAGGAAAAGTTCGAGGAAGGATCATCTTCAGTCCTTTTTGAAAATCGCAGTTCTGAAAAGGACATTACGATGGAAGACGTTATCAATGCAGCTAATAATGACGATGTTTTAGCCATAGAGTTAATAGGCAGGATCGGTGAGAATATCGGCCGTGGAATTGCACTGTTGATCAATATTTTTAACCCGGAGTTAGTTGTCCTGGGAGGTAGCCTTGCTCAAACTGGTGAATATATTACCCTGCCCATCAAAAGTGCCATACATAAATACTCACTTAGCCTTGTTAATAACGATACGCAATTGAAAGTATCTGCACTGGGGCATAGAGCAGGGATTATTGGGGCCTGTCTTCTGGTTAGGAAAAGAGTTTTATCATTGGCACAATGAACAACGATTTTTAGCGTAAATTAACTTCAGGCTTTGGTTTTAAAATATTCAAATACATTTAACTGCAACCGTCAGGCAAGATCGAGTGCGCTTAAAAGTCAATTTTTCCAGAAATCGTTGTGTTTGACCCAAAAGCAGCCATGCTGCTTTAAATCGCTCATGAGGTCGCCTTTGATAAGATCAAGCAATTTTTTTATCGCCTCCTTTGCAGATGTGCATTGGTTAAGAATCCTATTCATTCTTTGTGAGGCCTTAGTATGGTAACTTTAATTTCTGATGATTTCTCATTTCAATGAATTTTGGTGAACAATCTGTTTGGCGGGACTCCGAAAAACCTAATTGTTGCCATAAACCGTTGTTGCACAATATTTTAATTGTCAAACTGGTGCCCTAAAGATAAACAGACTGGTGTCCAATCGAATAGGGCACCAGTTAGCTTGATCTGAAATGATTAGAAATGATTTGTTTATTTTTTGGCAGAGTAGCCAAAAATGCGCTAAAAATGCATTTTAAACAGAAAAGGCGCATTTTCATGCGCCTTTTCTGTTTAAAACTTTCGACCTTTTTTCGGTCTCCGTGATCCCGCTGGGATTCGAACCCAGGACCCCAACATTAAAAGTGTTATGCTCTACCAGCTGAGCTACGGAATCTACTTTAACCGTTTCGTTTAAAGTGGTGCAAATATAGGACTATTCAACCGGGTATGCAAGCCTTATTTTAATTTATTTTTTTGCTTTATTAAGGGCTTAATATCCAGTTAACTACGGTTTAAAAATCCCTATTTTGCCTCCGTTTCCGGCTAAAAGCACCAATTTTCCATGTTTAGCCTTGCGGCAAACGTTAAAACTGGTATCATCAATTTTGGCCCATGTTTTACCACCGTCAGTAGTAATATTACTGCCTGGAGTACCGGTGGAAAGGAAAGTTCTTTCTGAAATATATTCCACACAAGATTGAAAACCTGAAGGTGGTTTGTTAGCCAGACTGTATGCCCCGGAATGTTCATCGATTGGATACCAATATTCAGCGACCGAGGTAGATAGTCCGTCTTTTTGATAGTCGCCGCCCACTATAACGGTACCATCTCCGTTCGCAACAGAAAATGCACCTTGACTTGCTTTGCCATGTAAAAGCTCTAGATCGATTTTTACCCATTTGCCTGGCGCTATTTTATCATCAATTAAAATTAAATGGCGACTTCGTTGCCCACCTGTTACTATATCTATTTCGTTAGTGGAATCTACCCTCAGGCATGTCCCGCTTGCTGCAAAGGCGGCTTCTCCGGGTAGCGCATCAGGCAAATATTTAAATGGACTCCATGTTTCACCACCATCTTTTGTTTCCATCAAAACAAACTTATTATTGATCGGGTCGCCTAAAACATAACCGTGCTTTTTATCTGCAAAATCCATCGCATCAAAAAAATAAGCAGTGTCCGCATTGCTGTATTTTACTTTCCAACTGGCGCCGCCATCTGTGGTTTTTAATATTAAGGCCGGGGTGCCTGAGCTCATGATCACGGCTTCCTTATCCGAAAACGCTTCGATATCCCTGAAGTCAGCTTTCTCAAAACTTTTTACCTGTTGCCAGTCCCATGTTTTGCCGCCGTCGGTTGTTTTGGCAACAGTACCTTTGCTGCCGCTTATCCAGGCAACGTGATCGTCCACAACAGATAAGCCACGGATACTGGTAGCATTACCCTGCTGCAGCAGGGTAATGCTTTGGGCGTTTACACCGAGGTTGAATAGTAGACACCCTGCCACTACCGCATATTTGAAAAAGTTTTTCATCATTTTAATACAATAACATTCACCCCAAGACCTACTTTGTACCTTATAACAGATAAATTTAGTTCCTAAATTACCTTATAAATCCCTTTCTGCAAATCGCCGGCGCATTTTTATATTTATTGACAAACAATTTGCCGGAAACGATTATATTTGCAACCTTGTTTACGGCGCAGGCCCGAACAAAAAATGCCCGGATGGCGAAATTGGTAAACGTTGCGGTCTCAGAAGCCGTTGAGAATTGTCTCTTGAGAGTTCGAGTCTCTCTTCGGGCACATCCTTTTTAGATGTTAGATATGAGAATTGAGATATGAGAAGCAGGCAACAGCTTTTGTCTCATATCTCAAATCTAACTTCTCAAATCTTGTAAAAGCCCAGGTGGCGAAATTGGTAGACGCACCACTTTGAGGGGGTGGCATTCGCAAGGATGTGGCAGTTCGAATCTGCTCCTGGGCACACTTCTTTTCAGTCAATAGCCTTAAGCCTAAAGTCCTGAGTCAGGAAAATTACAACAGTAAATTTATTGGCGGGTTGGACGGATAAAGATTAAATCTTATAACCTGTTAAGTATCTTTTGAGCGTTCGAGTCTCTATTTGGCAACGATCCGATCAGCTTAAGCAGCCGGTTTAAATTCATTCTGGTAAAACCATTCCAGGATTTCCACTCCGTCGCTCCAGGTAAGTTTGCCATTGGACGCAATCTGAGCTACGAAAACTGAGAGATTGTGGAGGAAAGCGCCTTTAATATCCCCCTCCAATCCCTGTAACACTTTTACAGCGCATGCTGTAATTTGCCCCGGATCGGTAAGGCCGGAGCAGCTGTCGGCAAGTTTTAATTCTGTTAATATACCCGGTAACTTGGCGCGAAGCCAGGTTTTAATTTCATCGTCGATGTCGCCGGGGATTATAGCCGTCAGAATGTCCGCGGTGGGCGAATCCACAAAGTTTTTAATGTTCTCGGTAACCTCAACGCCAATATGTATGGCGATCTGCATTTCTGCGGGGAAACTGTCGAAGAGGCTCTTGATCTCGCCCCAAATTTTTGTAATAAATGATTTTAAGCTCATTATGATTATTTTATTAAACTGATTATTTGGTGATTACACTGATTGATTTTGTTGAGACTTTTTTAGGGCTTGGTGGCACCAAAAAGCCCTGCACCGGGCGTTTTTATCGTTGAGACTGTTAGTGCAGGCCGGTTTTGACTTCCGGGAAGTTTTATTTCATCCACCTCTTTTTGCAATAAGTTAACCTGATCCTCCAGTACTTTTATGCGGATGTTATTGATCTTCGATTCTGTACTTTGCGAGCTTTTTATTTCCTGTATATCGCTTTTTAAACCGAAGTAGGTAGTCATTACAGAGGCCACAATACTGGCTGTGCTGAAAATGGTGAAAACGAGGTTTTTTATAGTTATGCCCTTTAACTCCTTATGCTCTATTGCTGTCATGATTATAAGTGTTAATGATGTGCATCTGGCTGCATAAACAATTGGCTCTCCTCACGGCGCCGTTGCACCAGTGTGTCGCATACTACTTTTTGGCCGGTTTTGGGATCGGTTATTTTATCCCAGGCTAAAAAATGAGCCGCAGCCTCAGCGTAGTTTTTTTCGTTTAGTTTTACCAGCAGAGTTGATTCTTTAAGTGCTCCGGTTCCCTCGTTATAGGTAAAAGATACCAGGGCATCAAACTGGTTTTGGCTTAATGGCACTTTCACGTAGCGGTTCACCGCATCTTCATATTGCCCCAGGGTGTTGGCAAAAAGGGCATCGGCCTGCAAGTCGTCGGCCAGTTTGTCGCCAGGCTTTACTGCCCTGCCGTCGTGGTAATGGGTTGACCCGTAACCAATAGTCCACATTCCTGCCACATCGCGGTATGCAGTTAAGCGGAGGCCTTCAAAGTTTTTGATAATCCTAAATCCGTTTTTACTTAGATTCATGTTTTTGTATTTTAGTGTTTTTTGTGAAGAAATACTGCAATCGGCAGCCGCTGGAATGACGGGAAATTATTGCGCGGAGGTAACCGTTTTTGCGGGTGTAAAAAAGTTTTTGCCCAGGTAAGCCAGGCCGGCAGCCAAAGCCACACTGCCGATTGATGGCCAGTTAATGGTTAATGAACCCGCTTTTATACTCGTTTCAATAGCGCCAATTACCGCGCCGCCTATGGCAACTAAAAGGCCTTTCCCCAGATCCTTCAGATCAAGGGAGAATAATGATGATGTTTGCATGTGTATTGTTTTTTATTTTTAAAAGTTTGCTGAAGTTTATCAGTCCGTTTTTTCGGCTGGTTTATTATTTGTTTATTTGAAAGATGGCTGATCAGGGTAAAATATTAAGTATTCAATATCTGCGCGGACTTGCAGCCCTGGGTGTTGTTTTATGCCATTATGGGTCCAATCTGGATCAATATCCTGCGTTATCGAGGATTTTTAATTTTGGCCAGGAAGGTGTACACGTATTTTTTTTAATCAGCGGCTTTATTATTGTTTATTCGCTGGATAAAGCGGGATATAAGCCAAAACAATTTTTTACTTTTTTACTCAAAAGGTCCATCCGGATAGATCCGGCCTACTTTGTGGTGATTTTACTGACGCTGGCCTTATTTAAAATTCTGTCATTTGTCCCTGACTTTCACGGACAGAGAACCCCTTTTATCCCTGGTCAATTCATTGCCCATATCTTCTACTTCATCCCATTTACAAAATATCCTTTCTACAATCACGTCTTCTGGACATTATCTGTAGAATTTCAATTTTATTTACTGATAGGGATTTTTTACTTTTTGGCAGAAAGCTATTCGTACAAACTTGTTTTTTTAATAATATTCAGTTTGACCTGCCTAATCCCTTTTGGCAACGCTGATTACCTGGTTTTAAGCTATGCGCCGATATTTGCTTTAGGTATTTCACTTTTTAACTTTTATAAAGATCGGAAATGGACGAATTTGATTTTGCCAGTGGCATTATTAGGGTTGATCGAATACAAGTTTGGTTTAGATGTTGCTGTGTTACTTTCATTTAGCTCTTTGATGATATTTTTAATAAAGTCGCTAATAAAGCCGCTGATTTTTTTTGGAAATATATCGTATTCGCTCTATCTTACTCACAGCCTTTGCTTAATTGTGTTCTTAGGTTTATCAAAAAAAACAAATCTTAGCCTTGGTCAAAATCAACTTTGGTGGCTTTTTATTGAAATTTTAATAGCTGTTTTAGTAGCGTATCTTTTTTATTTTTTAATTGAACGGCCTTCGATGATTTTATCAAAACATGTTTTTTATAAAAGAGCAAGGGATAATTAAGGATTTGTCAAAGCATACCCATTGGAATCAAGAATAGCAGGTGAGCTTAAAATATAAGAATCTAAAACACTGACATTTCCCAATAGTCTTTTTGAGCCATTGGTTGACAATGTTAAATTCAAATATGTTACTGGGTTTATGTCTTGATTTCCACTTCTTCCATATTCAAATGTATTTGATATAGAATTACATATGAGCGTGCCGATTTGCATTGGCTCTTGTTCATTTTCATATTTCGAGTAACATTCATTATTCCAAGTTGATCCAGAAATAGTGCCGTTTACCGTGTTTAGCAAGTCGAAATACCCACCCGACAGCGGCCCAGAAAAAACAACAGTTATAGCGCCAGATATCAGTATTGGGTTTGAAACTATGGTTTGCCCGCTTGTGTAAGCAAAATTTTGATTATTTGTAGTAAAACTGATTACACCTGTCCCTAGTGTATTGCCAGATGCTTTCTGATTAAGCGAAAATCCATTTCTGAACTCAATGTTGGGGTTGCCGGTGAAATCAAACCTTTTGCTATCTCCACCTAAACCAGTTACATTTCCTTCGAATAATAAATAACCACTATTTGAATTCTTAGAGAGTAAAGATGGTTGATTTGCAACAGTTACTCCAGTAACTGAAAGGGAGTATGAGGAACACTCTAAATTTCCCGAATTTTCTAAAGTTAAATTGTTGTTTACCGTTGTATTGGCGCCTAATGTCTTAACCCCAGTTCCTTGTATGTCTAAATTATAAAAAGTATTTAACGGGATTGTTAGATTCCCATTACAACAAAATCCAATGGTACTAGGCGTGGTGTTCATATAATTAAATACTCCACCAGTTGACATAGGTAGCGTATTGTTAAATAAATACAATTGCGAATTATTATTTAGCGTCGAAGAACTGTCTTCACCCGTAATTGTTCCAAAGCTGTTAATGCCATTTCCTGTAATAGTTAAGGTTATCCCCGATCCGATGAAAATATTTGCACCAAAATTGAAAGTGGATGTTCCATTTAAATTCTGGTTGTTTGTTGTGAAACTCATCAATCCAGTACCTAAATTGGATTGCTGACTGTTTTGATTTAAAGACAAGCCTCCTCTAAATTCCATATTAGGATTGCCACTTAAATTAAATCGTTTGTTATCACCTCCATTAGCAGATACAGCGCCGACAAATAAAGTGTTTCCAACGTTTGAGTTTTTGGATAGTAAAGATGGTTGATTAAAGGTTGAAGTTCCGTAAACAGTGAAACTACAATTAGATAATTCCAATATTCCGCCTGCCCCAGTATTGGGATTACCTGATAGTATAAGATTTCCATTGACAATTACATCTCCAATTAATTGAGATGTACCTGTTCCGGAAATGGTCAAATTTTGGTAAGTAGCCGGCATTACCGATTGATAAGCAGATGTGCTGACATAATTAACTGTGCCAGATGTTCCCGGAATAAAAAGAGCAATGTAATTAGAATATCCATATAGGAGCAGCTGATGGGCTGCGTTTGACATGTCTAATGAACCAACCATATTAAGTTCGCCGCTTATGTTGAGAGTCTTGGAAGACGTACCAAATATCAGATCCCCAGCCCCTGACAAGTTGTTGACGGTCAGGTTATTTACGTCTAAAATCACGCTGTTGTTTACGCAAACGTTATCGCCAGGCTGGGGGATACTGTATTTTCGTTTAGCATTACCTACCCAAATATTAGGGTTACTCCAGTTGCCATCGGCAATGGTGTACCATGTGTTTAGCTTACGCAGCATTGATAAATTAATAGGGGAAGTGGAAAGAGCGATCATTGTCGGATTATTATTTCAATAGTTAATTGGTGGGACAACCAGGCGTTTTTAGCAATTGCCGGTATTTTCGAATATTATCAGAAACTTCTCATTTTTACGGTTATGCAAACATCAGCTGTTAAGGCTGCTTTGTTGCGAACATAAATGGATATTCCACTTTCAAGGGTGATCACCCTGTTGCCTGCCAGGTCAAGATCGAATAGTTGAGGGGCAAGGGCTGCAAGTGATGCCAATTGTGTGCTGCCATTGTTACCCGCGCTGGCAGGTATTTGAATTTGTGTACGGTTGTTCGCTTCTGTTGAATTTGAGCCGGTAGCGCAAATTATTATATCAAAATTGATAGTGTTTGACTGGTAATTTCTAAACAGGACGTCTAATGCAATACTAGCATTACTTCCGCCAGTTGCTACCAGGGTATCGGTATTGATTGCCAGACCTGATGCCAATTGCGTTGCGGGGTAGGTGCCAGTCAACGTCGCAAATGAAGTAGTATTTGATGAACTTGTCATAATGTGGTTTGATAAAAGTTGTAAGAGAAATTAGAGGATCCGCCCCCGCTGGTTGGCGGGTTTATCCATTGGGTATCGTAGTTTGTATTTGATGTTTTGGCCAGTATTTGCCCGGTTGTGCCGCCCGACGGGAGTATTTTTCCGGAAATAGAGGTGACTTGCGCCTGCAGCTTTCCGATGGCGGCGAGGACGCTGTCGGTAGCCGTTACCGCCGAAACGGTGCCGAAGCTGATACCTGTAAGTACTACTGCCAATACCCGCGCGGCAGTGAAATAAAGGTGAGTGCTTCCTTCTGGGACAGCATCGGTACTCCCCGGCGAAGCTACTAACTGGATATAAGTTGATCCGCTCCACCGGTATTCGTAATTGGTATCGGTGGCAACGTAAATAATATTAGCTGCTCCCGTGGCCGGGAAGGCGGATAAGCTTGAGAACTCCTGCACTTCATCCACATAAGCCGGTAATTGCGCCGAAGGCACTTTGCCGGTACTGTCTAATGAAGCATATCCGTTTGGCTGGCCCTTAGTGGCAATGTTCTCGGGGGTATATCCCAGGGAGTTTTGTTTTGCAGCAAGGGCCGTTGCCATATTGGGATTGTCGCCGGGCTGACCGGAGAGGTTGGCAAATGAGTTATCCTCCCATGTGGTATTAAAATCTGTACCGTCTGCTTTTACCAATATTTGGCCCGCTGTTCCCCCGGTTTGTATGCCCGTACCAATCAGCGAAATGCCATCGCCCCAAACACCGGCCGTTTTGGGTCCATATAGTACATAGGTGCTGGTATTGATATAAAAATTGCCGTTAATGCCTGTGGTACTGTTCGACGGCACTGTGGTGCCAAATAAAATGGTGTTGCCGTTGGTTCCGTTGGTGCCGTTTGTCCCGGCTGTGCCTTGCGGCCCCTGCGGCCCGGTGGCCATTGAAAATACCTGGGCCCAGGTACCCGATGCTTTTTGATAAAAAATACCGGTTAAGGTATTGATGTAACTATCGGAGTTTTTGCCGGTGGCTGATCCCGGCACACCTGCACCGTAAAGTAAGGTGCCATCGGCGGCATTTGCTGCAGGAAGGGTGTAAACCACCGTCCAGGTGCCGGATACCTTTTGTGCAAAGGAACCCGCTGGCGTATTTACAAATACATCGCCATTATTGCCGCTGGTGTTTTGAGGCAGCACAGTGCCAAAGGAAATTTTAGCACCCGTACTCAGGTTTGCTTCTAAAAACTGAAGCAACAGGGTAAAGGTGTATTGGTAGTCGGTGCCGCCATCTACCAGTACCGAAACGTCGGCCGCGCTGATGGAGGAAGCTACAGGTAATTCGCTTATTTTTTTATCGGTTGGCATAGTATTTTTTATTTAGGATGAAAATGATTTCACCGATTAGATATTTTTATATCCTGTAAAATTCTTTCAATCGTGCACAGTGTTGTGTTATTGTTAAATTGAGAGGTAGTCTTGATTGTCAAGCCTTTATTCTAAAACGGAATGCGAGCAAAAGCTAACTTGGGACTTCCGACTCAAGACTATCGACTTAACTCTAGTTCATGAATGCTGTTATAGGCAGGTAGCTATCGGCGCCAGAAGGATCATATCCTGACGGGAAGTTGAAACTGGTGCGGTCGACACTGCGGATCCGCGGGCCCGACTGGCGGCTGCTTTTGTTTTTGCCATTGTACCGCCATAAAGGGAAATCGTCTTTATTATCCCACAAAAATTTCTCCACCTCGTTAGCATGGGCATTGGCTACACTACGCTGTTGTTGCACCAGTTTTACAATATCCTTCGGTGCAACCGGGTCGCCCATATCGTGGTGTTTTATAACCGGGCCTGTAGCCGTATAATGTACTGCATCAGCTTCAATAAACCTTGCGAAGGTGAAGTAAACCAATGTTGGCAGCAGGCCTTCGTACAAAACAATATGACCGTATTTATCCAGGTATTCGCTGCCGTTTAGCAGGTCTTTGTAAGGCTGTGGCGCAGTATCCTGCAGGGTGCCATCGCTGTTGAAATGCTGGAGGAAGTCGTAATACAAGGCATGACCCAAAAATGGTTTCAGGTCGAGGTCCTGTGCTTTTTTGATGAAAACGTTAAGGCGTTCAGGCTTTATATTGACAGAGATATCCTCGTAATTTTGAAATGTAGTTTGGTTGATGAGATAAATGGTATTCATGGGGATTGGTTGATTAAGTTGATTGAGAGAGTGGTTGATTGAGTTTTTAAAAAGCCGAATGATTAACTCAATCAACCTAATCCAACCCAATCAACTACTCACTAATTAAAGGCACATCGCCTCTGCCTCGGTTTGCTTAAAGCCATAAACATAAACCAGTGTGGCTATTTTGTTTTGGGCCGGTATATCGGCAAGCAGTAGTTGATTAATACTTGCGCCGGCTTTTATACCGGTAATATCATCGGCGACGTTGGCGGGTACCGGTAATATATTCCAATTATCAGCTGGGTTAATATCCAGGTAAAAGTGGCTGAATATTTCGGCAAAGGTTTCCGATAACTCCAGCCTGTCGGGGGCAGTATTGTCATTAAACTCGGTGATAGCCGCTTTCTTTTCGCCGCCGTTGCTTAAGCCTGAAGTGCCTTCGGAATTAATGAGTTCTTTTGGGATAGAAAAGCCTTTAATTATCCGGGCCTCTACCGATTTTTCCGTTGTTTCAAAAAGCTTATCGTTGTTTTGGATGGAGTAAGGTTTAAATTCCGGTTTGGAGGTTTCGTCTTCATACTCAATAACAATGATCTTTTGCGCACTTTTCGCCCCCTGGAACGATCCCAGGTCTTTTTCCAGCTGCGATGGCATGTTGGTGTACGGCAATTCCTCATTATCGGGGGCGCTGTTATCAGCTTCTTCCCTGCGGGCCTGCATAAAAAGCATGGTGCTGGGTAAAAAGCCGGTGGTTACTTCGCGGTTGTTAAAGATCTTTATGCCGGCTTCGGTCTCAAAATCTTCCCAAACAGAATCCGCTTCAATCAGCGGGTAATCGTCCACCTCCGGGTTATAGTAAAAAAGTTGCCCTTTGTATTTATCCCAGCCGCCTGCGGCCAATACCTGGTTTTTAATAGTTTGTTCGTCAGGATTGTATTTATCCAGGAAGGTGATCTTGCTGCGCATGATGTTCTTCCAGGTTTTGCGGCCCCAGTCAGAATATATGGCGTATTTATCTGCAGTGTCAGGAAAATCAGTATCACCCAGGCGGATATCCTCGAACTTAACATAATTTACCGAGGCTATTTTAAAATTGGCATTGTAATTTACATGGATGCCAAAGCCAGTGAACAAAGCCTTATCAGTAGCTACAGCCTTTAACAGTTTGGCCAGCGTCAAACCTTTTGGGTTGATGATCTGCTTGCCCAGGCCGGGTTCTTCAAAACCATTTCCGCCTATAAACTTGGCCCTTTTGGTCCAGCAATCTTTAGCGGTAGGGGAGGCGGCTACCAGTTCGAGCATGCGTTGCGGATAGGCATTATCCAGGTCGTAATTGAGTATGCCGAAGGTTTGATTCGGCCTTACAAATATCCTCCGCTCTATTTGTGGCAGGTATGTTTTCATAGTATGTTGTTGTAATGTTGGAAGGTTGAAAAGTTGGAATGTTATTTTTCCGGTTGATATTCTTGCTGATCGGCTTCGGATGGCGTTGTTTCTGTTTCCTTTTTAATGTTTTCCGAAGAAACGTTTTCAAGCATTTCAACCTTACAACTTTCCAACCTTTCAACAAACAACCCGGCTATGTGCGGATACTTTTCCAGGTACCATTCGGCCTCCTCATCACTCAGGTTATCGTTGTCGTGAATCGCAGGGGATCCAGATGCGAACTGGTGCTTTCCGGGTTTTAGTGTGTATTTCTTTGTCATTGGTTTTGGTTCATAGTTCATTAAGCCCCTCTAAATCTCCTCCGCCGGTTGGCGGAGAGACTTTTGGTTTGCGGTTTTTTTAAAGCCCTCCCAACCGGGGAGGGTTGGGAGGGGCACATTTACTATGCAGCTACCAAAGCTTCAATTGCAGCAAGCGTGCTGGCGTAAGTGGCCGTGCCACTGGGTGGCGCGATGGATACAGCGCGTGGCGGGTAGGGCTCCCTCAGTTTATCGGGATTGGTGAGTTTAAGCTTGTAGCCGCCATCTACGGTTTCGTCGGCCGCGCTGCGCTCTGCATCGGTGAGGATCAAACCATTTACCGCGCCGAACAATTCAATGGCCGAATCGCTGGAGTTGTAGTTGTTAATGACGATGGCGCGGGTACGACCATAGCCCATAGCCATCAGCTGTGTTTTTATGTCGACAGAAAAACCGGCAACGTTAAAGTCTATTTCCTCGGTATAACGTGGTCCTACGGAAGTTTTAGCCAGCTTGGACAGTGTGTTGAAACTGTTATTAGTGCCTTCGAATTTATAGATCTTGGCGGTGCCTACAGCGGTAATTCCGGTTACGATGAGCGGGTTGGTGGTATCATAGGTGAGTGTGAAATCATCCTGGTTAAAGATGTAGATCACATCCTCAATACCTGCAGTTACAGGCGATGCAGTTCCTAAACTGAACCCTGCATTTATTTTATTGTAGATTGACATGTGTTTTGTTGATTAAGTTGGATTGGGTTGATTAAGTTGATTGGGTTGAATAGGTTAATTAAGTTAGCAGGAGGTTGGGCGTCTTTAACTCAATCAACCACTCACTCAATCAACCTAATCAACTGCGCTACGCGCTCAAATAAAATATCTCGTTAGCAAATTTGAAGTTAACGGCCGCTTTCATGCGGGCTTTCATGCGTACCACGTTATCGTTGGTATAAGGCTTCATGTAAACGGTTGAAAGTTCTGAAGCATCGCCCAATAAATCGACCCCCAAAAACAGGTTGGATGAGCGTGCACCTAAAATGGTATTTGCCTGCCAGTGGTTCATGATCTGTAACGGGATACCCAGGTAATCCATCTTTTTCATGTCGGTAAAGGCATTGATAACGTTGAGCGCTTTGTTAGCCTGTGCCTGTGCAAAGGCATAACCAACATGCAAGGGAACCTGCAGGTTAAAATCGTCCTGGATACGGTCGGCCGGATCGAGTTGCGCATAAACGCCACCCAAAACAGATAGCACGTTGCTTACGTTGATGTAGCTGACAGTTGCGGCAGTTGATGTGCCGGTAAAAGTTGCTGCCAGGCGGCTGTTCACTTCGTTGTAGTTACGCACCAGTTTAAAAGTGGTGGCGCTTGCTATCTGGATGAAGTAGGATTGACCCTGGATTGAGATGCCCGGAGCGCCGTTGGTGGTATCTTTGCTCGAACCGGTTACAGCGGTGATGGTTACTACGTCGCCATCAGCTAAGGTTGATGTGTCCGAAACGGTTACCAAACCTGTCGCGTCAATTGATGTTGCGGCCATGGATGTAGCCGGTTTGCCTAAGCCAACTTTGTAAACGCCTGATGCAGCTGCAATAGACGGCAATAAACCCGGGAACGCCGCTGTAAAACTTGCCTCTTTGGTTGAGCCTTTACCCAGCCAGTACAAACGCTCGTTGGCTATTTGTATTTTGGTAAGGTAACGCTGTACCATAAAGTCCGACAGGTCCACAACGCCTTCATAATCTAAAAAGGCGCCAGGCTTAAGGCTTTGTGCTTCCCAGCTTTGTATCAGCTTATCCCATTGTTCCTGTTTCATAAATTCGTACACTACCGGGTCAAGGTAGCTTTCGTTTTGCAGGGCGGTGGTTCCCTGGTCGTGAAATATGCCCGATGGGTCCTGTAAAACCACGTTGTCGTCAACATCAAGTATCACCTTGCGGGCTTTAACGTCGTTAATAACGGTCAGCAATCCTCGCTTAACGGAATCCGCTTCCAAAAGCGTGCTGGCCATAAACCCGGCCAGCGCTTCGCCGGCATAGGTGTTGTTTGTAAATGTAAATTGAGCCATTTGTTTTTTGTTGTAATGTTGGAATGTTTTAAGGTTGTAATGTTTTTGTGGGTGAGTTTGGAATGCTGGAAGGTTGCAATGCTGATTGAGTGAATTTTAAAGATGTTGTTCTTTTAACATTACAACATTTCAACCTTGCAACAGCTATTTCGCTACCGCTTTCCTTACCGCATTTTGCGCCAATGCAGTTTGTGGAGCAAAGAAAGGCACGGGTTCGGTTTTGGCTTTGTTGCTGCGTTTGGAGCCTTCGGGACTGAAATCCGAGCGGATCTCGTTTTTTACCTCTTCGCGTGTTTTTTTAAGGCGAAGGTTTGCAGCTTCAAGCGCATCTTTGGCTTCGTTTAACAGTGCATTTTGCGCATGTAATTTTGCTTTGATGGATTGCAGTTTGTTTTGAACGTCCACCGGTTTTTTAGCAGCTTTAAACTTATCTGATGGTGCGCTGTCATCATCGTCATCCGCGTCAGGAACAGCATCAGGGTCAGCTGTTGGTGGGGTGATCTTTTGCACCTGGCCGCCCTGCACCGCTATTTTGCTGCCGCTTGCAGTGGTGTAACAATCGCTGGCTGCGGGGCTGCTCATGTCTTCGTCGTTGTAAACTTCGGTGCCTTCATCCAGTTCGCCGGCGTGGTGCAGTGTGCCTTTGTCCGTAATGGTTTGTTTGTTTACTACCTTCTTAAAGAAGTTCATAATCTTATCCAAAACCGACGTGGTTTTTTCGATAAGTTCTTTGTTTTCGATGTTCATGTTGCTTTTTTTGGTTAAGATTTTGTTGATATAGCGCTGGTAAAATACCGGTGCCGTGTTTACATAGTTTTTAATGAGTGCGCTGTTTGTAATGTCGGCGCTGTAGTCTTCTACCTGGTCAATAAAACCCAGGTCGAGCGCCTGGTCGGCAGATAACCAGGTGACGGCGTTGATTAAGCTATTGATAGTAACGCCGTCCAACCCGGTTTTGTCCATATAGATCTGCGCCAAACGCGCCTGCACTATATTCAACATCTGCACATCTTTTAAAAGTTCATCGGCATTGCCGCCGGTACCCACCATCGGCTTGTGGATCATCAGCAATGCATATTTGCTCATCACCACCTGTTGGCCGCCCATGGCCACAATAGAAGCCGCCGAAGCAGCCAACGCATCGATATAAGTGATCACATTGCCATTGTATTTTTTAAGCAGATCATAAATGGCGATGGCATCAAAAGCGCTGCCGCCAACCGAGCTGATATGCACTTCCACATCCTGACCGGCTGCCGCTTCCAATTGCGATTGCACGTAGGTTGATGATAAGGTACCGGAGCCGATGCAATCGGTATCTGTGTCGTATAGGTATATTTTGTAGGTCATGTGTTTTATTTTTAGTCGGGAAAGTCCGAAAAGTCGGGAAAGTCCGAAAGACAAAGTAGTTTCGTTTTTGGAGTCCAATGGAAACAATCAGGCTAAATGTTTAATATGCTGATTGGCATAATTTAAAGATCAGAACAATATTTGTCTGAACCTGGATTGAACTGATTTTTATGATGTAGTTGATGATTGATTGATATTATCAACTGATTAAAACAAAGGTCGGAACAATATTTCAAATAAGTGCTGACACTGTTTTGTCAGTACTTTTGTCTGGACATGACTTTTAAGATTTTAACAATTTACATGATTCTGATTTTGAACTGAAGCGTTATGAACCTATAATTGGCTAAATCCTGATAATCCATTCAATCATAAAAATCGTGTTCAGACAACGGATTAAAACAAAGGTCGGAACAATATTTCAAATAAGTGCTGACACTGTTTTGTCAGTACTTTTGTCTGAACATGATTTTTAGGATTTTAACGATTGATATGATTTTGAGTTGAAGCGTCCACTGGCTAAATCTTGATAATCCATTCACTCTTAAAAATCGTGTTCAGGCAACTGATTAAAACAAAGGTCGGAACAATATTTCAAATAAGTGCTGACACTGTTTTGTCAGTACTTTTGTCTGAACATGATTTTTAGGATTTTAACGATTGATATGATTTTGAGTTGAAGCGTCCACTGGCTAAATCTTGATAATCCATTCACTCTTAAAAATCGTGTTCAGACAACTGATTAAAACAAAGGTCAGAACAATATTTCAAATAAGTGCTGACACTGTTTTGTCAGTACTTATTTTGTTCGGAACCGGTAATGCTAAAGCCAGTGTTGCTTAGTTTACACTTCTTCTTAAATCCCTCCCCTGTTGGAGAAGGATCTGAAGAAGCTAACTAAACTAAACTAAAACTATTTTTATATACTATTTGGTTCTTTTGTTAATTGATCGGTTTAAAGATGCGGCTCCAGCGGATCTTGTGGAAGAAATCCTGGGTAGAGTCGATACTCATCACAGTAATGATGGCTTTGCCGATGATATGATCTTCGGGTACATAGCCCCAAAAACGTGAGTCTAAGGAATCGTGGCGGTTGTCGCCCATCATCCAGTAGTAATTCATTTTAAAGGTATAACTGCCGGCTTTTTTACCGTTGATCATAATAGTTTTGCCGGTGGTATCTACCTTATTGTGTTCGTACACTTCAATAGCGCGCCGATAAAGTGCAAGCGTCGAATCATTAAGGGTTACAGTCCAGCCTTTTTTTGGCAATTTCAACGGGCCGAAGTTGTCGATATTCCATTTAAAACGGGCATTATGCGGAAATACCTGCGGATCTGCCTGCCCTGCAGGTTGCAATTCTTTAACCACGCTCTTAACATTCGAAAAGCTTTTGATAGCTGCCACATTTTGCGTAGGAATCAACATTTCGTAAGTGTTAGCTACCAGGCCGTTATTTGCTGTAACACCAAGGTCCTGTAGTGTTTGTGGGTTTATATCGCGCCCGTCGGTAGTAACTGTATAATTGGTTTGTGCCATTGGTGCATTTGGTGCCGCTTTGCCATTGATGAATACTTGCGCATCTACTATGGAAAGGACGTCGCCGGGGGCCGCCTGGCAACGTTTAATCAAAGTTGTTCGTTGGTCTACAGGGATATTTTGATCTGCTTCCTCTGGCTTATTAAACACTACGATATCGCTCTTTTTCGGATCAGTAAAGCCCGGCAAACGCAAATAAGGCAGCTGGATAGCGTCCCAATAGGTTTTAATACCAAACATAATGGGTTCGGTAAAAGGGATGGATAAAAGGGTATTTGGCATACGTGCGCCATAACTGCATTTGCTTACAAAAAGGTAGTCGCCGGTTAATTCTGTACCCTCCATTGATCCGGACGGGATTGCATAGGCTGAAAACAATAAACCACGGATAATAGTAGCTGCTACCACTGCAAAAACAATAGCATCCAGCCATTCGCGGGCTTTGGTCTTTTTGGGTTTTGGCTTGGTTGAATCTTTTTTCTGCAGAAATTTCCAGTTCATGATAAACGGTGTTTATCATTTAGATAGCTGGTGGGTGGTATTTGTTACAGGAAAATAAGCTTTTTTGCCCTTTGTAGATTAAATGGAGCTCACAGTTAAACTGCTTAAAGCTCAATTTATCCTCTTTTTGAGCTTAAAAGTAAAGCTGTTGAGCTCAAATTAGTTATTCCCCCTCCTCAAAACTATTCAACGCCCGCCAGATGGTGCGCTCGTCTTTCCTGAATTTAATTTCAGCCTCCATTACCGCCTGGCGTTTGTTCAAGCCGCGGGTTTTTCGCTGTGCCTCAATCCAAAGGTAAATTTCGCGGTATATGAAAATTTTTGTGGTGATAAACCCAGCCTTGTACATAGCCGAGAATACCCCATCATCAAATAGTGTGTTGGCAATTTTGATGTTCATGTATAGTTGATTGCGTTGGATTAAGTTGATTGGGTGACTAGTTGTTTTTAGAAGATCCGTACCTTTCAGCTTTTGCCTTTCACCTTACAGATTCACCCTGTTAATGGTTTGTGCCAAAATGTTTTGTTGATTGTTGATATCCTTCACGTCTACATAAACAGGCGGGAAGTTGTTGATCATCTGGTAGGCAATGGAGTTGGCCAGGTTCTTCTGATCGTGCACGGGCTGGTTGTAATAACGGTTGGCATCGCCGCCATCGGTAAATATACCGCCTACGGCATAGCCGCGCCCCGGATTTGCCATGGAGAAATCCCTGCCGCCAAAGCCAACGTTTATAGCGCTTACCAAGTTGCGCGCCCAGGGTACCTGCATGGCCTCTGATACAACAATTCCCTCGCCCGACCGCAGATAGGCGTTGGTGTTATCAGTTCTGCTGTATCCTGGCAAAATCCCGCCGCGCCCGTCTGAAGTATAGTGTACGCCACCTGTTGCGTAAGCCGGTGGTTTTTGTGCTGCTATGGTGGCTACCTGTATGGCTGTCTCGGCTATGATGCCGGGTATTACAAACGCACCGAGTACGCCTGTTTGCGAGGTGACCTTTGTAATTGCCAATGCCCCGTTAATAACCGCCTGTGCAATTGATGCTTCCTGCTCTTCTTTAAATGCCTTAACTTTTACCTGGGCCTCTTTTTGTTTGTATTTCTGTTCAATAGCCAGTTTTTGGGTTGATGTTAAACTGGTATTACTCAATTCGGCGGCTTTGTCCTGTTCAAGGCCTGTAATTTTGGCTTCACTGGCGTGTTTTATGGTGCCTTTTATCAAGTTAAAAGCGGCATCGGCGGCTTCTTTTTCTACTTTCTCTTCAAAAGCCTTCAATTCTTCAGCCTGTTTTTTGGCCTTGTCCGCTTTTTCCTTTGCTGCTTTATCGTCTATTTCCTTTAGTGCTTTATTGCGCTCATTTTCTAACTCCTTTATTTTTTCATTGTTTCCTTGTGCCTGTTCAATCTCAAACTGGTATTTATCTGTTATTAGTTTTTTTTCGGCAGTTAGCTTTGCTTCCGGATCCACTGCACCGTCGGCCGATTCCTGATCGGCCTTTACCAGTTTATCCTGTGCTTCCTGGTCGGTAATTTTTTTAAGTGCATCCTTTGTTTGCTGTTCAATGCCTATTTTTTTCTTGCCATTTATCTCCACAAGTTCAGTAACGGCATCCAAGCGGCTTTTTAATACCGAAACATCTGCATAAGGGATTAAAAGTAAAGTATCAGCCAGTTCAGCCGCAAGTTTTTTCTGCTGATCGCTGAGCTCATCAGTGCTTTTTTTGAGCTGCTGCAGTTTTTCGGTCTGTTCAAGGTTCAACTCGGCAATTTGCTTTGCCGATCCTTCCCGCATCCCTTTTATCGTTAATTCGGCCAGTTCATTTTGGGCCTGCTGGGTTTTCTCTTTATCCAGCTCATTATATTTATTGATGATGGCAGCCATGTTGGCCTGGTGCTCGCCCTTTAGCTGTTTGCTTACATCGTCAAATTCCTTTTGTGTTATTTGTTTATTTTTTAAAAAGTTTTTTAGTTTGGTAAGTTCATCCTGGTAATGATTGTTTTCTACGGCAGCCTCACTTCCGTAAGCCTCGAATGTGGTTTGCATCTGGCGCATCAACGAAGCTTTACGCATTTCTTCGGCTTGGGTAAGCAGTGATAGCTGTTTTTTTACTGTTTCACCACTACCCTTAACAAGTTGTTTGTTAGTTGTTGACGCCACCCCCAAAACTTTCGCGCCATTCTGTTCGGTGTCGCCAATTACTTTTTTTGCCAACGCCTCATTTTGCCTGTTTAATAAATTTGAGTCGGTTTTTAAATCGCCAATTGATTTTTTAGTTGCCTTAACCATATCGCGGATCCCTGCGAGTTTTTCAGAAAGACTTGCCTCTTCGGAGTCGACCATTCCAAACCCTCCCGCGCCAATTGCCTGGTTTTTCATATAGTCGTCGTATTCTTTTTGAGCAGCTTTAAGTTGTTTGGTGTATTGAGTAAGGTCTCCGTTTAGTTTTTCAAGATTACTGTCGTTGCCTAACGATCTTACCTGATTTTTGGTAATTATTTCTTCCGCGGCCTTTGCCCGGGCTGTTGCTATAATAGCTTTCGTCAGGTCGTCATAGCTTTTGGTAGCTTTTCCGTTTAATATAGCTTCAGATGACATGTTTCCAAAATAGTCAGGATATTGGCTCTGCAATTCAGATACAATTTTCTTCCGTTCTTCTAATTTAACATTATGGTCCTGGCTTGCCTTGTAAAGCAGGTTTAAGTGTACCAGTTCCTGCTGTGCGTCATTGGTGCCCTGCGCCATTGTCTGATTTACGGCATCCTGTACAATTTTATTGTCTTTTAGTGTTTTATTCAACGCTGTTAATGTCGTATCAGCTTTAAACCACCCGCTAACCACATCTATAATTTCCGGTAAAAAAGTAGTAAGAATTGCCAGGCCGCCGGTTAACGCCGCCATTAGCCCCTCGGCAGCAGCTTCCGCACCCCAAATAGCTGTTTTTACAGTTTTAAGCACACCTTCCCAGTCGCCAAATGAACTGATCAGCTCGGTAACATTACTTTTTACTTTTCCCCAGCCCGAACTCTGCTCCTTGTTCTGGCTGTTTAGTTTGTTGATAGAAGCAGTAAGTTTAGATATGTCTTTATCAAGCGAGGAAATACTTGATGAAATTCCCTGCAGGGGATTTGAAAGTCCATTTACAGAACTCCGCAAGCTATCAAATGCTGCCTTATATTGATTGATTTGCTGCTGCCCATCGGTGTTTACTTCTACATCAATGGTGATTTTTTTGCTGATATCGTCGGCCATAATTTTGTTTGGATAATTTGAATGTGTTTTAAGGAATTTATTTGCGGAAACCGTTGTTGCCAAAGCAATCGAACCAAAAGTTGATGTGGTTTGACATTAGAAATGGCTATGTGATTTCAGCGGTAGTGCAGGCGCGAGGCGGCCCGAATACAAAGATAGGCAATTATGTTTTATATTCCAATTGGCATAATATTTTTTAATCATGCTTCAGCGAAAGTTAATTTCTGTAATAAGCCTGAAGTTTTACCAGTTGTAAACTACAGCAGGTATCCCCGGTAAAAATATTTGCTAATTTTTTTGGCATTTTAAAAATATATTTTCACCTTTAGCTCATTAAATCTTAACAAATGAATAATCCTTATCTAAACATCATGAAAAAATCTTTTACTGTCGTTTTAATCCTTTTCACGCTTTATTCGTGCAAAAACAAGGATGCAGTTAACTACTTTAATGCCGGCGTGGCCAAAGCGCGTGAAAAAACAGATGTTGGTGATAGCACCGCGAATGAAGCCGCACGACAGGCAAAATATAAAGCCGTTTTGCATGATTTTGACCAGGCTATTGAAGCAGATAATAATTATATATTAGCTTATGAAAACAGGGCGATCGTAAAAAGAATACTGGGCGATTACTCAGGATGTATTGCCGATGCGGAAAAAGTCGCTTCCCTTGAACCGGATTCAGCTAACGTTTTTATTTTTATTGCCCGAACCAAATTGGAACAACTTAAAGACATTAAAGGAGCAATAGCCGCATACACCCAGGCGATAAAAATTAACTCCAATAATCCTGAATATTATGCAATGCGCGCGATGGCAGAAGGGCAGTTAAATGATTATACCAGTGCAATAAACGATTATAGTCATGCTATAGCCATTTGCCCTCCGGGCAGTTCAAAAATCAAAAGTTTTTACCGCCGCCGGGGCGATGTAAAGCTTGATATGAATGATAAAACCGGTTGCCTGGATCTTGTAAAAGCATCATCCCTAGGTGACGCCGATGCACAGGAAATGATCAGCCTTCGGTGTAAATAAGGATCTGTATGCCTTTAAATCTTAGCAAATGAATATACCTAATCTAAACATCGTGAAAAAATCTTTAGCTATTCTTTTAATTCTTTTTACCCTTTACTCGTGCAAAAACCATTCTGCTGTTGACTATTGCAATGCCGGCGAGAAAAAAATGCACGAAAAATCTGATGTTGGCGACGACGCCCTAAACAAGGCGAAATATAAAGTTGCCGTGCTGGATTTTGATACGGCGATTAACCTGGACAATAAATACGTTAAAGCGTATGCACTCAGGGCACTTGCAAAAAGTGCACTTGGCGATCACGACGGCGCTATGGCTGATGCAGAAAAAATAACTTCGCTACATCCTGACTCTGCCTCGTCTTATATTTTTGTGGCGAACATCAGGCAAAATGACTTTAAAGATTTTGAAGGCGCCATAAAAGCCTATGACCAGGCTATTAAGCTTCAGTCTGACATTCCAAGCATTTATGCTTTGCGCGGCCATGCTGAAAAGCAAACGAAGGACTATGCTGCCGCAATAAAAGACTACGACCACGCTATATCCATTTGTCCAACTGGGAATTCTTTAATGCCTTATTTATATAGCGGCCGTGGCCAGGTGAAGGTTGATATGAACGACAAAAGTGGTGCTTGCCTTGATTTTTCCAAAGCGGTGTCACTTGGTTATACAGGTGCTCAACAACTTATTGATGACAATTGCAAGTAATATAAGGTGTAACGTTTAGCCTGATCGGAGCAATAGCAATTAGTGCTTACCCCAGTTTCACCAACTCCACCTTTACAGGCTGCCCCTTACGCCAGGCATCTATTTTATTGATATAGTAGTAAGCGCTGTCCTGCTGAATGTAAACCGGTATCAACAGGTCGAGTTCGAGGATGTCACGCGGGGTGAGTAAAATATAACGCACCACTTTTTTGGTTTGGGTCAGGATTTTTTCCAATTCGGGGTAATACTGTTTGCGCAGATCTTCAAACATCAGGCTGGCCTGCCCAAAACCAGGTCCGAGGTCGGGGGCGTCGGGTTTGTAGAAATACGGGGTACTAATAATGTCATTTATCACCCTGGCAGGGTTAATGCCGTCGGTAAATTTTACGGTTTTACCTATTTCGCCAATTTTTAACTTCTGATCTATCAGGATCCGTGGCACCACACTTATCGTGAAATCATTGCCACCGCTGTTTTGATCGATCATGGTTATTTGCGCAACGCTGCCGCCGTAGTAGGGCCTGTTAAAACTCGGCCCGAATGGACTTTGTACCAGGGTAGCGCTTGCCGGCAAAGTTTGGTCGGCAATGCGTATTTGCGACCAGCCGTATTTTAACGGTAAAAGGTTTTCGTCGGTTTGGTATTGCATGTAATTTACCTGCGCATAATTGCCCAACTGGAAAGTAACCTGTTTGCCCTGGTTAAGGCATTTGTTGCTCCAGTCCCTGGCAATTGGGATATTATTTACAATATCTTTAAATGAATTGAAAGAAACTGTTTTATTGGTGTTATCCGTTTGGCAGATGATGCCAAAACGCTGCAGGGTATCTTTTAAAAGGTCTTTTTGTGAGATATCCGGAAAAATACGCTCGCATTGAACGGTTTGGCCATATAATACAATTTGATTAGCTGATTTAATGACCAGTTCGGCCCCGGCTGCCATAGTAAAAATAGATTGCGAGTAACCATTGAACTGATATATTGCCTTTATCATTCCACCCGCCGGTAAATCTGCGGACGCAGAAACTATGGTTTTTGGTGTAACAGTATAACCGTGCCGATAAGGCCCCAGCCTGATGAGTGAAGGATTATTGGACAGGTAATAGTTAGTAGTAGCCAGTGTTACATCGCCATTCGCAGGATCAGTGTAAATAATTTTTATATCAATGTTAGCCGCATAGCTGCCGTTGTAGTTGCCATAAAAGTAAAACGAGGGAATGGTAAGCGTAATGTTTACGCTGTTGCGTATAGTGCTGGTATAAATACCTGTTGATGCATTATAAAACCCATTTGGATTGTAAGTAACCCCGGGAAATACAACCATGCCAACGTTTACACCCGCTTTGCTGTATTTAACTGTTAGCGCCGAAGGCAGGTTTACATCGCATCCACGGCTGTCAACCTGGTTTTGATAATCAGCACCATGCTCAAAACTCCCGTTTGAGAATTGAGCGATCATCAGAGGATAAAGCGGATCGCCCATTAATGACCCTGAAGCTTTATAGCCAGTTGATTTTAATAACAGATCGATGGCTGTTTTGATAAAAAAGCCTGGGCGCAGGTTATGCACGTCAATGGACGTCGTAAAATCATCGGTCATATAGCCGTAATCAATGATGGGATAGATCCAGCCATCGGTTTTGGTTTGCGAATCAGCCGCTGAATTGATATCCCATGTATGGTCATAGGGCTGCCAAACCAGATTTTGCCCGTAATTGCTCCAGATACTGGTGCTATCGCCCATATCATACAACTTGCCGCCAATGCTGTCAAAAAAGTCGGTATTGCCTGATAATATAGTAATGTTAGCCGTATCCTGCTCGATTCCGTTTAATTCGCCAATCCCGTAAGGCACTATTTCAAGGCCGTCCTGGATGATCTTAGCCTCATACTTTTGATAGGGCAAATTAGTGGCAAAAGCCATATCATCCGGAAAGCCCAGTATTTGCCGGTTACGCTGGGTTAAAGGCAGTTTAAACTGGTTGCTGGTATTACCCTGCTGGTTTTGTACTTCGGCCAGGTTATTGATCTGGAAAGTGAGCGCGATAGGGCTGTCATCGCTCAGGTCGACTAATTGGTCATTTATGTAAAGTTGGATTTGGTCCATGTGTTTTGTTGGAAAGTTGTAATGTTGAAAGGTTTTAATGTTGGAAGCCTGTAGCGTCGGAAAATTTTAATGTCGAGATGATTTTATAAAAAGTGCGGGAATTGCGAGAAACAAATGCACAACATTTCAACTTTAAAACCTTCCAACATTTCAACAATATTACTGGCTCTGGATATTAATTGAAGGCATATTAAACGTTACACTGAATGGCGCCTGCCCGTTAATGGTTTCGTACTCGCTGAAGGTGGCGGTGTTTAATACGATGGTTTGCCATTTAACCGGGTTTTTATTTACCAGCATTTGCACTTTGGGCGAATATTTGATGGACTGCAGGCCCTTGATATCGTTTATAGAAAGATCCTCGGCCATTACTTTCATTTTCTGCCCTGCACTTTTACCTATTACTTCTTCAATGCCATCCTGGTTGGCCCAGTCTGATACGTAGTTTTTGATGATCACCGCGTTTTGCACATCAAGCGAAACTTCCTGGTTGTAAACAAAACGATAATAGTTCCAGCATCCGCTTAAACCTATCCAGCGCAGGTAAACCGATTGTTCGTCAACCGCATCATCAACCCTTACGGTTTGGGTTTGGGTAACGACATGCGCAACACCATTGCTATCGTTATACATCAGCGTGAGCTCAAAATAATAAACATCGCTATCGAAAACGGCGTTAACCAGCAGCCGGTTTAAACCCAATTGCGCCGGTAAGTTTGTATTGCCCGATGTTTGCCGGGCAATCACCAGCTTGCCGCCATCCTGGTTCAACAGCCAGGTGCCGTCTTCGTTAAGCAGGTAGCTGTTTGTGGTACCGGACAATGGGTTGCGGTTAATATCAAGCGGAACAAGGTTGCAATACAATTGCAGGCCCAATAGTTCTTCACTATAAATAAAACCAATATCAAATGGGTAACCATTCGAAAAGGCAGGTTCGGCAAAATCTGTTACCCATTTTGCCAGCTGGCTGTTAGTAGTAACCGAAGGGAAAGGCACATAAGCGGCCAGGTTGCCGCCGTAATTATCGCCCAGTTGTTTTGCGGCGTATACAACGTAATAGGGTGTGCTTACGGGCACATAGGTTAAGCTTTGTGTGCCGGTTAGTTTGCCGTCCCAGTATTCGGCATAAGCCACCTGGTAACTTGCGCTTAAGTTGCTGTCGCGATAATTAATTTGGGTAAAGTTACTATCGTCCTTAGCGCGCAACAGGCTTTGCAAAAAGTTACTGATGTCAGCCTTAACCAGGCCGGTATTATCGGGCCTGTTGGTTGAAATAATGGTATTTTGCTGCCCGCTGACAGGGTCCTGGTAAGTAATTTTTGTACGCACCTGGTAAAACGGGCGATTGGTGTTGCTGTTGATGTAACCGGTTGCATTTGAAATGTAAGGCGTGTTGATCACCAGGCTGCCATCATCCTTTACTTCATTTACCTGGTAGGTGCCGGTATAAACGCCGGCATTTATATAAACCAAAACGGGGCTGTTGTTGGTGAGTACTATGTTTTGCTTAACAGCGTTCGCATTGGCATTGTTATAGGCTTTAACTGCAGCAATAAGGGCCGTTTTATCGCAATTGGCCATTATTGCGGCGTTTCCGCTCAGGGTATCCAATGAAACGGAGATCACGTCAAAATCTTTCCGCTGATAGGTAAAAACTACCGGGTTAAATGCCGCATTCCAGCGGGAAACATTGCCTCCTGTTAAACTAACGGACGGATCGCTGACGAGTAAGCCGCTCAATACGGGGATAGTGATGGCCGAAACATTGATGCATCCATTGGCATCGCTTACATAAACATTTTTTAGCCCACCGGTTAAACCCGCAAATATGGGAGATGACTGAAAGGTAATATTATCAAGGCTATAAGTAATTGGCCCGTAGCTTGAAGTTGCCTGCACCGTAATTTGCCCATCGGCGGTGCCGGGTGAAGATTCGGGTTTATCGACGATAATAGTATTGATCACCAGGTCGCAAACATTTACCGGCGGCGGGTTGGCCGGTTCGGTGCTGATGCTGTCGATAGTGAATTTGGTGTAATAGGGGGTAGTGGTACTTGAGTCGCTTAGCTCGCCGTGGTACACCGCATACGTTTGACCGGCGATAATTTGTGAACCCTGGTAAATTACCCCGTTTAAGTTTTGCGTAAAATAAACGGTAACATTGTTTCCGTTAGCCGGCTGGCCGGTGTCGGCGTCAAACAGCGAAATAAGGATTTCACCGTATATTTTGGTCCCTTCTGTACCCGTTGCGCCCGGGCCTATAGTTGCGAATAATGCCATGTTGGTTAAATTGGTTGATTGAGTTGGATTGAGTTAGAATGAGTTAAAACAGGTTGATTAAGGACAATGCCTTCAGACTATCAAATCTGTAATTTGCTTGCTGATCTCGGTGGCAATAGCTTCCAGTATGGGGTTTAGGTGGTTGTTGATATTATCATCCCCCAATGGTTCTGATAGTATGCCCGGTTTACCTTTAAACCCTTTTTTATCGATTGACTTTTTGATGGCCCAGGCCGCCTTATCCGGAATGCCTTTTTCGCGGCACCATTGCTGTATGCGCTGTATCATCGGCGGATCGCCCGGCACGGCATTTGGCCCCGTTGGCCCGCGGCCGGTTTCTAAAAGCCTCATATAGTTGGGCAAGTTCAATTGCACACTATTATCCTGCTGGGTAATAGTTAACTGTTTGGCCGTTTGCCCGGTGGCACTGCTCCCCGCTGCCTGCAGGGAGTTGATAATATCGGTTTTAAGCAGTTGGAGGAGTTGGAGGAGTTGGGTGTTGTTCATTGTTTTGGTCCATAGTCCATAGTCGATGGACCATGGACATTGTTTGTGAAGTGGTGATTACAGCAGAGGTTTTGCCATGGTCTATGGTCCATTGACCATGGTCTAGCTAAAGCTATCAAAATACATTGTAGCTAAAGTGATAGTCAAATTTACCCCGGTAGTATTCACATCAAACTTATTATACACGGGCAGGCATTTGGCTTTGTCGCCGGCTTTTATCCTGAAATAGCGGCCTTCGCCTTCACGGTATTTGGATGCTTTTACAATAAACTCATTGGCCAGCGAGAGCGCCTGTGTTACATAGGTCTCGTTATCCGCCGTGTATTGGTCGAAGTCTGTCTTAAAAAGGAACTCCAAATAAATGGAGAAGGTATTATCCACCGAGCCATTTACCTGAGGCGAAACGTCAATAGGCTGCAAGGGGTACATAAAAACGCAGGGGAAAGACGCATCGTCGGCCAGTTGGTTTAGTTCGTTAGCGGTGCCGTATACAAAGGTTGGGGTATTGGTTAGGGTTTGTACAACGGCTTCAATTTGATTACGGATGGGCATGTTTTAGAGATTAGAGATTAGTTAATTAGAGATTAGTTGTTTTTAAGTCCGGAAACCTGCCTGCCGGTAGGTATGGTCAGTAAAGACCGAAAGTCCTGAAGATGATTTATTGTTGTTTGATAGAAACTCTTTAACTGAAATTCTTTCTTTCGGACTTTCGGACTTTCCTGACTTTCGGACTACGAAGTCAGCAACTCCCCATACCGCTTCTGGTACTCAGCTTCTGTCTTATTTAACAAAAGCTTAGTGAGCACGCGTTCGTAGGGCATGTTTAATATTTCCGTCCATTTGGTAATGTCGCCGCCGGAAAGGGAATTTATGGTGTTGATGTATTTAAACTTTTCAAAAGCCTGGATCCCTGCCTTTTTTTCCAGAACTGACGGAGCCGAAGCGAGTAGCCTGTTTTCGGTTTCGATAAGGAGGGATAACAGGTAAAAAAATGTTTGGCTATGGGCAGCGCCTCCGTTACCCTTAGTTTTTTATTTCGGCACAAAATTCTTCAGCTTCATATTCATTATATTTCTTACCTGTTGCCCTGCAATAAAAATAATGGGCAAGCACCTGGCAACAGGCTTTTAATGATGGCTTAAAGTTTTGTTGCCAATCATCGGGGCCATATTTTTCGATATGTTGGGTTATTTCGTCGCCAATAATTTCGCGGGCGGCCATAAATGCCCCGGCAGGTTCAACCGATAAGTTTTGCATCACGTTTACAGTATGGGCGCCTTCCGTTAAATTAAAAGTTATTTTTTTGGGGATGTCGTCGCTGTTGTACAACCATGCGATCTGGGCAGATAACAGCAGTACCGTTTCGCCAAATTGCTGCAGATCATCAAAGTTTTTAATGTTTTGCAATTGGTCAAGTTCAATGCCCGAAAGGATACTGATGGCTTCCAGGTCGTTTAGCTCGGGCTTATCCTGCATTTCGATCAGTTGGCCGAGCGTGATTTCATTTACTACGGAGGGGATTTTAACGCTGATTTTCCCCGTAATGGTTTTTATGGTTTTTTCTATCATGTTTTAATGGATTTCACCGATTTGGTTTTGATTTCACCGATAACATACTTTTTACTTAAGCAGATGGGCTGCAGCAAAATCAAACCATGGTTGTGCAGATGCAGGCATCCGGCTTTTTATATTCCCTTTTTTACCCGCGCCTAATTTATTAAGGGCCACGTAGCGCAACGGATCTATCAGATGGTTCCATCGGTCAACAGGTTCGTTCAATGTGCGGCCAGAACGATCGGTTTTCCATTTATACCTGCTTAACTCATTGCGCAGGTTAACGCTTCGCCGCGTGATCTTCAATTCATATCTTTTCAAAATATCGATGGAAATTTTAACGCTATCGGGCCCTTTTTTGGCCGGGTTGATGTGCCAGCCCATGCGCCGCAGTTCTTCAATTGATTTGGGTTCCGCACTGTCGGCCACTATTTCATCTTTTTTACTGATGCCGCTTTCAATAAGTTTGCCGGCTATATCGGGGTTGGTTAAACCTGTTTCGTAAAACATTTCATCAACCCAAAGCGCACCGTCGTGTTTATAAACCATAATAAAACCCGTTTCATCATTGGTATAACCAAAATCAAGGCCGGCTGCCAATAATTGTCTGTTTTCGGGCAACTCGTCAACTATTTTCCAGTTGTTTAGTACCAGGCCGCTTATTTTGCCGGTAAGGCCGCGGGCATAAACGCGCCATAGTTCTTCATCCACAACCTTTAACGATTCTATTTTATCCCTTAACTGCTGCGATAAAAATGGGTTGTGCCGGTGGTCTGATATGATGAGCTGTACCCCCGGCCGCCCCAAAAGGTTATCATGTACCCAGAAGGCTATATTGGGGTTAAAATCGATAAAAATCTTTTGGCGCGTACGCAATGCCAGTTCGCAATAAACTTCCCAGGACACGCCGTTGGCCTCGTTTACAAAAAGGTAGTCGCGCTTCCCTGACTTTGCATCCTGGGCATTATCATAGCTTTTAAACTCAATTAAACTGCCGTTGTGGAACTCAAACAGCCTGTCGGTTTTGTTATAGTTTTTTATCGCTGCCCGCAACACTTCGGATGAGCCGTAAATATTTGCAGCATCGCGCAGCGCACCGGCTTTAAGGTTGGGAATGTCCTGCCCAACTACTGTAATTACCAGTTTTTCGGTACTGCCGGCAAGGCAAAACAGCACTTGTTCAATAGCGTAAGTCTTACCGCTGCTGGTGCCGCCCTGGTTAATAACTATATGGGCACTGCTATTATAATTCTGCCTGAAAAGGGCCGTAGCTGTCTGATCTGCCATAAAAAACTGTAATTAATTGATATTTAGCGGCCAAGCTGTTGCATTATTGATAAAACAAATGGTACATTTAACCTGAAAAAGGTTGTGGCCATGAAATTTAAGTGTTTGTTACTGAGTGTTGTTGTTTTAATGTGCTTGTGGTCATGCAAAAAAAACACCGCTACACCTGTACCCACCGTTAGCATTGTAGGTAAATGGCAGTTGGTTAAACAATACTCATTGCTGTTTAATAATGGTACGGTGATAGACAGCATCAAAAAATCGAAATTTACAAACAACGATTTTGTTCAATATTTAAGTGATGGTACCGGCTATTATTCAAAATCCACACCTACGGGGCCAAGCCTGAGCGAATTCACCTATACCATAAAGGGATCGATTATAACCGAATTTATAAGTATTGAAAACAAAGGTGTGCCCGAAACGGTAACCAGTTTAACTGCCAATAGTTTATCGGTGCATATTGAATCATTGGTTCCTGATCCTAATGATCCTTCTGTTTATGATACCGAAAAAGACGATCTGAGCTATACCAAATAGATCAGTTTAAAATTACCTCTTTTTCGTCCCCGGCTGGTTGAAAGCCGGTTTCAATAATCTTGATGGTAAATGTTTTCGGGGCAGCATCTTTCCCTGTTTTATTCTCGCTCCGTTCATCCCATCCAAAACTTTTAAGTGCAAACATGGCCCCTGTTGGCGATTGCTGCAACAGCCTCCGCTCGTAAATAGCCTGCAGGCGCAAACGGGCGCGTTGCAGGGCGGGGGCAAATTCGCCTTTTTGTTCGTAATCTTCAAATGCGGCAAGGCTGTTAAAGCCCAGGTAAAGCGCCAGGCCAGATAAGGTTGCCGGTTCAGCATCCCTGGCCGTTGCTTCACTTAGTTGGGCTGGCTCGGTTTTGCCTTTTGATTTTTTTCATTTTGGGGTGCTTCGTTTGATAAATTAAAGTAAGCATCAATCCGATTGGCTAGCTGTTTAAAGGTGGTAAAGGCAATGGAATCCATTTTTATGATTAAAATGCCATTTGGCATATTGTTAATGTAAAGATACGGCAAATAATTTTAAAATGCAAATATTTTTAGCAAAACGCTATTTTTTTTTACCCGGACCCGCAGATAAAAGATTGTTTCATTTTTTGTTTTAATTTTTGTTTAAACCCTTGTAAATCCTGTAAGTCCAAACCGCAGGGTTAAAAAATGTTAAAATGTTAGTTGTATTAATAATTAAGCAACTTTTTATCATTTATATTCGTAACTAAGTTTGTATATTTATACGTTGGATCTATTAATATGGGGAACAGAGGGTTTACTTATATTTTTCATTGTTTACAGTGTGTTTAATGGCAGCCGCCTCGTCGTGCCAAAAGGATGCTGCTGTGAACAACCCTGACCCAACAACGACCACCGTTAGTGCCGATAGTTCAGCAGTATCTTCACCAAATAATTTTCTGGCTGTTTCCGGTACGCTTAAAATTAAGTTTAACGATTCCACTTACACCTTTAATGCCGCTACTGATTCTATTGCTTTTATCAACGTGCGCAGTGATGATAATACCCGTTATTTTGGCATTACCGCAATAAATAAAGACCATAGTATGAGCTTTGGGATCAGCTCTGCCGGCTTCCCGTACAGCAATATTAACCGCGCCATTGCCGGCAGCCAGTTTATCATGAGCGCAGATGCAAAACAACCTGCGCTGCAGCTTTCACTGAGCCGGTACTCTGAGCCCAAGAGTTTGGGCAACATCAATGTGGTGCAATATAATTCAGCCAAAGAGTTAGCCAAAGGCACGTTCTATACTTTTATGGCCAGGGATGATAAAGCAAATTCACCATACTACAGGGTGGAAGGTACTTTTGATCTGCAGCTGAAGTAGGGGGGGGGCCGAAAGTCGGGAAAGTCAGTAAAGTCCGAAAGAGAAAATCAAGAATTTTATTTTTACCCTCTTTTTTGCCTGCAAAAGAGAGGGTCGGAGAGCCTGCCGGCCGGCAGGCGTAGCGAATCCGGGGTGAGTTAACCCGCCGCTATGCGTTTGCGCCAATGTCCGCAGGGTTGACTCACCCGGTCATCGCTACGCGTGACCAGCCCTCTCTTCCGCAAGCGGTAAAGAGGGCATTTTTTTTATAATTTACAAATGTCTCTTCTTAAACCCGGATGGGTTTTCTCCTGTTAATTTCTTAAACGTTTTATTAAAATAGCTCAATTGCTCAAAGCCTATGGCGTAGCAGGTTTCGGTAATGGTTTTATCCTGCAATAATAAATTTTTTGCCTGGCTTATACGGTATTGGTTTAAAAAATCGGTAAAGGTTTGTTTGGTTTGCTTTTTAAAATAGCGGCAAAAGGCGGGCGTGGTCATGTTTGCCATTTCGGCCAGCTGGTTAACATCGGGTTTTAAATGGTAATTTTCCTCCACGTACCTATAAATAAAGCTCATCCTTTTTTGCTGCTTTTCAAAGGCTTTGTTGCCTGCCGGGTTACTATTTAAAACCTGTACTTCGGTACTGGTTGCCAGTTGCTGAAAAATTTGCAGCAGGCTCAATAACTGATCGAACCGGTTAAGGCTTTGCAGCTTTTTTAGGGACTCTGCAACTTTGGCTTTTGTGTCACCATAAAATGATAACCCGTAGCAGGCGTTTTTAAACAGTTGCTTTATGGCGGCAATCTCGGGGTTATTAAAAAACACTTCGCCCAAAAAATTCTCTTTCATTTGTATCACTACCTGTTTACAGGCTGTATGTACGCCGTAATCAAAATTAAGATGCGGGATGTTGGGGCCGATAAATACCAGGTCGCTGCCTTCGTAGCGCGAGATATGGTCGCCTACATGCCTGGGGCCGCCGGCAGATTCTACATAAACAATTTCATATTCCGGATGCAGGTGCCATAAAAAGGTAGTGCTTAAGCTGGGGTTAAGTATTTTAAAGGAGCTGCCCATATCGGGCTGTACTTCTTCCAGTTGTAGTTTACGCATTTTATTTATCTCCTTTAAACAATTCTCTCTGTCCTTCATGCCTCTCTCCGTTTTCTTAGTGGTATAAATTAACCACAAAGGGCGCTAAGAAGGCACAAAGAGCACAAAGGGATAACTTGATTTACCCTAAATTTATTGAAAAGGTACATAAAATATCAATACAGTGCAAATATTGGTCATTTAAGGATTGGTTTTAAAATCAACCTAAACCTAATTTTGGTATAACCAATTGAAAAAAATTAAACCATGAATACTAAAGAAAACGCAACCATGACTACCATGGCCACCATGGCGCCTGCCAACGCCCATAAAGAGATCCCGGGGAACCCATCAACCGCCAAAAGCAGTTTTATGAAACTGAACGACCGTAGTAACGGCAAGCCGCTAAAGGTTTTAAGCGAAGACGACTGGAAGTTTTGGATAGAGAACGGCTATATCGTCATCAAAAATGCGGTACCGCGCGAACAGGCCGAACGCACTGCCAACTTTTTGTGGGAATTTGAAGAAAAGGACCCCAACAACCCCGAAACCTGGTATGCCCCGCCACGTGCCGAGATCCAGATGAAAGAACTGACTAACACCGGCATGGTAGAGGTATACAACCACCAATACCTGTGGGATAACCGCCAAACCCAGCGCGTGTACGATGCCTTTACCGACATTTGGGGCACCGAAAAACTTTGGGTAACCATTGACCGTGCCAACCTTAACTTTCCGATACGGCCGGGGTTTGAATATAAGGGCTTTATCCATTGGGACTATGACCCGGAAACACGCCCGCAAAATGTACAGGGTGTGCTAGCCCTTGCCGACCAAACCGACGAAAACATGGGGGGCTTTCAATGCATTCCATGGCTGTATCGTAACTACGATACCTGGAAACTAAGCCAGCCGGCCGACCGTGATTATTTTAAACCTGATGTTACAGGGCTGGAGCATGTGAAGGTAAAAATGGAGGCCGGCGACCTGCTGATCTTTAATAGCCTTGAGCCGCATGGCATAAGGGCCAATAACAGCGGTAACAAAGTGCGCATAGCCCAATACATTGCCATGATGCCCGCCCAGGAAGATGACGAAACGCTTCGCCAGTGGCGCATCAACTCGTGGAAAGACCGGATTGCCCCCGAAGGCTACGCCTTTCCCGGCGACCCGCGCAACTGGGAGCGAACCAAATACCCAACCGCCCAGCTAAGCGAACTCGGCGAGAAGCTGCTTGGGTTGAAAGATTGGGAGTAGGGGGAAGTCCGAAAGTCAGTAAAGTCCGAAAGTCCGAAAGTCCGAAAGTCCGAAAGTCCGAAAGCCTGCCTGCCGGCAGGCAGGTCCGGAAGAACAAAGTATTAATTTTTTCACCCTCTTTATCGCTTGCGATAGATAGGGTCGACCAGCGTAGCGCAGTCGGGGTGAGTAAACTCGCCGCCATGCATGGGCGGTAGTGTCCGCAGGGTTGACTCACCCGGTCATCGCTGCGCTCGACCTGCCCTCTCTTCCGCAAGCGGTAAAGAGGGCTTGAAAATTTTAAATATTTTTTGGTTCGATGAAGATGCGTCTGTTGTTTTTATTGGTAATCAGTTGCTTAACAAATAATGAAAAATAAATTTCATTATTTGTTAATTACAAATGTGTATCAATTGATAAAAAGTACTATTGCCACATTTTCGTTAATTCCGACATTGAAAATCCGACATCCCAAATCAAAAAGTAATCCTTAAGCAATAAATGCTTTTACCATTCACCTTTTAGCTTTCATCTCAAAAAAACCGCTATATTATCCGTATCTTTGCATAAATTTAAAAACATTGATGAAAGTATTTATTGCCGGGCTCCCATTAGAAGTGGACGAGAACGAATTAAGTGCCGTTTTTGGTGATTTTGGGCCGGTAAAGTCCCTCAGGATCATTAAAGACCGCGAAACAAAAGAGAGTAAAGGTTTTGGTTTTGTTGAGATGGTGAATGACGCGGAAGCTAAAGAAGCGATCAGGTGCATGAATGGCGCAAGCTATTACGGCCGCCGTATTACGGTAAACATTGCCGAAGATAAGGGCCCCGGTTTTAATGCCGGTGGTGGTGCCAAAGGTGGCTTCAGACGCAACTAATAACAAATAACATTATTCTTTTTTGAAATTGAAAGCTTTCCGGTTTCCCGGGAAGCTTTTTTTGTGCCTACTAAATGGTTGTATCAAAAGTAAAACAATGAAGGATTGTATTAGATATATTTTGCACTGTAAAAACGCGGTGCCTCTCTGTGCCATCTTCGCGCACTTTGTGGCAACATTTAACCACAGAGGCCACGGAGATGAGAACGCAAAGATCACAGAGGCAAATATTATTTTGTGAGCTTTTTATAAACAGACTTTTGAGGCAGCCTCAGCATAAGGCTGGGTATTTATCTGGTAGATATGGTTTAAATGTTTTTTTGGATTACTTTAGCCTGATCAAAAACCCCATCGCCCTGATTAATGGATACCCTTACCGATAACCGCCGGAACATAATTTTAATAGTTGGGATCCTGTTTGCGTTTTTGTATTACCCGTTGCTGGGGCATTTTGTTTTTTACGGCCAAAGCCACACGCTGCAAATGGTGCTTTATTCGCGGTTATTTATCTGGCTGGAGGTAGCGCTGCTATTTTGTTACGCCCGCTGGGGCGAGAAAAGCAGGCTTTTGCTTTGGGCCGAAAAATCCAATGGCTTTTGGTTTTATCCTGCTTCATTCGCTGCACTTTACCTGCTGGCCATAGGGGCCGGTATTGTATCAAAAATTCCCCTGGCATTTGGCCTGCATGATAACCAGCAGGTAGTGCGCGAGATGGCCGTCATTGTTAATAAAAACGTGCCGCTGATGGTGTTTTTTTGCCTTACAGCCGGCTTTACCGAAGAGTTGATCTTCCGTGGCTACCTGGTGCCGCGGCTTGAGGCGTTGTTTAAAAATAAAACCGCTGCTGTTGTGGTTTCTGCGGTGATGTTCTCATTGGCGCATTACCATTATTTCAGCATCAGCGAAACCATATTTACCTTTTGTTTAGGTGTTGTTTTTGCCATTTATTACCAATGGTACCGCAATATTAAAGTGTTGATATTTACCCATGCTTTTATTGATTTTGTATCCTTCGTAATTTTTGGCTACCTGCAGGCGCATCATTTGCAAAGGTAGTGCGCTTTATTGTTATATGTGTTTTTTATAATTAAGGTATTTAATATAGTACCTTGGAATTTGTACTGTAGTTATTATTAAAAACATGAACGAACCTTTTAAGCTTGAAAAAATGCTATGGACTGATGTCGACTTTGATACGATGAGTTGGCACGATAATCCTATTCATGGCTTTTGTTTCGATAAAGATTTTAAATTTTATCTCGACATCGATTATATTTTTAGATGGGTGAAAACAAAGAATGGCAAGCATTTTAAGTTTTGGATTTCTCCATGTACACTTGTTTTTGAAAATGTTTATGATTTTAAAATGGAAGAAGACAATCCTTCAGATTTGGTCATTTTAGCAGTTGAAAGAGACAATGCGAAAGTGCCAAGAAATGTAGAATTTATTAAAAAGGATACAGAATATGATTGGTTGATCGAAACACTTCATGGAGAAATGACTTTTACATCGGTCGGATTTAAACAATATGTCAGGTCGCAACCGGTTTTAATCGGCAATCAAATAATAGAATTATCCAAGCGTGGAGGTGTCTCCTTTGACACTACGATAAGTAAATGAAATGTCTATAACTTCACCGCAGGCAACCCATAAGCTTTTCTTAATTTCTTATAGTCAGCTATCGGGAACTGTACCAGCAATGGATTGTTTTTGGCGTTGATCCAATGCAGTACGCGCAGCATGTTGGCCTCGGTCATGGCGGTGCAGCCGTCGGTGCCTTCGGCGGCATTGCCCCAGATGTGCATAAAGATGCAGGAGCCATCGCCCGGAACTACTTTGCCTGAGTTGTGATTGATGAAAAGGCCCCATTTGTAGTAGTCTTTTTTAAGGTGCATTTCCTCAAAACTGTTATAGGCGGTTTTTGCGGTATCCTTCCGTACCAGGGTATTGTAATAGGCCGATTTTGAATCATCAACACAGATGAGCGTATCACTTGCGCATACATAATGGTCCTTTATCCAGGTGGCATCCTTTTTATTACCATAACCAAAGGCCGTGCCGATGGTAAAAACACCGGCAGGCGAGCGTTTATCACCTTCGCGCTTTACGGGGGCGCCAGGCAGGTTAAACGGAATAATGCCATCGCCAACGGCAAGCCCTGCAGTGCCTACCACAATAGCATTGCTGAATTTTAGCACCCAGTGGTGGTTAACACGGTTAAATACAAATATTTTACCCTGCAGGTTGTTCCAGCCGTCGGTAACTACCACCATTAGCTGCTTTGATTTTGGCAGGCGTGCTGTTATTTCCCGGGCGCTTGCTGTTGCCGCCATGCAAAAACATACAAAAGGCAGCAATAAACGTGTTAACTTTTTCATATATCGAACTAAAATAAAAGTAAACCCCAATAAATTATAATTTACTTTCACTGTTAAAAGTAAACTTAGCAATTTTTAAGTTTACTTAGATAAAGTATCTCACAACGTATCCACAATCTCCGAATGATTATCAATTCTCTGCTGGTAATAAGCATCCGAATGGTAATGATGGAAGATGATCAGCATCACGCTAAAAATTACTGCTAACAGCAGCAGGATGAACCAGGCTTTTGGGTTTTTGGTAATTGTCATAATTGTTAATTTTAATTGTTGGTTAATGGATGGTTGTTGTTAATTTTACAGTGAAAAACACTGCACCATGGAAAAGAAGTTTGTTTTAGGCGACGTAGTTATTTTAATAACCGACGGGCCGCAGATGATAGTTGAAGGCTACCTTGTTACCGAAGATACCCCGGGTAAATTTACCGAAAGCGACGAACTGGTTAACGTAGTTTACTTTGCCGGCGACAGCTTTAAACGCGACACTTTTCACCAGGATATCCTTCTTTTTGCTGACGAAGCGGAAGGGTAGAGGCAAGGGTGAAAGTTCGAAAGATTTAATATCAATCATGCATAATATGCTAAATGGCATATTTTAAGACAAGAAATCGATTTCTTGTCTTTTTAACCTCGCCAGTTTTGTGCTTCTATCAAATCCACTCTTCAATTCCATGCGCTTCTGTTTCTATTAATTGTGTCAGCAATTGTTTTAGTACTGCTTCCCTTGCCCAGCCTTGTTCCGCTATTGTGGCATCGTTGTTATACCAGGCCAGCGCTTCATTGATTTCTATGCGAGCCCGGTAAACGTATTTTTTTGAGGGGTGCATTTTACTTCCGATGAAACTGTTCAAATTATCTTCCTTTATTATTTTGGCAAACTGCTTTGCCGGGATCTCCAGCTGAAGGCAGTCGTCCAGCGAGTTTTTAAAATCCTGCTTGTCCTCCAGCCATAGGGTAAGCGTTTCGCCGTTCATGTCGTGGTCTGCAATGCAGATGCGGCTATAGTCGTAATCAACCGAGATCACGAGCCACCATAGTTTGTCTTTTAGTTTTTGATTGATGCGTATCATAATTTGGGGAGTCCATGGACGATGGTCCATAGACCATGGTTTTAGTTTGTTAATTATTTTTATTTGCGAGATGGCTATGGACCATGGTCCATCGACTATGGTCCATCAGCCCCTTACCTAAACTCAGGCGCCCAGCCGGGCAGGTATTTTTGTATGGCCGCAATTTCGCGGCGGAATTTTTGGCAGGTTACCAGGTAGGCCAGGTAGCGGATCTGTCGCTCGTTCTGGTTGTTTTCCTGGTGCTGCTGTTGTATCGTTGTGTTTATAGATGAATAGGCCAGGTGCATGGGGTTAGTGTTTTATAGTCCGAAAGTCCGGAAACCTGCCTGCCGGCAGGCAGGGTCAGTAAAGACCGGAAGTCCGGAAGAATATTTAACGTTTGTTTTCAGTTTTTGAGCGTTAAGGGCCTCTTTTATGTAGGCACAAAGCTCTCCCCTAAAAAATCTTTAAATTCTTTATCAATCATATTTGTATTTCTAAAAATTTGTTTACTTTAGTGAAATATTACAGAACAAATATAAAGAAAAATCTGTAAATTAATCAAGAAAAAAATTAAAATATTTTATCATTATGGATGAACCGCTGAAACCCAGTAAGATAAAAACCATCAGGCCCGAAACCCTGGAATTTATCATTCTTTATAATCAGCTTAGGGGGAAAGCTTTTTCTGGTAACGCGCAGCTTGCAGAGGCCCTTGGCTACAATTCGGCGAGCTCGATTACAGAAATTATAAAGAGCAGGCAGAATATAGATCCTGAAAAATTCAGAATTTTTAAAGAAAAGTACAGCGATTTCTTAAGTGGTAAAAAAAATACAAATAATTATGAAAACACGGCGGTGAGCCGGCTGTCGGCAGGTATACCTATGTTCGAGATTACGGCTACCGCTACCGGCGTTGAGGTTTATAGTGATATAAATGATAAAGAGCCCGTTGGGCATATGAATTTCCCCGGTATTGAGGATTGCGATTTCGCGCTGCCGGTTTGGGGGCACTCCATGTACCCTTACCTGGAGAACGGCTGCTGGGTAGCGCTAAAGGTGATCCACGATAAAAAGATCTTACCCGGCGAGGTATACTATATTGAGTGGGGCGACTACCGCATGTACAAACGCCTGCTGGCCGGCGACAGCCCCGACGAAGTAATAGCGCACTCAGACAACGTGACAGAACTGGTTGGCGACCGCCTTAAATACGCGCCCTTTGTGGTAAAAATAGCCGACATTAAAAAACTGTGCCTGGTGAAGGATATTCATAAGAAGCATAACCATTAGGAGGAGTCCGAAAGTCCGAAAGTCCGGAAGTAGCTGCGGTGGGAGGGTCTAAAAAGCGAAAGAAGTTTCGGTTGTAGGTTTTGGGGTTTGATTTTGCTGGAATTGTTTGTTTGCAAATAGCTTATTAATACATTTAAATCCTCATCTACCTTGCATTTTTATCTTAAACAAATGAATTTTCATGAAAAAAATTCACAATAAGTTATACCTGTATATCTGGCTTATTATCTCGGCTATTGCAACATATTTGTCTAGCACAAATAAAATAAGCGACATCGGTGTATTTGCAATGGTAGTTGTTGCTTTGCTTTTTTTATTATTGGCTTTTAAAAAGCCCAAAGAAAGTAGAGACGATTAGTTGTAAAGAGTATATTCGAACTATACTCCATACATTTAGCCTATAAAATGACTTTTTTCTATTTTAAACTAAACTTACTTTTATAAAAATATAATCCACATTAATTCCTAAAGCCATGTCAGAAAGTCTCCAGGCAAACGAAATAGCTCAACTAATTTGCATGATTGTAATATTTGTTTTTATAGGAGTCTTTGCCTATATTTTATGGTTGGTAATTCGTGCGTTGAGAAAATATTTAAAAGAATAATAAATTTTCGGTGAGTCCAGGGGCGACCACAAAGGATCGCCCCTACGTAAGACCGACATTTTTTGAAGGTCAAAATTTCATTAAAATCCACTGGTCGTTATCAAAAACTGCCGCAGGGGCCACTCGTGGTCGTCCTTGTACAGCGACTTTCCCGACTTCCCAACTCACCATAAACATTTTTACTTCCGGACTTTCGGACTTTCTTTCCTACATTTATCTCCATGTTCGAATCTACACAATATCAATACAGCTTTAAATTTAGCCTGGGCACGCTTGCGGTGATGGCGATACTGATGTTGCTTTTGCTGCGGAACGTGCTGGCAGTAAATTCGATGCTGATATGGGTGGTGTATGGTTTCTGTGGCACTGTTTTTATCGGGCTATCAGCCATTATCATCGGCAAAAGGCTGATCCCTGCTTTAAAGGGCGATGTTGCCCTGCAGCTGGATGACGAAGGCATCAGCGATTACATCCGCGATATAAGTATCAATTGGGCAGATATTAAAGAGATTACCCTGTTAAGGGGACGCAGCGCCTCGACAATGAAGATAGAACTGAAATTCGAGTCGGACTATGGCAGCGAAGTAGCCATTCCTTTACGGTGGATAAAAGGCAATGACGATGAAATTTACGAAACTACCCTGGCTTATTTCGAACAAATCACCCCGACCGATCCTTCTTGAATAATGGACCCAAAACCCATGTCAGGCATTGGTTTAACATTAAATGTGGTATTGTAAAAAAAATGTTACTTCGTTTTAATTATTTTAATATCAATAAAACTAATTGTGTCTTTGTTGTGTTTAAGTTTCATTCGAGATTGTAACCAATGACCTTTAGCCGAGATTGTAACCAATGACCTTTAGCCAGATTTTCCATTTTATTTTAAAGGAGTTAAGCGCCGGTAACCTGTTGCAAAATATTGGTGTTTATACCTTGTTGGTTTTGCTTGCCTGGATAGTTATCATTCAGTTTAAACAGCAGGATGCCAAATACCGTACCCGTTAATACCCTCCCAGGAGTTCCAGCAGCCGCTAATTGCCAATCTTCTATATTTTATTATAATTTTTAATAAAAATAGGTAGCTTTATCTCACAAATTAGTATTTATGACTTACCCCAATTGCCCTAAATGCGGAAATCCTTTTGTGCAAAAGGTTCACCGGAATTTCTTTTTTAAATTGTTCAGGCCATTTTCAAAAAAACGGCGGTACTATTGTAACAGTTGCGACAAAACGTATTATGTGCTAAAACACAGTAACGACGTGTAATTTGTAACCCATATACCTTAAAACCTAAACGTACCCATGCCCGCCCTTACTATTGATGATGTATTGCAGCAACTGGCAACTATAATTGCCGATAGCATCCGTACAAATAACCGGTTGGGTTATTTTGCCGCCTTATATTATAAGGTAACGGCAGGTGTAAAAGCGGGTATAGCAAAGGGGCAGTTTGAAAATGGCCCCCGGATGGAAAAACTGGATGTGATTTTTGCCAGCCGCTACCTTGATGCTTTAAACGCCTGGAAAACGGGGCAGCCGGTAACCGCTTCGTGGAAAATTGCCTTTGACGCCACCAAAAATTCATCACTATTGGTTTTGCAGCAATTGTTTTTGGGGATGAGCGCCCATATCAACCTCGACCTTGGCATCGCCGCCGTAGAGGTATCAAACGGGCAACTGGACGATATTCACAACGATTTTGATAACATCAATACCATCATCTCGGCTTTAACTTACGAGGTTTTAAACGAAATTGACCGGGTATCGCCGCTGCTTTCGCTTTTGGGCCTTCATGCGGGTAACCAGGCCAATATCCTGATCCAGTTTAGTATTGATAACGCCAGGGATGGCGCCTGGTGCTTTGCAGAAGACCTTGCCACAAAAAAAACGAAAGCTGACTATGATGCCTGCATTGCCGCCCGCGACGAAACTATTTTTAAGCTCGGCGGCAGCCTTATCAATAATAAAGGTTTCATCAGGTTTACCATCTGGCTTATCCATTTGTTTGAATGGAAAAACGCCGCGCTTATTATTAAAACGATGCATGAGGGAGCGAAGGCGAAGATTGTGGTGGAGTAGGTTTCAATCCCGCAGGCTCACATAAGCGCTCAGGTTGCCTTTTACGGTTTTCCATTTGTTCTGGCTGGCCATCCTGTAATAGTTGATGTGCGAAAATGAAATACCTGCAGGTATTAGTACGAGTGGGCTTTTTAGCATATCCTTATTGTAATCAACCCATTGCAGTGTGACGGCACAATCGGCATTAATAACAAAGGCATCAGTGGTAAGGTCTATGGGTGTCCAACCGGTTTTGTAGTTGTTCAAACTCACCAGTATTTCTTTATTAAACAGCAGGGTATCAGGCAAATTATTTTTGAGCGAGTAAATGTTCAGCCTGAATTTGATATACTTAAAATTATTGGCCGATACGTAAAAGTTTACATTGTCGAACATAGCAGGGTAGCTGGGTGCATGTAATTTAAAACCCGTTTCGGCCCCGATGGTTGGCGCGCTGTCGCCTTTGGGTATGATAGATGCCTGTATCATGGTGCCGGTGCTTTGTTTGCCTACAATTACAACATGGCTAAACTGGTTGCTTACTTTCACCTCGTTCAGCTGTGTTATTTTTTGGTTAGGCTGATTACGATGGTTTCGCCACTGTTCTCAAATTCCCTTACGGGCCGCATCAATGGCAAATATCCAACCATACTTATTTGCACGGTGTCAGCCATGTTTTCGGGGCTAAGGGTCAGGGCAAAATGCCCGGACGAATCGGCAATAGTACCCACAGGCTTGTTGAGCAATCCAACGCTGGCATAGGCTAATGATAGTTTGTCGCCGGCTGCAATAATAATTCCCTGTAGCTGAAATGGGCCGTGAGCCTTATTGTTTTGCGAAAAACTGGCAATGGGCACTGCGAAAAGCGCCAGTAGCAGGATAATAATAGGTTTCATACCCAAATGTAAATTATTGTTTTACGGTAATAAATTCATTAACAGTATTTAACCTGGTTTAACAAGTTTTAACACCATTGTTTGTGTTTTTAGAGAGCGGTTTAAAACCAGGGTTGTGAAACTAAATAACCATTTTCGTTTTTTTTCTCCTCCAAATAAAATACTTTCGTTTTTAAAGATCTAAAAATGCACATCCGCCTCGCTACGCTTACCGATATCCCCCCAATAATGCAGCTGATTACTGAAGTGGTGCCCTTAATGATAGCTGCCGGTAATTTTCAATGGGACGACAAGTACCCCAATGCGGAGGTTTTTGAAAAAGATATTGCCCTGCAACAATTATGGGTAGCTGATATTGATGGCGAAATAGGCGGCGTATCGGCTATTACTACTGATCAGGAGGCGGAATACGCCCACGTGGGCTGGGATTTGAACGAAACCGCCATTGTGACCCACCGGCTCGCAGTTAGCCCCAAACACCAGGGCAAGGGCATAGCGGCGGCACTGTTAATTCAAGCCGAAGAAGTAGCAAAAACAAAAGGCATAAAAGTACTCAGGGTTGATACCAATACCGCCAACCAGGCCACGCAACGCCTTTTCCCTAAACTGGGCTATGTTTTTGCCGGCGAAATAGGCCTTGGCTTCCGCGAAGGGCTACGCTTTTACTGCTACGAGAAGAGGGTTTGAATTGAGTCCATAGTCGATGGACGATGGTCCATGGCCGATTGTGGTAATTTTCCTTAAACCATACTAAGAAATGTTTTTTTTGTGGTCTGTGGGAGGTTATTTCCCATAAATTTTGCTTACTCAATTTCTTGCTATGGACCATTGACTATGGCCCCGAAAAAATATTCACAAAAAGCGTAACCATCAAGCAGTTAGTAACGTAAAAATATAACAGAATCAAAAAAATGATTTGATATAATTTTTGCAGCTATGGAATTCTTATTCTTCTTTTCGTTAACAGGTGTAGTAATAGTTACGTTGATATTAAAGTTTGATAAAAAACAAACAGTTAAGGTAAATACCGTATTGAAAGAAACGAGGAATGTGCCGCCGTTATTTATGTTGAAATCAACAGAGCAGAAGATCGGGGTTTTAAAAACAGCGCTTCGTTTTGACGATGTGCCGCAAAATATGGCCGATGCTGCATCTATGAGCAATATCTATAATACGCAGTCGGAAAATAGCAGGCTTTCAAAAGTACAGGAGCTTAAATTGTTATCGTCCAAATACAACAACGGGCAGATCTCTATCGAAGCCTATAATCAAAAGCTGGATGAATTGCTTGAGCAGGTGCAAAGCCAGGGCGGATCGTTTGAGCTGGCGTGTTAGTTGGAATAAGTTGTAGAGGTTGGAATAAGTTGTAAGGGTTTAAAAAAAGAGATTTAGTTTAGTTAATATAGTTTAGGTTTAATAGTTTTAGTTGAAGGGGGTTGTAATATCGGCAGGTATTACAACTTTTTTTTTGGGAAGTCATTGGGTCATTAGGTCATTGTTTGATAGGGAAAGTTAATAGGATCGGATTAATGATCATCTTTACTTGCTTCGTGCGGAATCCCCGGTTAATTTTAACCACGGAGATTAGCGGAGGGATCCACAAAATAACGCAGGATAAATATCCTTCACCCATAAAATCCGCCAAACGTCCCCGTTAACCAATGACTTGATGACTTGATGACCCAATGACTTTCCCGCCCCTTCCAACTTATTACAACTTTTATAACCTAATACAACAAATTGTTTTATTATTGCAGCCAAATGTCTGACGAAGCACTGGTAAAACGGATAAAGGTAATTGTAAAGGAGCATGGCGGCCAGCTTGCTCTTGCCAATGCCATTGGCGTCGACCAGGGTTTTATCAGCAAAGTGATCAATAAAAAGCAGGATGTTAGTTATTACCTCATCCGAAAGCTTTGTTTCCAGTTAAAATACTCGCCGGAGTGGCTGATCCTGGGCACCGGCGAAAAAAAGATCAATAAACCCGAATCGGCCAAGCTGATTACCGAAATTCAGATGATGCGTACGGAACTGGATATTTTACATGCCCGTATGCGCGCTTACGAGCTAGAAATGAACGAACTTAAAAGCCAGTTGCAACCGCAACAGCAAAAAGCAGGCTGAAGGGATTTACGATTTACGAATTCAGAATTACGATTTGTATGATTTGCAAATTTGTGAGCGGTAAGCTATTCTATCGCCTCTTTCCCCCAAAAAATCTAAAATCGTAAACCGTAATTCGTAAATCCGCCTCACCCGTTTATCATAATCGTATTAAGCACATCGGTTACGCCTTTGCATTTATTTACGGATGTTTCAAGCGACAACAGGATTTCGCGGTATTTGATGAGTTTGATGGCATTTTTTTCATCAGCAAACAAATTGGCTACCGCATGGTAGTAAACCTGGTCGGCCATGTTTACATAGTTTTTAATATGGCGGCAAATCATAGGCAGTTCGCCGGTTTTTTTTGTTTTCCTTAGTATTTTTACTGCTTTCTCCACCTCCAGGCTAGCCTTTAATATAATAATAGCTATCTGTTTTATGGCCGGCGAAAATTCATCTATCGCATAAAGGTACATACGGCCCCCGGCTTCGTGTATCGCATCAGCCACATCATCAAGCGCAGATGCCAGCGCGTGGATATTGGGCCGGGTTAACGGCGGGAAAATTATCTTATTGAGGTAAAGGTTAATCTTGTGTGTAATATCGTCGCCCAGGTTTTCTTTTTTATTTATCTTTTCATACATAGCCTCCAGGTCCGAACGGTCGTCCGTTTCTACCACCGTTTGCAGCAGCCTGGCCATTTCAACTACATTATTGGCGGCGAGGTCAAACTGATCAAAAAATAAGGCCCTGTTGGTTAAAAAATTACTTAGCATATTGCCCATTGTTGCGTTTCCACTTCAAATCAAAATTAACTTTGCAATGTTAAGCAGGCATTAAGTTTACCTTTAATATTAAATAAAATTCAGCCGTGATATTGATGGGCCGGGCAATTGCAGGCAATCATGTAATCCTTAATTCATTTTTCGGCTTTTAAATGCTGATGCAAGGTGTAATGCGGTTTATGGCGCAATAAGCAGCCCGTTAAAATCGTTAAAATAAGCAAAGCAGCATAAATGGTTTATTAAACTTTTTTTGCTTTACAGGGTTATAATAATAGTAACTTTAAAGGTAGTGAAACAGGCAGAAGTTAAAATAAAAAAACGTTTGGCTTTATCATTAATGATGATATACCTGGCTGTTTCATTAGCTAACCTGTTCTTGCTGCCTAAATATAACAAGCACCAAACAGGCCGTCAAAACCACCTCAAAGCAGCTACCTACTGGCTGTATAACGGGGCCAATAATTCGGCTATCCTTTTTCACCGAGCCAGTAAAACCATTATCGAAAAAAGGCAAAATCTTACAGCCTTTTTTAAGGCCGCTGCAACTGTTTTTCTGTTGATCCTGTTCAGCAGCGTTGGCCGGTCGGCTTTTACCCAAAGTGATGCCCGCGCCGGCTTGTTATATTTAAGCAGACAGCAGTACACTTACCTCAATTTTTGTTCATTAAGAATTTGATGCTATACAGCAGGCTGCCATTCAATTACACACACCTTATATATAAGGTATATGTAATTGAATTGGCCTGATGGACTCAGGTGTGTTTATTCCTGCATTAAGTATGGTTTTTATTGTGGGGGTTTTAGTTTGATATTTAATAACAATTACGATATTTTAATTTCACGGAAAATGAAAAGCATTGGTAAATATTTGGCGCTAACCTGTATGGGTATGGGTTTGTGCTTATTGATGGCCGGGCCGGCAATGGCCCAGCGCGGAGCAGGTGGCGGTGGCCATTCAGGCGGCGGCGGTGGCTTTTCGGGCGGCGGCCATGCAGGTGGCGGTTTTTCGGGTGGTGGCGCCCGTATGGGCGGCGGCTTTTCGGGGCGGCCGGCAGGCGGCGCTTCGTTTAATACACCGCGCGCAAGTTATGCCCCACGGGCAGGTGTTCAGGCCAGGGGCGTTGCTGGCCAGCGTGGTGGAACAGTAAACGGGCAGCGCGCAGGATTCCGCTCGGGTTATAATGGCACCAGGGTGGGGGTAAACGGCACCCGTTACAGTGTAAACGCCTATCATGGCGGCGGCCTGTACGGGCATGGCGGCGATGAAGGCAGGTACGGATGGGGACGGCATAATGGTTATTTTTATAACCGCGGCTATTATGGCAGCTTGTATTATCCTTACCTGGGGCTTTGGTACTGGAGTTTGCCCTATGGTTGTTATCCATTTTGGTGGGGTAATGCTGAGTACTATTACGGCGACGGGTATTTTTATCAATACAATAATGAGCAGTATACCGTTGTTGAGCCGCCTGTTGGCGCCGAGGTTACCAGTTTACCAAAAGGGGCACAATCAATCGTTATTAATGGCGAGCAGTACTATGAGCTGAACGGCGTTTACTATTTGCCGGTTACCAAAGATGATGGCAGCCTGGTTTACCAGGTAACCGGTAAAGACGGCGAACTTAATACCGGGAACACCGGCGCAGATGCCATAGTGCCAAAAGTGGGCGACGTTGTTACCAAGTTGCCGCCTGATTGCCGCAAGGTGCACCTTAACGGCGCAACCTTTTTTGTTTCGGCAGATGGTATTTACTACCAGGAAACAAAAGATAGTAACAACAATACGGCATACAGGATAGTGGGCCTTGATGACGACGGGCAATAATAGCTGTTGCCTTTATAATACTATAGCGCAGCTAACCGGCTAAGGTTAGCTGCTTTTTTTGTGCGCCAGGCACGTGTGTCATCTATAGGGTGCAAGTCCCGAAGACGCATTACAGTGGGAAGTCTTAGCTTAAGGCAAGGAGCATGTGTGTGAGCACAAATCTGAAGGAAGCCAACGGCAAAAGTTCGAGCCTACGAACAGAAACTGCATATCAGGCGTGATAGTATGGGTGATGCTGCAAAAGAAGCAAAAGCCCGACACTGTACAGGATACTATAACGTAAATGCAGAGGCTACATGAACGGAAAGCGGACACACTTACCCTGGGAGGTCTGCGCAACGACGAGTTCGTATAGCGCAGAAGTCAGCAAAGGTCATATTAGTCCCGAAACGAGCTCCGCAAAAGCGGAGAGGCCTCACAAAGGGATGAAGGACTGCATGTTAGAATAGGCCAAGACGCTGATGGCTCTGTGTTGTCACCGTTAACAACGGAACCCCATAAGCGAACTGCCTGCAGGAGGATAGGCCGGAAGCCGAAAGTAAAATGCAGGAGGAGTTGAGGTGCGACATGCGAACAAGGCGGCCGGAAGCCGGAAACAAATGTTTTTTTTTAAGGAAGTATGCTCGAAGAAATACTTGATTACAGGAACATCAGCAAAGCGCTGAAACAGGTAATGAGCAATAAAGGCGCTGGTGGGGTCGACGGTATGCAGACCGATGAACTTCGCGACTACCTGAACGAACACTGGCGTCCGCTCAAAACAAGTATTTTAGAAGGCAGTTACCAACCAAGCCCGGTACGGAAAGTAGAAATCCCCAAGCCCACAGGCGGTCTCCGGATGTTAGGCATCCCAACGGTAATCGACCGGCTACTGCAACAAGCCATCAGTCAATGGCTAAGTCCACAATACGAGCCGGAGTTTTCCAAGACAAGTTATGGTTTCAGGCCGGGTAGGAACGCCCGTCAGGCGGTCATGCAGGCACAGGAGTACCTCAATGAAGGTAAAATAAGGATAGTAGAGTTGGACTTGGAAAAGTTCTTCGACCGTGTGAACCACGACAAACTCATGGGATCGCTGTCACGAAAGGTAAAAGATAAACGCATCCTTGCGTTGATCGGCAGCTATCTGCGCAGCGGTATTATGGAAGGCGGGGTTTCAAGCGTCCGAATGGAAGGCACTCCACAGGGTTCACCGCTTAGCCCTCTGCTTTCCAACATCATGTTAGATGAACTGGACAAGGAACTGATACGGCGCGGGCACAGCTTTGTGAGGTATGCCGACGATTGCAGTATTTACCTTAAGAACTGGAAATCAGCATATAGGGTAGAATGCAGCATTATCCGGTACATAGAAAAGGAGCTTAAGCTAAAAGTGAACAGGACAAAGACGAAAGTCAGCGCCCCGGCGAAAAGCACGCTTTTAGGCTTCTGTTTCTATCGCAGCAAAGGAAAATGGGAGGTACGGCTATCGAATCTGACGGTAAAACGGATTCAGGATAAGATTCGGCAGCATACGCAGCGGAACCAGCCGAACCCAATAACCGAAAAGATAAGGGAATTGGAGACGGTGATCACGGGCTGGATAAACTATTTTTGGATAGCCACGGCAAAATCGCATATGCGAATGTTGGATGAATTGGTACGAACCCGTTTACGGATATGCCAATGGAAACAATGGAAGCTACCAAAAGCAAGGGTGAAGCGGCTAATAAAGCTTGGCGTTAAGAAATGGAAAGCTTATGAGTGGGGAAACAGCAGTAAGGGATACTGCCGGGTAGCCCATAGCCCCATACTACAAACGACACTTAACAATCTGTACTTTACCAAATTAGGCTACACAGGGTTCGAGAACAGATACTTCTGGAAAACGAAACATCAGTTATCTTTATTCTGACAAACCGCCGTATACCAGACCGGTACGTACGGTGGTGTGAGAGGATGGTAAGGGAGAATTTCGCTCCCTTACTTCCTACTCGATTGATGTTTTTCGGGCCTCTCCAAGGGGCCGTATGGCGCAAGTGTTTTTGTTTGTGAGCTCATTTTACGCGTTTTTAGGCCATTTGGCATCTTTTCCGCCAGCTTTATTTATTAACGCTACCAGTTAAAAGGAGCAAAGCCAGCTTGTTTTCGGACATTTTCAGTATAAAAAGCGCTGCGGGCACATGTTTTGGGAATCGCTATCAGCATCACGAAATCGCACTCAATATTAACAAAAAACACTGCCTGTTAACTTAACCATCCCCAAAATCAGCCCAATGTTAACTTAGTGTTACCAAAATCATTGAGTTTAACTTTTGGTTTAACTTATTGCTATTTAGATATTTATAAAAATAAATTACGCCTGAAACGCCATTTTGTTGCTTTTTTAAGGATTTGGTGTGTGTAGTTAACATTTACATAATATCATCAAAGGGTAATCATTCCTTAACATTAAGATAATGCAGCGTACGCACCTTTGGGGCATAAATTATTTAATCCTCAATCAAAATGAAAAAAACGTTTACAAAACTTTTTAGTGCAGCCTTACTAACAGGTTTAACGATAATAGGCTTTTCGGCTAAAGCCCAGTCTACTTCGTTAGCCGATAATGGCAACACACCAGCTACTGTTGTTAAAAGCACAACTACTGCTTCACATGCTGATTACAAACCCGAAACTATCCCTGCTGCAACAGCTGCTACTACTGAAGTAAAAGCAAAAGCAGCCGATCCTGACACCGCATGGAAACCACAAAGAAGAGTTTGGGGTTATACCTTTGGTGATTTTTATTACACCGCCCACGCAGATAACGATTTCGTTAGTGCTACAGGCGTACCTGAAGGTGGCGCTGGTGCATTGAGCAAAAGAGGTGGAGAAACCAATTATTCAGGCGTACCTACTTACAGGAATGCATTCCAGTTCCGTCGTGTTTATTTAGGATACGATTATGAGATCACCAAGAAATTCAAAGCTGAATTCTTGTTGGCTTCAGAGCCTGGTGCAAATACAAACGCTGCAACAGGTACTACTATCCAAAATGGCGACAACCTGGTTGACGGTAAAATGGCATTGTGGATAAAAAATGCAAACTTAAGGGTAAGAGACCTTTGGACAGGAACTGACTTTGTGATTGGTATGCAAAGCACGCCTGGTTTCGCGTTAAATGAAGCAGGTACCAACGGCCCAACCAGCTTATCAGAAGCAACCTGGGGTTACCGTTCAATCGAAAAAACCATCACCGATTTCCACAAAAACAACTCTTACGATTTAGGTGCATCATTACAGGGAACATTTGACCCGGCCACTAAAAACTTTGGTTACGTGGTAATGTTAGGCAACAACAGCCAGGCCAGCTTATTATCAGCTGCCAATGCAAACACAGGTTTCTATAAAATAGTTTATGGCGATTTGTGGGCAAAATTCTTCGACAAGAAATTGTTTTTAGATATTTATGCTGATGCTGCTAAAACTGCTCCTGCAACTGCTGCAATTGGCGGTCAGCAACACAATATGTTTAAAATATTTGCTGCCTACAACACAAAACCTATTACAATTGGTGTTGAAGCTTACACACAAAGCTTTACCAATGGTGTTACCAATTCAACAACCAAAACTGTTGAGGATGCAACTGCACAAGGCCTGTCAATTTGGGTAAAAGGCGGTTTGGCTAAAAACCTTAACTACTTTGCACGTTACGATACTTACAATCCTGATACTAAGTTTACTGCTGCTGATTCATACGCAGCAAACACCAACTATAGTTCATACACCCCAACCGTTAAAGAACAGTTTTATACTGCCGGTTTAGATTATACACCATACAAAAACGTACACTTCGAACCAAACGTTTGGTTAGTTGATTACAAAGATCAAAGAACTTCTACAACAACAGGTTATGTTGCCCCTGACCATACCTTAGTGTTTAGGTTTACCTTCTTCTTTACTTTTGGTAAATAATATCAAGGGACAAAAAATTATAATTAAAAATAGAAACAAAACCATGAAAGTAGTTAAAAGTTTACAGTTAGCAGTTGTGGCCATAGCCAGCATTTGCTTATCACAGTCAGCTTCAGCACAGGATAATACCCTGTTAGGCGCGGGCAGTACATTTGTTTATCCCCTGTTTTCGAAAATATTTGCCGAGTATGATGCTGCAAAGCATGTAAAGGTTAATTACCAGGCAATCGGTTCAGGCGGCGGCATATTGCAGCTCACCAACAAAACCGTTGATTTCGGTGGTTCTGATGCTCCCTTAAATGATGAGCAGGACAAAAAGATCGGTGTACCGGTTTTACACATCCCTATGGCCTCAGGCGCTGTTGTAGTTTCTTATAACGTTCCTGGTGTTGCAACAGGTTTAAAGTTAAGCGGTAAAGACCTTGCCGATATTTATCTTGGTAAAATAACCAACTGGAACAGCCCGCTTATTGCTGATGCTAATCCTGGCGTTAAATTGCCTGACCTGGGTATCGTAGTTGTTCACCGTTCAGACGGTAGCGGTACTTCGTTCATCTTTACTGACTTTTTAACTAAAGTTAATGAAGACTGGGCTAAAAAAGTAGGTAAAGCAAGTGCGGTTAACTGGCCAGCCGGTTTAGGCGGTAAAGGTAACGCTGGTGTTGAAGGTTTGGTTAAACAAACGCCGGGCGCTATTGGTTATGTTGAATTAGCTTACGCTATCCAAAACCACATGCCTTATGCATCTGTTCAAAATAAATCGGGTAAATATATTACCCCAACTTTGGAAACCACTACTTTATCAAGCAACGTAACTTTACCTGCTGATTCAAAAGTATCGTTAACAAACACTGATAACCCTAAAGGTTACCCTATCACCAGCTTTACCTGGGCTTTGATCTATAAAGAGCAAAACTATGGCGGCCGTTCAGCTGAAAGGGCTAAACAATTGTTAGAATTGTTGTGGTATAACATCCACGATGGACAAAAAGACTGCGCACCTTTAAATTACGCACCGCTTTCAAAATCAGCTGTAAAAGTTGCCGAAAAGATTTTAAAATCTGCAACTTATAACGGTAAAGCAATATTATAATTATTAAACGATCGGATTACCGGGTTGTTGATCCTTAAAAATCCATAGCCGTAAATGATCAAAATAAACACAATTACCAGTACCCTTAAAATAGGGGCTGGTAATTCTGTTGAATAGCCTTTCGGCAAAAAAACAGGCAACCGGCTATTTAACAGGAGATACTTTTAAAAATTAACAGTATAAAAAGCGACATTTACGCTGGAATTGATTACCCGTAAATACTGAAAAATTATGGATAAAAATAAAAGACTGGATCTATCCTACAGCCAGATGAAATGGGAAACCGTTTTTAAGCGTTTATTGATTGTGATGAGCGCTATCATCCTGCTGCTGGTAGTAGGTGTTTTTATAACCTTGATCGTCGAGTCGTGGCCATCTATCAAATCATTGGGGATCGGCTATTTATGGGGTAAAGTTTGGGATCCGGTGAATAACATCTACGGCGCCTATCCTTTTTTGATCGGCACCTTATTAACCTCTTTTACTGCGCTTATCATCTCGATACCGTTTTCGTATGCGATAGCCATTTACCTGGGAGAATATAACCCAAAAGGCTGGTTATCTGATCTGCTGAAAAACACTATTGAACTTATCGCCGCTGTCCCTTCCATCATCTACGGCTTTTGGGCACTGTTTGTTTTGGTGCCGGTTGTGCGCCAGTTAGAAACAAAAATCCATGTTGCGCCTTATGGCGTAGGTGTTTTTACCGCATCACTTGTGCTGGCGGTAATGATTATCCCTTACGCAGCAGCATTAGGAACCTCACTGATCCGCATGGTGCCATCACCACTAAAAGAAGGCGCTTATGCGCTTGGCGCCACCCGTTTCGAGGTGATCCGCAGTGTTATTTTGCCTTATACCCGTTCGGGCTTGTTTGCCGGCATCCTGTTATCCTTAGGGCGCGCCCTGGGCGAAACTATGGCCGTAACCGTACTGATAGGTAACACCAGTGCTATTGCCCATACTTTTAAAGATATTTTCTTTGGGCCGGGTAATACCATGGCCAGCGTAATAGCCAATGAGTTTGCCGAAGCTGACCACGCCTTGTATTTATCGGCCCTTATTGAACTTGGTTTAGTATTATTCTTTGTAACGGTTATCATCAACCTTATAGGCAAACGGATAATTACCAAATACACTAACAACTAACCACATGGATGCACGAATAGGAATAAGAAATACCAAGAGTATTTTATTTAAATCATTCATTATATTTTTAGCCTTTGTTGTAACCCTGCCCTTAATTATAGTATTGCTATACATTATTAAACAGGGGGTTATGCAGGTTAACTGGCATTTTTTAACCCATGTGCCTGCGCCTGAAGGCGAAAAAGGCGGAGGTATTGCCAATGCGCTGGTGGGCAGTTTGCTTATAGTGGGCATGTCATCACTGGTGGCTATCCCTGTGGGTATATTGGCAGGCATTTACCTGAGCGAAAACCCCGGCACCAAACTGGCCTACTACAGTGGTTTATGTGTTGATATCTTACAAGGTGTGCCTTCCATTGTTATGGGTATTGTGGTTTATTTCTGGATAGTTAAGCCTTTCGGGTTTTCGGCTATATCAGGTAGTATCGCATTGGCTATTATGATGTTGCCCATCGTTATCCGTTCAACCGAGCAAACGCTGCTGCTGTTACCGCCGTCGCTTAAGGAAGCGGCGCTTTCATTAGGTGTACCTTATCACCGGGTAATTTTAAAAGTGATTGTTCCCTGCGGTTTTGCGGGGATCTTATCGGGGATCATTTTATCTATTGCCCGTATCATTGGCGAAACTGCCCCTTTGTTATTTACGGCATTAGGCAGCAACTACTTAACCACCAATGTAACCGGCGCCATGGAGAGTTTGCCCCACCTGATATTTACGTATGCTACCAGCCCCTATGACGACCAGCACGACCTGGCCTGGGGCGCATCATTTATATTATTAATGTTTGTATTAATTTTAAACATAGTTACAAAACTGATCACAAGAAAATGGAAAATACAGTTGTAAGCGCTTCAAATTTTAATGCCTGGTTTGGCGATAATCACGTGGTGAAAGATGTGACGATCAACATTGAGAAAAACCAGTGTGTTGCGGTAATGGGGCCATCAGGTTGCGGTAAAACAACTTTTTTACGTTGTATTAACCGCATGCACGAACTGATACCGGGCGCTACGGCAAAGGGATCGTTAAAATTATATTCGGATGAAATTTATACCATGAACCCTATTTATGTAAGGTATAAAATAGGCATGGTGTTTCAACGTCCAAATCCCTTCCCCAACCTCAGTATTTATGATAACGTTATTGCGGGCTATAAGCTAAACGGCCTAAAAGTACCTAAGGCTGATCTGGATAATATCGTGCAAAAATCATTAACCTCGGCAGCTTTGTGGAATGAGGTTAAAGATTCCCTCCATAAAAAAGGAACTTTCCTTTCGGGCGGGCAGCAGCAGCGTTTATGTATAGCGCGCGCCATTGCCATGGAGCCTGAAGTAATTTTGTTTGACGAACCTACATCGGCCCTCGACCCTATATCTACCTCGAGCGTTGAACAATTATTTCACGAACTGAAAGAAAAATATACGCTGATCATCGTTACACATAATATGCAGCAGGCTGCGCGTGTAAGCGATAAAACCGCGTTTTTTTATGTGGGCGAACTGGTTGAATTTGACGATACCAAACAAATGTTTACCGCGCCAAGCGATGTACGTACACAAAATTATATAACAGGAAGGTTTAGTTAGCCCCCCGGCCCCCTAAAGGGGGAGAAAAAACGGGTGACTGAAGAGATTATCTTAAAAAATAAATTTAACAAACTTAAAATTCCCCCTTTAGGGGGTTAGGGGGCCAATTATGACACCATTAGAAACCGAAATTACCGCGTTAAAAAAAGAGTTGGTTAGCATGTGGATGCTGGTTCAATCGCAAATGAACAAGGCCAAAGAAGCTTTGATTACGTTTGATAAGGACCTTGCGCGCGAGGTTTTAATTAAAGAAAAACGCGTAAACTCTTTTGAACTTAAGATTGACAGGGACTGCGAAAATATTTTTGCGTTGTACTGCCCGGTAGCTGTTGACCTGCGGTTTTTGCTGGCCGCGCTTAAAATAAATACCAATTTGGAGCGGATAGGTGATATTGCGGCCGGCATAGCACTGTATGTGGTTGAAGCTAAGGAGAATTTTGATGCCAAAAAATTAGAAAGCACCCAGTTGCTGCGTATGTACGATGAATCGGTAAATATATTAATTGATACAAGGATGGCCTTTGAAAAAGAGGATACCGCCCTTGCGCGCAGCATATTTAAGCGCGATGATGTTTTGGATGAAATTAACGAGAAGGCGCCGGTTGCTATTGCCGAGTTGATCCGGGCGGATTTGAATTCGTTACCCGAGGCGCTTTATATTCTTTCCATCATCCGCAAGCTTGAACGTGTGGGCGATCAGGCAAAAAATATTGCCGAAGAGATTATATTTTACGTAGAAGCCAAAATATTAAAACACCAGGAAAGCGGCAAACGCAAGCTGGAAGGAGAGGAGTAATTTACGAATTACGAATTACGATTTTGGATTCAGAATTGTATGGTAAGTTACGTTTAAAAGAGAATCAGGTAGGTTTACATTGATTATTAAAAATGAGGGCAAGGCGGATAGGTTTATCCGCCTTTGTTGTTTTAAAACATTACCAATTTTTAAATCTTGAATCGTAAATCAAATCATCTGTTTAACGGGTATTCGTTCACCCAATGGAAGCCGCGTTTCAACAGGAGGAAATCATTTTCGTTATACCGGCGCAGCCTGATGTGCAGCGAATCCTGTTTCCATTTGCCTGCCAGTACCAAAACGCCGGGTTTTTGAATGGTATAGGTAAACTTGAATTTATGCAGGGTATCTGTATAAGTATTAAAAACGACCTGATGTTTTACGGTATCAGGTTTTATCGCTACATTTTTAAGGCTATCATTCATGTAACTGATCTGCGCATACCCATCATACAGGCTTACAATGAACTTGCTCCAGCGCAGCGTATCGGTGGTTAAAGGGGGCAGGGTATCTTTGTTTTTTACAAAATAATCTACTTTGTAAAGGCCATACAGCGGGGGGCGTTTGGCCTTGTCGCCATATTGTTTGCCGGCGCTATAGGCGCTGTAAAGGTTGCCGATTACTACGTAAATAACCGCTGCATATTTAATTACGCACAGCGTTATATTTTTCCACCGTGTTTTAAACCGGTGCGGCGACAGGTTAGCAGGCAGTGCCTCCCGGTTGCGGAAAAAGAAGTTGATGAGCCGTATATGGTCCTTTACCAGTAAAAATATACACATCAGCACCAGGAAGGTTGAAAGTATTTTTACCGGTACATCAAAACAATAATTAATGGCCATAATGTTGCCGGCTACTACCAGGCCAATGATAGCCCCCAGTGTTGTGGTTTTGCGGAAAAAAAGCAGCATGCCGCAGGCTAACTCGGCGCAGCCGGCAAAATAATTAAAACCGGTTGACAGGCCCAGATAGCTCCACGCAAGGCCCATGGGCGACATATTACCCATCGGCTCAACCAGTTTACTTAATGATGGCACAGGGAATTGCAGCTTGATGACCTTAATGCTGCCATAGGTAACCATTGTTATGGCCACATAGTAGCGTATAACAACAGTAAGCCAATACAGCAATTTGTTATAATGGGACGTATTGCGGCCTGTGATGGACCAAACCATGGTTGCAAGCCCCGAAACAAAAGTCAAAAACAGTATGGTTACATAATCATACGTGGTATCGCCGCTGCCATTGGTAAAAATGGTAATAGGTTTTGCCAGGTGCAGGATGTGTTTTGCCAGCCAGGGGATGAGCGAATGAAATGGCCGGATATAATAGTTGAAAAGGTCATCGGTAAACGGAATTACACCGTTGGGGTCAAAAAATATAAACAATAAAAAAAACAGCAGGAAAAAACGAAAGGCCACTTTTTGGGTGGTGGACCACTGCAGCGGTTCGGCGGTGATGTTAGCCATAAGGATTTGAATTGTGATGATTTAAAAACCAAGATAGTGAAATTGAGGGGAATAAAATAGGTTGCCATAAATTACAAACATTATTTAACTTTAAAACATGAAACGAAATACCCCTGTGTTTTTTTTAATATCGGCATTTACATGTGCCTTAACCCTGCTTTCGGCTTGTGGCGGCGGCGATAACAGCGCGCAGTTGCGGGCACAGGCTGACAGCCTGAACAAAAAGCTGGCGCAAACCTACCGACCGGGCCTTGGCGAATTTATGATGGGCATACAGATCCATCACGCCAAAATATGGTATGCAGGCAAAAACCAGAACTGGGCGCTGGCAAACTTTGAAGTAGGGGAGATAAAAGAGACGCTTGAGGATGTAAAACAATATTGCAACGACAGGCCCGAGGTAAAATCGTTGCCAATAATTTACCCCGCGCTTGATAGTTTAAGCAGCGCCATAAAGGCAAAAAATCTGCAAGCTTTTCAAAAAGGCTTTATCCTGTTAACTAAAAGTTGTAACGATTGCCACCAAACCACGCACCACGAATTTAACGTGATAAAAACGCCTGAGACACCACCGTTTACCAACCAGGAGTTTAAGGGGAAGTAATAGGGTCATTGAGTCATCAGGTCATTAAGTCATTAAGTCATTGGCTGTCGGGAAAGGTTGGTGATTTAGTGGCTGAAAGATATAGACAGCTTAATTATCCTTTGCGTTACTTTGCGCATCTTTTTGTGGTCTCTGCGGTAAAAATTCAAATACTGAGGGCACAAAGCAGGCACTGAGAACACAGAGGTGAGGTTTTGTTATGATCACGAGTTAAATTATTGATACAAGATGTATCACTTTGGTAAACGTGTTCGTATTGGTAAATATTAAACGCTAAGCCAATATGAAAACTAAACTTTTACTTATCCTGATTGCCGGTTTGCAGCTTTGTTTATTTTCCTGCAAAAAGGATTTCTCCGCAAGTAATTCAGGTTCAATTATTGGAAAATGGTATGTAAACAAAGAAGAGGTTACTGCTGAGTATGGCGGTTTAAACCAAAAACTTGATACCATTTATAACAACGTTTCGTTTAATTCAAACGATTTTTTTCAATTCAGCAGCAGGGATTCGGCATTGGTTTCTTCATCGGGCGATTTTGAAGTTAACGGGAAAGCCGTATTTACCGATGGCGCAGGTACAGTTATTAATGGTATAAATAAGTTTACTTATAACGTGTCCGGAACGGTATTAACCCTTAGCTCAACCTTTTTGCACCCTGCCACCAATTCAACAAACCCCGGCCCGGTTACCGAAACGATTGAATTGCTTGATACCAAAAATATGGTTTTGTTTTATACCTTACAGGGTGCAGGTGCTACTTTTACTTATAGAACGTATTATACAAAAGGCAATTAAAGGTGTTGCCCTTTTAACAAGTAAACCGCAAAAGATGAAAATAAAGTATTTATTCATTATGGCTGCCCTGGCGCTTTGCCTGTATGCCTGCAAAAAGGGCAGTTCAAATAAAAGCTCAGCTTCTATAGTTGGCAGGTGGTACCAAAATAAGCTGACCATCAACCAGCAAACCATTAGCACGGGCGCAACGGCCAGCGCAACTTATCCGGCTATGGATTTTGATACCACTTATTACTGGCAGTTTAATAATGATAATACTGCGTTTGTATCGTCGGGGGCTACTATTTTTACGGTAACCGGTAAAAGCAGCCCGCTAAATGGTAATGGACAGCCACTGGGCGGCAAGGCGTACTACCGTTGGTATAAAGTAAGCGGCTCATTACTGATTTTGCAGCTTGGTTTTATACCCACTTGTTATAATTGTTCGCAACCCGGGCCCGATACAGTTAAAATAATTCAGCTGGATGCCAACACCCTGGTGCTGCACGAAAACGTAGATACCAGCAGCGTATATAAAGTTACTGCCGATAGTTATTATACAAGGGCACGGTAGCTTTTGAAATAATTGGTCCTTAAAAAAAAGAAGTTAAAATAAGCACCTGCGATATGAAAACAAGGGTATCAATAGCTATGGGGGCCATTATAGCGCTTGGCTTTAATGCCTGTACTAAGATGCAGGCTATACAACCGCATATCAAACAAATAACATCGGCGATGGATTCAACTTTAAAAACCCAGGCGTTACTTTTGGGTAAGTGGAACGTTGTGAGCGATACTACTTATGCAGGGGTAAATACCGGAACCAACCCTGCAGTTTATATTGGGCAGGCCGGAGATTATTTTGATTTTGTTGCCGACGGCCACATTTACATAAAAGAAGGCGCTATTTTGGATACTTTAAGTTTTAAGCTGGCCTCGGGCAGGCAAATTGATATCAATTCATTTATGCCGATATTAAATAATCAGTCTGCAACCTGCCAGATCGGGGGCATTAACGCTAAAAGCTTATCCATCGCGTCGCCAATGTTAACGCCCCCTGCAGGGCCGCAGCAGCGAATAGTTAGTTTAAGCAGGTAAACAAAAGAGCATTGTAACACATTAAAACATAAAAAAATATAAAATCAACTTATTCCCGATGTATGAAAAATAAATACTCAATACTTATTGCCGCATGTTTCTTATTTTGTTTATCGGCCTGCAAAAAGGGCGGAAGCGCAAATCCATCTTCGATCACCGGGAAATGGAACATCGATAAAACAGTGTATAACCGGGCCGTTGATACAACAATTACCGGGCTTACAACGGACTATTATGATTTTGGTGCAAACGGAGCGCTGACCATCCAGGATCACCAGGATTATATGACCGGCATTTATAGCCTGAACGGGGTAAAATCTGTCGGTATTAACATTTATACTGTTGACGGACACGGAATGGGGGTTATTACGCCACCGGCGGTTTTTACCATTTCAAACTTAACCAGCAATAGTGTTATGTTGACTTCGCCGCCTTATCCTTCGGGGCAGTATTTTGTTTATTTGAAGAGGTGAAACCAACAAAGTATAAAACGACTTTATTTCGTCTCAACTGTCAATCCATAGATATAGGCATGTCTATCAAAATCTTTATAAAATGCATATTCATAGGATAGTTTGGATGATAGGCTTCGGTGCATTTTAAGTTGTGCGTTTAATTCTTTGATAGCTGCATCTTTGCCTTCCGTTAGGGCTATCACCAGGACGAAACCACTTACTAAATTTGCATCATCAGGATGATTTGAAAGACTATCGCCAAAGCTTTGTCGCGCAAATTGGTAATCTCTTTTTGCAGAGTCTAACATGCTCATTTTCTCAAATACTTCCGCTTTTTCTGTAATAATCGACGGATCATTATTGGATAGAGTTAACGCTTTATTATAAGCAGAAAGTTCTTTTTTATAGTCTTGATTACGGCCATAGGCATGTGCCAAATTTTCATACGCGAGTAAAAATGAAGGTTCACAATCTATTGCCTGGTTAAAAAAGTCGATGGCTTTTAACAATCCGTCTTTCCCATTCATCGGATAATTCATCATGTATTCGGTTCCTTTGTTATTTAGCTCAATACACGCTTTGGAAGGTATTTTCATCTTTTGG